>JAVKLU010000071.1:0-105476 GCA_031538895.1 Burkholderiaceae bacterium | reverse complement strand
GTTGGTGGTAGTGTAGATAGATTTTTAAAATTGAATTGTAGAGGCAGTGCGGCGTATTTTTATACGCAGTTCAGACCAAGAGATCTGCTTAAGGTGACTTCGTAGTTTTTGGTGATGAGGTGTTTGCCAAAGGTGTTCCGCTTGAACTAATCTTCGATGACGCGCTAGAAGCCGCTGTGGCTATGACCGGTGGTTGATACAAGTACAAGGGGCCGCTTAAACCGCACCCTGATAGGATGAGAACACAAATCACAGCACTGGGGGGTAAAAGTCGGGGTAACATATGACGTATTGTATGAATTACTCGATGACGTATTTTTGTAGTATTGCTAGGGACATTGTTATGACTGAAACCGAATTTAATCACATTGCTGAGACCATCTTTCGATCGATTGAAACTCAAATTGAATCGTTTGCCAATTCGGCGGATATTGATATCGAAACCATGCCAAACGGTAATGTACTAGAAATCATCATGCCCACACGCGAAAAAATTATTCTCAATACTCAAAGACCTTTGCAAGAAATTTGGGCTGCTTGCGCATTAGGCGCCAGTCATTTTTCTTTACAAAACGGTATGTGGTGGAGCGCGCGCGATCAAATCGAATTGAGCAAAATATTATCGGTATGGCTGACTCACTTTTCAGGGATTGCGTGTTCGTTAAAACCTTTCAGTGTTGATAAATAGTCGATAGTCTTAGCGCTAGCGCCTTGATATTGCTGAATAAATTGCGCGGCACGATCGTTCATTGAAGTTTTATTGCGCCCACTTTTTAAATATGCATACGCGACATATAAACCTTCACCCATATCGTTAACGCGTGTTGCTAAATTTGCTTTGATCGCATTAGTGGTGATCTCGCTAAAATTAAAGGTGTGCGGTCCAACGATCACGAGCGTGTTTTGCATAATGGCCTCAAGCAAATTTTGCCCGCCCAAAGGCGCAAAACTGCCACCCATTAAAACAATATCCGCCCAAATGTAATACGCCGCCATTTCCCCCATCGAGTCACCGATAACAATTTTTGCTTTAGTCAGCGCGCTTGAATTCATGTCAGAGGAACGTCGCGCCACCGATAAGCCGGAGGTCTGAAATAATTGAAAAACCGCGTCAAATCTTGTCGGATGGCGCGGTATGACTAATAGTAGATAATCGTCAAGCAGAGGGTTTTTGATCAAGGCATCTAGCAACATTTGCTCTTCATGATCGCGGCTGCTGGCGAAACAAATGATCTTTCGTTGCGGTACAAGTTGAGTCCAAGATTGGCCTAAGGTTTCAATATGCGGCAAGCGAAGATAGTCAAATTTGAGATTCCCCGTCATGTACACCGGTTTATTACTCCAATGTAAAAAACGTTGCGCATCTTCTTGAGTTTGTGCGCAAATAAAACTAATGCGCGCAACACTTGAGCGCATTAAGTGGTGAAATCGAAGTGCGCGATGGTGTGATTTGTTAGACAAACGTGCATTGATCAATACGCTAGGAATCCCACGTTGTTCACATATCAAAAGTACATTGGGCCAAATTTCAGTTTCCACAAAAATCGCAACTTGCGGTTGAAAATAATTTAAAAATTTTCGAATGAAAATAAATTTATCGTAGGGAATATAGACACGACAGTAGCGATTACCCAAAATGCGGTTAATTTCAATTTGCGCAGTCACCCTACCTGTAGGTGTGGTATGCGTAATGACAAAAAAATGTTCGGGGTAGCGTTGCGCCAGTTGACGGATCAGCGGAAGAATTGCTTGCGTTTCACCGACTGATACCGCGTGTATCCAGATACATTTTTTGTGGTGAGTAAAAGCAATGCTGTGATAATGCCCAAAACGTTCCTTTAAATGTTGTCGATATCGATGGTCGTGACGACTTAACCAAAGCAAACGTATGATGAGTAAGGGTAGGGCCAGTGAAAAAAAGAAAGAATAAAGATAACGCGCCATCGTTAAGCCTTAAATCAAACTAGCGCGTTTATTCATCACCGTTAGTCATCTTTTTTAGCCCGAGGCAATACCAATCCGACGTGGCGTAATTTACGGTAGAGGTGGGTGCGTTCCAAACCACTTAACTCTGCCAAACGAGACATATTTTTACCAGTGCGACGTATTAAATGATCTAAATAAATACGCTCGAAATGTTCTCGTGCGACGCGCAAGGGGTCATCTAAGCTAATACCTGACAGATCATTGGAAAAACTGTTTTGTTCGGAGACTGACGGCAATTGAGGTTCGAGTGTGTCTAGGTCCCCCATCAGGTCATCAAAATCTAATACGTTATCGCCCTCTAGGAATGATTTTTTTTCGGATATTGGAAATGGTTTGACTTGCGATTTTGGATCACTTAAAACTTTATCGACGGTGCTCAATAGTTTTTTCAGTGTGATCGGCTTTTCAAGATAATCTACCGCGCCAATACGCATTGCTTCAACCGCAGTATCAATGGTAGCATGTCCTGACATCATGATGATGGGAACATCAAGCAAACCATCTAAGGCCCAATCGCGCAGCACAGAAATTCCATCAGCATCGGGCATCCAAATATCAAGCAAAACAAGGTCCAAAATGTTGCTACGACGCATTTGATGTGCCATTTCAGCATTTTCAGCCAAATATACCGAGTGTCCTTCATCATCGAGAATTTCAAACAGTAATTCTCGGATTCCCATTTCATCATCAACTACCAATATTGAAGCCATACGATTGTCCTGAAATTAGATTGATACATTGTAATGAACCATTATGGTCGCGCTTGATTGAAGAACAAATTTAGACGACTGCTTAAATCAATCAATTTAAGCAGTAAATTTACAGCGCGTAAATAAAATGGTCACACAAGCCCCCATTACCTCGTTATTGTCATTGAGTTTATTTTTGACTTCAATTCGCGCTTGATGATCATCGATAATTTTTTTCACAACTGCCATACCAAGACCGGTCCCCCGAATTTTTGAAGTCACGTAGGGATCAAAAATTTGTGGCAAAATTTTTGCCGGAACGCCGCCGCCATTATCAACAATCTGTAATTGCACTGCCTTGCTGGATCGTTGTTTGGAATCTTGAAATTTGACTAAATGCGTAATCAAAGTAATTTGTGGCGTGATATTTTTTTGTTGTGCGTTTTGTGTACAGGCCTCAATCGCGTTCTTAATCAAATTATGCAATATCTGGCGAATTTGGCCATTGTCGGCCAAAATCATAGGTAGGTTTTCCATTAAAGACAGCTGAATATTCACCGTTTCGTCAGCATATAAATCAGTAATGGATTGAACCAATTCATTCAAATCAACTGGATTTTTTTCAGCGGGCTGTACGTCTGCAAAATTACGAAAATCATCGACTAAGCGTTTGAGGGCGTCAACTTGTTGCGTAATCGTTTCTGCGCTACGAATCAACACCTTGGCTTCATTGGCTGGAATATTGGGCGCAATTTTATGAATCAAGCGTTCCGCTGAAAGTTGGATTGGGGTGAGGGGGTTACGGATTTCGTGCGCCAGGCGTTTGGCAACCTCTCCCCATGCTGACATTCGTTGTGCTGAAATGGTTTGAGTCATGTCATCAAACACAACGATATAGCGCGAGGTATTTAAATGCGTAACGGTGCTACCACGAGCCCACAAAGTGATTTCGTGATCTTGGTGCGAAATATCAAACTGGCGTTGCCATTCTTTTTCGTCATACGAATCAAAGTTGTTATCTTCATTAGAAAAACCTTTTTTAATTCCGACGGCAAAAGTTTTTAGATCTTCGATTTCATCGAGACTTTTACCGATATATGACGATAAAGTTATACCTAAAATATGATCGGCGCTGTAATTGCATTGCACAATCTTAAATTGCGCGTCTAACACGATCACACCTGCGTTCATGTTCGATAGGATTAGTTCAAGATGTGTTTTGGCGGCTTCTAATTCCGCTTGATTGTGTTTAATTTCGCTTTGTGCAATTTGTAATTTTTGAGTCATACCCTCAAAAGACGCCGTCAAACTCCCTAATTCATCTGCAGAGACCTCCGCCGGGCGTGATTGATATTGGCCCATACCAATTAAACGTACCCCTTCGGCTAAGTGCAATAAAGGAGCGGAAAAACGTTTTGAAAAATAAAATGCCGCCACAATTGTCGAGAGCAAAGCCAACAGCATCACCAAGCTGAGGTTCAGTACATATAAATCATTTAAATTGCCGCGCGCTAAATTGCGCGTTAAATAACTGCTGTAAGTTTGTTCTATCAATTGCGCGTTATGGCCCAGTTCGTCGGAAAGCGCTTGATCAATCTGCAAGATAAAGTTGGGATTGTTAGGAAAGGCAAGAATTGCTTTGATGCGGTATTTCAATTCGTTATTGACGACATCAACCAAAACACCCGCAAATCCAACTTTGGCTTGCTTCAGTTCAAATTCGCCAGGTGGAGCAATGTTGGTAATGTCTGTTGTTTCTAATAATTTCCCAGTCTCATCAAACAGACTAATACTGCGCAAGTGTGTTTTGATTTTGAGATCAGCGAGATTTTCTTTAATCAGTAAATCCGAAGGATTGTTCTGGATAATTTTTTGCGCTTGTCCTAAAAGATTACGCAAATTTTGCTCAATTAGTTGCTGACTCATTCCTAACCCTGATTGAAGCGCGCGTTCGATTGGCAAGTCAAACCATGTTTCAATCGATTTTGAAATGATTTGCAAAGACACTGCATAAATAATTAAACCAGGAACAACGCCGATGATGGCGAAAATTACCATCAAACGAATGGTCAAAATGCTGCCATAAATGCGTTTGATGCGTCGGCGGACAATCCAAGCAATAAAAATCAATAAAACCACTAGAAAAATTACCGATAACGCAAGGCTGACGATCACAATCGTTAGATAATAGCGCTCTAAAAGCTGTGCGTTAACTGAGGAACCGATCAGTACGATGCCGATAAAGACCAGTGCTAAGAAGACTAGTGTCAAAAGTATGCGGATAGCGACTTTCATTTTTCAGGCACCGAGAATTCAAAATAGAGCTCTGGTGAGACTAAAGTAAACGAATCGTTTTTGAGTTTTTCTAGCTGAAAGGGTTTAGGCAATTTATTTTGGTCAATCAGCAATTGAGCAACGCCCTCATAAATAGCACCGGGTTGAAGATCGGATACCGACACCACTTTTTGCACACGAGGTTTACGAATCAACTCTAAAGCTTGATCAAGAAGTTGCACTGAATGCCAAAAATTACCCGCAGTAAGGCGGTAGTCGCCTTGTAATACGCTTTTATTGAGGCGTTGCGTTTGTATGCTTTCAAATTGGCTGGTACCAAACCAACCCACACTAGATTTGGTCAGATTTTTAGTGGCTTGCCACCATGAATTTTCATGTTGATCCCAAATCCAGCCGATACGTTTCAATTGAATTTTGGATTCAAAATAAATCGGTAGCCCAGAATCAAGCAAGGTTTGGAGCGCGTCAGGCAAGACCAATTCATAACTTAAAGAAACGCGCACATCGCCATCACTTAGATCAACTTTAATGTCTTTTGCATAACTCGACGAGCCGCATATCAGCAAGAATCCGCAAAGCAATAAACACCATTGCCTTACGAGGAATTTAAGTGACAAAAACTTCATGAACTCGGTATGCGGGGGGCTGGTAATAATCGAATTTTCAAGGATGCCTGCGAACTAAGCATATTCTACAAAGGGGCTGATTCTAAGGGGAAGGGCTGATAGAGTGATAATCTGGTTTTACGCTACAGATAGGGGCTACAGTGAGTGAGAATATATTAATTGTTGATGATGATTTAGAAATTCGGACTTTGGTCGCAGACTATCTAAAAATGCAAAGCTTTAATCTTTATGAGGCTGAGAATGGCATTGTGATGGAGCGAGTCTTGGCGCAACATGCCATCGACTTAATCGTACTGGATTTGAACTTGCCCGGACAAGATGGTTTGACTTTGTGTCGTAATTTGCGCGCCAACTCGAATACTCCAGTGCTGATGTTGAGCGCACGTAGCGATATGATTGATCGCGTGCTCGGTTTGGAAATGGGTGCCGACGATTATTTAACCAAACCTTTTGAGCCGCGCGAATTGTTGGCACGCATTCGCAATATTTTGCGACGGATACAAGCACCGCCAGATGGGAAAGATGTCATCAGCGTGCGTAATTATCAATTTAGTGGGCGTGTTTTGGACATGTTGGTGCGGCATTTACTGCTCGAAGACGGTACGCTTGTCGTTTTAGCCAATAGCGAATTTCGGCTGTTGAAATTATTTTTGGAGCGGCCGCAGCGCGTTTTATCGCGCGATTGGCTGGCGCAAACATTATTGAATCGAGAAATTGACGCCCTGGATCGAACCATTGATTTACAAGTGTCGAAGCTTAGGCAAAAAATTGGTGACGATGCGCGTAAACCAGAATTGATTAAAACGATTCGCAGTGAAGGCTATATGTTGATGACGCCGGTTGAAAAAAACGTTGCCACGACCAAGACGTCAATTTAAACCATTAGCGGCACTGAGCGGCACTGCGATTTCCTTGAGCAAAGATTCGATTAACAGGCGGCGCGCTTCGATTGAAGAGGTATTTTTTTCAACCCGTAATTTTTGATTGCCTTGCAACTTGATGTGTCGATCCTTTTGAATTAAGGCGATCAGGCGTTGCGCCTCGACGCGATTAACAGCACCAAACTCCAACATGATTACGCGCTCACTCGCATCAATTTTGGATAGGCCATAAAACTGCGCCAGCAAGCGTAGAGAATGGGTGGCGAGTAAATTTTTCGCCGGTTCTGGTAAGAGGCCATAGCGATCGATCAATTCTTCGTGCAGGGCATCGAGTTGTTCTTTGTCTGCTGCGACACCCAGACGTTTATAAAAGCTCAGACGATGGCTAACGTCCGGACAGTAGGTCTCGGGCAGCAGACTGGGCGTGTGTAAATTGATTTCAATTCTGGCTGGTTCTTGATCGAAAGAAGGCGTCACGCCACGTTTTAAGTCACTGATCGCGCGTTTGAGTAAATCGGTATACATCTCAAAACCGATTTCCTGCATCTCACCGGATTGTTTGTCGCCCAAAATTTCTCCGGCACCGCGAATTTCCAGATCGTGCATCGCCAGATAAAAACCGGATCCCAGCTCTTCCATTTGCACAATCGCAGACAGCCGTTTCTCGGCTTGCGCAGTAAATCCTTGTAACGAGGGTGTGAGCAAATAGGCGTAAGCTTGGTGATGCGAACGACCGACTCGCCCGCGCAATTGATGCAATTGCGCCAAACCGAATTTGTCGGCGCGATGAATCACAATCGTGTTGGCATTGGGGACATCAATACCCGTTTCGATGATGGTGGTACACAGCAACACATTGCTGCGCTGTAACACAAAATCGCGCATCACCCGCTCCAGATTGTTCTCCGCCATTTGGCCATGGGCGACTGCGATTCGCGCCTCGGGTAAAAGTTTTTCCAACTCGCTGCGTCGATTTTCAATCGTACTGACTTCGTTGTGTAAAAAGAATACTTGCCCACCGCGTTTTAATTCACGCAAACAGGCTTCACGAATCGTGCTCTCACTTTCCTCGCGAATAAACGTTTTAATTGATAGTCGTTTTTCAGGCGCGGTGGCAATCACTGAAAAATCACGTAATCCATCCAGCGCCATTGAAAGCGTGCGTGGAATCGGTGTCGCCGTCATCGTCAGCACATCAACGTTTTTGCACAGTGCCTTGAGGGCTTCTTTTTGACGCGTACCAAAACGGTGTTCCTCGTCAACGATGACCAGACCCAGACGTGCAAAATTCATGCCACTCGAAAGTAATTTATGGGTGCCAATCACGATGTCAATCGTGCCATTGGATAGTCCTTCCAAGGCGTTTTTGACTTCTTTGCTGGTGCGAAAGCGCGACAGTTCGGCGCATTTAACTGGCCACTCTAAAAAACGTTGTGAAAAAGAATTGAAATGTTGTTCAGCCAACAAGGTGGTGGGTGCCAATATGGCGACTTGTTTGCCGCTCATGACGGCGATAAAGGCGGCACGCATTGCGACTTCAGTTTTTCCAAAGCCGACATCACCACAGATCAAGCGATCCATCGCCTTATCACTCAACATGTCTTGCATAACCGCATTGATCGCGCTGGTTTGATCGGCGGTTTCGTTGAAGGGAAAACCTTCGCAAAAGGCATGGTAATCGGCCTCCGAAAAAGTAAAGCTGTAACCCTTTTGCAAGGCGCGCTCGGCGTAAAGGCCGAGTAATTGCGCCGCCGTGTCATGAATTTTTTCACGCGCTTTTTGTTTTGCTTTATCCCAGCGCCCACTGCCTAGCACGTGCAGGGGCGCATGTTCGGCCTCCATACCGGCATAGCGCGAGACTTGATGCAATTCAGTGACCGGCACATAGAGCGTGGTTCCACCACCATATTGCAAATGCAAAAACTCCATCTCGCCTTGGCCGAGATTCAAATTCACCAAGCCAAGATAACGTCCAATGCCATGCTGTTGGTGCACCAGCGGATCGCCTTCACTGATCTCGGAAATGTCGCGTAATAGATAGTCCAAATCTTTGCCGCGCGCCTGCTGACGCAGTTGACGGGTCCGACCGTGTTGGGCAAATAACTCGGTTTCGGTGATGAAGTGAAAAGGGGGTAGGGCGAATTGCGTAAAGAAAGGTGCCGCCACCAAAGGCGTTTGCGTCACTTCAAGTGATTCAATCTGGGCAAAGGAATCTAGCGTTACCGTGTCGATTGCGTGCTCGTGAAATAACTGTTGCAAGACTTCGCGCCGACCGGTTGAGTCGGCACACAAGACCACGCGGGTGTGTGCTTGGGTACGGATAAATTCTTGTAGCTGCGAAAAAGGTTTTTCTTGACGACGATTAAAGGCGATATCGGGGAGCGCAGAAGTCGGGGCAAAACTCAATTGCCAGCTTGAGAACTGTTTGGCCTGTACAAAAAAATCTTCCTGACTCAAAAAAATATCGGTGGGGGGCAGGATTGGACGCGCGCTGTCGGCGCATAAAAATTGATAGCGGGTTTTAGTCTCGCTCCAGAAATGACTCAGAGTGGTTAGCAGGTCACCGCACAAAATAAGGTGCGTGTCGGCGGGGAAAAAATCAAACAAACTGGCGGTTTTTTCAAAAAAAAGCGGCAAGTAGTATTCAATCCCGGGCGGCACTGTGCCCTGACCGATGTCGCGATAAATGCTTTGTTTGGAGGGATCGCCCTCAAATTTTTCGCGCCATTGCGAACGAAATAATTGACGCGACTCTTCATTGAGCGCGAATTCGTGCGCGGGCAGTAAATCAACAGTTTGCAGGGGATAGATCGAGCGTTGGGTATCTGGATCAAAGGCGCGAATCGATTCAATCGTGGTGTCCAGTAAATCGAGGCGTAGCGGATGCGGGTAATCAACCGGATAGATGTCGATGATGCCGCCGCGCACCGCAAATTCTCCCGTCGCCACGACCTGACTGACCGCGTGGTAATTGGCGCGCACCAATTGCTCTTTTAATTTATCGACGCTCAACAAGTCGCCTTGGGCAAAATGAAAAATGCGCGCGGCCAGGTAATCGGGTGGAGCGCAGCGCGTCAACACGCTGGTGACCGGTACGAATAAAACTTCGCAGGATTGGTTCATCAAAGCGTACAGGGCCGACAGACGCGCGGCGATTAAATCGCGATGCGGAGAAAAGGCATCGTAGGCCAAGGTTTCCCAGTCGGGTAATAGTTGCGCTTTCATCGCTGGTGCAAACCATAGCGCTTCTTCCATCAAGCGCTGCGCTTCTTCGGCCTGCGCTACCATCACTACAAGCGTGCGTCCTTTGGCTTGACGCGCCAATTGGTAGGCGTGGGCGATGCTGTAACCGGCGCTGTGGGCCGGATGATCGTGAATCGTATGCCGCTGCGCAGTGCTGGGAAGTTGGGTCGGTAGGTAGGGAGGGGCAAGCATGAAGGACAAGGCAAAAATAAAAAAGCGGTAAAAATCAAAACCGCGATTGTCTCTTAAATTTGAGTCCCACACCCACCAAAGTTAATTCGATTGAAGCGATTAACTCGAGTGGGTGTGCCAGGGCAGGGTAATGAGCATGTTCGCTTATATTTTGTTCACGCTGGCGAACACGATCGAGTTTAAAACGCCAGGCTGAATCCTGCATAAAAAGCACTTGCATCACTAAGGGTCATTCTTGGGAGAAGCTCTGCGGTAATGGCAACTCCGCCTTCTTGATCTAACAGGTAACGCAATCCGAAACCATAAGTAGGGCCACTTTCGGAAGAGTTAGCCTTCGCTGTTCGGTTTTGATATGTGACTGTGGCATTCGTGCGCATTGTTGAAGAGCCAACCAGGCCGTAAATTGAAAATTCTGGCGTCAAGGGGGCAGTTGCCTTTAGGTAGAGACCTGCCGTACTTTCAACCTTGAGAGCTGCGGACATATCTAAGGACCCTTTCTGACCAGAGGCTTTAGCAATCACTGTTTTTTCATTCAGGCCAAAGCCATATCTAGCCTCAATAGCCACATAGGAATTTATTTCATAACCGACAGATAGATTCATTGCGGGGATACTTATTTCGGGGATACTGATAAGAACACCATTAATGCTTTGGGATTCCGATGGAAAACTTATTACTCCCAATTGAGCACCAGCATAAAATCCCTGTTTTGCCTGTTCAGGGGCGTGACTCAACAAGTTTTGAGGGCGCAGATATTTGCTGGATTGAAGCTCTTTTGCCTGTGCCGGGACGTAACTCAACACCGCCAGACTGGCGATTAGAGCCAACCCCCATTTTTTATGATTGATTGATTGATTGATTGATTGATTGATTGATTGCGCGAATTGAACAACATGGCAAAGCTCCTTAAAAAACGGCAGTAGATTTTTAAGTATTCGCCGCGCCGCGATTCGGCGAATACCTTTGAAAGAATAAAAACTAATCGCCGCAACTGGCACAAGCATCATGTTCGCGCTCTAGCGTGACGGGAATGGAAATGTCATCTTTAATATAGAGCGCGACAAAAGCCCCGACGGTGTAGGCCGGCAAGGCGGCAAAGACTCGATGGCCACTGCCTGACGCCACCGAAATCGCCGCGCCCTCGGTATTGAACAAGGCATCAATCACCACATCGTGATTACCCGTCGGATGAATGATTTCACAGCGATCACCAACGGCGAAGCGATTTTTGACTGCGATTTCGACTAATTGTTTTTCCGCATCCCAAGCCACCACATCGCCAACGTAGCGACTGCGTCGGGATTCTGAAAAGCCTCGCAAATAATTTTGCGTATCGGCATCATGGTGGCGTTGAAAAAATCCATCGGTGTAGCCACGATTAGCCAAACCTTCCAGTTCGCGCAGTAATTGCGGGTTAAAAGGCCGTTGCGCTACCGCATCGTCAATTGCCCGACGATAGCTTTGACTGGTGCGGGCGACATAGTAGGGGGACTTTGTCCGCCCTTCAATTTTGAACGAATCTATCCCTAGATCAACTAACTTTTGTACGTGTTCAATCGCACGTAAATCTTTAGAGTTCATGATGTAGGTACCGTGCTCATCTTCTTCGATTTCGTTGTACTCGCCAGGGCGGCGCAGCGGTTCCTCAACAAAATAGGTTTTGTGATCGCCGTGTTCGGACTGATTATTTTGGCTTAACACCTTGTAATCCCAGCGGCAAGAATTAGTGCAAGATCCTTGGTTGGCATCGCGTTGATTGAAATACCCCGACAGCAAACAACGTCCCGAATACGCCATACACAAGGCGCCATGGATAAATACTTCCAACTCAATATCAGGGCACTCTTGACGAATCAATTGGATTTCATCGATTGATAATTCGCGTGACAAAATAATTCGTTTGACGCCAATTTTTTGCCAAAATTTGACGGTTAAGGCATTAACCGTATTGGATTGCACCGACAAATGAATATCTTGATGTGGAAAGTTTTCGCGCATTAAGGCGATCAGTCCAGGGTCGGACATGATGATGGCGTGAGGCTTTAAATCAACCACTGGGCCGATGTCGCGCAAATATGTTTTGGTTTTGGCTTGGTGTGGAAAAATATTAGAAACCAGAAAGAATTTTTTATTTAAATCACGGGTGTAAACAATCGCTTCGTTCAAGGAATCAAGTGTCCCAAATTCATTATTCCGAACCCGCAAAGAATAACGTGGCTGACCCGCGTAGATGGCATCGGCACCAAAAGCAAAGGCAGTTTTAAGCATGGTCAAACTACCGGCAGGGGCCAAGAGTTCAGGAGAGTTCATGGTATTCGTTATGATGAAAAAGAGGAATTGTAGAGGGCGCGTCAAATTACGCCAAAGCGGGCATTTTATTATCGATAGGGCGATAGTTATAACTTGGGTCAAATCACGATAAAACCACGATAAAAGCCAGCATCAAAACACCCCAGAGCAGTTACTCAAGAGCCCCTTAGGTACAATCTGATCGATGATATTTTTCGACAACCCTATTTTTCACGAATTTATTGATGTCTTGGTCTGATCAATTTAAAAAAAAACTGATTCAAATTGGTTTACTCTCATCCGGCGGGGTTGATGAGCAACAAATCGCATCACTAGAAACTTTATTATTAGAGTCTGATGTGGGTGTTGTCGCCACAGACCAGATATGTGCGACATTACGTCAAAAAATAAAAGAAGGGCGTTCTTTAAGGCAGGGATTGCAAGAACTTTTATCGAACAGTTTCACCATAGTGCCACGAACATTTGAGCAAAAAAATAATCATCACACTGAAGTCTGGTTGATTCTGGGCGTTAATGGCGTGGGTAAGACGACCAGTATTGGTAAGTTGGCGCGATTTTTACAGACTCAAAGGCACAAAGTATTACTTGCGGCAGGTGATACCTTTCGTGCCGCCGCTTCAGATCAGCTATCAATGTGGGCGCAACGAAATAACAGTTTATTTGTGAGTAACGAACAGGGCGATCCCGCGAGCATTATTTTTGACGCGATTCAAATGGCAAAAGCGCGGCAGATTGATATTGCTTTGATTGATACGGCGGGACGTTTACCAACACAAGCGCATTTGATTGAAGAGTTAAAAAAAGTTCAACGCGTTGCCAATAAAGCCTTAATCGGTGCACCGCACGAGAGAATTTTGGTCGTTGATGCAACAACCGGCCAAAATATGTTGGCACAAATTCGTGCATTTGATGCTGCGGTACAGTTAACTGGTTTGATCATTACTAAAATCGATGGCAGTGCAAAAGGTGGCGCCTTATTAGCCTTCGCTTTTGATTCGCTCATTCGACATATTCCAATTTATTTTGTTGGGCTAGGAGAGGGAATTGATGATTTAGCGGTATTCCATCCCGAGCGTTTTATTAACTCATTTCTTCCTAGCGTCAAAGAGTGATTGTGATGTTCCATATTCTCATTAAGATTTCCACATGATTAAATTTTCGCATGTCGCCAAACAGTACCATGCCAATGTCAGTCTCTTTACTGATTTATCCTTTTCAGTTGAGGCAGGATCGTGGGTGTATTTACGAGGCAATTCTGGACAAGGCAAATCAACCTTGTTGAAATTGATCGCGGGGATTTCGCGCCCTGACTCAGGCGCTATAGAAGTTGATGGCTACGATATTAGTCAAATGAGCCTGTCGAATTTGCCGTATTTTCGCCGACGGATTGGGTTTGTTTTTCAAGAATATGCCTTGTTAGATGATGTTTCTGCGCTTAAGAACGTAATGCATCCGCTCTTAATAGAAGGTTTGAGCATGAAAGCCGCTAAAGAGCGCGCTTTAACCGCATTAAGCTGTGTCAAATCCAATCATTTGGCCGATGAGATGCCGCGCTATTTATCGGGTGGGCAGCAGCAGTTAATTTCAATTGCGCGTGCGATTGTGAATCAGCCTAAAATTATTATTGCAGATGAACCGACGGCAAATCTTGATCGTGACAATAGTTTGCAAATTATCGAGCTCTTGCGCTCATTCCATCGCGGCGGCACAACCTGCATTATTTCAACGCATGACAGATTTCCAGAACAAGCCGGTGAACATAATTTTGAGCTGATGCAAGGATTGATTTCTGCGCGAGTGACTGAAGCCGAGAACACTACTGCGATAGAAAAATTACCCTTGATCGAAGACGTCGAGGAAAAATCATGAACGGTATTCGCAATTGGTTAAATCAGCATTGTTACGCGATGCATGAGAGCGTGGCTTTATATAAGAACTCTTATGGCATCACAATTTTTAGCTGCTTTGTGATTAGCGTTATTGCCAGTATATTATTTTTGTTTTACACGCTTTATTTAAATCTAAATCCGTATTTTTTGCATTTAAAAACAATGCCAGAAATCAGTCTTTTTTTGAAAAAAGAGATTACTTTGACCGAGGTGAAAGCGCTAGAAAAACAGATTGCTTTAAACGTGGCGTACTCAAAAATAGAATTTATTCCAAAAGAGGAATCATTAGCGAAGTTGAGTGATGAAGTCGTGATCGCAGAGATTCAGCAAATTTTGGGTGAAAATCCATTGCCAGATTTGATTCGCGTGACCTTAGATATGGACGCCGCCAAAGATTTAGTTGATATTTCTGCACAGTTACAAAAGCTACCAATGGTAGAAAGCCTGTTTTATCCTGGGAGTGTGGCGCAAGAGATTGCCTTTGCGTTCAATGGGATGCGCTGGGGAGTGATGAGTCTGTCTGCATTTTTAATGTTAGTAATTGGATTGGTCAGTTTTAACGTGATCCATCTTACGCAAGTTCGACATAAACCGCGCGTCCAGGTTTCGTTATGGCTTGGTGCGAGTCCTCGATTTATAAGGCGAATTTTTTATTATCAAGGCTTGGAAATTGGTTTTGTTGTTGCTCTCTTAGCAGTGTTGATGTCCGTTGGTTTGCAGCAAACCTTGATGTATTTTACAAATTCACTGAGTACTTTAACCGGCAACAATGTGATTTTAAAAATACCTAAATTTAACGAATGGTGCTATTTCTTTGGCGCAAACTTATTATTTCTCTGGCTTGTGAGCGTTTTATCAGCGCGATTCTTCAGGATGGGACGCTTAGCACGAGATTAACTTAGCGCGAGACTAACTTGGCACGAGATTAAATCAGTGCTGATTAGTCGATATTTTCAGTCTACAAAATAAATTCTATGAAACGACTCAATGCGTATTTTGAACAGGCGGGGGATAAAAAAACTTTTGCTGCGTATTTGATGGCTGGTGATCCGGATATCCAGAGTACTTGTGCAATCTTGCATACAGCAGTTGCCGCAGGTGTGAATATTTTGGAATTGGGTTACCCTTTTTCGGACCCGATGGCAGAGGGCCCTGTGATTCAACTGGCGAACGAGCGGGCGTTAAAGCAAAAAACATCTTTGAAAAGCGCGTTAGACATCATCCGAGAATTTCGTCAAACAAACACGCATACGCCAATTATTTTGATGGGTTACGCCAATCCAATTGAACAATATGGTATCGAGGTTTTTGCGAAAGATTTGTGCGCTGCCGGTGGCGACGGCTGTATCGTGGTCGATTATCCGGCGGAAGAAAATCAGTTTTATGCACACGCTTTAATTGATCAGGGCTTGGCGCCGATTTTCTTAGTCTCGCCAACGACGCCTAAAGAGCGCGTTGAAGCCATTGTGCGTTTGGGACGTGGGTTTTGTTATTATGTTTCACTTAAAGGGGTCACTGGTGCGGGACACATTGATGTGCGGCAAGTCGCTCAACGCTTAGATGACATTCGGACTAAAATCTCCTTACCTATTTTGGTCGGATTTGGTATCAACAGCCCCGAATTGGCAAAAGATGTCGCGCAAGTTTCCGATGGAGCTGTGATTGGCAGCAAAATTATTCAGTTAATGGCTTCTTTACCTAAGCAAGAGGCCAAAGAGGCAGTGCGTACATTTGTATCAGCGGTGCGCAGTGCGCTTGATTCATAAAACAGGAGTATAAAAATGAATTGGATTGATAAGCTTTTACCGCCTCCAATGCGAGGCGAGCGTTCACGATCTTCGGTTCCAGAAGGTCTCTGGATTAAATGTGCTAATTGCAAAGAAGTACTTTACCGTCCCGATTTAGAAAGTGCTTTAATGGTCTGTCACGGTTGTGGCAACCACATGAAAATGAATGCACGGGCGCGGATTGATCACTTGTTAGACAAAGAAGGACGGCAGGAAATTGGGCAAGAAATTTTGCCCATTGATATTTTGCGTTTTAAAGACAGCAAAAAATACGCCGAGCGATTAAAGCAGGGCCATGATGATTCTGGTGAAACTGACGTGCTGGTGTCTTTTTATGGAACGATTGATCAGCATCCTGTCGTTGTAAGTTGCTTTGAGTTTGATTTTATGGGCGGTTCTATGGGGGCGGTAGTGGGCGAGCGTTTTGCGCGCGCCGTAGCCTTGGCAGTTGAGCAAAAAGTAGGTTTTATTTGTTTTGCGGCCAGTGGCGGTGCGCGGATGCAAGAAGGTTTAATTTCTTTGATGCAAATGGCTAAAACCAACGCTGCCTTAACCCGTTTAGAACGATTGCGCTTACCGTTTATTTCGGTACTGACCAATCCCACAATGGGTGGTGTGTCGGCCAGTTTTGCTTTTATGGGTGATTTAGTGATCGCTGAGCCAAATGCTTTAGTCGGATTTGCGGGGCAACGCGTGATCGCCAATACCGTTAAAGGCGTTTTACCAGAAGGTTTTCAACGCGCTGAATTCGTACAGCAAAAAGGAGGGGTCGACATCATTGTTGATCGACGTCAGATGAAAGTACAATTACGGTCGATATTAAAAATGTTAACGCCGTAATTGATCAAGCGAGCTTTGAATAAAGTGATGAGCGTTTTTTCGCGCGATTTTGTCTTGTTCAATAATCTCTTCTAAGCTTTCACACAAACCTGTTTCACGAATCGATTGGTGCAACACTGTCTCGATAGTTTGTGTGATCTGAGTAAATTTAATCTGTTCGTTTAAGAATGCCGCCACCGCGACTTCGTTGGCCGCGTTCAAATGCGTGCATGCAATTTGCCCGGAATCTAGAGATCGATAGCATAAAGACAAGGCCGGAAAACGTTGGTGATCAGGCGCCGCGAAAGTGAGCTCTGACAGCTGGCTAAAGTCTAAGGGTGCAACGCCTGAAAAAATACGATTAGGGTAGTCTAGTACGTGAGAAATTGGAATTTTCATATCTGGCGCACCCATCTGCGCCAAACTAGAACCATCGCAATAATTCACAATTGAATGAATAATACTTTGTGGGTGAATAACGACTTTTATTTTGGTGCTCGGCATATTAAAAAGCCAGCGCGCTTCAATCACTTCAAGACCTTTGTTTACCATGGTCGCAGAATCTATCGAGATTTTTTGTCCCATAGTCCACTTAGGGTGATGAATCGCTTCAGCAACGCTAACCTGATCTAAAGTTGCGTGATCTCTGCGCCAGAAAGGTCCACCCGACGCGGTAAGTAATAGGCTGTCGACTTCGACGGCGTTCGCGTCGTTAAAATTTTTAGGAAGACATTGCAGTAGAGCGTTGTGCTCGCTATCGATGGGTAGCAAAGTGCAATTGTGATTTTTAACTGCATCAATAAAAAGCGGCCCCGCAACCACTAAAGCTTCTTTATTCGCCAGTAATACAGTTTTGCCTGCGCGTGCCGCCGCGAGAGTGGGTGCGAGTCCTGCGGCGCCAACAATTGCAGCAACAACAGTATCTGTAGAAGGGTCCGATGCGATTTCAATCAACCCGTTTTCGCCATAAACAACAGCGGGGCACGCAGAACCCAGTAAGTCTTTCAGTATTTTTACTTGAGATTGGTTTTGTACACAGACAATTCGGGGGTGAAATTGCTGGCATAAATGCGCCATTTTTTCAATTTGTTGATGCGCACTAAGAGCAAAAATTGAAAAGCGATCAGGATGTTGTGCCACCAGTGATAGCGTTGAGCTACCAATTGATCCAGTGGCGCCAAGAACGGTAATAAAACGCATTTTTGAGTGGTATTAAGAAAGTATTCGTCGTATCAAAATAAGGAATCACAGACGGCGGCAAATGTTAAAAGCGGAATCCAAGCATCAATTCGATCTAACACGCCACCGTGCCCAGGCAGAATAGTTCCACTGTCTTTGACTCCTGCTTGGCGTTTTAATTTTGATTCAAATAAATCCCCTAGTACACATGAAGCGCACAAGAGCAGGCAAATAAGTGCGATCCAATGTGGCGCTAATTCTTGCGCATTCATGAAAGAGGGCAGATGTTGTTGTGCAGGTGGCCAACTGTTCAATCCCCAAACTAACAAAAACACCGTAATCACTCCACCCAAAACACCTTCCCATGTTTTTCCTGAAGATATTGATGGTGCTAATTTATGTTTACCTAGCACTCGTCCAGAAAAATAAGCCCCCGTATCGGCGCACCAGGCAATCGCCAAAATTGCAACGAGGGTTAAGCCATTTTGATCAAAAAATGAAACCGTTATGTGAAATGCGGCAATGAGGCATAGTAAAAAAACACCGCCGTGCCATTTTGAACTTATTTGGCTACTCGAGCGAAACAGTAACGGGAATAAGACGCTTAACCATAACATTGATGCGATTAAACCGACATAAACGATGGGCGCATCAAGAATCCAAATCGAGACTAATCCAATCGCGCTTGCAAGACTAAATAAAAAAGTATTCTTAACTTTGATTAAGCGGGCTAACTCAGAGCTCGCGACAACAAAAAACGCGAGAACCAAAAAAATAAAATAAACACGTCCAAGAAAAACCGTCGCGGCACACAATAAAAGTAAAACTGCGGCGGTCAGAATTCGAGTTTTAAGCATTGGGGGAGTATTAAAATTATGACGAGATCAGTTGTTCACTGGTGCGGCCAAAGCGCCGCTCACGGTTTTGATACCATGCAATCGCCAGATCCAAGGCCGCGCGATTAAAGTCCGGCCAGTAAATAGGCGTGAAGTACAGTTCAGTGTAGGCCAGTTGCCAAATCATGAAATTCGATACGCGCTGTTCGCCACCTGTGCGAATAAACAAATCAGGTTCGGGCGCATAACTGAATTGCAAATAAGGTTGTAAAGATTCTTCGGTAATGTTTGCTGGAAGCGGATTTTCAACAAGCGCGCGCTTGACTGCCTGCGCAATATCCCACTTCCCGCCGTAATTGATACACAAAGACAGTGTAAGCAGGGTATTGTTTTGGGTCAAATTTTCTGCGGTTTCAATCAAGCGATTTAGTTGAGCACTGAGAACGTCTCGTTCACCGATGATTTTAAGGCGAATATTTTGTTGATGTAATTTATCAACTTCATTTTCAAGCATCGTCATAAAAAGACGCATGAGCAAGGAAACCTCTGCAGGAGGGCGACGCCAATTTTCTGAACTAAAGGCAAATAAAGTTAAATACTCAACGCCCAGATTCACCGAATGGCGCACGATTTCGCGGACATTTTCAGCACCACTGCGATGGCCAAAAACACGGGAAATTTTTCTCTCCTTGGCCCAGCGTCCATTGCCATCCATGATGATGGCAATATGTCGTGGTATTTTGTTATGCGCAGAAATAATGGGCACCGATTCAGTCATCTGTATTCAATAGAGATTTGAGTTAGCGATAATTGACTAATATATTTATCAATCGTGTGCGAATGCGTTCAATTATATCGAGAGTCGGTTTGAGCTAGCGCTAATCTGATGGCTTATTTTGAGCGCTTATTGAACCCTTGAATTTGTATCATTTTTTACTGCCGACTATTTCTATGACTTCACAATTGTTTAATAAAATCTCTGGTTGGTCCGAACGTTTTGATGAAGCACCGACCAAGTTGGTTCAGCGCTATACCGCGTCAATCAGCTTTGATTACCGACTGGCGCCATATGACATCGAAGGCTCTTTAGCGCATGCGGAAATGCTGGCTGCGCAAGGCATTATTAGCAATGAAGATTACGGCGCGATTCAAAAAGGAATGGCACAAATTAGTCAAGAGATTGCGCGCAATGAATTGGTCTGGAATTTATCGAATGAAGACGTACATTCAAATATTGAAAAGCGTTTAATTGAATTGGTCGGTGAGTCGGGAAAGCGTTTGCATACAGGGCGTTCGCGCAACGATCAAGTCGCGACTGATATCCGCCTGTATTTACGTGCGCAATGCGATGCCATTGATCTCGCGCTCATGCGCCTTCATTCCGGCTTATTAGATTTGGCCCAAGCACATCATGACAGTTTGATGCCAGGGTTTACTCATTTGCAAGTGGCGCAACCCATTTCTTTTGGACATCATTTATTGGCCTATGTTGAAATGTTTGCGCGCGATCGACAGCGTTTCAGAGATTGCCGTGGCCGAATTAATTATTTACCACTAGGGGCTGCGGCTTTGGCAGGAACGTCGTTTCCAATTGATCGTATGCGTGTGGCAAAAACTTTAGGGTTTGATGGCGTTTGTGGCAATTCTTTAGACGCCGTTTCAGATCGTGATTTTGCGATTGAATTTTGTGCTGCAAGCGCGATTGCGATGATGCATTTTTCCCGCTTATCGGAAGAATTGATTTTGTGGATGAGCCCGGGATTTGGTTTTATAGAGTTGGCGGACCGATTTTGTACAGGTTCATCGATCATGCCGCAGAAAAAAAATCCTGACGTGCCCGAGCTAGCGCGTGGAAAAACGGGACGTGTTTACGGACATTTGATGGCGCTACTGACTCTGATGAAAGGGCAACCTTTAGCATATAACAAAGACAATCAAGAGGATAAAGAGCCCCTGTTCGATACGGTTGAAACAATCTTGATGACGACTACTATTTTTGCCGATGTGTTGCGTCTTGATTCGGCGTCCCCAACAATTACGGTGAAAACGCAGGCAATGGAGGCAATGGCACTGAAAGGTTATGCGACCGCGACTGATTTAGCCGATTATTTGGTGAAAAAAGGAATGGCATTTCGCGATGCCCACGGCGTGGTTGCCGCAGCTGTGAAAACTTGTGTACAAAAAGGTCAAGAGCTATCCAATTTATCGTTGGATGAATTACGCGTATTTTCATCAATGATTGATGCCGACGTAATGACATGCTTAAGTTTGCAGGGCGCGATGATGAGCCGCAATCATGTTGGAGGCACTGCGACGGTAATTCAAGCGGTTAAAAAATGGCGCAATGAAGTTTAAATACTCCTAACATTAATCAAATGGGCTTACCGTTTAATTGGCGCATATTACAAAAATTATTACGTCCACATCTGTTGTTAACAATGACCCAGAGCGTTTTTCTGGCGGTTTTTACGGGTGTGCTGTGCACTTTAATTGGCGTCGCGTGGCTAGTATCGGATGAGCGTTTAGGCTGGTTGCAACACAACCAATATCAATTTGTCGCGGCACGACTGGAACAATTTGTTGATGCGTACACCGATTCGCCTGATGAGCAGCGCGATGGCCTAATTGAGGCGGCCTATAAATTTGGTATTGTGGTGCGCCCCGCGAATTCATTAGATTTGTTGCGTGTCGTGCCTAATTCGCCATTATCAGATGCGCTGGATAATTTACTGGCGTCAGACCATTCGGTCGCCTCCCTGTGGATTGACAACTGCATGTCAATGTTGCCGGCGAAACGAGCCCAAGAAATTGCTGACGAGTGGCGTTTGAATAGCTTTTTAAATCCATTTCGTTTGGCGCAGCCTCGTGTTTTCCCCGTTCCTGTGTGCGAAGGTTTACTGGTCGCCATTGACGATGATGTGATGTTGAACATTTCGGCTTTGATTGAGCGGCGACCTGACGGAGTTTTTTCCTATTTACCGTATGAATTGCCTGAAAACGTCGTGTTGTGGGGAGTTGTGTTAATTCTGTTTTTGCTTTTGTTGTCTTACTCAATTGCACGTATGACTATGGCGTCGGTACGTCAGTTGTCGCAGGCGGCTCAAGATTTGGGGCACAATTTGCAACGTTCGCCCATTCCAGTCAAAGGTGGTAAAGAGATTCGTCAAGCAATCAATGCATTTAATACGATGCAAGCACAAATTCAAAATCAAGTCAAAGATCGTACAGAAATGCTCGCCGCGATAACACATGATTTGCAAACACCTTTGACACGTTTGCGTTTGCGTTTAGAAAAAGTCAAAGAAAATTCTTTACAAACCCAGTTGATTAACGATTTAGCGGGAACTCAAAAAATTGTTGAAGAGGGTTTAGCGTGGGCGCGTAGTCGGTCTGTCATGAGCACACAAAAAATTAACTTATCTGAAATGTTATTGGCCATTACTCATGACTCTCAGGAGTTAGGTTTAGATGTGTGCTTGATTCAAAAAACTACTATGTCGCCGATATTTGTGATGGGTAACGCCACCGCATTGCAAAGAGCACTACAAAATATTGTAGATAACGCCTTGAAATATGGTGAATTGGCGAGAATTGAATGTCATTTGAGCAAAAGCGATGTTGAGGTGACTATTGATGATGCCGGCCATGGAGTGCCCGAAAGTTCGCTTGAAGACGTGTTTAAACCTTACTACCGATTAGAACAATCGCGTTCGCGCGAGACCGGCGGCAGTGGTTTAGGCTTGTCAATTGCGCGAAATTTTATCGAAGCAATGGGGGGCACTTTGGTGTTGAATAATCGAATTGAAGGGGGGGTACGGGCAACTATTCGCCTTCAACGCACATAATCAGCCGTAAGCGGATATTCTTCTTGACTAATGACGGTGTTTTTCAAGATAATCAGTGGCTTTTGTTGATGAAGCCTTAGGTTGAAACTTTAGATTAAAACTTTAGGTGGATTTTTCAGGGTGTTTATTTAGCGTGTTTACACTGGGCAATAATTGATTGGTGGGTGCGCAAGTGTGATCTTGTGATAGGTTTTGTTACTGTCACGTTTTTTGTTTTTTTTGAAAGAGAATTTTTATGGCAACTGGTACAGTTAAGTGGTTCAACGACGCAAAAGGCTTTGGTTTCATTACTCCTGATGATAATTCTGAAGATTTATTTGCGCACTTCTCCGCAATTCAAATGAATGGCTTTAAAACCCTGAAAGAAGGGCAAAAAGTTAAATTTGATGTGACTGAAGGCCCAAAAGGTAAACAGGCATCAAATATTCAAGCCCCTTAAGTTTACTGATAACGTAGTAATTTACGTGATTAAAACCCGACTTCGGTCGGGTTTTTTTATGGATAAAATTTATTCACCGTACTTTGACTTTGTTTTGAGAATTTTATGCACTACCACATTCGTGCCTTAACTGATAAGCATTTATTCGAGATTACTTTATCTCTCGAGTTCGAGCAGTCAACTCCAAACTCGCAGATGATTTTGCGTATGCCTCAGTGGACGCCGGGCAGTTATCAGATGCGTGCATTCGCAAAAAATATCGTGACCCTAGATGTGCGCTGTGATGGTAACCCTGCACTTTTACAGCGTATCGATACTCATACTTGGTCTATTCCAAATTCGGGGAACTGGGAAGTCACTTATCAGTTGTTTGCGTGGGATGCGTCGGTGCGCGCAATAGAATTGTCACGCAGTGGCGGCTTTATCAATGGTTCGGCTTTGTTTTTATCATGTGATGGCATGATGGACCAAACCCATTACCTGCATATTGAAAGCCCCAATCCTTTATGGCAATTAGCCACGACAATGTCACTGATCAAGGTTGATTCACACGGTTTTGGCGCCTATAGCGCCGCCAATTACGATGAATTGATTGATCATCCTTTGTTAATGGGTGCGCTGAAAATACTCAACTTTAGTGCGGCAGGAGTCCCGCATCAAATGGTGATTGCGCATGAGCCGGAAGTTGAACCGCAATTTGACGCACCGCGCCTAATAGAGAACTTAACGCGAATTTGCAGTACGCAAATTCATTTTTTTGGTGCTCCAGCACCAATGCCCCAATACCAGTTTTTATTGCGTTTAAAGGACCAAGGTTATGGCGGTTTAGAACATCGTAGTTCCAGCGCGCTGGTGAGTAGTCGCGATGCTTTGCCCAAGGCTGGCAATTTGAATCATGCACAAAAACAGTTTATGGGTTTGTGCAGTCACGAATATTTTCACACCTGGTGGGTTAAGCGCGTTAAGCCGCAAAAGTTTATTCCCTACCCACTTAATCACGAAACCTGCACCAGCTTATTGTGGGTTTTTGAGGGCTTCACCAGTTATTACGATGATTTGATGTTATTGCGCAGTGGCGTGATCTCTCAGAACGAATATTTTGAGATATTGAGCGAAAGCATTAACCATTGCTTTAATTTACCCGGTAGACGTATTCATTCATTGACGGCGTCTAGTTTTGAGGCGTGGATTAAGCTGTATCGTCCGGATGCAAACTCATCTAATAGTCAAGTGAGTTATTACCGCCAAGGCAGTCTCGCCGCTTTGGCAATCGATTTGCGCTTGCGCAGCGAGACTAAAACCAATTTAGACGAAGTGGTGCAGGTTTTATATCGCATTTATGGCGATGGTTTGACTGGATTGGCTGAATCAGGTGAAGCAGGTCTGTGCGCGCATTTAGAGCGGATGAGCGGTTTAGATTGGAAAGATTTTTTTGCACACTATATTGATGGAACGACCGAATTACCCTTTACTGAACTTTTACCCCGTTTTGGCTTAAGTTTGAATCAGTCTGTGCGCGCATTAGATTTAGGAGTGACAACAACGAATCGTGGTGAGAATTTGATTGTTAAAACGGTGGCCTCGGATAGCGTTGCAGAGCAGGCTGGTTTAGCACCTGAAGATGTATTACTTGCGGTTAATTCAATACGTGTGACAAGTAAAAATATCAAAAAAATACTGACCCCTTATCAATGGGGTGAGAAAATTTCAATTACGTTTTTTCGAGACGATGTGCTCAAACATAGTGATGTCGTAATTGATGCGCCAGTATTGTTTGATTATTCGGTATCAATGGCAAGTCCGGATTTATCTGCACTATCTGTATTGAGCGCATTGAATGCGTGGCTGCATGGTTAAATCACTGAATGCTTGCGCGGATAATCACTTTTTAAGGCAATTTATTCATTATGCGAATTTTTTTTGCGGGAACTCCTGATTTTTCAAACTCGATTTTGCGCGCTTTAATCAATGCCAATCATCAAGTTGTCGGCGTGCTGTGCCAGCCAGATCGACCATCGGGGCGACATTTACAGTTACAAGCTTGCCCAGTCAAAATGACGGCACAACAGCATTCGATTCCAGTATGGCAACCGCAAAACCTGCGCCTTAATGGCAAATTTTCAATCGAAGCGCAGGCTGTACATGAGGCGATTAAAAGGACGCGAGCAGAATTACTTATCGTGGTGGCTTATGGTCTGATTTTGCCGCAATCCTTATTGGACTTGGTGCCCGCATTGAATATACATGCGTCTTTGTTGCCGCGTTGGCGCGGTGCAGCGCCGATTCAACGCGCGATTCAAGCGGGTGATGCTGAAACGGGAATTGCTTTGATGCAAATGGATGCCGGATTAGATACCGGACCTGTATGGCGACAAATTGCTTTGCCTATTCAGTCAGACGATACAACGCAAACTTTGCATGATGCTTTGGTGCAATTGGGGGTTCGTAGCTTATTAGATTTTTTGCCGCATTTACATAACAGTACAGCGATTCCTCAAGATACCGCAGGGATTACGTATGCTGAAAAAATCACTAAAACTGAAGCGCAATTGGATTTTGCTTTGCCTGCAGAGAATTTAGCACGCTGTGTACGCGCATTCAACCCTGCGCCAGGTGCTTTTTTTATGAATCAAGGTCAAGTGATCAAAGTGTGGCAGTCGTGTTTTGATGATGCGCAACACGGTGGCGTGGCCGGAACAATACTGGGATTAGAAGATAAAGTGCTGTGGATTGCCTGCGGAACGACTGGGCGAGGGCGCTTAGGTTTGATGACGCTGCAACGTGCTGGAGGTAAGCGTTTAGCTGCGATTGATTTTTTACGTGGATATCAATTTCAAACGCCTACCATTGCTCAAGATTAAGCAGAATTTGTTCCGTTGAACGAATCGCCTCAAAACCTTTTTCAATTGGTGCGCACAGATAATTTTCAGCTAACAAATACAAAATCGGATTGCTGCCCCAATTGGTAAGAGCCTGCCAATTAGGTGCGCTACTAAATATCCATTCAGGGTTGTTGGCTCGTTGCAGAATGTAGCCATAAATTTTAAATTCCTGATTGACGCAACTGATTCCCACTAAAGTCGTATTAGCAACATTGTTGTTGGACAGAGAGACTAAAACAAAACGCGTGATGCTATCGCTATCGACGCTGATTTGGGTCGGGTCGATGAAGTGCGTCAAGCTGGTTAAACCTTGCGTATCAATTTTTAATAAACGTGACTTTTGCGGAATGCGCGGGACATTCGGGATGATTTCATTCAAGATCGCGGCATTCGTCGGCGACATCGATACGATGTTAAACAGGCATAAAACGCCAAGGAATAGGGCAGATAATTTACTGCGAGATAAATCAAAGCTCATGGTTAACTGTGCCTACGGCCATTGGTGAGGCGGTTGAGGTAAAAGTTGGGTAGAGGTTGTGGCTCTTGATCAAGAAAACGCACCAACTCATTGAGTGCGCTTTCATAAACCTCTCTTTTGAATTCAACAACTTGTTCCAAAGGTGACCAATAGTCGGACCAACACCATGCGTCAAATTCAGGTTTGTCAGAACTGCGAATATTGACATTAGTTTCTGAGCCGATTAGGCGCAGTAAAAACCAAATTTGTTTTTGACCACGAAAGTAACGCGCATCGCTCCGTCGAAACCCACTAGGTACATCATATCGTAGCCATTCGCGTGTGCGCCCAACAATGTGCACGTGCTCAGGCAATAATCCAACCTCTTCATTGAGTTCTCGGTACATCGCCGCTTCAACCGATTCACCGCGATTAATGCCACCTTGAGGAAATTGCCAAGAATCTTGTTGCGCGCGCCTTCCCCACCACACTTGGTTATTGCGGTTAAGTACAATAATACCCACGTTGGGGCGATAACCTTTTCGATCTAGCATTGCAGTTTGGAGCAATTGTTTAGGTAAGGATTAAAGAGGGCGTACTTACAGAACTTGCGCAATAGATTGTGTGACTTGATCAAAGTTTTTATGGTTTAGCGCAGCAATACAAATTCGGCCAGAGTCCAAACCATACACCGCAAATTGATCGCGCAAAGTTTGCATTTGTAGCGCGCTCAATCCGCTATACGAAAACATTCCGCGTTGCTGGTTAATGTGGTCAAATGAACCTTTATCCTTGAGAAAATCAACTAATTTGTGACGCATTGATTTAATACGCTGACGCATGGCCGCGACTTCATCAAACCATTCCGCACGCAATGTAGGATCGTTTAACACGATAGACACCAGTTGCGCTCCGCATGAAGGTGGGTTGGAGTAATTGGTGCGAATAATGCGTTTTAATTGCGATAAAGTGCGAAGGGCTTCGTCTTTGTCGTGACAAACCACTGACAGTGCGCCAATGCGTTCGCCGTATAGCGAGAAAGATTTGGAAAAAGAATTTGCGACTAATACCGGACTGATACTGTCGGCAAAAGCCCGCACCGCATGGGCGTCTTCTTCAACTCCATCAGAAAAACCTTGATAGGCCAAATCTAAGAAAGGCACCAAAGCGCGCTTTTTGCATATCGAAATGACTTCTTGCCATTGAGCGGATGTTAAATCTGCGCCTGTTGGGTTGTGGCAGCAGGCGTGCAATACCACGATAGCACCCGCAGCAGCTTTTTCGAGCGATGCGCACATCCCCAAAAAATCAATACCACGAGTAGCGCTATCGTAGTAAGCGTATTCGTTAACAGTAAAACCTACCGACTCGAACAGTGCGCGGTGGTTTTCCCATGATGGTGTGCTAATCCAGATTTCTTTGCTATCGTTAAAACGCGCTAAAAAATCAGCGCCGATTCGCAGGCCACCGGTCCCACCCAAGGTTTGCACTGTGACGATGCGTTTTTGTTCAATCGCCTGATGAGTTTTGCCAAACACTAAGGCCTGTACTGCGGAATCGTAACTGGATAAGCCGTCAATCGGTAAATAGTTGCGCGGCGCGGCTGCCGTATTGAGTTGATCGGCAGCTTTGCGAATACAGTTGAGTAGGGGGAGTTTTCCATTCTCATCGGAATACACACCAACGCCTAAATTGATTTTGTATGTACGCGTGTCGGCTTGAAAAGTTTCTGTCATGCCCAGAATTGGGTCTTTAGGCGCGAGTGGAATCGCGTGTAAAAAAGAGCGAGTTGACATTATTTGCGGGCAATTAAAAAAGAGAATGACGCATTTTAGTCGACAGAACGAGAGGGCCTGATTACTCTTGGAATACGCAGATGTTTTTCATGCGTAAAACCATTGTTTCTAATGGGTGACAGGGGCAGGAAAGATGGCCTAGTTCCTAGTATTGTTATTATCAAATGCCAGCTAATGTGACAGTCATTAAATAATCTTGACCTAGAATGTTCGCCTCTTTTCTGAATCCACTCCTTGATTGATTTTTTGTATGAGTATTTTTAATTTGCATCAACCTTATCAACCCAAAGGTGATCAACCTAAAGCAATTGAACAACTGGTCGAGGGAATTGAAGATGGTTTGAAATTTCAAACTTTATTGGGTGTGACCGGATCAGGAAAAACTTTTACGATGGCCAACGTGATCGCGCAGATTGGCCGTCCAGCCTTAGTTTTTGCCCATAATAAAACGCTAGCAGCGCAGCTGTACAGCGAGTTTCGCGAGTTTTTTCCCACCAATGCAGTGGAATATTTCGTCAGTTATTACGATTATTACCAGCCCGAAGCCTACGTGCCGCAACGCGATTTGTATATCGAAAAAGATTCGGCAATTAACGATCATATTGAGCAAATGCGCTTGTCTGCGACTAAGTCCTTACTAGAAAGACGCGATGTGATTATTGTTGCAACGGTGTCAGCGATTTATGGGATCGGTAATCCCAGCGAATATCACCGCATGATCTTGACTTTGCGTTTGACTGATCGGGTACATGTGCGTGATGTGATCGCGCGTTTGATTCAAATGCAATACCAGCGCAACGATATTGATTTTGATCGCGGGACCTTTCGGGTACGCGGCGATGTTTTGGATATTTTTCCGGCGGAAAATTCAGATCAAGGGATTCGCATCGAGTTTTTCGATGATGAAATTACCAATCTGTGGTTGATTGATCCTTTGACCGGTAAGGCGCAACAAAAAATCTCACGTTTTACGGTTTACCCCAGTTCGCACTTTGTGACACCGCGCGACGTGGTGGTGCGGGCGATTGAAACAATCAAAATTGAGTTGCGCGAACGGATCGAATATTTTCAAAAAGAAAACAAACTGGTCGAATGTCAGCGCATTACCGAACGCACGCGCCATGATTTAGAAATGATGCAAGAAGTCGGTTTTTGTAAAGGGATTGAAAATTACTCGCGCCATTTAACCGGAGCTAAACCAGGTGACCCGCCGCCGACTTTGGTGGATTATTTACCTGCCGATGCATTGATGTTTATTGATGAGTCACACGTGACTTTGGGACAGTTAGGCGCGATGTATAAGGGCGATCGTTCTCGTAAAGAAAATCTGGTGGGGTACGGTTTTCGTTTGCCCAGCGCTTTGGATAACAGGCCTTTGCGCTTTGATGAGTTTGAAACTAAAACCCGCCAAACTGTTTTTGTATCCGCGACGCCATCGCAGTACGAGGCTGCGCATACCAACGCGGTGGTCGAACAAGTCGTGCGTCCAACGGGTTTGGTTGATCCAGAAATTGAAGTGCGTCCGGCAAAAAATCAAGTCGATGATGTTTTGGAAGAAATTCGTATTCGCGTCGCGATCAACGAGCGTGTTTTGATCACCACTTTGACCAAGCGGATGGCCGAACAGTTGACGGATTTTCTCGCAGAAAACGGTACCAAGGTTCGTTATTTGCACAGCGATATTGAAAACATTGAGCGCGCTGAAATTATTCGCGATTTGCGTTTGGGGGTATTCGATGTTTTGGTAGGGATCAATTTATTGCGAGAGGGGATTGATTTGCCGGAAGTTTCTTTAGTGGCGATTTTTGATGCCGATAAAGAAGGTTTCTTGCGTTCTGAGCGCAGTTTGATTCAGACCATAGGCCGTGCGGCTCGAAATATCAGTGGGCGCGCGATTTTGTACGCCGATCGTGTGACCGATTCGATGCGTCGCGCAATCGATGAAACCGAACGCCGCCGCACTAAACAGGTTAGTTACAACTTAGAACACGGGATTACGCCGCAAGGAATTAAAAAAGAAATTCGTGACTTGATCGATGGCGTTTACGACAAAGAGGCGCTGGGTGCGTCTTTAGAAGAACAGCATGCCACGGCAAAAGTTCAGCAGATGAGCGAAAAACAACTCGCCAAAGAAATCATGCGCTTAGAAAAAGAAATGATCGCTTTTGCCAAAAATCTAGAGTTTGAAAAAGCCGCGCAAACACGAGACACTTTGACCGTGCTTAAAAAACGTGCGTTTACAGGTGTCGTGTAAAGCCGATGGTGGAATTGCAATCGATCTCAACAATTTTGCTGGATAGATTGCGATACAGGTGATTTGTAGATATTGATTGGCGGAAGCGGTGAGATTCGAACTCACGAACGGTTACCCGTTGCCGGTTTTCAAGACCGGTGCAATCGACCACTCTGCCACGCTTCCAGAATTAAGGGCGAGATTCTACTTGCTTATTCAAAAGCGCGCAATCACTCCAGTTGCTCAGATAAGAGGGTATAAGAAGCAAATCATGCCCAGAAAATAGATGTAACTCTCAAGGCTTCATAATTGGCACTACGACGAAGACCGTGTTCCCGAAAAAGATAAAGGGCCTCATATAGAGACCCTTTCATTTGGTGCATCTTTCTGCTTGTTAGCGTCCAGAGCGCATATCCCAATCGTCTGATATGAAGCTTAGTATAGCGTAATATGTCTATATCAACAAAAAATGAGGCTAAAGAAATGAACAAGATGCGCTACCGACTCGCTTTGGATTTGGGCTCTACCTCTTTGGGTTGGGCCATGCTCCGACTTAACTCACACAACGAACCCTGCGCGGTCATCAAAGCAGGAGTGCGGATTTTCAGCGACGGGCGCAACCCCAAAGACGGCTCGTCACTGGCGGTCAGCCGCCGCGAAGCTCGTGCCATGCGCCGCCGCCGCGACCGCTTGCTCAAACGCAAAAACCGCATGATGGCTACGCTGTTGCGCCACGGCTTTTTCCCGCAAGACGAGGCCGCCCGCAAAGCGCTCGAAAAAACAGATCCGTTTGCCTTGCGTGCCAAAGGCCTTGACCAAGCCCTGCTGCCCGAAGAGTTTGCGCGCGCACTGTTTCACATCAACCAGCGACGGGGCTTCAAAAGCAACCGTAAAACCGAGAAAAAAGAAAACGACAGCGGCGCACTGAAGGCCGCCATTAGTCAGTTGCGCCAAGTCATGCAAGCCACAGGCTGCCGCACAGTTGGCGAATGGCTGCATGCTCGTCACCAGCAAGGCCTGTCGGTGCGGGCGCGTTACCGCAAAAACCGCACCCTTCAAGGCAACGGCAAAACCAAAATCGAAAAGAGCTACGACCTCTACATCGACCGCGCCATGATCGAGGCCGAGTTCGATGCGCTGTGGGTCAAGCAAAGCGAACTCACCCCGACACTTTTTAACGACACCGCCCGCGATGAACTCAAAGACTGCCTGCTGCACCAACGCCCGCTCAAGCCCGTCAAGCCGGGTCGCTGCAGGCTCATGCCTGAAGAAGAGCGCGCCCCGCTGGCCCTGCCGAGTCAGCAGCGTTTTCGCATTTACCAAGAGGTCAATAACCTGCGTCTGCTCCGCGAGGACTTGACCGAAGAGCCGCTCACGCTGACTCAGCGTGACCAGTTGGTCCATGCGCTCGAGACCAACAGCAAGCGCAGCTTCACCCAGATTCAAAAGCTGCTCGGCTTTTCGGGGCAGTTCAATCTGCAGGACGAAAAACGCACAGAACTCAAAGGCAACAGCACCAGCGCCATGTTGGCCAAGAAAGAGTTTTTTTGCAGCCAATGGGCCAGTTTTGACGAGGCGCGGCAAGACGCGATCGTCATGCAATTGGTGATCGAAGAAAACTTGGCAACCCTGATCGCGTGGTTGCAACGCGAAACGGGTGTGGACGAGATGACCGCCGAGAGCATCGCCAACGCCCCGCTGGCCGAAGGCTACGGCAGTCTGAGCGCCAAGACCCTCGAAAAAATTCTGCCCGCCCTGCGTGCCGAAGTCATCACCTACGACAAAGCGGTGTTGGCCGCTGGCTTTGACCACCACAGCCACATCAGCCATGCCGCCACAGGCGAGATACTGCCAGTGCTGCCCTACTACGGCCAATACCTGCAGCACCATGTGGGCTTCGGCACGGGCAAGCCCGAAGACCCTGCTGAAAAACGCTACGGCAAGATCGCCAACCCCACGGTACACATCGGCCTGAACCAAGTGCGCACCGTGGTCAACGCGCTCATCAAGCGCTACGGCCACCCCAGCGAAGTGATTGTGGAGCTGGCCCGTGACCTCAAGCAAAGCCAGGAGCAGCGCAAAGAAGAGCAAGAACGCCAAGCCGACAACCAGCGCCGCAACGAACGCATGCGCAAGGACATCGCTCAACTGCTGGGCACCAACCCAGAACGTGTCCGCGCCGCCGATCTGCAAAAAATGATTTTGTGGGAAGAACTTAGCTTCAACGTGGCCGACCGCCGCTGCCCCTACAGCGGTGTGCAAATTAGCGCACAGATGCTATTTAGCGACCAAGTAGAGATTGAACACATCCTGCCGTTTTCACAAACGCTGGACGACAGCCTGAACAATAAAACCGTGGCCATGCGCCAGGCCAACCGCATCAAAGGCAATCGCACGCCAGCACAAGCCGCCGCTGACTTTGAAGTCCAAGGCTGGTCAAACGCCGACATGCTCCAGCGCGCCAGCGGTATGCCTAAAGGCAAGCGCTACCGATTTGCGCAAGACGGCATGGCGCAATGGCTGCGCGAAGACAAAGGCTTTTTGGCCCGAGCCCTCAACGACACGCGCCACCTTAGCAGCGTGGCGCGTGAATACCTCAGTCTGATCTGCCCACAAAACACCCGCGTCATACCCGGGCGCATGACGGCCATGCTGCGCGTCAAGTTTGGCCTGAATGACATCTTGGGCTTGGGCGGTGAGAAAAACCGCAACGACCACCGTCACCACGCGGTGGACGCCTGCGTCATCGCCGTGACCGACCAAGGCCTGTTGCAACGCTTTGCCAATGCCAGTTCCAGTGCCCGAGAAAAACAGCTTAACAAACTCGTGGAGACCATGCCCCTGCCTTGGCCCAGCTACCGTGACCATGTGCAACGCGCCATTCACCACATTTGGGTGAGCCACAAACCCGACCATGGCTACGAAGGGGCGATGTTTGATGCAACGATTTATAGCGCCACAGGTGACAGCAAATCAGCCGCTAAAACACGCAATGTCATTCCATTTTTTCCAAGGGAAAAAAGTTCAGACGGCGTACTGAAGCGCCATCAAGCTTTAGGGCGCGCAACCTCCTACAAAGGACTTCTTCCAAATAGCAACTATTGCATTGAAATTAGCAAAACAGAAACGGGTGAATGGATCGGGGAGGTTTTGCGTACCTATGATGCTTACCAAGTGGTTCGCAGATTCAAGACAGTTGAAGAAGGCGTAAAACATCTGCGTAATCCGAAGATAACAATGAGTCAGCGCCCCTTGTTGATGCGATTGATGATTAATGACTACATTCGGGCCAAAGTGGATGGCGACTGGTTAATTCTGCAAGTATTGAAAATCAACAGCTCTGGCTCCGTTACCTTTATCAAGCCCAACGAGACAAATATTGGCGCAAGGTACAGCGCTAAGTTGGCGGCGCAGAAAGCCCAAAAAAATGATGCAATTTTCGACCGCTCGGCATTAGATGACGACTTCTTTCAAAGAGCATTTTCTGCAACCAGCTTGCAAAGTAGTCAGGCACGGCAAATTGCAATCTCGCCAATTGGTGAATTACACGACTCAGGTTTTAAAGCTTAAGCCATGCAAAGTCGCATTGTCGAAGTTGCCGATGACCGCAGACACTTGTCGGCCTACCGCGGCTTTATGCTGGTACATAGCACGGACGATGAGCGTCAAGAGCTGGGGCGTGTGCCGCTTGACGATATGGCGGCGCTCATTGCCAACGCTCACGGTATCAGCTACACCAACAACTTGCTGGTGGCGCTGGCCGAGCGTGGCGTACCCTTTGTGCTGTGTGCGGCCAATCACAAACCTGTTGGCATATTGTGGCCCTTAGACGGTCACCACTTGCAAGCCCACCGGTTTGATGCGCAGATTGCCTGCACAGTGCCCACTAAAAAGCGTTTGTGGGCGAGTCTGATTAAAATCAAGCTACAGCAGCAAGCAGAGGTGCTAAAAACAAGCGGTGCTCCTTCGATTTTGCTGGAGAAGTTGGCTAAAAATATTCGTAGTGGTGACCCCGATAACTTTGAAGCACAAGGCGCACGTCAATATTGGAAGTTGCTTTTTGGTGTCGAGTTTCGTCGCGACCAAGAGGCTGCGGGTGTAAACGCGCTTTTAAATTATGGTTACACGGTGCTACGTGCCGCCACCGCACGCGCCGTCGTAGCAGCAGCAGGGCTACATCCGAGCATTGGATTACACCATAGTCATGATAACAACGCGATGCGACTGGTTGATGATTTAATGGAACCGTTTCGCCCCATTATTGACTGGACTGTTTGGCAGTTAGAACGCAATGAAACTTGCGAGCTTACGCCGGACACAAAACGCGTTTTGGTTAAGAGTCTGTATCTTGATATTGCCACCTCAAGCGGCCATACGCCGATATTAGTGGCGATTCAAAAACTGGCAACATCCCTGGCACTGGTAATTACTGAGCAGCATCAGACGCTTGATTTGCCGCTCGCTTCTTTACCAAAAGGCGATTTAGGCCTGAACGATTAACGGCACATGTTAAGCGGATATCGACTGATGTGGATGATTGTTATGTTTGATCTGCCGGTACAAACTAAGCCAGAGAGAAAAGCCGCAAATGATTTTCGATTAAGTTTGCTTGACATGGGTTTTTTACGCAGTCAATTTAGTGTCTATATGCGTTTTTGTAGCAGCTACGCACAAATCCAAACTTACTGCCAACGTGTAAAAGAAGTTTTACCCGGAGGAGGGCAAGTCAATATTTTACAGATGACCGATAAGCAGTACGAACGCATCATGAGTTTTCAAAGTGGCAAAACAATGCCCACAAAAAAAATGCCTGATCAGTTTGATTTATTTTAAATAAAAATGAATTTTTCTTATGCCGAAAAGCCAGTAAGTCCTTGTAAAACAAGGGCTTACTGCTTACGGATTCTAGCCGATTGGGATATGCGCTCTAGCCGGAACTGACCATAATTCATCCAATCAGTACTTTATATTCTAGCCGATTGGGATATGCGCTCTAGCCGGAACGAAGGTACATGGGTGCATCTGGGGCTGTCTATTCTAGCCGATTGGGATATGCGCTCTAGCCGGAACCGGACAAAGCCGTCGCTCGCGCTATTGAGAATTCTAGCCGATTGGGATATGCGCTCTAGCCGGAACGGACTATAATTCATCCAATCAGTACTTTATATTCTAGCCGATTGGGATATGCGCTCTAGCCGGAACTGACGGCTTGAGTGCCAGCAGCAGTGCTGAATTCTAGCCGATTGGGATATGCGCTCTAGCCGGAACAGTTGTAACGAATTCTCAGAACCCGCCCAAATTCTAGCCGATTGGGATATGCGCTCTAGCCGGAACTGAACTATAATTCATCCAATCAGTACTTTAATTCTAGCCGATTGGGATATGCGCTCTAGCCGGAACTAATACGATCTTTTATTCCCATATTTCGATATTCTAGCCGATTGGGATATGCGCTCTAGCCGGAACCCCAGATCAAGTGGGAATTTATAGATGCCCATTCTAGCCGATTGGGATATGCGCTCTAGCCGGAACCTGAAAAAACAAGCATAACAAATGTAATTAAATCTAGCCGATTGGGATATGCGCTCTAGCCGGAACCACCCCCTGCGTATGTAGACATCTGATACAATTCTAGCCGATTGGGATATGCGCTCTAGCCGGAACCGCTAAGTGCCCTTCATGTGGTTGCGTCATATTCTAGCCGATTGGGATATGCGCTCTAGCCGGAACACGATAACGACGGTGTACGGCAGCGAATAAATTCTAGCCGATTGGGATATGCGCTCTAGCCGGAACGGATTGATGATTTGAGCGATGAGGATTTGCATTCTAGCCGATTGGGATATGCGCTCTAGCCGGAACCCGTTACTAATGTTATCCTTGATAGGGATTATTCTAGCCGATTGGGATATGCGCTCTAGCCGGAACTAGGGGAGGAGTCACACCGTAAAGTTGTCGATTCTAGCCGATTGGGATATGGGCTCTAGCCGGAACCCAGATATCATGGGCCGCTGGCGACTCTATATTCTAGCCGATTGGGATATGCGCTCTAGCCGGAACTCTACATTGAGAATATAATAATGCCTAATGATTCTAGCCGATTGGGATATGCGCTCTAGCCGGAACAAGTTTCCTCGTATCCCTTAGAGTGCTCAAATTCTAGCCGATTGGGATATGCGCTCTAGCCGGAACTCCACCTTGAGAATCTAATAATGCCTGATGATTCTAGCCGATTGGGATATGCGCTCTAGCCGGAACCCAGCCACTTCCTTTTCCTTCCACAGTGAGATTCTAGCCGATTGGGATATGCGCTCTAGCCGGAACCGCTCTTGAAAAGGCGCAAAGATGAGCAGTATTCTAGCCGATTGGGATATGCGCTCTAGCCGGAACGTTTGGGTCTTGCCTCAATAATTGTAGGGGATTCTAGCCGATTGGGATATGCGCTCTAGCCGGAACGATATGATTGCATTAGGCGTAGATGTTAAAATTCTAGCCGATTGGGATATGCGCTCTAGCCGGAACCGCCAGACCCATGGGTTGGGCTGGCAGGCAATTCTAGCCGATTGGGATATGCGCTCTAGCCGGAACCAAAGTACACCATGCGCGTATTACCGGTGCATTCTAGCCGATTGGGATATGCGCTCTAGCCGGAACACAATCAAGAGTCCAGAATTGGCGTTATTGATTCTAGCCGATTGGGATATGCGCTCTAGCCGGAACTTGAATCTCTTTAAGATCTTTGTCGGGGCCATTCTAGCCGATTGGGATATGCGCTCTAGCCGGAACTCTGGTTAAGAGTCTTCAACTATATCAATGATTCTAGCCGATTGGGATATGCGCTCTAGCCGGAACTCGACCGCATCACTCTCGTTATAAGCTGGGATTCTAGCCGATTGGGATATGCGCTCTAGGCGGAATTATGTACATCTTCTCGATTTAGTACGAGTGGTGAGAGATATTCTGCTGCACCCCCTATTTCAGATCCCTTGGTGCATCCGTTTATCGGGAACCAGCCACATTAAAGCCACCACGCTAAAAATCACAAATCCTAACCAAGGGACAACCAAGGTCATGATCATGCCAACTAAATATAAGGCGAGCGAGAGTTTACCCTTGTAGTCTTTGCCAAAAGCTTTTGCCAAGTCTGAATCTTTACCGTGGTGTTTGATCAGAATTTTCGTCCAGATGAAATACGCGAGGGCAGCTAGGAACAGGTTCAGGCCGTAGATCAGAGTGGGCTGTTCGGAAAAGTGATTTTCACCCATCCATCCGGTAGAGAAGGGCAGAAGTGAAAGCCAGAATAGAAGGTGCAGATTACCCCAGAGCATTGCGCCATTAACTGACCGAACACTCTGCATGGTGTGATGATGATTATTCCAGTAAATACCAACGTAGACAAAACTTAAGATATAACTAATGAGTTTTGGCCATAAAGGGATAAGATCGGCAAAGTATTCCCCATGTGGCACCTTAAGCTCTAATACCATGATAGTGATGATGATGGCAATCACACCATCTGAAAAGGCTTCTAAACGACCTTTGTGCATAAGAGTCTCCAATGATTAGTAAAATGATTAGCACTGTCGCATCATCAATGCGCATTCTGACCTTGAGTCAATCTCGTTACCAAGTGTGAATTTTTAAAATGTCAGGTAGCCATATTCGATGCGCTTACTCCCGCTCAATACTAACGTGGAGAAATTCCCCAATGAAATCAATGGGTTGCGTGTGTTCAAAAATTGTGTGTAACTTTTGTGTGACTTTCAGTGTTTTCAGCATATTCATTGTAGGAGCTTAATTCTTTTCAAAATCAACAAGTTAACGGAGTTTTGGTTACACAGAGTGCGAAGGTTTAAACTTTGACTAAGCAACTTTTTCATTGTACAAGTGCTGTTGGAAATCTACAAAGACACGCTTAATTTCATCCACATTTCCCAACGCTTTTTGTCCCTCATAGACACTTCCATACTTAGAAGTTAGCGTAGCACTCAGCTTAGCTATGTCTAATTCGTCAACGCCGTCTTGTACATAGTTTCTTAAGATAAAGCTAATGAAATCACGTTGTTTATCGTTAAGGAAAGTGTAAATGTTACTTTGTGCGTTAGCTACACGTTCAGCACGAGTAATAGGCTTTCGTGCGTAACTAATATACTCAAGCACATCAAACAAGTCACAGTTGTCTGCGTCAATCATTTCTTGTAGCTTAAGCAAATCAGATTTACCACATCCTTGCTGTTCTAACTTCTTAAGTAACTCGCTACGTGTGATTGGATTAGCCCATAACTTACGCAATGTATCTTCAGTTCCAAAGAATTCAGGTAACTTAAGAGTATTGAAAAGACGTTGTAAGAACTCCTCAGCACTGATAGGTTTTCCGTCTACGTAAAACATTGTGCTACGCATACTCTGTATCTCTCGTGTTTTACCGTCACTCAGTTTAATCTTAATTTTCTTAACTGTTGGCTCGTCGTCACCACCCTCACCTTCACCATTACCGCCACCTTCTTCGCCTTCTGGTTCTTTAGGCTTTTTCGGCACTTTAGGTTCAGGCTCAATGGGCTCACCATCCCACTCAGCGTCACTAAACAAGTGATATGCGTTAACAAAGTCAACAATAGTGAAGTAGTGTTTACCTTCAAATAAACGAGTACCCCGCCCAATTATTTGCTTAAACTCAATCATTGAATTAACTGGACGCATAAGAACAACGTTCCTAACATTTCGTGCGTCTACACCAGTTGTCAGCTTTTGACTGGTAGTAATGATTGTTGGAATTGTCTTATCGTTATCTTGAAATTGCTTAAGGTATGTATCACCAATAGCACCATCATTGGCTGTGACACGTACACAGTAATCAGTTTTTTTGACTTTAACTTCTTGATTAATAATATCTCTAACCATAGCCGCATGTGCTTGATTAGCACAGAATACAAGCGTCTTTTCTTGTTGATTAATGTTAGCCAACATCTCTTGTACACGCCTACGCTCACGCTCAGGTATGACAATCTTCTTGTTAAAATTTTTCTCAGTGTAGACGTAACCTTCTTCTACTTCACCTTCTAATACTTCATCATCAGCTGTGTAAACATATTCGTCCAAAGATGTTTGGATACGCTTAACTTTGAATGGAGTTAAGAAACCGTCTTTTATTCCTTCTCTCAAACTGTACGTATAAACGGGTTCTCCAAAGTACTTGTAAGTGCCTGTGTTCTCGTCTCTTTTTGGCGTTGCTGTAAGTCCTAAATGTACTGCTGGTTTGAAATAATTAAGGATATCTCTCCAATTACTTTCGTCACTAGCACCACCTCGATGACACTCATCAATAATCACTAAATCAAAAAAATCAGGCTCGTATTCGCCAAAGTAAGGTTTCTTATCTGGCCCAGACATGAATGTTTGAAAGATAGTGAAAAACACACTACCATTTTTTGGAACTTCACCACGCTTAGCGATTTGTGCTGGATTAATACGTACAAGTGCGTCTTCTTTGAAAGCACCAAAGTCTAAGTAGGCTTGATTGGCAAGAATGTTTCTATCTGCTAAGAACAAAATACGTGGAGTACGCTTGCCATCCTTAAGTAAGTTCCAACGTGATTGAAAAAGCTTCCAAGCGATTTGGAATGCTATGAATGTCTTACCAGTACCCGTTGCTAACGTAAGCAAGATTCTTTGCTTGTTGTTCGCAACAGCTTCCATAACTCTGTTGACAGCGATTTCTTGATAGTAGCGAGCTTGCTTGGTACCGTTGACATCCTCAAATGGAACGGCATTGAACTTAGCTTGCCACTCGTTGCTATCTCCAAATACCTTATTCCAAAGCTCATCAGGTGTTGGAAAACCGCTAACAAGTCCTTCAGTGCCAGTTGCTAAGCAGATTTCGTAGATTTCTTTACCGTTAGCCGCATAGGTGTAGTCAAGCTCAAGCTTGGTAGCGTATTGCTTTGCTTGCGCTACGCCTTCACCTACTTCCAGTTCATTGCTCTTAGCCTCAATGACAGCAAGCTTTCTGTTCTTGTAAACAAGCACGTAGTCAGCCTTCATTTGGCTACTACGTATACCACCAGCTCTTACCTCACCAGCATTAATGTTGTACTCACGCTGTACACGTGATTCAGCTATATCACCCCATCCAGCAAGCTTAAGCTGAGGGTCAATTAGTTCTGCTCGTGTATCAGCTTCGTTCATAATGTTACTTAAATTAATTTTCCTGAAACGGCATGAGATAACAATGAATTGCTCAGGACATTTAAGTTATTCAATTGTCTTTGAGTGCTTTCTTTAGCGTTATTAATTTCATTAGAAAGAGCTTCCATTTTCCTTACTATAAGAATTTGCGTTTCTAAATCGGGATAATCAAATGGCACTTTAGAAATATCTTTTTGATTGACGCTTGCTTGATTCACAGATTTTTTACAATTCTTTTCCCAATATCCAGTATTAAACAGGTTGTTGAGAAAAAAATTAAAAAAGTGTGGGTTGACATCTTTAATTGTTCTCAATAAAAGTAAATTTATTCCATGATAGATATCTTTTTCGCCTTCATATATCGCTGTTTTACCTACATGAATCGGACTGTTAATGTGACTAAAAAGAATGTCTCCTAAAATTAATTTACTTTTTTTTGCTCGATATCTGTTAAATCAGCATAACCTACACGTTCGAAATCAAAAACTTTCTTAGATATAGTCTCGATTCTTGTAATCTTGAATGGAGTTGGATTTTTGCTTTGCTCACAATTTATTCCGTTCTTTATAACTGAAAGAACTTCACCTATAGTTGATTTTTTCCAGTTCATAGCAATACCTTAATTTTTGATATAGAAAGATTGATTTCTAATTCTAATTTTTCTATTTCAGCAATGATTTCAGGAGGTGTACGTGTATCTATAATTTCATTTATATTAGGATTTGAAGGTGTTAAATCCCACGTTAGATTATCAATCTCACCAACATTAACATTCCAAGAATTAAGACTCTCTTTTCTATCATTAAAAAGTGACAAAAATTCAACCAAGTCATTCTCATTAAGGCTGTTTGATTTTCCTAAATTACGCAATAAATTCAGCTGGTAGAACCATATTTTTTCAGTTGGTTTTCCTTTTTCAAAAAAACAAAACAACCGTATTAACGCCAGCTCCTGTAAAAACACCGCCTGGTAAGACAAGTACAGCTTCAATTAAACATTCTTGTAATAATTGCTTTCTAAGTGCCACACTGGCACTATCAGCGTTACTAAGAAATGTGCTCTTAATTACAATGCCACAGCGTCCACCTACACGCAAAATCTTAATGAAGTGTTGTAAGAACAAGTAGGCTGTTTCACTTGTACGGATTGGAAAGTTTTCTTGTACTTCCACACGCTCATTTCCACCAAATGGCGGATTAGCCAGCACAATATCTACTCTGTCTTTTTCCTGTATGTCCGCAATGTTCTCGCCTAGCGTATTGGTATGAATGATATTGGGAGCTTCAATCCCATGTAATATCATGTTCATAACACCAATGATGTAGGCAAGTGACTTCTTCTCTTTGCCGTAGAAAGTCTTACGCTGTAGCTGTTCAAATTCTTTAGCCGTAAGCTGTTTACTTGTACGCATGTACTCGTAGGCTTCACACAAGAAGCCAGCACTACCCACAGCACCGTCGTAAACTTTATTGCCAAGCTTGGGATTAACAACCTTAACAATTGTCTTAATTAGTGGGCGTGGTGTGTAGTATTCTCCACCGTTACGTCCAGCGTTACCCATGTTCTTAATCTTGTCCTCATACAAGCTGGACATCTCGTGCTTTTCTTCGTTACTACGAAAACGAAGTTCGTCCACCTTGTTGATTACTTCACGTAGGCTGTAGCCGCTTTGTAGCTTGTTTTTAAGCTCGTGGAAAATCTCGCCAATTTTGTACTCAAGCGTGTCTGCGTTTTCAGCACTGACTTTGAAGCTTTTAAGATATGGAAACAGCTTACCGTCAACGAATTCCTTTAAGTCTTCGCCTGTAAGTGCTGTGTTGTAGTCCAACTTGCCGTCTGCTGTCTTTGGTACAGCCCAAGTCGTCCATGCGTATTCGTTGCTAAGAATGCGTTGATAGCGTTCGCCGTTAAGCTGTGCTGACGCTTCCCTGTCCGCTTCAAAGTCGTCTAAGTACTTTAAGAACAACACCCAACTTGTCTGTTCAATGTAGTCCAACTCACTGCTACAGCCTGCGTCTTTGCGTAGTGTGTCGTCAAGGTTGCGGAAAGTTGTCTCAAACATGAGTTGCCTTGTTCTTAGATGAAATTGAGTATAAAGAGTGAGCTTTTTGACTACACATAGAATGTTTGCCATTCTACAAGCTGTTGACATGTAACTATGCCGTTGCTACATTTAATTGTCAACATGACTAACCTATGGAGCTATCAAATGAATGAAGTCGACAAAATCAACGAACAAATCGCACAACTGACAGCACAACGTGAAAGCGTAATGCTGAAAGAAAAAGCTAAAGTGGGATTTCGTCGTCTGTAAATTCAGCTTTTTTCAGTGCCATAGGACTTTAGAGTAGCTACGATTTTGAGCAACAGCAACGCTGTGCTACTTAACGTGTAACTGTAAAGTCACAACCCAATAAAATCAACAGACTTTATTGGGTTGTGAAACATTTGTGTAAGTTGAAAACCTATATAAATCAACAACTTAGCTCAAAAAAGTCACTCCCACTCAATTGTTGCGGGGGGTTTGTTGGAAATATCGTAAACCACACGATTGATTCCGCGCACTTCGTTAATGATTCGTGAAGAAACGCGATTGAGTAATTCGAAGGGTAGGGGGGCCCAGTTGGCGGTCATAAAATCATCAGTCTGTACTGCGCGCAGCGCAACCACTGATTCATAGGTGCGCCCATCGCCCATCACGCCAACCGACTGCACCGGTAAAAACACGACAAAAGCCTGACTAACTTTGTTGTACCACGAAATACCTTTGTCATCTTTAAGCTTATGCAATTCTTGTAAAAAAATATCGTCCGCCTCACGAAGCAAGTCCGCTTGCTCTTTACGAATCGCGCCCAAAATGCGCACCGCCAAACCTGGACCTGGGAAAGGATGGCGATAAACCAAGGATTCAGGCAAACCTAAATATAAGCCTAGTTTGCGAACTTCATCTTTAAATAAGTCGCGCAAAGGTTCTAATAACTTTAGTTTCAAAGTATCGGGCAAACCGCCAACGTTATGATGACTTTTAATCGTATGCGCAGAACCATTTCCTGCGCTTTCAATCACATCGGGGTAAATCGTCCCTTGCGCCAACCAATCCATACCCTTGATTTTTTGCGCTTCTTCTTGGAATACATGGATAAATTCTGCACCGATAATTTTACGTTTTTGTTCAGGATCAGAAATCCCCGCTAAGGCGGACAAAAAGCGATCACTGGCATCAATAGTTTGAATATTCAATTCTTGATTAAACGCCTGTTGAACTAAAGCAACTTCGTTTTTTCGCAAAAGGCCGTTATCCACAAAAATACAAGTAAGTTGATTGCCGATTGCGCGATGAATCAATGCCGCCACCACACTGCTGTCAACGCCGCCAGAAAGCGCCAGTAGCACTTTGTCAGAACCTACTTTTTCGCGAATTAGTGGTATAACGCTATCGGCATAGTTTTTGACATTCCAATTAGGCGCACAGTCTGCAATATTAAGAACAAAATTTTTCAGCATCGTCAAACCATGTGCTGAATGCGTCACCTCAGGATGGAACTGCAAGCCGTAAATATTTTTTTCAGGATAGGCAATCGCAGCAATGCCGCCGTCAATTGAATGCGCAATTTCGATAAAGTTAGGAGGTAACTTCACGACAGAGTCGCCGTGACTCATCCACACGATATGCGCGTCCTTAGATGGGATATCTTTGAACAAAGGAGAGTTCTGAGTACTAATCGCCATTTGTCCGTATTCGCGACGTTGGCAGGCTTCTACACGACCGCCTAAAACATGCGCCAGCATTTGCATCCCATAGCAAATGCCCAAAATCGGAATATTGAGGGTCAAAATTTCTGGATGCAAAGTAGGCGCCTTAGCATCGTTAACACTACTGGGTCCACCCGACAAGACAATTGCCAAAGGCGCACAGGTTTTAATCCGTTCAAAAGATGCGTCCCACGGTAATACCTCACTGTAAACGCCAATTTCACGAATGCGCCGCGAAATCAGTTGGGTGAATTGTGAACCGCAATCAAGAATAAGTATTCCTTGAGCCATTGAAGATTAGGATAAATTAATTAATGCGATTGATAGTTAGGAGACTCTTTAGTGATCATCACATCATGAACGTGTGACTCGCGCATACCGGCAGAGGTAATTTGTGTAAAAGTCGCTTTTTGCTGCAATTCAGCAATAGTGCGACTACCGCAATAACCCAAGGCGGCTTTTACGCCACCGCATAGTTGATAAATAATCGAATGTACTGATCCTTTAAATGGAACAACCCCTTCAATTCCTTCGGGAACCAATTTTTGAGTTTGTGCTGCCGAGTCTTGAAAATAACGATCAGCAGAGCCTTTGGACATTGCGCCTAAACTGCCCATTCCACGGTACGCTTTATGAGTACGCCCTTGAAATAAAATTGTTTCGCCTGGCGCTTCTTCAGTTCCTGCAAACAATCCACCAATCATGGCGGTATTCGCACCGGCAGCAAGCGCTTTAGCCAGGTCGCCTGAATATCGTATTCCTCCGTCTGCAATACAAGGAATGCTGTAGTCTTGCAGGGCTTGTGCGACATTGATAATTGCGGAAAGCTGGGGCACACCAACGCCTGCAACAATGCGGGTTGTACAAATTGATCCTGGACCGATCCCGACTTTTATGGCATCGGCGCCGGCTTTTGCTAAATCAATCGCAGCTTGTGCCGTCGCGATATTGCCAACAATTAATTGAGTGGAAGGGAAGTTTTTCTTAATCCATTTCAGTCGTTCGATCACACCTTTAGAGTGTCCGTGCGCAGTATCAAGAATCAAAACGTCAACGCCTGCGCCGACGAGCAGTTCAATTCGAGCCTCATCAGCCACACCGACAGCCGCCGCAACTCGAAGTTTTCCCGAATGATCACGACAAGCATTAGGAAAATCACGAGTTTTTTGTAGATCTTTTGCGGTAATCAACCCGCGCAAGCCTTGCGCCTTATCTAATACTAAAACACGCTCTAAGCGGTGCTCTTGCATCAAATGCTTGGCTTTTTCAATGTCTTTTTCGTTTTCGATATAGATCAGTTTATTTTGCGAAGTCATGCGCTCTCGAACCCAACCTTCACTTTTTCCATCGAAACGAAAATCACGACTGGTAATAATGCCAACCACTTTATTATTTTCGAGGACCGGAAACCCACTTACGCCATGCTCTTGAGCGAGCTTGATAACGTCTTGAATACGCATATTCGGCGACACGGTAATAGGATTGTTGACCCAGCCGGCTTCAAATCGTTTCACTTTACGCACTTTTTGCGCTTGATCTTCGGCCGATAGATTTTTATGAATCACTCCGATTCCACCTTCTTGAGCCAGCGCAATTGCCATTGCAGACTCGGTGACGGTATCCATTGCCGCAGAAATCAGGGGAATATTCAATTCGATATCCTGCGTTAATTTTGTTTTTAAGGAGGTTTCTGTTGGCAGAACTTCTGAATAGTTAGGATTGAGCAAAACATCGTCAAAACTCAAACTAGTGCTAATTTTTGGTGTATTTGGCTGCATAGAGAGCAAATAAATAAACGCAGATAGTAATACTAAAATGCAAACAACCCCTAAAAAGGGGCTGTTTGTGTAATCTAGAGAGGTAATTAGTCCAAAGGAATTCTGTTACGACTTCGGATTCTTAAGAAAACATAACCGCCTAGAGCCGCGAGGATCAAAGCAATTAAAGCAATCGTAATCGAACGTCCGCTGCTTTTTTCTGCAGGCATCACTTCAATATTCGATTGATTAGAAGCTTGAATAGGAGGTAAAATTTTTGTTTCGATTATAGGAGTGCTTGCTATAGTCTCTACAGTTGCGGGAATATTCACAATATCAGTTTTTGGTGCAGTTTCGACAGGTGTTTTTGCAATTTTAACATTATCTAGTACCGGTTTTTTGGTATCGAAACTTCCTAAGTAGCGCGCATACTGTGAAGCAACCTCTTTCCGTGCAGCTGCATTAGATGGATAGTCGTTTAATTCATCTAAATTTATTGACGAACCAACGATCAATCGGTTCATGTTTTTATCAAGAAAAGCCGAAGGATTACGGTTGTACAAAGCAACTAATTTTTGCGCTGAAGTGAGTCCAGATGACGGTACTAAATCACTAATTTTTCCTAAGGTATCACCTCGTTTCGCCGTGTAAGCAGGGTTTGTAATTGCAGGTGTTACAGGAGCTATAACTTTCGCCCCTTTTTCTTGGGCGACCGGTGCAACTTGAGCAACTGGTTTAGGTGATGGTGTAATAACTAGAGCTGGTGCAACTGGAGCTGATGCAATAGCCGGTGCCGGTGCAGCCGGAGCTGCTACAATAGCCGGTACAGGGACAGGAGATGGTTCAGACGCAACAACAAATGGAGTTTTTGCCGCCTCTTGCGGCCTAGGTGGGGGAGGTAAAATAATTTGCGATTCTGGATTCACCAAACGCGCATTGGAAGCAGGAATCGGGGGCAGTGCATTATCCGTAGTTTGTGGAATATCAGCCTGAGCTGCTGGCTCATCCTCTAAAGGCAAGAGTTGAATTTTTTGTCCATTTGCGTCAATTGCATCAATATCATCGTCTGTATTTGCATTAGTCGCTGCGGCAATATTTTCACCCTCAAGCAATAATTTTTGACGAGAATTAGCAAGTGGCACTAAATTTGGATCTTCTTGGGTATCGTCAACAGGGGCGTTACCTGTGTTTTGTTCAAAGCTCGATCTTTGCGCCAGAGTCAGTTCACGCAAAAAAGAAGAGCTCGGTGTCTTCGGCGCAACAGGTACTGAAGAAATTAAATCGTAAGAGGGGAGCCCGTAATAGTTTTCGGCAACGTTTAATGCCAAACGAACATCTTTTAAAGAAGTGTCTGAAGTGACTTTTTGAACGGCGTATCCTGAATTTTGAATTAAAAAACCAGATACTATTAACAGCGGAGCAATTAATTTTGCTGATGTGATGAAATTTTTAACACATTGATTGGCCATAATAACCTCTGAGTTCCCAAAAAAAACTAATCTAAATTGTTCGAGCTGTCCAATAAGACTCTCTTATTTAAAAGAGCTTATTGACACATCTCAATAGAGTTACAGCCGCATTCTACTGTGCTTTTATAAAAAAGTCACCTAACTACTTAATTTATTTGAATATTTTGTTAAAAATATTTACTTCAATCAGTAAAAAGTGAAGGAATTAGTCTGTTGCAGATGTATTTTTTGCCTTATTTAAGTGATTGTCGATCCGAGCGCACGTTATTTGACGCCCTAAAACCATTTGTACCGCATCAATTGATGGTGTCTGAGTATTTCCCAAAAGAAGTAGCCGTAGAGGAATCGCTAATTGAGGCATTTTTAATTGATGTTGCGTCACGATATTCTTTAAATTCAAACTCAAACTTGTGATGTCCCAATCGATGATATCCAGTTGAAATCGATATTTTTGTAAAATTTCCGTAATTTGAGGATTGAAATGCAGCTCCCACAACTCTTTTGCCGGAGTTTCGGGTTGATAAAACATTTGACAAGCGCTCGCAAGTTCAGTCAAGGTGCTTACCCGCCCCTTCATTAAAGCAATTACCTCACCTAGTTGAGGGTTTGTCTGATACTCAAAGTTGTCTTCATTCCAGCGTTCCTTGATGATTGTTGCCAAGACTTGGTTATCTGCTTGTTTCAAATAATGAGTGTTGACCCAAGATAATTTTTCAAAACTAAATTGCGCCGGCGAACGTGATAAGCCTGATAAATCAAACCATTGACTAAACTGCTTCATTGAGAAAATTTCATCATCACCATGACCAAATCCTAGTCGCGCCAAATAATTGAGCATTGCTTCAGGTAAGTAATCTTTTTGGTATTCAATAACACTTACCGCGCCATGACGTTTAGACAATTTCTCCCCATCATTTCCCAAAATCATTGGAATATGCGCATAAACAGGTATCGCTGCCCCTAGGGATTTTAAAATATTGATCTGGCGTGGCGTATTGTTAACATGATCATCGCCACGAGTAACATGGGTGATTTTCATGTCCCAGTCGTCGACCACAACGCAAAAATTATAGGTGGGGGATCCGTCCGCGCGGGCGATGATTAAGTCATCCATTTCGCTGTTCGCGATACTGATAACTCCTTTGACGGCATCATCCCAAGTGACCACGCCATCTAAGGGATTTTTAAATCGCACCACGGCTTGTCGATTTTCTGGAACCGAAGGTAATTTTTTCCCCACTTCTGGGCGCCATGTTCCGTTATAGCGAGGTTTTTCACCGCGCAGGCGGCAAGCCTCACGCATTTCTTCAAGTTCCTCTATAGAGCTGTAGCAATAGTAAGCCGAACCGTCTTTGAGCATTTGCGCAATCACTGCTTGATAGCGCTCCATGCGTTGAGTTTGAAAGTAAGGGCCTTCGTCGTGCTCAAGCCCTAACCATTTCATACTCTCCAAAATCGCTTGGACCGCCTCTGGTGTTGAACGCTCCCGATCGGTATCCTCTATTCGCAGTACGAATGTACCGCCGTAATGGCGGGCAAACGCCCAAGTAAAAAGTGCGGTGCGCGCGCCGCCTAAGTGTAAAAAACCAGTTGGACTAGGGGCAAATCGAGTTCGGACAGTCATAAAGGGAAGGGCTTAATTATTCTAGGGACAGAATTAACGCAATTTTTGAATTTCCGCCAAAGTTCTGGTTAAGGCAGGAACGCCTATTTTTTGCGCTTCTTCTCTGGAGCGACTTAATAAAGCGAGGGTTTCTTTGACCACAGAAGCCCTAATGTCTGCATGCATGTTGAGCGTTTTCTCAACATGCTGCAATTGTTGCTGCGCTAATGAAGATTGTTGCATCAAAACTGCCATGCGTGCGGTCAGTAAGTTTAGGCGTAATTGGCTGCGCACCAAATTCATTTGGGTCGTTGACATTAGAGTACCATCACCAACTGGATTTAATCTAATTAAATTGCGCAAATCAATCCACCAACTATTCATTAAGGCGTGAATATCAAAGGGGGTTTCTGTTTTTTTGACATTCTTAATTTTCGCAGGGTCTGAAGTTAGTTCTAGCTTCAAGGGTAGGTCGTCAATTATTTTCAACAGACTATCGATCTGCGTAAATAAATCACTCGTGTCGCGGGTGCGGTACGTGCGCAGCAAGGCCATATCTTGAGCAAGCGCATTCTTCACCGTTTCTTTGTGAGGAATTCGTGCGTTATCAAGGCGACGGCGCGCTAAATCTAACAAAGTTAAACTGGCTTCAACAGAGCCTTGTATTTGTAGTTTTTGATTGACCAAGCCCAGTGTTTGCTCTAAATCTAAAAGCACCCAGGTTTCAGGCTGTGCGTTGACGCTGGCAAAGTTACCATCTAATGTGCGTAACAGGGCTTCTTGCTGAGTTAAGCGATCATTTAATTGCTGCTGTTTTTGTTGCCAATTGTTCTGTTGAATTTTAATTTCGTCATATTGTTGCGACAGTGTATTTTGTAAATTCCAAACATATCCCAACGCCATTACAACGAAGATTGCGCAAACAATCAAACGCACGCGCCTTGACCAAGGATTAACCACTGTTTCTGTCATATTTTTGAATGAATAAGAATAAGAAAACCCACAAATCACCGCCGCGCATTCTACTTTGAATATTAAAAATTCTTGAGGCGGTAAATTTGTTTTCTAAATTTTTATAATACAGAATCTTTTTAATCCAGTCGTAATCAACAATAATTTTGAGAGAGCGTATGAAAATTTTAGTCGCAGTGAAACGTGTGATTGATTACAACGTTAAAGTTCGCGTTCTTGCGGATGGAAGCGCTGTCGAGACTCAAAATGTCAAAATGAGCATGAACCCATTCGATGAAATTGCCGTCGAAGAAGCTGTTCGATTAAAAGAAGCCGGGCTCGCTCAAGAAGTAATCGTTGTTTCGATTGGCTCTAATGCATCACAAGATGTATTGCGCAACGCGCTTGCCATTGGCGCCGATCGCGCGATTTTGCTTGAGTCTGAAAACCATTTAGAGCCGATTAATTTAGCCAAAGCCTTAGCGGCCTTGATTGATAAAGAGCAAGCCAAAATCGTGCTGATGGGAAAACAAGCAATCGATGGTGATAATAATCAAACGGCGCAAATTTTGGCGGGGTTAAAAAACTGGCCGCAAGCGACCTTCGCGTCGAAATTAACAGTCACTCAAGCAAACGAAGAAATCGAAGTGACGCGCGAAATCGATGGCGGGCTAGAAACCTTGTCGCTACCCTTGCCGGCAATTGTCAGTACTGATTTACGCTTGAATACACCGCGTTATGCGTCTTTGCCTAATATTATGAAAGCCAAGAAAAAAACCTTAGAAATTATCCCCTTAGATAGTTTAGGACTCCGCTTGTCGCCACAAAGCACTGCCGTGAATTTTTTCACCCCAACGCCACGCAAGAATGAATGTAAGGCGTTGGCTGACGCGGCGGTATTGATGAGTGTTTTTGAGAAGGAGGGCTGGGCATGAGCGCGATTCGTCATTTAATATTGGTTGAGCACGATCACAAAAAAATTCTTCCCGCCACCTTAGCGCTGATTGTTGCGGCACAAAAAATTACCGCATCAATTGACCTATTGCTGATGGGGCACAACATCCAAAATATTGCGCAACAAGCCGCAAAAATTGCCGGTATCGATAGTGTTATTAGTTGTGATGCGCCGCAATACGAATATTTTTTAGCCGAAGAATGCGCGCCTGTAATCGTTGCGATGATGGCAGATTACTCGCATTTTTGGTGCGCTGGAACATCAGCCGGCAAAAATATTGCGCCGCGAGTCGCAGGATTATTGGGTATTGGCCAAGTATCGAATGTGGTTGCCGTTCATGGTGAACGCAGCTATACCCGCGCTATTTATGCGGGCAGTGTTTTGGTACAGATCGAAACACCAGAGCAAAAACAAATTTTAACCATAGTTACGACAGCATTTCCTTTTTTGGCAAGCGCAGCGCAAAGTGCGGCAGAAACTTCGGTAAAAATCATCGCCAAACCTCCAGCGGCATTACAAAACCTCAGTCGTTTTTTGCATAACAAAACCACTACATCAGATCGCCCCGAACTGACGTCCGCTCGAATTGTGGTCAGTGGTGGGCGCGGATTAGGTTCGACTGAAAACTTCGCTTTGATTGAATCTTTAGCCCAGGTTTTAGGTGCCGCAGTGGGCGCGTCACGGGCAGCGGTTGATGCTGGTTTTGTTGCCAACGATTGTCAAGTAGGACAGACGGGCAAAATTATTGCGCCAGAACTCTATATTGCTATTGGGATTTCGGGGGCGATACAGCATCTGGCAGGAATGAAAGACTCCAAAACTATTGTGGCGATCAATAAAGATCCTGACGCGCCGATTATGCAAATCGCTGATTACGCGATTGTGGGTGACTTATTTGAAATTGTGCCGCAATTGATTAGCTTACTAAAAAACAAGTCGACTTGATATTTACATAAATAGTAATAGTTGCCGCATAATTTATATTATGTTAACTGCACGACAATGTAATTTAGGTGCGAGAATTAAACCGGAAAATCCTTGTAATAAGCGGACAAAGATTTTATAAGAAATCTAGCGAAGCCGTTATCCTACTTTCCCCACCTGCCACGCCTTAAGCCCCGCTGTCTAAGATAACTTGATAAGTCACCCCACTGGCGCTAATCTCACTAGCGTAATCACTCAAAACCCCTTGGGGAATTTGAACGATGCAACTTACCCCAGAAATGCTGAACTACTCCTATGTTGTTTTTTTTCGCATCCGAAAAGCCTAGTCAAAACTTGTTTTCGGATGCGAAATTACGCTTCTTTAAGGTTGTTTCCAGTCGAAAAAAATCTCATATAGTTGCCTAAGCGAGTTAAATCGACGTTTAAGGCCACTGTTTCAGCTTCTTTTCTGTGCAAAAGAACTTTGCGAGAATTGGCTGGGGTAGCCCTTAGCCAATCAATGGCAGTATCGGGAATTCCGTGTCTACTTAAATCATCTTCATTGTTTCCAATGCCAGGGAAAAATTAGCAAGTCCGATGAATACTTTAGTATAAAAGATAAGCCGCAAACAATCGAGACGACTACCCTTGTCAACAAAACGTCGACAAAGAGCCTTCGCTCTTAATCCTAGTTTGATTGAGCATCCGAAACTAGAGTAATCCAACCGCAGCAATACCAGTCATAAAGTGTCTCTTTAAGCGATGCGCTGGTTTTTTGAAAGTCGGCTTGTTCTAAATACTGTTGATCTGCAAAAAAATTCAAATAGGTTTTATCACTGCTTTTGACTAAAAATGATTCGCCGTTAATAAAAAATAAACCTTTTCGATAGAGCATGCGCGTCCCCATCGCAAATCCTAAACCCATCTTCCCTGCCGCTGAATCAAATTGATTTCGGGGATAAAGTTTTTTTGGCGACTCAAAACTGACGCAAGCTTTTGGTTCGCTTAAATACTCGCCTAAAAAAATCTCTAAGTCTTCCGGCGCGGCTTGCCTTTTAGCCAGTGCGGTTTGTACTTTGTCAATCAATCGATCTTCTAGCTTTGCGGGCGTCTGCGTCGCCTTTAGTTCCGGATCCGCATAACGCCCTTGCCAAACCATCTCGTCAGCAAGATAGGTTAAAAAACCTTCGCCTAATTCCTGATAAGTATGGGCGCGAAAACCCACTGAATAAGTCATGCACTCGTTCAGTGCGATACCCTCGTGACAGTACATTGGGGGTAAATAGAGCATATCGCCTGGCGCTAACACCCATTCTTGTTCAGGCGTGAAGTGACTTAAAATTTTTAAAGCCAGCCCCTCAATCATCCGTAAATCCTTTTGCCCACTAATCCGCCATTGCCGTTCGCCGTGCGCTTGCACCAGAAACACGTCATACGAATCAAAGTGCGGCCCCACTCCCCCACCCTTTGTGGCAAAGCTCAGCATCACATCGTCCAAACGCGCGTCAGGTAAAAATCGAAAGTGCGACAGCAGTTTGTGTGCAGGTTCAATTTGTAAATTGATACTTTGCAAGAGTACCGTCCATTTTGTATCTTGAATTGAGGGCAGCTTTTCAATTGGCCCATGGGTCAGTGACCAGTCATTTAAGGTTTTGCGCACCAAGCGCGATTCGGTGAATCGATTTGCGGCGATTTTTTGAATTTCTTCCAAAGTAATTCCAGCGGAGAAGTTCGTAAACGCTTGACGCACGAGCAGGGGTTTTTTCTGCCAATAGTCGCGCATGAATAAATTGATGGATAAACCGCCCAATAGCTGGCAAGGGGCAGAAAAGTCCGGTAGCGTTAATTTTTTTACCATCAAATTGCTTGCGTCATAAATGTGTTAATAAAGTTTTTTTAAAGTTTGTCGTTCCAATTGGCAACAGAAATAAACGCGAAGAGTCAAACTGAAACCGTAAAACCCTGCATACTTTGTTGCAAAGTTTCCCGTTCAACCGCTTGAATACGGCTGACGCCTAAAGACTCGAGCAATACAAAATGAATTTTTCCTGCATTGTTTTTTTTATCCAGCGACATTAACTCGTACCAGCGATCGAATGACATTTTGGGTGGAGTAAGCGGTAAATGGGCTTCCGCTAACAATGCTTGAATTTTTTGTCCCACCTCGCTGGGACAACCCGTGACCGCGCTTGATAACTGTGCCGCGATCACCATCCCAGCGGCGACTGCTTCGCCGTGAAACCATGTCCCGTAACCCGCGCCGACTTCGATGGCGTGGGCAAAAGTATGTCCAAAATTTAACAAGGCGCGTTCACCAGATTCACGTTCATCACGTTCGACAACGCCCGCTTTTAATCGACACGATTCGGCAATACCGGTTGCTAATGCGGATAAATCTAGCTCGAGTATCGCTTTAGTATTATTTTGCATCCATTCAAAATATGGCGCATCTAAAGCAGCGCCATGTTTAATCATTTCGGCTAGACCGCAGCGCAATTCGCGCTTAGGCAAAGTCGTCAAGGTGTCGGGATCAATCAATACGGCAATCGGCTGATGAAAAGCACCGATCATATTTTTGCCCAAGGGGTGATTGATCGCGGTTTTACCGCCGACGGACGAGTCCACTTGCGACAATAAAGTCGTTGGGATTTGAATTAACGTCACACCGCGCATATACAAAGCTGCGGCCAAGCCAGCCACATCACCGATCACCCCACCGCCCAATGCAATGACTGTTGTTTTACGATCGCACTTTGCCGCTAACATGGCATCTAAAATCTGCATCAATGATGTTCCAGTCTTGTAGGCTTCGCCATCCTCTAACACAACGGTGATGATCTTTTTATGATGCTGGACAATATTTTTTTGCAGCGCCGCTAGATAAAGGGGCGCGACGGTAGTATTGGTCACGATAACCGCGTGTTTGCCATGAATGAAATCAATCCATTTTTGCGGCTTTGCCAACAACCCTGCTTCAATCAGAATTGGATACGCTCTTGCGCCCAAGTGAACATCAACTTGCATAATTTTTTAAGAAAGTGGTTTGATGAGTTGTGGCGACATCTGCTCCGCAATTTGACGTGCCAGTGCTTTAGCCTGAACGTGCGTATGCGTATCGATAGTGATATCCGCGAGTTCTTGATAAATCGGTTCGCGAAACTCTAGCAGTTGACGCAGATTCTGCTCGGTGTTTTGTGCCAGTAAGGGACGTGAATCATCACGTGCGACGCGTTCAAAAAGCGTGTCGAAAGACGCGCGCAAATAAAGCACTATTCCCGTTTTTTTCATTACATCACGATTTTCCGGAGCGAGAATTACCCCGCCGCCAGTTGAAATTACGCTGCGCGCTAACTGGCTTAGCTCTTGTAGCTGTGTCGATTCACGGGTTCGAAATCCTGATTCGCCTTCTAATTCAAAAATCCATGAAATTGACGCGCCGCATTTTTTTTCAAGCACGCGATCGGCGTCAACAAAATCCCACTTCAAAGCATGGGCCAGATATTTTCCTAAAGTCGACTTTCCTGCGCCAGGCATACCGACGATATAAATACGCTGAGCAGCTTGCTGTTGTTGAGGCACAAGGTTTGATTCAGCGATTGAGATCACAGGTTAATGTAAGCGGTGGCTACGGTAGTGTTCGCCATGGGACGCGGCATCATCACCCCCATCGTCCTCTTCATCATCAAAATGAACGTGTTGATGTTCAATTTCAACTGTGCTCGCTTCCCGCACATCAATCACTGACGCAGTAAAGCGTAAAGACAATCCCGCTAAAGGATGGTTGCCATCTAATACGGCTTTGCCTTCTGCGATGTCAGTAATCGTAAAAATTAAAGGCTCATCATCTTCGTCAAGTTCGTCGTCGCCTTCGATTTCCATCCCAATTGCAATATCTTCAGGTAGATTTTTGAGGTCTTCAGTGCGGACTAATTCTGCATCGTATTCACCAAAACTCTCAGAGGGCTCCAAGTACACCAAAATCTCTTCACCCACTTCTTTGCCTTCTAAAGCGGATTCTATTTTTGGCAAGGTGTTTTCGTAACCGCCGTGCAAATAAATCATTGGTTCTTCACTTTTTTCAATAATGTTGCCATCGTTATCTGACAGGGTGTAATTTAAGCTTACAACAGTATTTTTAATGATTTTCATATAAGGAAAGAAAAAGTTCACGATTACATCACCCGTAATTTAGGCTTTAAAAAAATTAACGACAAATGCGCGTCCGCAAACGGTATAAAACTAAAAAATAATCCAATAGTTAGGAATTATAGATAGGATGGCGCAATAATCCCCAAAATCTTTCGCTCCCAACCTTCCATTACTCGGGCATCACGTGCTTTGATATGGTCATAACCTACGGCGTGCAAGACGCCATGAACCAAAATATGAATCGCATGATGGGCTAAAGGTCGCTGCAATTTTTTGGCTTCTACAATCAAAATCGGCGTACAAATCACAATATCTGCGCTATGCAAGGGTGTTTGATAACAAAATGTTAGAACATTGGTCGCGTAATTTTTAGCACGATAGTCTTGATTTAACGCGCGCCCCTCTTCTATCCCTACAAAACGCACGGTAAGTTCGATTAAATCATGCATAGCGACTGCTTGCAGTGTGTGCTCAATCCAGGCATAAATGACTTTAGTGGGCCAAATTTTTTTGGACGCGGAATCCGAGAATTGCAAGGTAATATTTTTTTTCATTGATAACCCAACAACTTAATCCCGACGATCAGTTTCCCATTTTTCATAAGCATTAATAATTTTGGCTACTAATGGATGGCGTACGACGTCACGGCTGTCAAAATGAGTCACTGGAATATCTTTAATCGGCGCTAATACTTCGAGGGCATGCGCCAACCCACTTTTTTGGCGACTTGGGTAATGCGGCAGATCCACCTGTGTTACATCACCCGTAATCACCGCTTGACTGCCGTAACCTATTCGCGTCAAAAACATTTTCATTTGTTCGGGTGTCGTATTTTGCGCTTCGTCCAAAATAATAAAAGCGTGGCTAAGCGTGCGGCCTCGCATATACGCTAACGGAGCAATTTCAATAATTTGCTTTTCGATAAAGCGTTGTGTTTTTTCAGGCCCCAACAAGTCGTAAAGTGCATCGTATAGAGGGCGTAAATAGGGATCAATTTTTTGCGCCAAGTCGCCAGGTAAAAATCCCAAATGTTCACCTGCCTCAACTGCGGGGCGCGTCAAAATAATTTTTTTAACTTTTTCGCGCTCTAAGGCGTCAACCGCACAAGCAACTGCTAAATAGGTTTTTCCAGTTCCGGCAGGGCCAACGCCAAAGCTCAACACTGCGCTTTGAATGCTAATCAAATATTTTTTTTGACTGGGACTGCGCCCACGTAAATCACTTCGCCGCGTCAATAAAATGGGTTCATTTTTTATTTTTCCAGTCGGCGTATCCAATACGTTTGTATTTAATGTGTTTAACAATTCGTCCTGTTTGCGAAATTGAATGAGCGCGGCGTCAATCATCTCAGGATTCAATTCGCTCGCTTGATCGTACAAAGTTTGTAACAAAGTATTTAACCCAACTGGCGCTTTGCCTTTAATCACAAGCTGCTGTCCACGCTGCGACAATGCCACATTCAATTGTTGGGACAACAAGATCAAATGCTCATCTAAGACACCGCAAAAAGCAGCGAAACGATATCGATCAAAGGGTTCTGGGCAAAATTGAGTGATTTGCTCACTGGTCTTTGCGTTAGAACTCATGACGCATAAACGACTAATCCCGTTGGAACTTTGTCAGCGGTGTTTTCACAATTACGTAATTGATCGTCAAAAAACATATGGGGATTAAACGCCGCCAGCACCTCGCCCTTAGGAGAGCCACCCATAAAAAAAGTTTCATCAATCACCACATCCCATGCGCGCAATGTGCGAACCACTCGTTCATGCATTGGTGACGAACGCGCCGTAACGAGTGCGGTACGAATGGGTGATACCCTACCCTTACCTGATTCTTGCCGTTGAATGTAAGCAATGGCTTTTAAAAAACGCGCGAAAGGTCCTTCGGGTAAAGGTTTTTTCGCATTGCGTCGTTCGTGCTCAACAAAGGCCTCAACGCCATGTTGCTGATAAACCTTTTCAGCTTCATCTGAAAAAATTACCGCGTCACCGTCAAACGCAATTCGGATTTGTTCCAAAGACTCATAAGAATGCGCGGGTTGTCGATAAAGCATTGCCGAGGCCACCCCAGATTCACGCGCGGCAAGCACATCTTCGCGATGTAAGGATAAAAACAAACTCACGTTAAACGCTTTCAGATAGGGAGCTAAAGATGCGCCGCCAGTCAAAGCTGCGCGTGTGATGTCCAAGCGGTAATCTGAAATGGAATTAAAGAAACGCAAAGAGGTTTCGCTGGAATTGCGCGACATGATGACGACTTCAACCAAACGCCGTCCAGGTGTCAGATGATTTAATTGCAACAAAGCGCGCACTAGATGAAATCCTGTTCCAGGTTGCAAATTAAGGTTTTCATTGTCAATTTGATAGCGACGATAGGCTTCTAAGCCCTGCTCTTGATAAATGAGGTCTTCAGCTTCCAAATCAAATAGGGCTCTTGATGAAATACCGATAACTAATGTGTTGGTTAAATCTAAGTTCATATAAGATTTTGGTGAGCAAAAACTGTTCGAGTATTAGATGCGCTGTAATGACAACTTAACGGCGCGTTTCTTGGTATTTCTCTAAATATTTTTGATAAGACAGTTTCCACGCAGGGCTGCGAAAACTTCCGCTATTTTCATGTACTAAGGAAATCGGCCACGTCCCCAAGCGTAAGCCCTTCAGTACCGCTTGTCGGCAAAAATCCATATCGTGTAAATGAAATTCAAATTGCGGATCAAAGCGCAATTCTCGCTCCAGTAATGTTTGACTTTTAACCGCTAAAAACATGCCACTCAATAATTGACATTCAATGCCGCTGGGGCCATACCGGCTGACCCGATGCGGGAATTGCCCACCATGCGCGACAGTCCCTGATAAATTTTCAGGCGCATCCCAGACTAAATCAGAAGTCAAAAAAGCCCACGATGGCTGTCCTGGCAGACAGCGGCGATTTCCTGCAACGCCAATCACATCAAATTTTTCAAGTCCTTCTAAAATACGATCTAACCAAAAATGATCGGTGATGTACACATCATCTTGAATAAATAGCAAAATTGCAGGTTGTTTCTGCGCTTGCTCAATTGCGATGTTGTATTGTTTGCCTAAACTGGTCGAATTTTCAAAAAACACCTGTAACTCGTAACCACTTGGCATTTGCTGTGCTTTCAAAGAACGCGGTAATGCCGCTTCGTTGACGAAGTGTCCGCGATCTTTTCGTGTTGCGCACACAATTCGAACAGGCAGTGACATAGGACAGCGATAGTTGAAAAAAATTATATAAAGCGATTATCCCATGTCTTGTAAGCTGCCCACGAAATCGGCTATTGCTAAGTCGTAATGAATTTTCTTGCGTATTTTTAAGAGTCTCTTATAAAAAAACGGTCAGTGAAAAATCCACTGACCGTTGCACTTGTCGCTTAAACGACGATTAACTTAGTTTGATTATCATTAGTGCGCAGTATCGCTACCTAAATAGGCTGCTTTTACCGCTGGATCGTTTTTTAATTTTTCAGCGGGGCCCTCGACTGAAATACGTCCATTTTCTAAGACATAGCCATAGTCTGCAATTTCCAACGCAGCGGCGGCAAACTGCTCAACTAATAACATAGTCACGCCGCGACTTTTTAAGCGTTCGATAATGCGAAACACTTCCTCAACCAATATCGGCGCCAATCCCATTGAAGGTTCGTCCAGCAAAATGACTTCGGGATTTAACATCACCGCGCGTGCCATTGCCAGCATTTGCTGCTCGCCACCAGACAAGGTCCCCGCCAACTGATCTTGCCGCTCCTGCAAACGTGGAAACAACTCCAAAGCACGCTCTAGATCATGTTTAACGTCACCTTTAGGGCGTGACTTGGTTAAGCGCGAATAAGCCCCCAAAAGCAAATTGTCTTTCACTGACAAGGTTGAGAACACACGCCTTCCTTCTGGTGAATGCGCTAAACCCAGTCTTGCAACTTGATAAGACTCCATTTGTGCGACATTTTTTTGATTCAGTAGTACCTGACCGCTACTTGGACGCAACATTCCGGAAATCACACGCATCGTGGTGGTTTTGCCTGCGCCATTTGAACCAATCAAAGTGACTACTTTACCGGCTGGGACTTTGAAAGAAATGTCATGTAATACTTGAACCTTACCGTAACCGGCGGAAATATTTTGAATAGATAGCATGATCTCTCCTTTAATGGGATGTCGCGGTTGATTCGACATCGCCGCCCAGATAGGCGGAGATTACTTTAGGGTCAGTGCGCACTTCGTTACCCGTACCTTCGGCAATTTTCTGCCCAAAATCCAGAACAGTGACCCTGTCACAAATAGACATCACTACGTCCATGTGGTGCTCGATCAAGAGCAGGGTAATGCCGCAGTCGCGAATTTTGCGAATAATCATCACCAACTCTTTGATATCCGGCGCAGTTAATCCCGCAGCCGGTTCATCAAGCAATAGCAAGGGGGCATCAAGTCCCAAGGCGCGGCCAATTTCAAGTAAACGCTGTTTGCCGTAAGGCAAATTGCGCGCTTCTTCAGCAATTTGCGTCTGTAAGCCGACTAAAGTAAGAATCGCCGCCGCTCGTGCCCTTGCGTAGCGTTCTTCTCGACGATATCGCGGTGACAGCAAAACGACGTCCAGCAAATTACTTTTGAAAGTGTGATGCAAGCCGACCAAAATATTTTCCAATGCGGTCATTTCACCAAACAATTGAACATTTTGGAAGGTTCGTGCGATCCCATTTAAAGCGATGGCTGATGGTGTTAAGCCATTCATTTGCAGCGCTTGACCTTGGCGATAGAAATGCACCGCACCTTCAGTCGGTTGATAAATACCCGTGATAACGTTCATCATCGTGCTTTTACCTGAACCATTAGGCCCAATCAAGCCGTGAATATGACCTTGCTGAACGAGTAAATCAACACGATTCAAAGCCTTTAATCCGCCAAATTGCATCAAAATTTGATCCGCTTTTAACAGTGGCCCACTAGCATTTTTTCCCCCTTTGATCAGCTCAACATCCAACTGTTCAAATTGCTCATTGTGCTTGCGTCGCGGCAATAATTTAGTCGCGTAACCGACAATACCTTCTTGTAGGTAATACACGACAAACAAAGTCATCACACCAAAAATTGTCAAGCGCCAATCGGTAATATTGTCCAGCGTTTTGGCGAATACTGCCACGCCAATCGCGGCGGCAATAGGGATTAACAACTGCTTCCAAGTTTTTTGTTTGTTGACTAATGAAATGATTGCCGTCAGCAAAACAATCACCAAAATACTGTAGGCAATCCAACGGAATAACTCAATATCGGCCAATAAACTGGGCAGCATCACCACGATGAGTGCGCCTAAAAACGCGCCAGAACGTGATTTACGTCCACCCATAATGATGGCCAATAAAAACAAAATCGTTAGCTCAAAGTTATAAGCGTTGGGCGCGATGTATTGTTCTGAATAGGCATACAAACCACCCGATAAACCCGCAAATGCCGCGCTCAAAATAAACGCAATCACTTTGTATCGATATACCGACACCCCCATGCAGTCGCAAGCAATTGGACTATCGCGTAAAGCTTCAAAAGCGCGCCCATAATGCGACTTGATAATACGTTGCATCACCCACAAGCTCAATACAACGCAAGCGACTACAAAGTAGAAAAACGCCACTTTGCTCATAGGCATGTCGAACAACACCTGTTTACCGATTTTAATTCCCAAAGGTCCTTCCGTTAAGAAAGTCATCTCGTTAATTAAAATTTGCAAAATCGTGCCAAAGGCGAGTGTCACCATTGCCAAATACGGCCCAGTAACCCGTAACGCCGGCAAGGCCAATAATGCGCCAAATCCAGCCGTCACCACAATCGACGCAGGTAAGGTGATATAAAAAGGTAATCCTAGTTTGAAAAACAAAACCCCGACGGTGTAAGAACCTACCCCAAAAAGAGCTGAATGTCCTAGAGACACCAAACCGGTATACCCCACCACAATATCTAATCCAAACAACAAGATTGAATAAATCAAAATAGTTTCGACCAAATGCAGGTAATAAGCGTTATGGACGAATTGTGGTAAAGCAATCAGCGCTAAAAGTCCCAGGGTTATTGGCAACCAACGTGAAAATTTATTCATGCCCATCTCCTTAAACTTTTTTAATCAATGATTTACCAAAGAGTCCGGCAGGTTTGAGTGCTAACACAAGCAACAATAAGACTAAACCTGGAACCTCTTTGTATCCGGTTGACAGATAAAAACCCGTCAAAGTTTCGATCACACCTAACAGCAGACCACCAACGATGATTCCCATCCCTGAATTAAGGCCGCCAATAATCGCAACGGCAAAAGCTTTTAAGCCCAGCGCGACGCCCATTGTTGCGCCTGTTAAAGTCAGCGGAGCGATCAAAACGCCCGCCACTGCAGCCGTTGCGGATGACAGTGCATAGGACAAGGTAATTACGCTTTTGGTGTTAATTCCCATTAGACCCGCCGCATCGCGATCATTCGCTGTCGCAACAACGGCTTTACCGTAAATCGTTTTACGGTTAAAAACTTCAACAGCGAGCATCATTAACAAAGCGCCAACAATCACCACGATTTGCATGGCTTGGATATTGGCGCCAAATAACACAATTGGATCGGCGGATAAAGGTGAAGGGAACGGCAAGTCTTCTTTACCCCAAATGTTTTCAGCTACGTTTTTAAAAATAATCGCCAAAGCAATGGTCGACATGATCCAGCCAAACTCAGACTTGATTCGTAAGGCTGGACGAACGCCCAGTCGCTCAACGACAGCACCTTGTATCCCGCCAAAAATAATCACGACAGGAATCATCAACCAATAATTAAGGTAAGGGCCACCGTGAATCGAACCTACAACAGACAAACCGACTAAGGCCCCTAACATCAAAGCTTCACCCTGACCAAAATTTAAGGTACCGGACGTTGCAAAAGTCAGTTGGTAGCCAAACGCAATGACCGCATAAATCATTCCCAGCGCAATGCCGCTGTACAGCAGTTGCAGTAAATATTCCATATTAAGTCCTTGATAAAAGACGCTAAAAAAAATCTTGAATAGGGCCAGTAATGTGTTCTCAAAACTGACTCCGGTAAATTTTTGGATGTAAGGCTAGCCTTGAAAGACTTGTTTATTCATGGCGTAAAAATGGCTCGGGGATCGCCGAGCCATTTCGATGGTTTTTACAATCGATGATAGATTGAGAATTACTTTACACGAACCACGCGTCCATCTTCAACCTGCCCCATTACTGGAACACCGGCTTCAATCGCTTCGTGATCAGTTGCGCTGAATGGTTTTTTATAAGTTGTCACAACGCCTTCAATCGTGTCGTTCAAATTTTCTAATGCCAAACGCACTTTGTCGCCATCAGTCGTACCTGCTTGTTTGATCGCTGCTGCCAAAATATAAACTGAGTCATAACCCTGCGCAGCTGATACTGGCGAAGGAATCCGACCACCTGCTGGTGAGTAGGCTTTTAAGTAAGCATCGATGAAAGTTTTACGTTTTGGAGTATTTCCTTCTTGGATGAAGGTTTGTGGCATTGTCGCACCGGCGCTGTTTTTACCCGCGTTATCGATAAAGTTTGACATTGACAAAGTCCAGCTACCAATCATCGGGACTTTCCAACCTAATTTCTCCATACCGTTCGCAATCTGAGCTAACTCAGGTCCAATCGCGTAAGTCAAAATTGCTTGAGCACCCGCTTGACGCGCTTTCAGTAATTGAGCAGTCATATCAACGTCTTTAATGTTAAATTTTTCAACCGCAACTGCTTTCATTTTTTTGCTGTCCAAAACCTTTTCCAAGTCTTCACGCCCCAACTGGCCGTAATTCGTCGAATCAGCAAGGATTGCCAATTTCGTAAAATTGCGACGTAAGGCTTCGTCAACAATCATCAATGCTTGTAAGCTGTCGCTTGCTGATGTTCTGAAAACAAAGTTAGTCTGGAATTCTGGCGCGACAAATTGCTTGGTAATTGCGCTACCTGTCGCGACGTTGTTGATGACAGGGATTTTTGCTTCTTGATAAAAACGTTGTGACGCTAAGGCAACACCGGTATTGATATAGCCCAAAACCGCAACGACATTTTCTTTATTGATCAATTCTTGAGCGATTTGCACACCGCGCTCGTTTTTAGCTTCGTCATCACGTTCAACTAATTCAATTTTACGTCCTAAAACGCCGCCTTTAGCATTGATTTCAGCAGTTGCCAATTTAGCGCCATCCCGCATAGAAGTCCCCATTGGTGCGGACCCCCCTGTGTACGGGCCTGAAACAGCTACTTTAATGGGATCGGCAGCGATCGCATAAGCGCTCAGCGCTAATGTGCTCAACAATACTGCATTGGTAATAATTTTTTTTGCAAACATGTGTTATCTCCTAAGGTTAATATAATGATGCCGTCAAATAAAAAAATTTACTACTGAATTACTACTTTTCGAAGTGTACAGCATAAGCGTTAAGTTGCGCCAGACCGCTAATCACCTGATTTATCAAATGTAATAAAGCATCAAAATATGATTGGGGGTTATGTGAGCGGCCCTCCTCGCTAAAGTTGCTTAAAGACTATCTTAAAACCGCGGCAGGTCTTGATGCCGAGATGTCGAGGGTGTATCTGCCGAATGATGCCGCCGACCGTGTTCAAAGCATCGGGATAAAGTCGGAATCGCTTTATTGGGGTTGAGTAGGCTTAATGGATCAAAAGATTTTTTTAGCGCGAAAAAAATATCTCGCTCCTCGTTCGAGAATTGTGTGCACATCGGTCCCAATTTCTCAACTCCAACCCCATGTTCACCTGTAATAGTGCCGCCAGCGCTGATGCACAGTTCTAAAATCTCTGTTCCAAAATCTTCTGCGCGTTCAAATTCACCCGTGATACTTGCGTTAAACAGGATTAAAGGGTGTAAATTTCCATCCCCTGCATGAAAGACGTTGGCGCAACCTAAACCATATTTTTGAGTCATTTTTTCAATCTGCTCCAATACCGCGCCAATTTGATGTCGCGGTATCGTGCCATCCATACAGTAATAATCAGGGGAAATTCGGCCTGCGGCGGGAAATGCATTTTTCCGTCCCGACCAAAAACGTTGCCGTTCCGCCTCATTATCAGAAACGGTCAAGCGTGTCGCTCCCGAACGCATCAAAAGCGCCGACATCAGGGTAATTTCATTGCTAACTTCAACCGCGCTGCCGTCCGACTCGCACAACAAAATCGCCGCAGCATCAGTGTCATAACCTGCTTTCACAAACGGCTCAACCATTCGTGTTGAAGTCTGATCCATCATTTCCAGTCCTGCTGGGATTAAACCCGACGCAATCAAACTTGACACCGCTTGTGCCGCTAAATTGACTGAAGGGAAAGACGCCATAATCACTTGCGCCACTTGCGGTTTCGGCGTTAATTGCACCGTGACTTCGGTCACTATGCCCAGCATTCCCTCAGAGCCTATCACTAAAGCTAATAAATCTAAGCCATCTTCGCCCATAGCGCGATCAAAAACCAATACTTCGCCATCAATCGTCACTAAACGTAGTGCTTCAATATTATGAATGGTCAAGCCGTATTTCAAACAATGCACGCCGCCAGAGTTTTCTGCCACATTGCCGCCGATTGTGCACGCAATTTGCGACGAGGGGTCCGGCGCGTAATACAAACCCCTCGCGCTAACCGCGTCACTAATCGCTAAATTGCGAACCCCCGGTTGAACCGTCCCGCGACGATGAACTTCATCAATCGATAAGATGCGATTCATTCTGACTGTCGTCACCACAATCCCATTGTGTAAAGGCAACGCCCCGCCAGACAAACCAGTACCTGCCCCTCGCGGCACAATTGGGATTTGATGCTGTTGGCAAATTTTTAAAATATTAATCACGTCTTGCTCTGACTCAGGCAAAACCACGACCGGTGGCGTTTGGATATATGCAGATAAACCATCACAGGCATATACCCGTGTTTGTTCCTGCTCTTGCAAAATTTGCGCAGGTCGTAAACAGTCTTGCAAAGCCGTGATAAAAGCCGCTGGCAAAATAATCGGTTCAAGAGACGTCATAGCTCAATCAATTAGAGATGTTTACTTTTTGTTTACTTTTTGTTTACTGCTGATAAGGCGTCACATTTTGAGCGATCAATCGATAACCCGCCGCACCCATGCCAGTTTGGGTTTTCCATACTTGTATAGTGCCCTCAACCCATACGGCATCCATGCTGTTAATGGCAAAAGATCGACTTCCTTGAACTTGAATAATCTGATTGGCTGGCGGCGGCGGCGTGTGAATACACGCGCCAAAATATGGCACCAGTAAAAACTCTTTCATTTTGCCTATACCTTGCGCTTCAAGCGGGACCACGAAACCTGCAATCTTGATTTTTTTACCCGATAACAGTGGGTTCGCAGGGGCGTTATCCCATGCAGCGCGCATTTTTGCCATAGCCTCGTTCGCACGCGGATCGCCGTCCTGCAGCGCATTAAGATCAAAATCTTTCATAATCGCGCGCGGCGACCAGCTCTTAGGAACCAAATCATTCCAAGAAATGATCGAAAACTCTGATTTATCTTTAATCGCAACACCCCGTTGTGCCATCGCATGGTGGTTCAAAAAAACACTCCCCAGAGCAATGACAAGCAATCGGATCAATGTCCAAAATTGGTTATTTAATAAGTTTTTATTCATTTTTAATCAGTAAGTGTCGCATCTCTGATTTTTTTGCAGAGGCCCTATGCAGCCACCAGGAATGCGATAGATAGACAGTGACTTTCATCATTGCGCGGACCAACCGCCATCCATAACATACGACGCACCGCGAATCTCTGAGGCTGCATCGCTACACAAGAAGACAGACATCGCACCGATTTGCGAAGGTTGAACAAATTGTGCGCTAGGTTGTTTTTCGCCCAACAATTTATCCTGCGCTACGGCAAGACTGACCCCGTCGGTTTGCGCACGAGTTTCTATTTGTTTTTGTACTAAGGGAGTCAGTACCCATCCTGGGCAAATTGCATTACAAGTGATGCCGCTTCTGGCGTTTTCCAGCGCGACGACTTTGGTCAAGCCAATTAGGCCATGTTTGGCCGCAACATAGGCTGACTTTTGAGTTGATGCGACTAAACCGTGAACGGAGGCGATATTGATAATCCGTCCCCAGTTATTTTTTTGCATCGCTGGTAGGGCCAAACGAGACGTATGAAAAGCCGCGCTCAAATTCAAAGCAAGAACTTGATCCCACTTTTCAACCGAAAAATCAGTCATTGGGGCCACGTGCTGAATGCCAGCGTTATTCACCAAAATATCAACTCTTCCCCAATTAGTATGGATTATCTCCATCATCGCCTCGATTTGATCGGCTTTCGTTAAATCGTGCTTGTAATAATCGGTACGAACATTTTGCTGCTCTGTTTCAAGCCGGATTTTGGCAATTTCTTGGACATCGCCAAAACCATTAAACAAAATATGTGCGCCTTGGGCAGCTAAAGCCCGCGCTACACCCAGGCCAATACCGCTGGTCGAACCCGTCACTAAAGCAATCTTATTTTTCAGCATAGTCGTTAAAGTATTCAAATGAAGTCACAAAATTCAGCATCATCAATTCAGCATGAACATAAGCATCGAGTTCGCTTTTGATGTTATCCGGCAATCAGCGTATAATCGCGCGCCCTGCAGAGTATTGCAGGGCAGTTTATCAATCCACGACTTTATTGGCACAGACGGGAAGGCTTTAATTATAAGTGTTCCTAGGTGCGCTGATTTAGTCGCTTGTTTATCCATTATTATGACTATCGCAAATATCAATAAAGCAGAAATCGTTGCACAAAACGCCCGTGGCTTAAATGACACAGGTTCTCCAGAAGTTCAAGTTGCCTTGCTGACAGCGCGAATTAACGAATTGGGCGCGCACTTTAAAGCACACAGCAAAGATCATCACTCGCGTCGCGGTTTGTTAGGAATGGTCAGTCGCCGTCGCCGTTTGTTGGATTATTTAAAGAAAAAAGATTTTGCGCGATATAAAGTTTTGATTGAAAAACTCGGGTTACGCAAGTAATGAACAGGGGAACTATCTAGATACTGCTTTGCCGCATCTTCTCAGTTTCTTAGTTTTCCCTAGCACCCCAACAATGGGTAGCGTGGCGATGTCCGCGTCACTGATTGTTGGGGTGTTTAATTTGAATCGTTTCGTTATAGCAACTAATAGCAGTTAAATTAACACTTGGGCAAAGTGCCCTTGTTTATAGAGAGAGAATAGAAAAATGTTTAATAAGATTACCCATAGTTTTCAATACGGACAGCATACCGTTACTTTAGAAACCGGCGAAATTGCACGTCAAGCCAGTGGCGCTGTTTTAGTCACGATTGAAGACACTGTTGTGTTAGCCACCGTTGTTGGCGCGCGTGATGCCAAAGCTGGGCAAGATTTTTTTCCCCTCACCGTAGATTACATTGAAAAAACGTATGCGGCAGGTCGTATTCCTGGCGGTTTTTTCAAGCGTGAAGGCAAACCTAGCGAAAAAGAAACTTTAACTTCGCGTTTAATTGATCGTCCATTGCGTCCTTTGTTTCCAGAAGGTTTTTATAACGAAGTACAAATTGTGATTCATGTCTTGTCGGTCAATCCAGAAATTGATCCAGACATTCCTGCAATGATTGCCGCCTCAGCCGCTTTAGCGATTTCAGGTATTCCATTTAATGGCCCGATTGGTGCTGCACGTGTTGCTCATATCGACGGCCAATTCGTATTGAATCCAGTCGCGAGCGAACTTAAACGCAGTAGCTTGGATTTAGTCGTTGCTGGTACGACTAACGCCGTATTGATGGTGGAATCAGAAGCACGCGAATTGTCTGAAGAAGAAATGTTAGCCGCCGTTGTATTTGGACATACGCAAATGCGCGCTGCGATTGACGCCATTAACGAATTGGTTCGCCAAGGCGGCAAACCTGCATGGGACTGGGTTCCCGCTGAAAAAAATAAACCTTTGCATCAGGCAATTACGGATTTAGCGCAAGAACAATTACGCGCAGCCTATGGTATTCGTGAAAAACAAATTCGCAGCTCTGTATTGAAAAAAATCAGCCTCGAAACGGTTCAAAAATTGACCGATGTTGCCGTCGCAAAAGGCGAATCAGCGCCTAGCGCAGTTGACGTTGGTAATATCTTGTTTGAATTGGAATCGCAAATCGTACGTTCGCAAATTTTGTCGGGCGAACCTCGCATCGATGGCCGTGATACGCGCACTGTGCGCCCTATTTCGATTCGCACTGGCGTTTTGCCCCGTACCCATGGATCTGCCTTATTTACTCGCGGCGAAACGCAAGCTTTAGCAGTGGCAACTTTAGGAACATCACGTGATGAGCAGCGCATTGATGCACTGATGGGTGAATATACCGATCGCTTCATGTTGCATTACAACATGCCGCCGTTTGCCACCGGTGAAACGGGTCGAGTTGGGACACCAAAACGTCGCGAAATTGGCCATGGCCGTTTGGCCAAACGCGCTTTATTAGCGGTATTGCCTCGCGCTGATCAGTTTAGTTACAGCATGCGCATCGTGTCTGAAATTTTAGAATCCAACGGCTCATCCTCCATGGCGTCAGTATGCGGCGGCTGTTTAGCCTTACAAGATGCTGGCGTTCCTATTACCGCACAAGTGGCTGGGATTGCAATGGGTTTGATTTTGGAAGGTGAACGTTTTGCCGTATTGACCGATATTTTGGGTGATGAAGATCACTTGGGCGACATGGATTTCAAAGTGGCCGGAACCAGTCGCGGGATTACGGCTTTGCAAATGGACATCAAAATTGCCGGTATCACCAAAGACATTATGGAAGTTGCTTTGGCGCAAGCGCGTGAAGGACGTTTACATATCTTGGGCAAAATGAATGATGCAATGCCACATGGTCGTACTGAGCTGTCGGCATTCGCACCGCGTTTAATTACCTTTTCAATCAATCCTGAAAAAATTCGTGACGTGATTGGTAAAGGTGGCGCAGTGATTCGCGCTTTGACCGAAGAAACTAAAACTCAAATTGATATCAGTGATGAAGGCTTGGTTACTATCGCTGCAACTGACAGCGAAGCCGCTGAATTTGCGCGCCAACGAATTGCTGACATCACGGCAGAAATTGAAGTCGGCAAAATTTACGAAGGTCCAGTGATTAAGATTTTAGAAATTGGCGCGGTCGTACAAATTCTGCCCGGCAAAGATGGGCTGGTTCACATCAGTCAAATCTCAACTGAACGGGTTAAAGCAGTCGGCGATCATTTGCAAATGGGCCAAATGGTTCGCGTTAAAGCGCTTGAAGTAGACGATAAAGGTCGTGTTCGTTTATCGATCAAAGCCGCTTTAGCCGATGCTGAAGCCACTACCGCATCAAATCCTACGGCATCGTAATACTTGTTGTTCGACAAGGCACAAAGCATCGTGCCTTGATCGCACAAACCTTATCAAAGACGGGTCTTTAACTAAATTAGCGTCGATAACTCGATTCATACATTAAATTGGACAGCTCAATTACTCTTTCAGAGCAAGGTGGCTTGCGCTATCTACACTTTGGAACCGAGTGGGTTCAAGGCGCGATGAATATCAAATCGCCCAACAGCATTGCGCTCAATTACGCGCGTCAAATGATGGCATGGCTATTGTTTCGCGAAGACGCTGCGCATATTGTGCATCTGGGTTTGGGCACTGGGTCTTTAACCAAATTTTGCCTCACACATTTACCGCAATCACGTATCGAGGTGGTTGATATCAGCGCTAAAGTGATTGAAGTCGCACACAGCTCATTTTGCGTACCGCGTAACAATCCTCAGTTAGCTATTTACCAAGACGACGCCAAAGATTTTGTGCAAAAACGTCTGGATGAAGGTGCTCCTTTAGTCGATATTTTGCAAATTGATTTATACGACGCTCAAGCACGCGCACCGATACATGGCGGCGTCGAGTTTTACAGCGCATGTGCGCGCTATCTTAAAAAAAATGGCTGGTTAACGATTAACTTGTTTGGCCGTCACAGCAGTTATCAGTCTAATATCGATGCGCTTTACGAGGCCTTTCCCACCTTGCTCCTGTTTCCGCAATTGCCCGAAGGTAATATCATTGCACTGGCGAGTCTGCAAAGTGATTTTTTTTGGAATGATGTCTTGTGCGTAGCGCGTGCCCAAAAACTGAAAATCGATTATGAATTGAATTTACTGCCTTACATCAACGGCGTGCAAGTGCTCACGCGCTAATTAGTAAATGCCCCCGACTGATACCCGTTGATTGCATTTTTATGTCTAACACCAACCCCGCCTCTGATTCAGATTTATCGCCTGTGCCCAATGATACGGCGCCATTGCCCGAGTTAAGGGATGCACTGGCGCAAATTGGGCATTTATTTTCAGAACAAGGGCAACTGGCGCAAAGTTTTTCGCATTTTGTCGCGCGCACTACGCAAAGTGAAATGGCACAAACCATTACGCAAGCGATTTATCAGCGCGATATTTTGTATGCCGAAGCCGGAACCGGAACCGGCAAAACCTTTGCCTATCTAGTCCCTGCACTTTTGTACGGTGGCCGTGTGATTGTTTCCACCGCCAGTAAAAATTTGCAAGATCAATTATTTAATCTGGATTTGCCGGCGATTCGTAAAGCCTTAAATTTACCGATCTCGGTCGCCCTCCTCAAGGGTCGTCGCAACTATGTGTGCCATTTTCATTTAGAGCGCAATTTAGCGGGTGGACGCTTTAGCACGCCTGATGAAGCGCGTCAAATGCAAATCATTAAACGCTTTAGCCAAACCAGCAGTAGCGGTGATATTGCCAGTTGTAGCGATGTACCTGAACGCGCGCCAGTATGGTATTTAGCAACGGCATCTCGCGACAATTGTTTGGGGACTGAATGCGAGCGTTATAGCGATTGTTTCTTAATGGCTGCGCGTAAAAATGCAATGAACGCCGATGTAATTGTGGTCAATCATCATTTGTATTTCGCCGATGTCGCGATCAAAGATGGCGGTGCGGGTGAACTCTTGCCAACAGCACAGACCGTTATTTTTGATGAAGCCCATCAAATTCCTGAAATTGCTTCACAATACTTTGGTTTGTCGATCAGCAGCGCGCAGTTGATGGATTTTTCGCGTGACCTCATGCGTGATGGAATTTCCGAGGCGCGCGATGGCGCCGACTGGGTCGCGCTGGCACAAAACATTGAACAAGCTTTGCGTGAATGGCGAGTACTCACGCACAACTGGCAAAATCGTTTGGCGCGGGCGCAAATTCCTGAGCTGACGCAATTCCTGACCGGAATCAATTTCCTGTGCGAGCAACTGACTGCGGTCATCGACGTTTTGGAAAATCAAGCTGAACGCGCCAAACCTCTACAAAGTTTATTGACGCGTGCAGAGGAGATTAGAGACGCGTTATTGAATTGGCAAACCGACGATCCGCAATATATTTATTGGGCCGAAGTCACCGCAAGCAGTTTGCAATTACACCGCACCCCACTGTCGATTAACAGCGCGATGCAAGAGCATCGTGAAAAAAATCAAGGCGCGTGGATTTTTACCTCGGCGACTTTGGCAGTGCGTAAGGATTTTTCCTATTTTGCTGATAAATTGGGATTAACGCACACTACCAGTGCGATTTGGTCGAGTCCCTTTGATTATGCGAACAATGGCTTGCTCTACGTGCCGCAAATGACGGCCCAAACGCACAGCGATTTATTCGCGCCGCAATTGGTAGAGGCGATCACGCCGATTATTGAAATTTTGCAAGGTCGTATGTTTATTTTGTGCACCAGCCTAAAAGCTGTCGCCAAAATGAGCGAGCTTTTACGCGCCGTGATTGAAGAACGTGATTGGACCATTGATGTATTGGCCCAAGGCAGCAAAAGCCCGCAAATGTTGCTGCGTAATTTTCGCAATAATCCGCATTCAATTTTTATCGGCAGTTATAGCTTTTGGGAAGGCGTTGATATCAGTGGCGAAGGCTTGCAATGCGTGGTCATCGACAAGCTGCCATTTGTGGTTCCCGATGATCCGGTTTTGGTTGCACGCTTAAAATTGTTGGAGAGTGAAGGTAAAAATGGTTTTATGGACTATCAAGTTCCCGAAGCGACGATCAGCTTAAAGCAAGGCGCTGGGCGTTTGATTCGAGGTGAGCTCGACAAAGGCTTGCTGGTAATTGGTGATACCCGAATTACTGATAAACCCTATGGGCGCATCATGTGGCAAAGCTTGCCACCATTTCGTCGCACTCGTGAAGGCACCGTCGCGCGCGCATTTGTTGAATCTTTAAGAGCGCCTAAATAAACATTTCTGAATTAAGGGCACTCCTATAAATACAGAATGTGCAGATGAAGTGCGAGGCGCACAGCACACAGAAACCGGAGCGTACCTACAGTACGTGAGGATTTCGCGTACTGCGCAACAAAGCAATTCGCCGCAAAAATGAATTGATAGAAGTGCCCTTAACAAAATTGCATTATTTTTATTTACTGTGAAAATGAATATATTGGTTTCTAACGACGACGGCTACGACGCCCCGGGCATACAGGCTTTGATTCGCATGATGGCGCAATTTGGCACGGTTTATGTGGTGGCACCAGAAACTAATCATTCGGGCGCGTCCAATTCATTAACTTTGCGCCGCCCCTTAACCGTCCAGCAACCCTTGCCGCGTCATTACGTGATTAATGGGACGCCTGCAGATTGTGTGCACATTGCCTTATCCGGTTTATTGCCGATCAAACCCGATATCGTGGTATCGGGAATCAATCAAGGGCAAAACATGGCTGAAGACACTTTGTACTCAGGCACTGTGGCAGCCGCGATGGAGGGTTATTTAAAAGGAGTTCCGGCGATTGCATTTTCTCAAGTCAAACAAGATTGGTCTTATTTAGACGACGCCATGACGTTTGCAGCATCATGGCTAGGCACTCACTTACCGCACTTACCCAATCGTTATTTACTCAACATCAATATCCCAAACTTGCCGCTGGCGCAAATTAAAGGTTGGGAATTAACCCGTTTAGGCAAACGTCATCCCGCACAACCGGTACAAAAAATTTTGACAGAAGGTGGCGCAGAAACTTACTGGATCGGCCCCGCAGGAGCGGTCAATGATGGCAGTAAAGGTACTGATTTTTACGCAGTTGAGCAAGGTTTTATGTCAGTAACGCCCCTATCGATTGATTTAACTGACTACAAAGCGATGGCGCAATTAAGTGCACAATTTCCCCAAGATTCCAAGGCATAGTTGCGACACGTTGACATGACGAAAAAATTCCCACTTTCATTAGGCGCTATCGTTGCGCACACTTTGGAAAAAAATCATGTGCAAATACCAGGGAGTACGCCCAACAAACCATTGAAGAGTTCCTTACGTAACAGTGTAAATAACACGCAACATACGTCGAAAAACGCATCCCCAGAAAGTTTTTCATCAGTCACTTTGCCTGCGCTGAGCATGACTTCCCGTGCTGTTCAAGCGAAAATGATCGAACGTCTACAACAAAGCGGCATCAAATCACTCGCGGTGCTTAATGCGATGCAGCAAGTGCCGCGTCACGAATATTTGGATTCGGGTTTAGCCAGTCACGCCTACAGCGATAACGCTCTGCCTATTGGCTTTGAGCAAACCATTTCACAGCCCTATATCGTCGCACGCATGATCGAAATTTTGCTTATCCATAGTTCACAAAACGATTCACAAAACGCTCCGAAAAACAGTGCGGCAAAACCATTGGGGCAAATTTTAGAAATTGGTACTGGCTGCGGCTATCAAGCGCACGTTTTATCTTTATTGGCGCGCGAAGTGTTTAGTATTGAACGCATCACGGGGCTATATCAACTGGCGCGTAAAAATGTGCAGTCGTTTCGCTTGCCCAATTTGCGCTTGATTTTGGGTGATGGTTACGCAGGCTTACCCGAAATCGCCAAGACCGCACCCTTTGATGGCATCATTTTGGCCGCAGCGTGCCCGGCGGTTCCCGAAACCTTGAAACAACAGCTTAAAATCGGCGCTTGTTTAGTTGCGCCTGTAGGTGAGGGTCAAAATCAATGGCTAGAACTGTGGCGCAGAAAAAGTGCGCAGTCGTGGCATCATGAACGCCTTGAACCCTGTCATTTTGTGCCAATGCTCAAAGGAATTCGCGCCTTGAAAGCGTCTCACTAATCAAGTGCGCAAGCTCTCAACAAATGCTCAAACTCTGATGAACTGTTTATTTTTAAATTGAAATTTGCTATGAGGTTTTTATTACGAGGATTACTCTGTGGTAGCGCCCTATTTTCACTGACGGCCTGCGTCCTTACTGCGCCGCCGAGAAGTACATCGAGTACAACTCATCCGATTGAAATCATTGAAATGAGTGGCGCGTACAAAGGTGGCGTCTGTGCACCCGCCACCTTACCCGCGCCGACAGGTCTTCAAGCGCCAAAAACTGTTATTAGTGACGCACCTGAAACCGGCGTTAATGCCACTGTCACGCCCGCAAGTTCTTTGCCCAGCGATTTGGTGATATACGAAGAAATTGAAGAACCCGTCACTTTAGGAGCTCTACCGTCGAACTCGGTTACAGCAGATACCGGCCATTAAGGTCACAACAGCTGTCACAACAATTGTCGCAATAACTGTCACGGCGATTGTCCAGTCGCTCAATGTCAGATTGACGCGGTTCGCAGCAAATCCCAGGCAAACTTTAATAACAAAATACTTAACACGATAAAAAACACTTTGCGAATGCCACGGTTGCCGTAACGAACCGCCCAGCGAGCGCCTAGCTGACCACCGATAAAATTTGCGCTGGCCATCACCGCTGCGACCGCAATGATGACGTGTCCATGCGGCAAAAAAAACACCAGCGATCCGGCGTTTGTCGTTAGGTTAATCAGTTTGGCGTAGGCCGAGGCGTGCAAAAAATCAAAACCAAAAAATCGCACGAACGCAAAAATTAAAAATATCCCAGTTCCTGGGCCAAACAAACCATCGTAAAAACCAATCAATCCGCCAATTAGCAAAGCCTGTTGCGTCGCACGTGTGTTTTTGATCCCTTGCGTATGGCTTTGCCCCAGATGCGGCGCACGCGCAACCATGATCGCAACTACTAATAAGGCCAGTAAGGCTCCCCATTTAAAATAAATGACCGGAACCCAACTGGAGGTCACCGCGCCCGCAAAAGACGTGAGCAGCGCGCCCAAACACGCCGCCAGCGCCAATTCTTTGCGCAAGTTAATTTTTTTTAGGTAGTGCCAACTGGCCGAAGCTGTGCCAAAAATACTCGCGCTTTTATTGGTGCCTAAAACACTCGCTGGAGTGTTATTGGGCAGTGCGACAAACAATGCTGGCAATTGAATCAAACCGCCGCCGCCAACAACCGCGTCAAAAAATCCAGCGCACAAGGCTGCTCCGGCTAAAAATAACCACTGTATGGCTTCAAGTTCAATCATCAAAAGTATTTATCAGAAAATCAATTCGGGTTAAAGGTATTACGGACGCGCCATAAGGCAATCAGTCGGCAAGGCGCTTTGCTCTGCGTTTAGCGCAAACTGGGTACTAAAGCCATAACCGCTGCCTTCAACGTCGTTTTTAATCGTTTTGCCATCTTTTTTTTCCATTTGCATCACGATTAAAGCTTGCAATAATTGATGATCACTGGCGCGCATTTGAGCGCGATAAAAACCCTCATCAACAGACATTCCCTCTAGGATTTTGGCAACGGCAAGCGCTTCCGTTGTTTGGGCTTGCTCAATAGCGCGCACTAACATATCAATCATGATTTGCATACGCAGATGAAAATAATCTTGTTTTGGATCAGGGTATTTTTGTTTGAATAAATTAAAGCGCGTATTAGAGTTTGGAGTGTTTGCATTAGGGTGCCATTCTGCCACCGCACGCACTACGCCCACGCCTGCTTCACCAATGGCTGCGGGCGCGCCTAAACTGTTACCATAAAAAGTGTAGAGATTGACCTTCAGCTTGTAATCATGCAAGGCACGCACCAGCAAAGTTAAATCATTTCCCCAATTTCCAGTAATTAAGGTATCGGCACCAGAGGCACGAATGCTTTCAACATAAGGGGCAAAATCTTTAACCTTGCCCACTGGATGCAATATATCACCGACGATTTGAACATCGGGACGTTTGCGTCCTAAATCATCTTTAGCCAATGCCAACACTTGTTTGCCAAAACTGTAGTCTTGCCCGATCAAAAATATTTTTTTGACGCTGCGGTCTGTCTTAATCACATCAGTCAGGGCATTCATGCGCATTCCTGCATGGGCGTCAAAACGAAAATGCCAAAAACTGCATTGCGCACCAGTCAAAGCCGGATCAACTGCCGAATAATTTAAAAATAAAGCACGTCGATCAGGATAGCGCTGATTGTGTTTGTTTAGCCCGCCAATTAGCGCGGCGGCGACTGCTGAACTATTGCCTTGCAACACAAAACCGATTTTTTCCGCCATCGCTGCTTGTAAATGATTCAAGGCAACATCGTTTTCTTGTTTACTGTCAAAACTTTTCAAAGCCAACAAATGACGTCCATCGGGCAACTTCACGCCACCTTTCAGATTAACTTGCTCAATTGCAAACTGTAAATTTCGTTGTACCGATTCACCTGCATTGGCAAAAGGACCTGACAAGGCTTCGATAAAAGCCAATGTAATGGGTTCGAGAGCACTGGCTTCTGGGGATGAGGGTGTTTTTGCAAGACTCGCTACAGGTGTTGCGGCATAGCCATAGCTGATCAGAACACTACTGATCAAGGCGGTCAGCATCATTTTGACTGGGTTGATTTGAGATAAAAAATTCAATCGCATGTGCATAAAATACTCCCAATAAAATAGTAATCAAGTTAAAACTAATCAATCAAGTTTAGCACCAGTAAAACAAAACAAGGAAAACGCACCTTGAAAACGGTGTATTTAGTCATTTTTGTGCGCTGCATCAAAAAAAACTATAATCGCTCTGCTATTAACAATAATCGTAAAGAAAAAATGACTTTCTATTCTATTGATCAGTTATTCAATAAGGTCGACGCAACGCGACAATCCTCAAACCAACACCGCGCAACTGCGTCTTGGCGTTCAGCAGCGATGTCCCTTTGTGTCGCAATCACTCTCTCGGCTTGTGGCGGTGGCGGCGGAACTGCTGACGGCGGTGTTACCGCCAGCTACACCGCCACAGGCCTGCTCAACGACACGGGTATTGACTGGTGCACCGAGAACATCACCACCGGCACCACCAACACATGGGCCAACAACGCGGTGTGCAACGCCGTCAATTGGGTTGGTAATTTATGGGGTCAACAGCAAGACGCCTTTTTTGGCCGCGACGCACAGGCCAAGGCTGGCACGCTCAAAAAAGTGGGCGGTGGCATGGCGGGCTTTGACTTCACCAAAATCGGAGCCAGTGGCAAAGTCTTAGCTAAGCAAGACGGTGTTTACAGCGACAGCGGCACAGAAGCCGCAGGAACGCAGTGGGACTGTGTGGGCGACAACGTCACGGGTCTGGTGTGGGAGGTCAAACGCAACAATGTCAACCACCTGCGCCATATGGACCACACCTACACTTGGTACAACCCAGACAACGCCACCAACGGTGGCAACGCAGGCGCGCAAGCCCACGCCGACAACAGCATCATTAGCACCTGCACGGGCGTGGCGGACAACACCAAATGCAACACCCAAAGCTATGTGACGGCAGTCAATGCCGCAGGCCTGTGCGGCAAAAAAGACTGGCGCATGCCCACGGTGGACGAGCTGCGCAATTTGGCCCACACGGGGTTGATCCAAACGAGCGAAATCGGCAGTCCTACCATTGACGTGAATTATTTTCCAAACACCGCGTATCTTGAAGTTGCCTCTGTCCTTCCTAAATACTGGTCGTCTTCGCCCTATGCGGACGATACAGAGAACGCATGGGTAGTCTTCTTCAGCGATGGCAACAGCAGCAACATCGCTAAAAACGGTGTTAAAAACAATGACCACGGCAGCCCCAGCTCTATACGTTTGGTGCGTTCCGGTCAGTAATTTTTATCTTTGGTTTTAGGGTGAGTGCGCCAAACTTGCAGGGTGCAGTACACCACCAGACCATAGGTATTCCATTTTTGCAAGGAGAAAACTCGTATGAAAAACACAATTCATAAAGCAACAGTATTACGCCGCATACGCAGGATTTGGTTATTGGCAGGATTGGCAGGATTGACCGGACTGTGTGCCATCAACGGCATGGCGCAGCAAGCGGTGCAGAAGTGTAATGCCAATATTCCGCTGACACGCCCAGACAGCCGCTATGAGCTGGTCACGCCCGCAGGCAGCGAAGTGCGCGACAAAGTGACGGGGCTGATTTGGCAACGCTGCGTGGTGGGCATGAGTTGGAACGGCACCACCTGTACGGGTACAGCCAGTAGCCTGACGTGGCAAAACGCCCTTGATGCTGCGCGCACCGCGAGCAAAAGCACAGTATCTGCCGCTACTGCTTGGCGCGTGCCTAACCATGCCGAGCTGTACAGCTTGGCCGAACGGGCTTGTTCTGGCCTAGCCCTCAATGCCAAATTTTTTCCAGCAACGCCGGCAGCATCGCTAGATGATTCGGTGACGTGGTCGTCTTCGCCCAATATGAAGAGCAACGCCAACGCCTGGGGCGTCAACTTCAGCGACGGCGGCGACGAAGTCGAACCTAAGAGCAAAACTTACCGCGTCCGTTTGGTTCGCTAGTGCGTTAGTGAGTGAGTAGGTTTGGGACAGTGATTTTGGACAGCGTTAGCCGCTTTGGGGTTGCGGTTGGCGGTGCAGTTTGTTAACGACAAAAATCTGGCGGCAGCACTTGCCACCGCGCGAAAGCATGCTTTTTAATTATTTTTTGATCAGCCAATCGTGTTGGGGGTCATTATTAAACGCCCAATGCCGCACCGGACCGGCCATCGTATTCAAATAATACAAATCATAGCCATGTACTGCCGCGCAAGGATGGTAGCCGCGCGGCACCAAAACACAATCATGATTTTCAACCGCCATCGCCTGATCAATACTGCGATCGTCGGTATAGACGCGTTGAAAGGCAAAGCCCTGTGCAGGATTTAAGCGGTGGTAGTAAATTTCCTCCAACGCAGTTTCCTGCGCGCTACTGCTGTCATGTTTATGCGGTGGATAGCTAGACGAATGTCCCGCTGGCGTGCGCACCTCTACCACTAACAAAGATTCGGCGATTTGCGTTTCAGGCAAAATGTCGCAAATGTAGCGCGTGTTAGACCCAGCACCACGAACACTTTGCGTCATCATCGCTGGATCGAGGTAACGCGCCCTATGCAGTCCTTTTGCAGGCGCAGAGGAGATTCCCAATTCACAGGCCTCATGCGCCGTAATGGTGATTTTGTGTTTGGGCGGTGCGTAAACTGCATGCGGCGCTGATGCAGCAAACACCGAATCACGACCTCGCAAATTCGCACAATGCAAATCGCCCACAGAAATACTCACCGCACCACCTTGCAACACCGTAATACAGTGTTCCAAAGTTGCGCTTTCAAACACCTCGCACTCCCCCGCAGCTAGGCGCAAGGCGCGAAAACCGATGTACTGCAAACCCGTTTTTTTAATCGGCAAATCAACCGGAACACGTTGCTCGGGTTGGGCTTTGATGTGATAACTTGAAAAATGAGTCATGATTACCTTAAATTAACGCACGTAAAGTTTGATAACCCTTAGTTGCGTATTCAACCGGTGGCGCCAATGCGGGGTCTTGTTCAGCCTCAACAACTAACCAACCGGCATAAGATTTTTCGCGTAACACTCCAATTAAGGGGGCAAAATCAATTGCCCCGTCGCCTGGAACCGTGAAAGCACCTTGTAATACCGATTGCAGAAAAGACCACTGTTGATTCAAGCTCGCCGCAACCACATCGGCGCGCACGTCTTTGCAATGCACATGCACCACGCGTGCACTATGTTTTTTTAAAACATCCAGCGGCCGGACAGCTTCTTTATTAGCCGCTGCGCCAAAATAACAATGACCACTGTCAAACAATAAGCTGATCGAATTTTTATCAGTGTGTTGCATCAATAAATCGATTTCCGAAGGCGCTTCCACATACGCACCCATGTGATGGTGATAGGCCAAGGTTAAACCGTATTGCGATTTGATGTGTGCGCCAAACTGATTGAGTTTTTCACCATATCGCGCCCATTCTTGCCCATTCAAAAAACGTGGCCGCTTGAATAAAGGCGTATCGATTTGGCCTTGCACGGAGCCGGCGACTTCACCATACACCACCACTTTGCAGCCCTGCGTTTGTAATTTGCTCATGTGCGCGATGCACGCGACAAATTCGTCTGCAAGATCACCCTGAGCCAAATTCCCTGAATACCAGCCGGAGACGCACGCAACTTTATATTTCCCCAAAACAGCTTTTAATTCTGACGCGTCTTTGGGAAATTTATTACCTAACTCAAAACCTTCAAAACCAATTTGCGCACCTTCACTCAAAATCGTATCAAGAGTGGTATCACCACCCAATGAAGGCAAATCATCGTTACACCAAGAAATTGGGTTAATGCCTATGCGGATTGTCATATCAATTTACGGTTAAAAATAATAAAAATTACGGATTAAAAACGAGACAACTACTGCGCGCGTTTTTGTAACTGTGTTTCATAATTTTGACGTGCTTGATTGACTTTTACACGAGTGGAAACTTCTGGAATAGCCACTTCCCACCACGCCCCACCCGTTTCGGTTGTTTGGTGTGGAGTGGTGTCAATCACCAAAACGCTGGTCACGCCACGTTGACGCGCCGCCACCATCGCAGTTTTCATATGCGCGATATTCGAAATTTTTTCTGCATACGCGCCCAAGCTGCGCGCATGAGCGACAAAATCAATCATCACATCAACGCCTTTTTCGGATACGCAATGCGTTAATAAATTGTTGTAGTTGGCGCTGCCTGTCGCGCCTTGCAAGCGGTTAATACAGCCATAGCCACGATTGTCTTGCACCACAATAAGAATGGGCAATCCTAACATCACCGAGGTCGCAATTTCTGAATTCATCATCAAATACGAACCATCACCGACCATCACAATCACAGTCGCCTCTGGATGCGCGTATTTGATACCAACACCCGCCGCAATTTCATAACCCATGCAGGAGTAACCGTATTCCACATGATAATCTCCAGCGTGATCGGCACGCCATAATTTATGCAACTCGGCAGGCAAAGTCCCCGCCGCACACACCACGATATCGCGAATCGCCTTATCCGTTTTAGAATCACGCACCGCGCCGATGACATGCGCGTCATATGGCAAACCCTGGGTTTTAGGATTCGTTATCTTAGGGTCTTGCGTAATCTGGTTAACCTGATCGCGCCATTGTTGTGCATTGTTTTTTATCAAAGTTTGCCATGCGCGATCAGCCTGCCAATTGGCCTCGCGTAAAGATTGATGAATTGCATTCAAACTGACTTGCACATCAGCAACCACGGGAAAAGCATTTTGCTTAAAAGCATCCATCATTTGCACGTTAATGCTGATAATTTTTTTGCCTCCAAATAAAATATTTGAACCCGTCGTGAAATCTTGCAGGCGTGTCCCCAGCGCAATAATCAAATCGGCCTCTTGCACGCTTTGATTGGCGTAGGGTGATCCCGTTACACCGATTGCGCCCAAGTTGTAGGGATGTTGCCACGACAATGAACTTTTACCCGCTTGAGTTTCTGTCACGCCGACGCCAAAATCACTGGCCCATTGTGCAAGCGTCGCGCCGGCATGTGAATACAAGACGCCGCCGCCGGAAATAATGATTGGTTTTTTGGCCGTTTTGATGACACTTACGGCATCCTGTAATTGAGCTTGATCAGCTTGCGGACGCGCAATACATAAGACTCTTGGCGTGAAAAACGACACTGGAAAATCATACGCCATACATTGAACGTCTTGCGGCAAAGCCAGCGTGACCGGACCACATTGTGCGGGATCAGTTAACACTGAAATCGCGCGCGGCAGTGCATTTAACAACTGTTCGGGGCGCGTAATTCGATCAAAATAACGCGATACCGGACGCAAGCAATCGTTCACCGAAATATCGCCAGATTCATTCGACTCTAATTGCTGCAGGACTGGATCAGGCATACGACTGGAAAACACATCACCTGGTAAAAACAACACCGGAATGCGATTGACGTGCGCCAGTGCAGCTGCAGTCACTAAATTCGTTGCGCCCGGCCCAATCGAGGTTGTAACCGCCATGATGCGCCGCCGAAAATGCGATTTGGCGTAAGCAATAGCACTGTGCGCCATTGCTTGTTCGTTATGCGCACGCAGCACAGGTAAACGATCTTTCGTTTGCCATAAAGCTTCACCTAAGCCTGCCACATTGCCATGACCGAAGATAGCCCACACGCCATTGACAAAAGGTACAGTGGTGGAATTGTGAGCATCATCATCTGCAATCGATAAAGCGCACAGGTAGCGCGTCACCGCTTGGGCAGTAGTTAAGCGAACAGTAGTCATAAGAATAAAATAATAAGAATAAAAATCGGCTTAAGAAGCAATCATCTGTTGTGCCAAGCATCGACTAAATATAAAAAATTTTTTTTGATTTGCTCAATGGCTTGTGCATCGGTAATTTCTTGACTCAACCAGGCCCGTGCAGGATCGTGCCAGATCGAACGACCAATCATGAAGCCTTTGATTAAAGGCGCATCTGCTTTAGAAAAACCTTCGCATAATTGCGCAATGGTTTGATTCAATCCCAACACCACCATGCCACGACACCACGGATCGCGGGTCTGGATTAGCTGATTCAAACGCCGCCAATTGTCTGCTTCCATCAGCGGTAATTTCCACCACTCCGGCTTTAAGCCTAAGTTATAAAAACGCGTCATGCTGCGCAATACCACATCTTCAAGTGAACACGAATTGATTGATTTTGGCGGAATAATCTCCAACAACAACTCATGCCCGCTGATACGCGTAGCGCGCCATAACTCCAGCAAACGCGCTTCTTGATGAGCGCGGATGCTCGGAGCATCATCAGGGTGATAGAACACCAAACATTTGACCACATGTTCTTTGGGCCAATGAATCAATTGCGTCGCCACAGATAAATCATTGTCAAACTCCAAAGGATAAGACCCTGGACGTTCAACCGGACGGCCAATCCACCACCCTTGCCCTGTAGCATGTTGTAGCGCATATTGGCCATATTGATCATCGGCCAAAATACCAATTTGTCCTGCTAATTCGGGTTGTTTTGAAAGTTGCCAAACGGCCTCAAACAGCACTTTCTTAAATGCGATCACGTCAACTTCAGTTTTGCCCAAACTTTGCGCTAATTGAAAAAATTGAATTCGATGATCGAACGCCAAAACAAACAATGCCGCATCTTTATGGAGTGATTTTTTGGGCCACTCTGGACGCGCGGCACTGACACGATGCAAGTGCGCCAAGTGACGATCTTGATCGGGTTTCACATGACGATTGCCCGAAAACCAATGCATTAATTCATCTGGTGTCGGCATCGCTGGTGCGCACGCGTGACGCGAAACCACAATCGCCCCGCAAGCATTGGCCACCTCTGCAGATTCTTGCCAAGATTTGCCCTGCAATAAACTGCTTAACAAACCTGCCGCAAAAGCATCCCCTGCCCCCAACACATTTAAAACTTCGATTTTTTCACCCAGTATTGTCAAAGCATCATCCAAAACATCTGGAATTTGATCAGGGAAAATCGAACAGCCCAAGGCGCCGCGTTTTAACACTAAAACCGCATTCGTACATGTGCGCACGGCACGCAAAGACGCGACGCAGTCATTGGCATGACCACCTGCTATTTGAAACTCTTCTTCAGTACCAATAATCAACTCAAAGCAGTCCAATTGCTGCTGCAAATCATGCGTCACTTTAGCGTTATCGACAAAACGATTTTCGCCATCACCACGTTTGGTCAAGCCCCACAAAACCGGTCGATAATCAATATCTAAGACTCGAATGACATCATGTTTTTTGGCAAATACCAAGGCCTGTTTCGATGCGTTTAATACCGTCGGCGTTGATAAGTGCGTGCCGGTAACTAACAAGGCGCGGCATTGTTGGATAAAGGATTCATCAATCGCATTAGCGTCCAAGGCCATGTCGGCGCAGTTTTCACGATAGAACAACAAAGGAAAAGTATTTTGATCTTTAAGTCCCAGTAGCACCAAACCGGTCAAACGCTGCGGATCGATTTGTACTTGCGAGACATCGCAATTTTCTTGACGTAATTGTTGTAGCAAAAAACGCCCCATTTGTTCGTCGCCTACGCGTGAAATCATCGCTGAACGAATTCCCAAGCGCGCTGCACCAAATGCGATATTGGCTGAAGATCCGCCTAAATACTTAGCAAACGAGCTCACATCTTCCAATGCGCAACCCAATTGCTGGGCGTATAAATCCACCGCCAATCGCCCTAAACATGCGAGATCAAATTTACGATTAGTCGGAAAATTCAACATAGTTACCATTTAAATAAATACCTTTACTAAATAAATACCGCCATTAAAAATTATTGAGTTAACTCAATCAAAATTTGCCCTTCTTCGACCCAACAGGGATAACACGTCAAATTCACGCATACGGGGGCGCAAAGCGCTTTGCCATCACGAATATCAAAACGGCCGTTGTGTTTAGAGCACTCGATCACAAAGTCCATTAACAAACCATCGGCCAAATGTACTTGCTCATGCGTACACAGGCCATCGGTTGCATAAACCTGATTATTCAAGCGGTAAATCGCATACGTTTTTCCGGCATGATCAAAACGCCGAACATCTTCATCATCAATATCATTCAAAGCACACACTGAAATTTTTTGGTTCATAAGTAATTTTTTTAATGTTTAAGTCGTTCGCTTCTTAAGTCGTTCATTTCAACTCGTCGCAAAAATCAATTTATAAAAGTATTCATCTGGATAAAAACTGTTTCTTCATCTTTATTGCTGATCGGTAATCTTTACTACGGGTAAAAATCGCGTCACCGCGTAATTCGGTTCGCGACCTTGCCGCCAAACCGTTGGGATAATTTCACGATACGCCGCCCAGATACTGGTATAGGGTGTCGGGCTTTGGGTGGCAATCACTGTGTGCAAACGCGGTAAAGCGTGATATGGCACCATCGGAAATAAATGGTGCTCCAAGTGATAATTCATATTCCAGTACAAAAATCGAAAGACCGGATTCATCATCACCGTGCGACAATTTTTACGATGATCTAAAACATTTTCAGGCATACCTGCGTGCTGAGTCAGACCAAAAAAGGTATACAGCCACGCGCCTAAAAAAGACGGGGTGCCGATCAATAAAATTGGAATCCAAGATTGTGTGAGATAAACCAAGGCACCGACAAGCAACCAAATACACAACCAAACACGCGCCTCGCGAATGACTTTTGACCATTCCATTTTAGGAATAAAACTTTGTTCTTCCTTATTAATTTTGCCCATTGCATTACGCAAGACTTCTTTAATTTCGTGTGTTCCTGAGTGCAATGCCAATAGATTCAAAACGAGATGCCACCACACCGGTGGCACTGGTAACGCGATTTCTGGATCGCATCCGCGAATTAAGGTTTCGCTATGATGACGCGCGTGACTCCAGCGCCATCGAGTTGGGCGGCGCAACACCATAAAAGCAGCCAATTGATACAAAATGGGATTGATGCGCGAATCTTTAAAGGGTGTCCCATGGCCAAATTCATGCCAGCGCGAATCTGAACTTCCCCCATACAAAGCACTGTAAATAAACAGCCACAGCCATACCCAATTTGACATCGTGAGCCAACAATAGGCCATTAAAGTGCCACTTGCGATCAACAGAATCAGCCACAAAGCAGTATCACGTAGTGCGTTTTTATTATTTCTTTGCATTAGATTTTTGAGCATCGGGCGCGATACATCGGGCTTGAACCATTGCGCGTTGACCCAGCCATTTTGGCGCGCTCGTTCAGTCGCGACATCGCTTAATTTGTAATCAGACATTTTGTAAATTTTTTTGTAAAAACATTAGTTAAAAACTGCTCTTAACCATTGCGCACACGCAAGGTTGTTCGAAAAAATATCGTAACGCGCACCACCACCATAGTCAGCAAAGGGCAAGAATTCACTACTGATTCGTGGCAGGGTATTTGTCAGCGGACAGATTGACCCGTCTTTTGCTAAAAACATGATTGCTTGACGCCAAATCTCAATCGCATCGGTGCGCCATATTTGATGAAAATCGGTTTCGTGATTAGGCGCAATGAACGGATATTGAATTCCTCGCCCTGCGTCACCATTAGCTTGTTTCATCGCCTGATTCATTGGGCCAGGAGACGCGACCGAGCGGGCGTGTGCGTGCACGACCCAGCCATTTCTCAACCACTCTTTAAATAACGCGCCAGAGCTCTCTGGATGCAATAACTCATACGCAAGCGATGGCTCAATTCCACTTTTCATCAACTCAGCTGGATTACCCAATTTGAATAGCAAATGCGCCAAATCTAAGGTGAGCCGCAAATCAACGCCCCGTCGCGCCAACAGTTCGCCGACTTTGGACACTTCATTAAAGCGTTCGCTCCACATATCGACGTGCACTTCAAAGCTGGGCAAGCAATTCACCTTGTGCCCCAACTCCAACATCATGCAGAAGAAGTCAGCGACCTCGCGCGCGCTCAAGCAATGTCCGTCGGCGTGATGTGAAAATATTTGGCAATTAAATAATTGCGCGCCTTGATCTTGCGCTAATACCAGACCCTCGCGCCAACGCGCATCAGACTCACCCACGCGATAAATCCCTCCCATCACTTCATAACACAATCCTTGCGCTTGTACGGCGCTTGCGTAGGAGGAAAAGCCTTGCAGAGTCTCTTCGCCATGCGCTAAGTTTTTTTCAATGTAATCAAAAACACCCGAGTTTTTAACCCACTCACACTCCGCGTGCGGGGTGAGCTGCGCACAATCATCATGTACCAACACACCATCCAGATTCACACCTATACGCGTACTCATGACTTTTCTCGTAACAAATTTTTTAGCGGTGCGCTTTGCAACTCTTCTGGCGTAAAACAGGCTCCCTGAATCAGGCTCTTCTCTAACACCCGCATCGCCAATTTTGCGTCCCTCCCTTGCGATGGCGTGTTCAAGGTTTCTACGCTGACCACGCGCCGATCCTCGGTCACTCCAAAATCAATAAAACTGTTCACATTGAGCACCGTGGTATCTGCCATGTTTACATCAATACGGCTGTATTTTTGCGTGGCCTGGTTGGGATAACCCATCACTTGAATCGAATATTCAAATTGATCTGACCAAAACCACGGAATCACTTCATACGGTTTTTCCTTGACTCCTTTTTGCATCAAAACGCTTAAATGCTGCGCTAAAAACTCAGCCTGTGTTTTTGCGTTGTGCCACGTTTCACGGTGCGTCACGGCAGCCTGATTTTCATCAACAAACGACGTCACATCACCAATCGCGAAGATATTAGGATCACTGCTGCATAAATACGGATCAACCACGATAAAATTTTGTTGCATCTCAAGTGCGGCATCTTTGGCTAATTCACTATTGGCTTGTATGCCGATACCGACCAAAACATGATCAAAAAATTCAATTTGAGATACCTGCTTATCTCCATGTTGCAGCAGTTTTTTAGTATCGCAATAACGCACCCTAAAAGAGTTTGTTTCAGCATTCCACGATAAATCCTCTAAATTCATATCGCACACTAACTTAACGCCTTTTTGTTGATGGATTTGTGCGACAGCCTGCGTCAATTTCAAATTGGGAACACGTCCTAAAACACGATTGCCTGATTCCAATACCGTCACTGAAACTCCAAAAATAGTGAGTGTTGCAGCGACTTCCAAACCGATAAACCCCGCGCCTATGATTAACCATTTTTGCCCTACACGCATTGAATGACGAATCGCTTGTGCATCAGCGACAGAACGCAAGCTGTGAATTTTTTGTTGGGTTAATTTATTGATCCCAGAAGCCATCTCTGAAAGATTTAACTGCCGTGACCGCCCTCCTGTCGCTAATACCAAATAACGGTAAGCGATGACTTCTTCTTTGGATTCGCTATCTGATGAAAGATCAGATGAAAGACTGATTACTTGTATCGTTTTTGCAGCTCGATTGACACGCGTGACGCGACTTTGATTTCGCCATTCAATGCCTAGAGGAATTTGGGGGGTACTTGACCAGACATTGATCGGCACTGCATCAGCATGACTCAAAAAATTTTTTGAAAGACTGGGCCGTTCATACGGAACTTGAGCTTCGTCTCCGATTAACACAACCGGACTTATGCCGTGCAGAGCCAAATCACGCGCAAGAGTGGCCCCTGCGTGACCAGCACCAACAATAACAATAGGAGCATGAATAGACATGATGAATCGAGTCCGTCAATCGCGTAAATAAATCATCAATGTATTTACGCGCCGCGTTTTTTTTGTCGATATTGATCAGCGACCACTGCAATCACAATAATCGCGCCCTTCACCATTTCTTGGTAATAGGCATCAATCCGAATAAAGGTAAAGCCTGACATCATCACACCCAAAATCAAAACACCGATTACAGTCCCCGTCACTCGTCCAACGCCGCCCACTAAAGAGGTGCCGCCGATGACCACTGCCGCAATCGCATCCAATTCGTACATTACTCCCATTCCAGATTGCCCTGAAATTGCGCGCGCTGAAGTTACCACTCCGGCTAATCCGCTTAACAAGCCAGCAATGCAATAAATCCAAATTAAATGTCGTTTAACGTTGATTCCTGAAACCAAAGCCGCTTGACGGTTGGCGCCAATTGCATAAGTAAATTTACCAAAACGGGTGTAGCGCAACACAATATGAAAAATCAGTGCGATGACTAAAAAAACATACACCGGATTAGCTCCTGAACCAATAAAAGCAAAGTCATCGCTCAACATACTGACGGGCATTCCGCCAGTAAACCATTTTGCAAAACCACGCGCTGCAACCATCGTTCCTAAAGTTGCGATGAAGGGCGGTATTGCGGTATAGGCAATTAAAGAGCCATTAATTAAACCGACCATCAAACCAACCACTATCCCCGCCAAGATCGGCCAAATCGCCGGCAAATCGGTCAGTGATGGGTATACGGCGCGAGCAAAACCTGACACCTGGGCGAGCGATGCGGCAACCACTGCCGCGGCGGCAACTACGGATCCTGAAGATAAATCAATCCCGCTGGTAATAATTACTAAATTGACACCTATCGCAATAATGCCGATTACTGACACTTGCAACACAATGATCTGTAAACGCTCCCAATTCAAGATAAAACTTTGGTTGTTGATGTGCCAACCCAGTGCTTCAAAAAATAAAGCAATTCCGATTAAGATCAACAAAATTCTGGCTTCGGCGGGCACTTTGAAACGCCCAGCACGGCTTGCCGTTACTGATTTTGAATTCATTTTGCTCTCCGCTTAGACAATTTCACAAAAAAAAATCAATGCACCGTCAAGGCTTGGCCTGAGGCTAATTGCATCACGGCGACTTGCGTTGCGTCTTTTCTAGACAAGATTCCTGTTACACGCCCTTCATGCATCACCATGACACGGTCACTCATTCCTAAAACTTCAGGCATTTCCGATGAAATCATCAAAATCGCAACGCCCTGTTTTGCTAATTCGCCAACCAAACGATGAATTTCGGCTTTGGCGCCCACATCGATACCGCGCGTTGGCTCATCTAATAGCAAAATTCCTGGCGCCGTCAGCAACCATCTCCCCACCAATACTTTTTGTTGATTGCCGCCAGACAAGTTTTGCATCAACTCAAATAAGGATGGACTCTTAACGCGTAAACGTTTGGCCATCTTGTTGCAATCCTCGCTGAGTTTTTTACGACGCACAAAACCATAATCGGTGTACTGATTGTTCAATACCGCTGTGTCCATGTTGTCTTGCAAATTGAGCGTTAAAAAACACCCTGTTTCTTTGCGATCTTCAGTCAAAAAAGCCATCCCAGCGGCCAATGCCTGGGCAGGTGAATCGATATGTCGCACTTGACCACGAATACGAATTTCACCACGCGAAGGCGGTGTCACGCCAAATAAAGTTTCAGCGACATTGGAGCGCCCTGCCCCAACCAAACCGGCCAAACCTAAAATTTCACCCGAGTGGATATCAAACGATATGTTTTTAAATACGCCGTCTAATTCCAGGTTGCGCACTGACAGCACGACATCACCAATCGGCACTTCGACTTTAGGAAACATTTGACCCACTTCACGACCGACCATCATATGAATAATTTCATCGCGAGATATTTTTCGTGCGTCGTAAGTTCCAAAATACTTACCATCACGAAAAATCGAAAGCTCGTCAGCAATCATCGCTAACTCATTCATTTTGTGGGTAATGTAAATAATGCCTTTACCTTGCTCACGCAAACGATTCACAATTGCAAACAGACGCTCAACTTCTTTTTCGGTCAGCGCAGAAGTAGGTTCATCCATGATCAAAATATCGGAATTCCACGATACCGCTTTGGCAATTTCGACCATTTGTCGATTGGCGACGGTTAATTTTTGAATTTCGATATCTGGATCAATTTCAATATCAAGATCGGCAAATAAATCTAAGGTTTTTTGTCGTAATGCACGATGGTCAATAAAACCAAACCTGTTGGTGGGTTCCCGTGTAATCCATACGTTTTCTGCCACCGTCATATGTGGCATCAAATTTAATTCTTGGTGAATCATGGCAATGCCTTTTTTCAAGGCTCCTAGCGGTGAATGCAAGGTAATCGCCTGCCCGTTTAAAAATAAACTACCGTGATCGGGAGCGTAAATTCCAGCGATTACTTTCATCAAAGTTGATTTCCCAGCACCGTTTTCGCCCATTAACGCGTGTACGCTGCCTGCTTTTAGTGAGAAAGACACTTTATCCAGCGCCAAAACGCCAGGGAAAACTTTAGAAATTTCTTTAACTTCAAGTAAAAATTTCTGATCAGCTAATTTGGGTAAAGAATATTCTGTCGAGTGATTCATGCCACTATCCTTTTTGACAAAATCACAACCAAACTTTAAACCTTACAGTTCAAAATCTCAATTGCAAAGCAAACCCACGATGAATAACTGCATGAAAAATCACCCGACCAGCGTCGATGTACGACACTGGCCGAGTAAATTTAAAATCTGAGTTTAATTTTTACCTGAATATTTACTCAGATTTTGGGGAGTTACTAATTCAAAAGGCACGTTGACAAAACGTTCAACCTTTTGTTTTTTGATGAGTTTCATCGCGGCTTCAACAGCGCCGCTACCTTGACCAGCAGCATTTTGAAAAACAGTGACTTTTAAATCGCCTGCTTTCATCGATGCTAGGGCATCCGGCGTCGCATCAATACCTGCCACCATATAGTTTTTAGCCCACTTGCCTGAAGCTTTCAACGCGTTGATTGCACCCAAAGCCATTTCATCATTATTAGCAATCACTGCATCAAATTTCAAGCCAGACGACAACCAATTTGTAGTGATATCTTGTGCTTGCGTACGGTCCCATTTGCCTTCACGTTTGTCTGCAATTTTGATTCCTTTGCAGTCAGCTGTTTTGACCACATCTTCAACGTCTTGAGTGCGCGTACGTGCAGCTTCATTGGATAACTCGCCCATCAACAACACAATAGTACCCTTGCCTTTTAGTACACGACAGACTTCTTGCGCTTGCACCGTACCAGATACTTTTTCATCTGAAGCAACAAAAGCAACAGAAGCGGGTAATTTATCAAAATCAACTGGCTTACGGTTGACATATACCAATGGAATTCCAGCATCAGTCACCAATTTCGTGATTTTTGGCGTTGCATCAGTATCAACAGGATTAACAATAATCGCATCTACTTTTTGCGCAATCAAATTTTGAATTTGACTTAATTGTTTAGCTACATCAGCTTGCGCATCCTCAACCTGAATAGCCGCGCCGAGTTTTGTGGCGCTACTAACCGTGCCGTTTTTGAGAATCGTTAAAAAAGTATCCAATTGCGCCATCGCCAAACCAATTTTGGTTTCTGCCTGTACGGTTGGAGCAATTAAAGCACTTGCAATACTCGCTACTAATATCAATTTTTTCATAAAATCTCCTTAAAAATTACCCTGCGGTTGGTTAAAACACAGTGTATAAAACACTGTTTAGATTCAAAACACAAACCGATAATCTGATCTGCGCCTCAAAATTTGACTCCATCAATCACTCAATATTGACACCGGTTAATTCGATGCACCCAACACCGCTTGGTCATAATCCACCAAAGCGCCTGTCATAACACCAGATTCCGGGCTGACCAAATAGGCAATTAGGCTGGCGACTTGATCGGGTTTGACTAATTGCCCCATAGGTCGACTGGCTTCAGCTTGCGCCAACCAATCGTCTTTGACGTGATGAAATTTTTTTTGTACGACGGCTTCACCTGGGGTATCCATCCAACCCAACATAATTCCGTTGCAGCGCACTTTTTGACGCATATAAGAATTAGCAACGTTTTTGGTGAGATTTGCTAACGCAGCTTTAGACGAGGAATAAGGCACTAAAAAATCTTGCCCACAATGCGCCGACTGCGACAAAACATTGACAATGCTTCCCGCAGTTTGATTTTTTAACCAATCGGCAACGAGGCGCTGCATCAAGAAGAACGGGCCGCGCACATTGGTATCAAATTGCACTTGCCACATTTCGGGCGTACTGTCTAATAAAGAACCACGGTCAGTAATCGCCGCGGAATTGACAAGGGAATTAACGCCAGCCAACTGCTCAATCGCACTGTCAACCAAACGAAAACAATCTTCGACTTTAGATACGTCGGCTTGAATGTAAATACATTTTGCATCAGATGCACTCATCAGATCGCGCACTTGAGCACAAGCATCCGGAGCTAATTCAGGGCGACGCCCCGTAATCACAATTGAATTAGAGCCTTCACGCGCCAAACGTTTCGCCACGGCTAAACCCAGTCCTTGGGTGCCGCCTGTAATAATCGCGTGGGTATTTTTATTGCGTAAGAAAAAATCGTCCGTCATAAGCAGTTAATCAATATAAAAAAATTGGTCTCTTAAGAACTCAATCATGCTGAGTTCGCTTAGGCACTCTGTTCCTACATATATCTACTAACCCTATATAAACGCAGCAAGCGTATACAACGGGCGTTCTAGAATAAGTAATCGAACCGAAAACGTGCTCATAAAGTGCTCATAAAGCGGGCCCAAGCGCGATCAACAAAACAATTTAGAGCCCTATTTGAAGCAGCACGGCCATTACATGTCTCTTTATTTTTGTATTCGAATGTTTGCATCATAAAGCAATTTGAATTTTTTTTCAATAATTATTTTAAATAGAACAAAAATTCTATAATTCACTTTATAATTCCTTCCTATTGAAGCAAGCTGATTTTTTATATGATTAAACTAATTTCCCCGCCCGATAACGTCAATCGCCTAATTGAACAGATTGCTATGCAATACGATCAATTGAGCGTCCAACTAAAGCGAATCGCTGATTACGTAGCAAATCGGGGTGATCATTTGGCTCTGGAAGGTGTGCGCGATATTGCCTTGGCGTGCGAGGTTCAACCATCCAGCATTATTCGATTTGCCAAAACATTTGGTTTTAGCGGATTTAGTGCCATGCAAGCGATTTTTCGTAACGGTGCCGCCGATCGTTTAGCCGCGCCGATTAACTACAACGACCGAATTAATGAATTCATCACACAAGCGCAACAGGGGGGCAGTGCGGCAGGCAAAAATCTCAGTCCCAGCGATATTGCACTGTCCGTGATTGCTGATACGCAAAACGGCTTGTCAAACCTAGCCTCACAATTTGTCGATCGTGATTTCATCAATTTTGTGAAATATTTGAAAGACGCTGATACGATTTGGATTGCATCTTCACGCCGCTCTCTGGCTGTAGGTGCTTATTTGGCGTATTTGTTACGCCACACCAATAAAACGATTCATTGGCTCAACGGTGTTGGCTTTATGCAAAAAGAACAAATGAACTCCATGAAAAAAAAAGATGCTTTGATCGCGATTTCGTTTGCGCCGTATGCCACAGAAACCCTGGCGATGGCGCAAGACGCTCAAGATTATGGCGCGCATATTTTGGCCATGACCGATTCAGCACTAAGTCCTTTGGCACGACTGTCCAAAGTCAGTTTAGTGATCCAAGAAAGTGCCTCGTTTGGTTTTCGTTCCTTGACCAATACGATGAGCATGGCACAAGCTCTGTTCATGGCGCTGGCATATCAAAGCCAACTGGTTGAAAGTCAATCGACTTAAATAATGTAGCAGGATTTTGGTAGGAAGATAAGGCAATAAAAATATTCGAAATTCACGATAAATCGATTACTTAAATTTAAGGAGTGTGTATGAAAACTGCAGTACTAGGCGCTGGACGTATTGGTTCAATTCATGCGGGCAACGCCGCTAAATTAGCGGGTGTTGAATTGGTTGCAATTTATGATGCGATTCCGGATGCCGCACAAAAATTAGCCAATACTTTGTCCTGCGCGGTCAAAACGCCGGCAGAAATTTTTGCTGACAAGAGTATTGATTCCGTATTAATTTGCGCGCCAACAAACTTGCACAGCGAATTGATCGAACAAAGCGCTCGCGCGGGCAAACATATTTTTTGTGAAAAACCTGTTGATTTAAGCGTCGCTCGCGCCCAAGCCTGTGCGCAAGTCGTTAAAGCCGCCAATGTCGCCTGCATGATTGGATTTCAGCGCCGTTTTGATCCCACTTTTAATACTGCTAAAAAACGTCTAGACGCCGGAGAAATAGGCGTCGCGGAAATGTTAGTCATCACCAGCCGCGATCCAGGTGCCCCGCCTTCGGATTACATTAAAAATTCAGGTGGAATTTTTCGCGATATGTTGATTCATGATTTTGATGTGTTCCGCTGGATTTTGGGTGATGAAGCAACGAGCATAATGGCGATGGGATCGTGTTTAACCGAAGCGCTTGTTGCCGAAGCCGGTGATATTGACAGTGCTGCCGTTACGCTCAAAACTCGTTCAGGTAAATTGTGTTTAATCAACACCAGTCGCCGTGCGGCGTATGGTTATGACCAGCGCTTTGAAGTTTTAGGCAGCAAAGGCATGTTAGCGTGCCATAACCACAAACCCAGTGAAGTAGTCGCCTCTACCGTCACTGGCATTAGTCACGATGGTCCAGAAAATTTTTTCTTGCAACGCTATAAAGATGCTTATCGATTAGAACTCGAGAGTTTTTTCAGTGCCTTGCAAGGTGGTGGAAAAATCGTTACGACAATTGAAGATGGCGTTGCGGCACAAAAACTGTCTGACGCCGCCGCACAGTCTTACGCCAGCGGCTTACCGGTCACTTTATAAAAACATCATGGCTAACTTTCGCATTGGCATTGCCGGTTTGGGGCGCATGGGACAGCGACATGCTGAAAATTTTGCCCACCGCATGGCCGAAACTCAGGTTTCAGTCGCATGTGTTGCCAGTGATGCTGAAGCCGACTATGCACGTCGCGTTCTGAGATTAAACGACGCTCAAATCACGTGCTCGTTTGAAGATTTTTTGACCCGTGATATTGATGCCGTCGTGATTACCACGCCCTCATATTTACATGCACAACAAACCATACAGGCTTTGCAAGCAGGCCACCATGTTTTGGTTGAAAAACCTTTGGCCTTTACGGTTCAAGAATGTCAAGCGGTAGAAAGCGTTGCAGCGCAGCATTCTCAACAAGTTGCCATGGTAGGTTTTGTTCGACGCTTTGATTTTAGTTATCAAAATGCGATGCAATCGGTATTGCGCGGAGATATTGGAACGCCGTTTTTAGTGCGCTCACAAACCACCGATCAATACGACCCGAGTGGATTTTTTGTACCCTTCGCACAATTTTCAGGGGGCATATTTTTAGACTGTAGCGTGCACGATATTGATTTGGCGCGTTGGTTTTTAACTCATTCGACATCAACACCCGCAGCAGCGCCCAAAATGGCACAAGTATTTGCCAGTGGACACAATGTGCGTCATCCTGATTTGGCGCAATATCAAGACGTTGACAATGCCTATGGCACGGTAATTTTTAACAATCATGCTCACGCCTTGCTGTACGCCAGTCGAACAATGGCGCACGGTCACGAAACCAGTACCGAAATTATCGGCACTGAGGGCAAGCTCGTGATCGGGCACGACGCCAGTAAGGATCGCGTGGTATTGTCAGATCAAAACGGCGTTCGTCATGCGGTTTTGGCGAATTTTTACGAACGTTTTGAAGACGCTTTTCTTCGCGAAGCCCGCGCTTTTATAGCGACCTGTCGCGGTGAAATTGCCTCCCTGCTGTCATTAAATGATGCGACTGAAGCGACCGCTATTGCGCTGGCTTTGCGCCATTCTTTGCACGATTACCTGTCTCATTAACTTCTAAAATACACATTTTTAATCTACAAAATCATGATTGAACACTTTATCAATAACCAAAATTACAGTGCCAGTGGGCGTACTCAAAACGTAACCAATCCGGCAACGGGTGAGGTGTTAACACAAGTGCAACTGGCTGATTCACACACTGTGAATAAAGCCGTCGCCGCAGCGCAGGCGGCTTTTGCCAGTTGGTCAAATACTTCGCCCTTACGTCGCGCGCGCATTTTGTTTAAAGCTTTGGAAATCATGAATCAAGAGCGTGATGCACTCGCAGGTGCGATTACGCTCGAACACGGTAAAGTTTTTTCAGATGCGCAAGGCGAAGTGACGCGCGGTATCGAAATTTTGGAATACGCCACCGGCGCGCCCGAATTGTTAAAAGGCGATTTCACGGAACAAGTGTCAACCGGAATTGACAATTGGGTGATGCGTCAGGCTTTGGGCGTAGTCGCTGGAATTACACCGTTTAACTTTCCGGTCATGGTGCCTATGTGGATGTTCCCTATGGCCATTGCCTGCGGCAATACTTTTGTTTTAAAACCCAGTCCGATTGACCCGACGGCCAGTTTGATGATGGCGGATATTTTGCGCCGTGCCGGCTTGCCAGAGGGTGTCTTCAATGTGGTGCAAGGCGATAAAGAAGCCGTGGACGTATTGATCGAACACCCTGATGTTAAAGCGGTCAGCTTTGTCGGCAGTACTCCAATTGCGCATTCGCTATATCAACGCGGCGCGAATGCAGGAAAGCGGGTACAAGCTTTGGGAGGGGCCAAAAATCATTTAATTGTGATGCCTGATGCGGACCTCGATAAAGCTGTTGATGCTTTAGTAGGCGCGGCTTACGGTTCCGCTGGTGAACGTTGCATGGCGATTTCAGTGGCGGTTTTAGTGGGTGATGTGGCGGACAAAATAATGCCTGCATTGATCGAACGAACACGTAGCTTGAACATTAAAAATGGTTTGGAGTCCGATGCTGATATGGGCCCTATCGTTACAGCAGCGGCACTGGATCGCATTCGGAACTACATTGATATTGGCATTAAAGAAGGCGCCAAACTACTGGTTGATGGTCGTGGGCATCAAGTAAAAGGCCACGAAAATGGTTTCTGGTTGGGTGGGACTTTATTTGACCACGTTAAACCGGGTATGAAAATTCATCGTGAAGAAATTTTTGGCCCCGTTTTGTCATGTATTCGCGTTGATAATTTTGCCAGTGCCTTGGAGATCATCAACCAGCATGAATTTGGTAATGGCACTTCGATTTTCACTCGTGATGGCAACATCGCTCGCGAATTCGCGCACCGTGTTCAGGTCGGCATGGTGGGCGTCAACGTGCCGATTCCTGTACCGATGGCCTGGCATGGTTTTGGCGGTTGGAAAAACAGTTTGTTCGGCGATATGCACGCCTATGGCTCTGAAGGCGTACGTTTTTACACCAAACAAAAAAGCGTGATGCAACGTTGGTTTGAATCAATCGATGCTGGTGCCGAATTTATTATGCCAACCGTAAAATAACTTTCAGATTACGGTGAGTTTGACGCGGTCGATGTACCAGGAATTGAGACCTGACCATCAACACAAACCCCTCGCAGCGACTTTGGCGGCGTGGCGAACTGAGTCAGGGTCAAATTTGCCAAGCTGTCTGTGTTGAGATAAAAACGAATTTCTTTCAAGAGTTGTGTCCCGTCTGTCTTTCCCTTGACACGCAGTGTGGGTGATTGACATATGAAAAACACAGAAGGAAGGGCAGCCGGGCCATAACTGGCTTTGACTTGTGCTGTCAGATCACTTAAGTTGGTGTTGCGGTTCTGCCCAATAAACACGCTCAAGGGCGTAGCGTTCAAACCGTCGGCCAAGTCCACTGCTTTTTGAAAGTAGGCCTCGGGAGTCGCACCTGTGCACGTGCCATGCTTTATCCATTCATGACGCTCGAGGTGACTTGCCATACCTGGCATGTCGCGCATCAAACGCGCACGAAGCGAATCAGACAAAGGGACTTCGGGCAATTGATCCCACTTACTATTCTTGTCTAATATGACTTGACTGCGGGGAACGCCGCAGTACTCCAAGGGGTCCGGCCAAACACCATGCAGTGACAGCTTCGTAGCGTCATAGCGCGTCGGTGAAAAATCCCGACATTCCGGGTCTTTGCTATGGGTACGGCAAAAGGTTGATTCCCACGAAAAACTGACCACATACCCCTGAGCTAATACCAGGGCAGGAAGTGCGAACAGCACCAAACACAAACGAGCAAAAAAAGAAGTCATCGAATACCCCAAAAAGTTGAAAATTCAAAGAGCCAGAATTGGATCAACCGCTAATTACAAAAGTGTTTAAGAATTAAAAAAAGCTTGAATATCGGTTTGCGCGCGCCCCAAAATCAGGGCGTGAATATCGTGCGTACCTTCATAAGTATTGACCACTTCCAAATTCACCATGTGGCGCATCACGCCGTACTCATCGCTGATGCCGTTACCGCCCAACATATCACGTGCCATTCGCGCGATGTCCAAAGACTTACCACACGAATTTCGTTTTAACATCGAAATCATTTCTGGCGCCGCATTTTTGTCTTCCAATAAACGGCCTAAACGCAAACACGCTTGCAATCCCAAAGTAATTTCGGTCTGCATATCCGCCAATTTTTTTTGAATCAACTGATTTGCCGCCAAAGGCCGACCAAATTGTTTACGATCTAACACGTATTGCAAAGCGCGCAGCCAGCAGTCTTCCGCCGCACCCAAGGCGCCCCAGGAAATGCCAAAGCGTGCGGAATTCAAACACGTAAAAGGCCCTTTCAAGCCACGCACATCTGGAAAACAATTTTCTTCAGGGCAAAAAACGTCATCCATCATCACTTGACCCGTAATCGAAGTTCGCAGTCCGATCTTTCCATGCAAAACGGGCGCAGATAAACCTTTGCTACCTTTGTCCAAAATAAAACCGCGAATTTTACCCGCATCGTCTTTGGCCCAAATCACAAATACATCGGCAATGGGGGCGTTGGTAATCCACGTTTTACTGCCGCTAATCGCATAACCGCCGGCGACTTTGCGCGCGCGCGTAATCATGCTTCCAGGATCTGAACCGTGATCAGGTTCGGTCAAACCAAAGCAGCCGATTTTTTCACCACGCGCTAATACTGGTAAATATTTTTGTTTTTGTTCTTCTGAGCCAAAACAAAAAATCGGCCACATCACTAACGAAGATTGCACGCTTAACATTGAGCGATAGCCCGAATCAATTCGTTCCACTTCGCGCGCAATCAAACCATAAGCGACATAGCCCAAATCCGCACCGCCATATTCCGTGGGAATCGTCGCGCCCAACATGCCTAACTCACCCATTTCACGAAAAATTTCCACATCGGTAGATTCATGACGAAAAGACTCTTGCACGCGCGGCGCAAGTTTTTCAGCGCAATACGCCGCCACTGAATCACGCACCATGCGCTCTTCATCGCTTAACTGTTGATCTAATAACAAGGGGTCTTGCCAAATGAAGTGAGTAGTCATTTTTGTGTCCTAAAAATATTCAAAAAATAGAAAATGTTTCAATCAATCAAATTACCTTTTGCGTTTGCAGCTGTGTGATTTCTTTGGCGTTTAAGTTCAGTAAGTCACGCAAAATTTCGACGCTGTGCTCGCCTAATTGAGGCGGTGGCAAACGATACGAGGTCGGCGTATCTGACAAACGAATCGGGTTAGCGACAGTCGGTACGCTGCCCAATTGGGGCACGATAAATTCTTGCTGTAATTGGCGCGCTTGCGCTTGCGGTTCGGCAAACACTTGATCAATGGTATTGATGGGCCCGCAGGGAATTTGCGCTTGCTCTAAAAGCGCTAACCAATCTCCGGTCGTGCGTTCGCGCATCCACACATTCAAGATTGGTATCAATTCTGCGCGGTGTTTGATCCTTTGTGTATTGCTTGAAAAACGCGCATCCTGCGCCACCTCATCATGTCCGGCTAATCCACAAAAACGCGCAAATTGCTTGTCATTACCGACGGCCAAAATCATATTACCGTCTTGTGTGGCAAAAGCTTGGTACGGGACAATATTAGGATGCGCGTTACCCATGCGTTTGGGCGCATTGCCCGACACCAAATAATTTAAAGACTGGTTGGCAAGACTGGCGACCTGGACATCAAACAGCGCCATATCAATATGCTGCCCGCGGCCAGTCTGTTCACGCGCAATGAGCGCCGCCAAAATCGCATTACTGGAATACAAACCGGTCAAGACATCCACCAAAGCGACGCCGACTTTCATAGGTTCTGATTCCGCTTGATCTTGCGCGACACCTGTCACGCTCATCAAGCCGCCTATGCCTTGAATCATAAAGTCGTAACCCGCCTGCGTGGCACGTGGGCCCGTTTGACCAAAGCCCGTAATCGAACAATAAATTAAGCGCGGGTTGATCGCGCGCAAAGCCTCGTAATCCAAACGATAACGCTGCAAATCACTGACTTTATAGTTTTCGATAAACACATCCGAGACCGCGACCAATCGGTGCAACAAGGCTTGACCTTGCGCATGAGCGATATTCAGCGTCAAGGATTTTTTGTTACGATTGGCGCACGCAAAATAAGCCGCCATTTGAACGCCGGCATCCTGATCAATAAAAGGCGGCCCCCATTGGCGCGTGTCGTCACCACCATTGGGGTTTTCAACTTTGATGACTTCAGCCCCCAAATCCCCCAAAATTTGACTGGCCCAAGGTCCCGCCAAAATGCGTGACAAATCCAAAATTCGTAAATGAGATAAGGCGGATGACATAGCGGGCGGGCAATTCAAAATATGCGTTTAGAGCATATCATAAGCATTCTGATCGAAAAGGTGACTTGCGAATTTTACAGTACGCAGTCTTTACACGCCCCGTTTGATTTAGAGACTAAAAATCAACGTATAAAGACTGACGTACTGTATTAGTCAATCTGGTCATACGACAACTTTGCAAACCAGCGACGCGAGTATCTGACGCATTGTTTGTGAAAACAAACGATAATTTTGCATCCTCTTATGCAAAAACTGCATACCTTAATTGTTTGCATATCCTTAATTACTTGCATACCTTAATTTTTAAAACGATCCATGCGCCGTCAAATACCCTCTACTGCCACCTTAATCGCTTTTGAATCTGCCGCGCGACACCAAAGCTTTACCTTAGCCGCGCAAGAGTTGCACTTAAGTCAAAGCGCCGTGTGCCGGCAAATCGCACAATTGGAACAACAATTGGGCATTCGTTTGTTTCGCCGCACGCGTCGGGGCGTCACCTTAACCGATACAGGTGAGCATTACAGCAGGCAAATTGCTTTACGTTTAAACGAATTAGAGCGTGATACTTTGTCCGTGATGACGCGCCACCAACAAGGCGCGGTGATTGAGCTGGCATCTGTGCCGACATTTGCGACCCGTTGGTTGTTGCCGCGCTTGGCCGAGTTTCAACAGCAACACCCCAATATCACCATTAACTTTACACCCTCGACCAAACCTTTCTTTTTTGACGACACGGGCTTTGATGCCGCGCTCTATCACGGCGAAGGCGCTTGGCCGGGGACACAGGCGTATTTTTTAATGCTAGAAGAAGCGCTTCCCGTGTGCAGTCCGGCCTTATTAAAAGGACAAAAAACATTATCGCCCAGTGCGATTGCACAGTTACCGCTACTGCAACAAATTACCCGTCCCTATCAATGGCGGCAGTGGTTTGAACAAGTCAATGTGAAAAATCCCAATGACATGATGGGGCCGCGTTTTGAACTTTTTACCATGTTGGCGCAAGCCGCTGTGTTACAAATGGGCGTCGCATTGATTCCAACCATGTTGATCGAACAAGAGCTTGCCAGCGGACAATTAGTGGTCATTCATCCTCATATTTATATTGATACCTGGGGTTATCATTTAATTACGCCAGATTCACGCCCAGAATCAACGGCTTTGATTGACTTTCGTGATTGGTTAATTCAAGCCACACATTCTTTTACTGCCCCTCATATTCTATGAAACCATCTATCAATAACGACCTCATTTTTGATTACATCATCGTCGGTGCCGGCACGGCAGGCTGCTTGCTGGCTAACCGTTTAAGTGCCGACGCGTCTAAGCGCGTTCTACTGATCGAGGCTGGGGGCAAGGACGATTACCACTGGGTTCATATTCCAATTGGCTATCTCAAATGTATCGGCAACCCACGCACTGATTGGTGTTATCAAACCGCCCTTGAACCCGCTTTAAACCAACGCAGCATTCGCTATCCACGCGGCAAGATATTAGGCGGCAGCTCTAGCATTAACGGCATGCTTTATATGCGCGGACAAGCGCGCGACTACGAACAATGGGCAGAGATCACTGGCGACGATCGCTGGCGCTGGAAAAACTGTTTGAATTTTTTTACTTTGCACGAAGACCACCACGGCGGTGCCAATGAATATCATGGCGCAAAAGGCGTGCCGCATGAACTGCTGTTGAACGATAAAACGCTTTATGGTGAAGTCTTGCGGCATCACAATGCCGGCGGCGAATGGCGCGTCGAAAAACAACGACTGCAATGGGATATTTTGAACGCTTTTGAGGAGGCGGCAGTTCAAGCCGGAATTCCCCGTACGGCTGACTTTAATCGCGGTGATAACGAAGGTATTGGTTATTTTGAAGTCAATCAAAAAAATGGTTTTCGTTGGAATACGGCGAAAGCATTTGTGCGTCCTAAATGTTTTGGGCGCCCTAATTTTGAATTGTGGACGCACGCCCACGTGACGCAACTGATCTTGAACACTGAGGATAGTGTCACCTGCGATGGCGTTGAAGTCTGGAATGGGCGTGAAAAAATCATTACACATGCGCGCCGCGCTGTGATTCTCTGTAGCGGCAGTATTGGCACACCGCAGATTTTGCAATTGTCAGGAATCGGCCCAGCAGAACTCTTGCGTCACTATGGCATTACACCCAAAGTTGATCTGCAAGGTGTCGGCGCCAATTTACAAGATCACTTACAAATTAGAAGCGTCTATAAAATTAAAGGCGCGCCAACACTCAACAGCATTGCGGCAAGCCCTTGGGGGCGATTCAAAATTGGGCTGGAATATGCATTGAAACAAACCGGCCCATTAAGCATGGCACCCTCGCAATTGTGCGCCTTTACGCGAAGCGACCCGCAACAAGTTTGGCCCAATTTGCAATATCACATTCAACCTTTAAGCTTGCCGGCGTTTGGCGAACCTTTAGATCGTTTCTCCGCTTTGACCGCGAGCGTATGCAATTTACATCCGACGAGTCGGGGTTCGGTGCGAATTAACAGCCCAGACTTTAGCAATGCGCCAACGATAGCCCCCAACTATTTATCAACACCAATCGATCAAAAAATTGCGCTGGACGCGATTGCCGTGACGCGCAAAATTTTGGCACAACCCGCACTCGTTAAATACTCCCCATCTGAATATCGCCCCGGATTAGCCAAACAAGATTCTGATGATTTGCTCGGTGCAATTGGCGATATTGCAACGACGATTTTTCACCCCGTCGGTAGCGCAAAAATGGGGCCAGCCAAGGACCCAATGGCCGTGGTCGACAGTCTCTTGCGCGTGTTTAATGGCAAAGGCGGGGTGATTAAAGGGCTCTGTATTGCAGACGCCAGCGTAATGCCAACTATTACCAGTGGCAATACCAACAGTCCCGTGTTAATGATTGCCGAACAACTTGCTTATGACTTGATTCATGACGCGCACAAAAATGAACCGCCGCTCATTTCGTAAATACCGATTGATAACACCAAAAACTGTGAACTTGAAATCATCCTGTATTTCTTATGGGCACTCCTATAAATACAGAATGTGCGGATGAAGTGCGAGGCGCACAGCACACAGAAACCGGAGCGTACCTACAGTACGTGAGGATTTCGCGTACTGCGCAACAAAGCAATTCGCCGCAAAAATGAATTGATAGAAGTGC
>JAVKLU010000003.1:0-55625 GCA_031538895.1 Burkholderiaceae bacterium | reverse complement strand
TTCTATCAATTCATTTTTGCGGCGAATTGCTTTGTTGCGCAGTACGCGAAATCCTCACGTACTGTATGTACGCTCCGGTTTCTGTGTGCTGTGCGCCTCGCACTTCATCCGCACATTCTGTATTTATAGAAGTGCCCTGAACGAATACAAATTTAAAGAGTGCAAATTTAAAGAGTAAAAACTGAGCGAATGCAGAATGCGCGCAATTCGGTAAAAAATAAAAAGGTGGCACGGTTTCGCCTATAATCACGCCCGCTATCGTAAGTGAATCAGTAGTGTGAATCAGCAGTAAACGACTTAAATATAAGGTCTGGCAATGGTGCAGATCGGTTCGGTTGTTGAGGTGAAAATGGGCAGTGTGCCCATTTTTTTTTGCCGTTATTTTTGGTTACAGGCGCATGAATCTGTCCGCTGTACTTACGCAATCTTTGGCCGCACTGGGTTATGAACTGGTGGATGCCAAGCTCAGTCCGCAAGGCTTATTGCGTGTCTTTATCGATTTTGCATGGGAGCCAGAAGCACTGCCGCGCCATATTTCGGTAGAAGATTGCGAAAAAGTCAGTCGGCATTTAAGTTTTATTTTGCCCGTTGAAAATATTGATTACGCGCGTTTAGAAGTCTCGTCGCCTGGTCTTGATCGGCCTTTGTTTACAGCACGAGATTACCAGCGTTTTATGGGGTGCGAAGTCAGTCTGAAGTTTCGTATCGCGACGCCGCAAATGGGCAATCGACGCAAGTTTCAAGGAATTTTGCTCAGTGTATCAAGCGCGCCAGATGTACCAAATGCGCCCAAGTCAGCGACAGATCGTTATCAATTGATGTTGACGGATGAAGAGCAAGCGATTGAATTTGAAATCAGTGAAGTGGAGTCGGCGCGCTTGGTGCCACAAATTCCATTTAAAAAGCGTTAATCATTAAGTGGTTCCGACGCGCTGGAACGAGATGTTGCCACAATGAGATTTTGTCAAAATTAGGTGTTAGCACAATTAAGTGTTACAAGAAATCAGACCCTGCCAATAGGTAAAGCATGGTCTTAATTATCAGATTTTTAGGGAGTGTTTATGAACCGTGAAATGTTATTACTTGCCGACGTATTGGCCCGCGAAAAAAACGTGGATAAAGATATTGTCTATTCAGTACTCGAACAAGCATTGGCGCAAGCCACTAAAAAATATCATGATCCCAGTTGGGAAGTTCGTGTGGCGATCAATCATGACGATGGGACTTATGAGTCTTATCGACGTTGGTTAGTGGTGCCTGATGAAAGTGGTTTGCAAAATCCGGATGCAGAAATTTTATTGTTTGAAGCACAAGAATTACAAAAAAATATTCAGGTAGACGAGTTCATCGAAGAAGCAATTGAATCGGTGCCCTTTAGTCGTATCGGCGCACAAGCGGCCAAGCAAGTGATCATGCAAAAAATTCGCGAAGCAGAGCGCGAACAAGTCATCGTTGATTTTTTAGCGCGTGATGAAAAAATATTTAACGGCACGGTTAAACGTGGTGATCGTGGCGGCGATTTGTTATTAGAGGTGGGGCGTGTGGAAGCACGCCTACCGCGTGATCAAATGATTCCGAAAGAAAATTTTCGTGTTGGTGATCGCGTGAAGGCCTATATTTTGCGCACTGAAAAAGGCTTACGCGGTACGCAAATTATCGTGTCGCGGACCGCGCCAGAATTTATGGCGGCATTGTTTACCAACGAAGTGCCAGAGATTGAACAAGGTTTATTGCATATTAAAGGCGTGGCGCGTGATCCGGGTAATCGTGCCAAGTTGGCGGTGTTTACGACCGACAAACGAATTGATCCGATTGGCACTTGCGTCGGGGTGCGCGGTACGCGGATTCAAGCGGTGATGAACGAACTCGCAGGCGAACGTGCCGACATCGTAGTGTGGAACGAGGATCCGGTGCAATATGTGATTGCGGCTTTGGCACCGGCGAATATTTCATCCATTTTGGTTGATGAAGAAAAAAATAGTGTTGATGTGGTTGCCGACGAAAACAATTTGGCTCTGGCGATTGGGCGAAATGGTCAAAACGTGCGTTTGGCGGCCGAGCTGACCGGCTGGCGCGTGAATATTTTGTCCGATGAAGAAGCCTCGAATAAACACGGGCACGAACAGCAACGCATTCGCGCTTTGTTCATGAGCAAATTGGATGTTGATCAAGATGCGGCAGATATTCTGATTGAAGAGGGTTACACCAATTTAGAAGAAGTCGCATATGTGGCTGAAGAAGAAATGTTGGCGATCGAAGCTTTTGACGCTGATACCGTGATGGAATTGCGGATTCGCGCGCGCGATGCGCTGGTCACCGAAGCGATTGTTAGTGAAGAAGTGGTTGATTCTTTGGATGCGCAATTGATGAATTTGCGCGGGATGGAACGCAGTATTGCGACGCGCTTGGGTCAAGCGGGCATCAAAACAGTGCAGCAATTGGCACAATTAACATATGACGAATTTGGTGCGATTTTGGCGCTGGATTTAGAACGTGCGCAAGCCTTGATTGATAACAGCTTTGACGATTTAACAGATGATGAGCAAGATTTAATTGATGCGAAATACGATAAACGTGCGAAGGAAATTCAAGAGCACGCATGGAGTTTGATTTAAGTTAACACAGAATCAATGCGCGATTTGAATTCAAATTGCGCCCGTAACGTTTACAGGGGAAGAAAATGGCTACAACCGTAGGTGAATTTGCGCTAGAGCTGAAAATGCCAGTCAGTACATTGATTGAGCAGTTAAGGGCTGCGGATGTCGGCGATAAAACAGATAGCGATCAATTAACGACTGCTGATAAAACGAACTTGTTAAAGTATTTGAAAAAAAATCATGGTCAAAGCGATGAATCTGTTGCGCCGCCGCGTAAAAAAATTACGGTGAGCAAGCCGCAAACGACAGAGATTCGTCAATCCGATGCCACTGGAAAGTCGCGCACGATTCAAGTGGAAGTGCGCAAAAAACACGTGGTGTTAGCACCAGGCAGCGCAGCCGCTAAAGCGGCATCAGACAAAGCGATCAAGTCGAAAGCTGGGGTAGTTGCGGCGGCTGCGGCAGTTGCGACGCCTATCATTGATGAGGTTGAAATCAAAAAACGTGCCGCCGAACAAGAGCGCCAAACCGCCTTGTTAGCGCGCCAGGCCGAAGAGTTACGCCTTCGCCAAGAAGAAAAAGAACGTCTGGCGGCAGAACGTTTGGCGGCAAAAACCAGCAAAAAAACCACCAGCGCGACGCCATCAGAAAATGTGAATGGGGATGCTCAAGCCGCTGTCGTCAGTGAAACCGCCAATGTACCTGAGGTAAGCGAGGCCGTTGAAGTCGGCGAATCAGAAGCGCAAATCAGCATCCGTCATGCCAAAGAGCGTGCCGATGCGCGTGATAGCGCGCGTAAAAATGCAGAACAAGAAATGGCCAGTATTAAAGCCATGCTGGTGACACCGGTGAAACCCAAAGAAGATAAAAAAACGCTGACGGTCAAAGAGGGCACTAAAACGCTTGATAAAAAAGATACCAAGTCAGAGAAAAAACAAGTCAAGTCAGAAAATCTGTCGTCGACTTGGCAAGATGAAAACGCGAAAAAGCGCACTCTGCCGGTTAAAGGCGTGCGCCCACCAGAAACTGGTTTCCGTGGCGCGGTTAAACGCAAAGGCCGCAATGATCGCAGCCATGATCGTCATGAAGAATTGGCAGAACCAGCGGCACCACCTGAAGCCGTGGTGCGCGACATCAACGTGCCAGAGACCGTGACAGTGGCTGATTTGGCACACAAAATGTCGGTCAAAGCAACCGAGTTAATTAAGCATTTAATGGCCCTGGGTCAAATGGTGACGATTAACCAAGTCTTAGATCAGGAAACTGCCATGATTTTGGTTGAGGAAATGGGCCACCGCGCGCATGCCGCCAAAATTGACGATCCCGAAGAGCACTTGCACGAAAGTGATATCGTGATTGGCCCATCATTACCGCGTTCCCCTGTGGTCACGGTAATGGGTCACGTCGATCATGGTAAAACCTCTTTGTTAGATGCGATTCGTCGTACCAAAGTAGCTTCGGGAGAAGCCGGTGGGATCACGCAGCACATTGGCGCTTATCACGTGAAAACGCCGCGTGGCATGATTACGTTTTTGGATACTCCAGGTCACGAGGCCTTTACGGCAATGCGTGCACGTGGCGCGCAAGCAACCGATATTGTGATTTTGGTGGTTGCGGCAGACGATGGTGTGATGCCGCAAACCAAAGAAGCGATTGCCCATGCGCGTGCGGCCGGCGTGCCCATTGTGGTGGCGATCAATAAAATTGATAAGCCAGACGCGAATCTGGATCGCGTTAAACAAGAATTGGTGGCCGAACAAGTGGTGCCTGAGGAATACGGGGGCGAAGTGCCTTTTATTAGCGTGTCGGCCAAAGTCGGTACGGGTCTTGATTTGTTATTAGAAAACGTATTGTTGCAAGCCGAAGTCTTGGAATTGAATGCGCCGGTGGACGCGCCCGCGCGTGGCTTGGTGATTGAAGCGCGCTTGGATAAAGGGCGTGGACCGGTGGCGACTTTGTTGGTGCAAAGCGGAACCTTACAACGTGGCGACGTGGTTTTGGTCGGCGCGACTTACGGTCGGGTGCGCGCGATGTTGGATGAAAACAGCAAAGCGTGTACCAGCGCAGGGCCTTCGATTCCGGTTGAAATTCAAGGTTTGAGCGATGTGCCAGTGGCCGGTCAAGAGGTCATCGTATTGAGTGACGAACGTAAAGCGCGCGAGATTGCCTTGTTCCGTCAAGGTAAATTCCGTGATGTCAAATTGGCGCGACAACAAGCGGCAAAATTGGAGTCGGTGTTGGATGGAACGCACAGCGAAAGCGGGATGAAGTTCTTGCCTTTGGTGATCAAAACCGACGTTCAAGGTTCGCAAGAAGCCTTGGCGCAATCTTTGTTGAAATTATCGAACGATGAAGTGCGCGTTCAAGTGGTTCATGCCGCGGTCGGTGGAATTTCCGAATCCGACGTTAATTTGGCGATTGCGAGTAAGGCCGTGATTATTGGCTTTAACGTCCGCGCCGAAGTGCAAGCGCGCAAAGCCGCTGAAGCGCAGGGCGTGGATATTCGTTATTACAACGTGATTTATGACGCGGTTGAAGAAGTCAAACGCGCCTTGTCCGGTATGTTGGCGCCAGAACGTAAAGAATCAGTTTTGGGACTGGTCGAGATTCGCCAAGTATTCCGCGTCAGCAAAGTCGGTGTCATCGCCGGTTGTTATGTCTTGGAGGGCTTGGTCAAACGGGGCGCGCGGGTGCGTTTATTACGCAATAACGTGGTCACATGGGAGGGCGAATTGGATTCTCTTAAACGCTTTAAAGACGATGCGCGTGAAGTCAAATCAGGGTTTGAATGCGGTCTTTCACTGAAAAATTACAACGATATCGCCGAAGGCGATCAGTTAGAAATTTTTGAAGTCGAAGAAGTCGCGCGGATATTTGAAGCCTAATTGCTAATTGCCAAGATTGGACTTATGGGCACTTTTATAAATACAGAATTTGCGGATGAAGTGCGAGGCGCACAGCACACAGAAACCGGAGCGTACATACAGTACGTGAGGATTTCGCGTACTGCGCAACAAAGCAATTCGCCGCAAAAATGAATTGATAGAGGTGCCCTTATGTTAAAAGTCACAGCAACGCGTCTGCCCGAGGTCTTAATCATCGAACCCAAAGTGTTTGGTGATCAACGCGGTTTTTTTCTTGAAAGTTTTAATCAAAATGCGTTTGCGCAAGCGACAGGACTGCAAGTGGATTTTGTGCAGGACAATCATTCGCGTTCGGCGCAAGGCGTGTTGCGCGGTTTGCATTATCAAACGGAGCAAGCGCAAGGCAAATTGGTTCGCGTGGTCAGTGGTTGTGTATTTGATGTTGCGGTGGATGTGCGCCGCCACTCGCCGCGTTTTGGGCAATGGGTTGGAGTTGAGTTATCGGCGCACACGCACCGACAATTGTGGGTCCCGCCTGGTTTTGCGCATGGGTTTGTGGTGTTGTCTGACAGTGCTGATTTTTTGTACAAAACGACGACTTACTGGCATCCGCAATCGGAACGCAGTGTGCGTTGGAATGACGCGGCGATAGGCATTCAATGGCCAAAGCCAGAGGGCTGGGATCAGGAATTTATTTTGGCGGACAAAGATAAAAACGCTTCTTTGGTCGCCGATAGCGTCGGTTTATAAATAGTGATTAAGTGGTGACTAAGTAGCGATTCAGTGCGCGGCTGTAGCTCAGTGGATAGAGTATTGGCCTCCGAAGCCAAGGGTCGTGGGTTCGATCCCCGCCAGCCGCACCAGTGTTTAAGGCGTTTTTTGTGCAGAAAAAATGCAGAGGATAAGCAGAAAAAATGCAGAGGATAAGCAGAAAAAATGCAGAGGATAAGCAGAAGATACGCAGAAGATACGCAGAAGATACGCAGAAGATACGCAGAAGATACGCAGACCCTGCGCGCCGGACTTAACAGCAAATTCGTTCGTGCAGAGGACAATCGAAACTCGTAATAGAGACAAAAAATAGACACACACAATCGAGACAAAACGCCTGCTGTCAAACGCCTAGACAAATTCGAGACAAAAAACGACAAACACCCAGCACAAGACCCAACAACCCAAATGAGCACACTTGCCCAAAGCCTAGACATCAATGCAGAACGTCTAGCGCAACTCAAAGCCCTTTTTCCCGAGACCTTTAGCGAAGGCAAAATCGACTTTAACCGCCTGCGTGCCGCGCTGGGCGATGCCAACGCCTCCTCGCGTGAAAACTACGAACTCTCGTGGGCCGGCAAAGCCGATGCCAGAGCCGAGATTCAAAAGCGCACCACCGCCACCTTGCGCCCTGATGTTGCGAACAGTGTGAATTGGGATGCCACGCAAAACCTCTATATCGAAGGCGAAAACCTAGAGGTGTTACGCACCCTGCAAAAAGCCTATTTTGGCAAGGTCAAGATGATTTACATCGACCCGCCCTACAACACCGGCAACGACAGTTTTGTGTATCCCGATGATTACAGCGAAACCCTCAAGGACTACCAAGCCCGCACAGGCCAAACCGATGAAGCGGGTTTTGTGAACAAGCAAACGCTGTGGAAAAAGAACTCAAAAGAAAACGGGCAATTCCACAGCGTTTGGTTGTCGATGATGTATCCGCGCCTATTTCTTGCCCGCAATTTGCTGCGTGATGATGGCGTGATTTTTGTGAGCATTGACGACAACGAAGCGGCAGACTTGAAGTTGTTGATGGATGAGATTTTTGGGGAAGAGAATTTTGTTGCCACTTTCACATGGGAAACCAAACAGGCCGCACGTGGCGTTCCACCAAAAAACATGGTTATGTCTAATCATGAGTATGTTTTTTGTTATGGTAGATGCGGGGAATTAGTCCGCCTCAATGGTTTAGAAAGAGATGAATCAGATTTTGACAACTCCGATAAAGATGCAAGAGGAGCTTGGCGATCAGAAAGTATTCGTGCGACAGGAAAGCAAAACAATTTTTTTGAAATTAAAGACCCTAAAACAAATAATAAATTTTATGGAAACTGGGCATTTTCAGAAGAGTCTATTGTGCGAATGGTTAGTGAGAAGTTAATTATTTTTCCTACAACTCCAAACGGCACACCACGACAAAAAAAATTTTTTGATTCTTACTTGAATGATACGAAAGCAATTACGAGTTCATTGCGATGGTATTCAACTGAAACATCAACAAAAAAGTTAATGTCGTTATTTAATGAGGACAAAGTTTTTGATTTTCCAAAACCAATCGATCTAATAAAATTTTTTAGTAAACAAGCCTCAAAAGAGAACGACATAATTCTTGACTTCTTCTCCGGCAGCGGCACAACGGCCCAAGCCGTTTTAGAGTTGAACGAAGAAGACGGTGGTAACCGTCAATTCATCTGTGTCCAAATGCCCGAGGTGTTGGAAGAAGACAGCGAAGCCTACAAAGCAGGCTACCGCACCATTGCCGACATTGGCCGTGCGCGGATTAAAAAGGTGATTGAACAGATAGAGGCCAAACGCCAAGAAGCCAACAAACAAAAAAAATTAGAGGATGCCGAAGCGTCCGCGCCGCAAGTCTTGGGCTTCAACGCCTTCAAACTCGCGCCATCTAACTTCAAAGAATGGCGCACCGATGTAACCGAAGTGAGCGACTTGTTTGAGCAAATGGACTACCACGTTGACAGTACCAAGCCCGACAGCGAGGCGGGCAGCATGGTGTATGAGTTGTTGTTGAAGTTGGCACTACCCATTACCACCCCAATTCAATGCCACGATGTTGGCAGTGCCAAGGTTTACATGGCAACGCCCGACAGCGGTCGGCATGTCGCTATGTTCTTTGAGACCTTAGCAAACAATGCGGACGATGTGTTGGCGTTCATTCTCAAAACCAAACCCGTCAAGGTTCTGTGTTTGAACAAGTGTTTTGTAGAGAGCCAAGCATTGACCAATTTTGGCCTACAACTTCAAGACGCAGCGATTGCGCTTGAAGTGTTGTAAGGACGAAAAGAGGAGGTTCTTCATGAAATATCCCTATTCTGCAGCGCAGATAAAGCCAATTTTGAATGCACCCAAACAACTGCCCGAAGGGGCTGTACTTGAAATAGACAAAACGGACAAGGGCGGTTTGGGGCGACGTTTTGAGACACGCCCACAATTGTGCGAAGGTGGTTTTTTGGATATGCGGTTTTTAGGTAAGGCACCTATTTTGAACGACCCCAGCACGTACGACGCTACTTTTTTATTGGCGAACCAGCGGGTGCGTGGCATTGGATTTACACCAGTTGCGCGGCATAATTTGCGTTTCAAAAAACGCATTGAGCAAGGATGGCATCTCAACGTGTGCGATCCGACTGTCAGCACCACCGACCCACGTAGCAATATCCATCAACCACTATCAAATTTTGAGGTAACAGATTTCTTAGACTTAATTCAAAAGGCCGCCCAGATGTGGCATATCAGCCTAGACAATGCATTAGAAGGGAGTCTGCTATGAATAGCCCTGCACTCTTTGGTGTCAATGATTTACGCACGATCCTAACCAACTTTTGGAACCGTATTCTTGAGGTGCATACAACGCCGCAAGGCATGGTATTCACCATGCCGGTGTCCTATCCCGATGGCTGGCAAGTGGTGCTTGAACTCCAGCGCGTCATGCCAAATACATGGCGCATCACCGACAGAGGTCAAACGCTTAACTGGTTGATGGGTCAAGGCCTTAACCTGCAAACCGAAGCGATGCAATCTCACCTAAAAAAATTGTGCAATGAGCACTATTTTCAAATAGAACAAGGAGTTTTGTCGCGGGATTTGTCATGGCCGCTTGCCGCCGATGACATACAGGTGTTTGCCGAAGGCGTAGTGGCCATTTCAAGGTTGGATTTTTTTAATGAGCACCGCGGGCTTGAAGAAGATGTTGCGCCTCGCGCGGTACAGCGGATGTTGGACGATGCCAAGTTGCCGCACCACCGTAATTACAAACTGCCCATTACGCTTGAGCGAAAGATTACAGTTGATTTTTATGTGGAACAAAAACGGCCGGCAGCCATTCAAATTTTGAAAACTAAAAATGATCTTGTTGGGACGATGGAAAAGTGGGGCTTTCGCTGGCGTGAACTTAAAGGACTACATCGGGATTTAGTCCCCATCATGTTGTTTGATCGAAATACACAAACGATTGATTCCTATAGCCGCCACATTGCTGAATCGGAATGTCAGCTATTTTGCGGGTTTGATGAAACAGACCGCATCCATAAGACTTTGCGCGGGTTGCAGTGAGCTATGCGATGGCGCACGTGCTAAACGGCAACACGACGCTTGCCCCATTTACTCAACCTTGCCGAAGGGCGAAAAATTGTTTAGCGCGTTTGTGGAGTCGCCAACCGCCACAAACCATTTTGTGGCGCGTTTTCTTAAATTTAGGCGCCACAAAATTTTTTGTGGCATTTTCAGCGGACCCAAAGTGGGTGTAAAGGAGTCAGTGCATGCTGCAATTCAAGTTTGACCACAACGCACCGCATCAAATGGCGGCGCTCAATGCTGTGGTCAGCGTGTTTAAAGGTCAGCCGCAAGCGGGTAATGCGTTTGAGAACACCCGTGGCGAAGTTGGCTCCGTAGCGTTTGGTGAGAAGGGTATCGGCAACCGCTTGGTACTTTCGGCAGAACAGTTTTTGATCAACATTCAAGAAGTTCAACAAAGCAATGAATTAGAGGTGTCCACGGCACTTGTCCCAAGGGCCAAAAGCCAAGGCCAAGGCACTAATGATTCATCGGGCGTTGACCTGAATCTGTCGATCGAAATGGAGACAGGCACAGGCAAAACCTACACCTACATTCGCACGATGTATGAACTCAATCGTGTCTATGGATTTTGTAAGTTTGTGATTGTGGTGCCGAGCGTTGCTATTCGTGAAGGGACGTTAAAAAACTTGGAAATCACCGCCCGTGACATGAAGGCGCAATATGGTGTGCCTGCCAACTACACGGTGTGGGATAGCAAAAATCGTAATGGTTTGCGTAATTTTGCGGCATCCAACGCGCTACAAATTTTGGTCATCAACATTGACAGTTTTGCGAGCGACAGCAACATCATCAACACGATGCGTGAGCAGGGAAAACCCATCGAGTTTTTACAAGCCTCGCGCCCGATTGTGATTGTGGATGAACCGCAAAACATGGAAACGGATATTCGTCGCCAAGCCATTCATAACCTGAACCCGCTTTGTACCTTGCGCTACAGCGCGACGCACAAGAACCCCTACAACTTGATTTCTCGCCTGACCCCTGTGGACGCTTACAACTTAGGGTTGGTCAAGCAAATTCAGGTGGACGGCATTACGGCTGACCAAAATTACAACGCGGCTTTTGTGGCGTTAAAGGAAATTCAACGAGCCAAGAAAACCATCAAAGTGAAGTTGAGTTTCTTTGCCAATGGTGACGCAGGTGGTGTGCTGAAAAAATATGCGGTGTTGGCAGCAGGCGATGATTTGTTTGTCACATCAAACCAGCGCGAGATTTATCGCGATGGTTTCATTGTGGAAGACATCGACGCAGAAGAAGGGTTTGTCAAGTTCACAGGCGGCTTGGTGTTGCGTGAGGGGGATTCTCAAGGCGGGCTAACGGAGGAGCTTCAAAAATTTCAAATTGAACGCACCGTCAAATGGCACTTTGAACGGGCTAAAAAACTAACGCCTATGGGCATCAAAGTTTTATCGCTTTTCTTCATTGACAAGGTGGCGAACTATCGCGGCACCAATGACGCGAGTGGGGGCGAAAAAGCCAAGTTTGAAGCGTGGTTTGAAGAGGCGTTTGAGAAGTTCAGCAAGCAAAACGTGGGCTTGAACCTTACCCCGCGCAAGAGGTTCACAAAGGCTATTTCTCACAGGACAAAAAAGGCGGCTTGAAGGATACCAAGGGCACAACCAAAGATGATGAGGATACCTACAACCTCATCATGAAAAACAAGGAAGAGTTGTTGAACTTGGATAACCCTGTTCAGTTCATCTTTTCACACAGTGCCTTGCGTGAAGGTTGGGACAACCCCAATGTGTTTCAAATCTGCACATTGAACGAGAGCGCAAGCGATGTGAAGAAGCGCCAAGAGGTAGGCCGTGGGCTGCGTCTGCCCGTGAACAGTAAGACGGGTGAACGCATCACGGACAAAAAAATCAACTTGCTCACCGTTATTGCGAACGAAAGTTATGAGGTTTTTACCAAAGCACTTCAAACTGAAATTGAAGAAGAAACGGGTGTGCCATTCACGGGCCGCATTGGCGATGCGAACCGCGAAAAAATAGTGGTGAAATACACCAAACATGAGTTGACGCGAGAGAACTACCCATTGCTTTTTGAGTTGTGGGACAAGGTGAGTTTTCATACGCGCTATGCGGTTCACTATGACGAGGCCGTGTTGGTTGGTAAAGCGGTGGCTTTTTTGAAAGACACCAATCACTACCCCATCATTACGCGCTTACAGCTCAAATCAAACACAGCAGGCATTGAAATTGATGCCGAAGGTGTTAAAGCCACGAGCAAAGGCAGTGCGGTGAAGTCTGCCGAACTGACCCCGAGCGCCATCCCTGATGTTTTTGGGTTCATTCAAAGCCGCATCAAATTGTCGCGTGCCTCCATCGTGTCGGTGCTCAGAGAATGTGGCCGTGCGGATGAATTGATGCTCAATCCACAGAGATTTTTAGAGCACATGGTGGCTGCGTTTGAACGCGCCAGAAACGAAATTCTGTATGGGGGTGGCGTGAAATACGAGCGTGGAGCAGCGTGGGGTTTGGCGTACACACAACAACTTTTCACCGATGAGTTGGGTGAGGTGCTTGCCGACCAAGTATTGGATGTGCGCGTGGGTTACGAAGATAAAACACCGTTCAACTATTACCGAACAGACAGCAGCACAGAGGATATTTTTGCCCGCGACTGTGAAGAAAGCGAAGCGGTCAAATTCTTTTTCAAAATTCCACGTGGCTTCAAAATTCCTACCCCTATAGGTAACTACACGCCCGATTGGGCGGTCGTTTTGGAACAAGATAACAAGCTGTATTTTGTAGCGGAAACCAAGAGTACACGCGATCCCGACAAACTGCGCGGCGCAGAAAAATTGAAAATCCGTTTGGGATCACAGTTTTTTGAGGCTCTAGATAGCGGCGTGAAATACAAGTTGGTTCTTAAAGCCGAAGATTTGATCGAGCCGATACAAGCGAATCAGGCGCAAGAGAGTTAGACGAGATCGCAAGGGTCGAACAGGAAAACGCAATGCCAAAACTTAGAGAACTTCGCCTCAATGTTCATACGCAGTTTGGAGATCAAGTTCTGGTAATGGATTGGGATAAAGCCAATTCAATCGCGGAATACTATTTCATTGCTCCAGAAGTGCGCGAGCGAATTTGTTGGATGCTTTTGGCTGATATGTCTATCAACCTCGACGTGAACGGTATCAGCCCGTTTTCAATTTTGGATCAAATACGTCATTTGGAATCGGGGATGGGTAGAGGCAGTCATATGAAAAAAGCAACCCAGTTTATGCGCCCGCCTCTTTATCCGTTATGGCATCAGCATTATTTCAGCGCTCATTTTCTTGCTCGAAATATTTATGAAGAATTTAAACGTGGGAGGAGAGGGGAGAAAATTATCAAAGAAATATTTGATCCAGAAAAATCGGAAATAGCGACCGAGGACATGATCAAAGAATTGTCCCATCGAACCACCGTGGAACTTTTTGAGCTGCGCGCCAACGAAAATCGTTCTACTGGAGAATGGTTGATTTTTGCGGAGCACAATGGGGAAAAATATTATTTGTGTATGGCTACACATACGACCCCTGATCAACAGATATATGAAAAACTGAAATTGATATGCCGCATGCAATTTCCGTTTCTTGAGCCGTTTGCCTCTGATAAATTCCTCGACGAGCTTTGTCCGCTGGAGTAGGTAAAAAATTTGACGGCAAAAGGCAAGCCGCCTACCTTGAAAAAAACCAATCCCCCCGAAGGCTGGAAATCTTGCGGAGGGGCTGGAGCCTAAAACGACTTTTGGTAGGACAGTTCCAAAAGTACGACACAAGACCCCAGCCATCAAGTTTTTTCCAGCCACGGGATTTTCAAGGAATGCCCGACATGCTGGAACTTTTATCGACAGCCCCCCAACACCCCGCCCTACAGCGGTTTGAAAATTGCTTGCCCCGCTGGCTTCATTGCACGGACGACCTGAATAACGGCATCAAGCACCTTTTCGCCGAATAATAGGGCCTTGCCAGTATCGACGCTTATAATCAAGCGCACTAGCTTAGTCAGTTAAAAATACAGGCAAAATGGCATTCATGCGGGGTGTTATTTCCTGCGCGTTGGATTAAAAAATATGTCTGGGAGTCGTGCGCTCTCGGACCGCATTGGAGAGTTGTTCATTATGGATTTTGCGCTTTGGTGGTTATTGGCCGTTCCCATCCTATTCACTTTGGGTTGGTTGGCTGCGCGGATTGATATCCACTATTTAATTAAAGAAACCCGTCAACTGCCGGCCAGTTATGCGCGCGGCGTTTTACAGCTAATTCAAGGTACTCCCGATAAGGCCATCGACAGTCTGGTCGAAGTCTTGCGCAACGAACCTGAATCAGTTGATATGCATTTTGCCTTGGCGCATTTATTGAGACGACGTGGTGACACGGCGCAGGCGATCGCGCTGCATCAAAATTTATTAAAACGTTCGGATTTATCGCTGGTGCAAAGTGCGCAAGCGCAATACGAATTGGGTCAAGATTTTATGAAAGCCGGTTTGCTTGATCGCGCCGAAGAATGTTTTGTGCGCTTGCCTGCCAACGATTTTTCCCGTGAAGCGCGTTTGGCCTTGATCGAAATTTACCAACGTCAAAAAGACTGGACCGGCGCGATTCAAATCGCCGAACAATTAGAGCACATGGGCGTTGCTAATCAACAACAAAAAATCGCCCATTTTTATTGTGAATTGGCGCAAGACGAACTGGTACAAAACCGCGTGCATGAAGCCGTGCAAAGCTTACAGCAAGCGCGTGCGATCAATCGTGGCTCTGTCCGTGCCAGCATGATGTTGGGCGATTGTTGGCAATTGTTAAAACAACCGCAACAAGCGATTGACGAGTGGTCGCAAATTGAACAACAAAATTTAGCTTACTTGGGTTTGGTGGCGGCACGTTTGATGAGCGCGTATCGCGAAATTGGGCGCGCATCCGAAGGTGTAAACCTATTACAAAGTTATTTACAAGAACATTTTTCAGTTGATGTCTTGTTAGTGCTATTTGCTGAAAAACAAAAACATGGCGATCTGACCGAGAACCTGACCTGGATGCGTACCATCTTGATGGGGACGCCCAGTTTATTGGGTGTCGATCAACTCTTGCAATTGCATTTATCACATTCCGCTGCCGCGACGTATACCGCAACGGTGCGTGATGATTTGCAACTGTATCGTCAACAAATTCAAAACTTTATTCAAACCCTGTCACGCTATAAATGTACGCATTGTGGATTTAAAGCGCGGCAGTTTTATTGGCAATGTCCAGGCTGTCAAAATTGGGATACCACCCAACCCTATCGCACCGAAGAGTTATTAATTTTGCAATGAGTGAACACGACAATCTTGATCCGCGTCTACGCATCCGTCCATCTGGGCTTGCGCAAACACGCGTGTTAGTAATGGGCGATGTGATGCTTGACCGCTATTGGTTTGGTGAGGTTAATCGAATTTCACCCGAAGCACCGGTACCGATTGCCTTGGTAAAAAAAGAAGAGCATCGTTTGGGCGGCGCGGCCAACGTCGCACGCAATATCACGGCCTTGGGTGGACGCGCGGGCTTGATCGGTATCGTCGGTGGTGATGAAGCGGGGCAAAAATTAGAAGACTTACTCAACCAAGATCAGGTTGATAGTCTGATTTATCACGATCCCAATTTACGCACAATTTTAAAATTGCGCGTGATTGGACAGCATCAACAACTCTTGCGCATCGATTTTGAAGATACGCCAAAAATCGATCACCTTGATGCGATGGAAGCGCGCTTTGTTGCTACACTGCCAGATTATGAGGTGGTGGTATTTTCTGATTACGGCAAAGGCAGTTTGGCGCATGTACAAAATCTCATCGCGCAGGCACGATCGGCAGGAAAAATTGTTTTGGTTGATCCTAAGGGCGACGATTATCAGCGTTATCGCGGCGCGTCTTTATTAACGCCTAACAAAACCGAGTTACGCGCCGTGATTGGCCACTGGAGCAGCGAAGCGCAATTGGTTGAACGGGCCCAAAATTTACGTTCCAACTTGCAGTTGGACTATTTGTTGCTCACGCGTTCGGAAGAGGGAATGTCCTTATTTTCAGACACCCAAGTTTCGCATATTCCCACAGTGGCGCGCGAAGTGTTTGATGTTTCGGGCGCCGGTGATACCGCGATTGCGACTTTGGCCTTGATGTTGGCGGCGGGTTTTAGTTATGCCGATGGTGTGTTGTTGGCCAATCGCGCCGCCGGAATTTCAGTCAGTAAATTTGGTACTTCGGTCGTGAGCGCGCAAGAACTTTGGCCTTAAGTGTGACTGGCACAATCGGCTATCACAGATAGTGTGATTTGTTTATGGGCACTTCTATCAATTCATTTTTGCGGCGAATTGCTTTGTTGCGCAGTACGCGAAATCCTCACGTACTGTATGTACGCTCCGGTTTCTGTGTGCTGTGCGCCTCGCACTTCATCCGCACATTTTGTATTTATAGAAGTGCCCTTATGTGGTGATAAAAATTGAGACGTATATGAAACCGTTTTTTTATGTGATGGCAAGACGAATTTTGAGGGTATTGGGTGTCGGCGTCTTGATGGGGATGAGTCTCTCATCGATGGCGAAAACCAATGATGACTCCGCAGATGCCGCTAAATCGGACGTTTATAACCCCACTGAATACGAAACGCTGTTGCCCAAAATTGATTTGACGGGTCTGATGCTGAATCAAATTTTGGCAGCCGAATTTCAATTCAAAACGGGTAATTGGCAACCTGCCTATAGCACTTATTTGACCCTGGCATTGAGGGATCGTGATCCACGCTTGGCTAAACGCGCCAGCGAAATTGCGTTGTCAGCTAATCAAATGACGGCAGCCTTAACGGCGGCAGAGTTATGGTTAAAGCAATCACCACTACTTGAACCCTATCGTAGCGATGCTGAATTGGTAGTGATGCGCTTGTATTTGCAGCAAGGGCGTTTTGCTGATGCAAAACCTTTATTCACACGTCGCTTACGCTTGATGCGCTTTGATGACGCGCCGATTGCGCCGATATTTGAAGAAATGATGACGGTCACGGATAAAAAAAGCGCATTACGTTTTTTGCAAGAATCTTTAAGCCGTTATCAATCGTATGTCGATGTGCATATTATTTTGGCGAATGCCGCGATTCAGGCAAACGAACCGGCAATCGCAAAAGCCGAGGCGCAGCGTGCGTTAGAGCTTAACCCCGATAACGAAACGGCGTTGTTGTTGTATGGACGCTTAAGCGATGAGCTTGAATCAGTATTGTCGGCGTTTAATGAGTTTTTGTTAAGCGATCCTGGCAACGATAAAGTTCGCGTGTTATACGCACAAAAATTAATGGATGCGCGTGATTTTGCGGGCGCGCAAAAGCAGTATCAAATTTTGTTAGAACGCAACCCCAACACCGGACGTTATTTATATGCCTTGGGTTTGTCGGCTATGGAAGCGAAACAGCCGCAACAAGCAGAAAAATACTTAAAGGACTTTTTAGCGGTGGAAAAGACGGCAGCTGAAGAAGTTTATGAGCTGCAAGCGCGCGGGATTCTCTCCGAAATGTACGCGCGACAAAATAACTATAGTGCGGCCTTAGACGCCGTGGGTCAGTCCGCGAATGAAATCAGTCGTTTGCCACAAATTTCACGGCGGGCTTATTATTTGATGAAGCTTAATCGTGCGGTCGAAGGGCGTACTTTGATTGCCCAGATTCCAGTAGCCGATGACGAACAAGAGCTGCAACGATTGATTGCCGAAGTGCAATTTTTGCGTGAGAGCAAGAACAAACTGGCTGCGCTGACCTTGCTTAAAAACAATGAAACGAAATTTGGCGATGACGCAGATTTTTTGTATGAATACGCATTGATGGCTGAACTTGATAAGCAATTGCCCTTAATGGAAAAAAAATTACGCAAACTCATCGAGATCGCACCGCAAGAATATCGTGGTTATAACGCCTTGGGCTACGCCTTTGCGGAACGCAATATTAAGATGACAGAAGCGGAAGAACTGCTTAAAAAAGCCTTGGAACTGACGCCCAAAAATCCTTTTGTGATGGACAGTTGGGGTTGGTTAAAGTTTCGTCAAGGTAATTTAAATGATGCTGAAATGATTTTACAAAACGCATACAGCATAAGCGCCGATACTGATATCGCATTACATTTAGCTGAAGTCTTGTGGGCTAAAGATTTGCGTGATGATGCCGTGGAGATTCTGCGAAAAATCAAAACTGAAACACCTAAGAATCAATCTTTAAATGCGCTAATGAAGCGTCTTGGTCTTCGGTTATGAGCGTGTTATCAGTGCGTCTAAACGACACAGTTTGGACGCGCCTAGAATTTGTCAGTGTTACGGCCATAGCGATTTTGATCGCTGGTGCTTGTACGACAAGCTCACCCAAGCTGGTCAGTGAAAACAGCGTAAGCAAGTCGCTTAACTTTGTGCCGCATGACATCAGTGGACGTTTAGTTGCGCGCTATCAAGAGAACGGTAAATTACATAATCAAGCCGCAGCTTTTACGCTTAATCGTCCATCGGAACCAGATTCGCGTTTGCAATTCACAGGCCCCTTTGGCGTGACTTTGTTATTGCTGGAAATTACGCCGCAAAAAACAAACTTGTCACAAGTCGGAAAGCCAAGCCTTAGCGCCGCGACACTGGATGAATTGTTGGCGCGCTATTTGGCCAAACCTTTGCCAGTACCTGTGCCGATTCCTGATTTTTATGATTGGTTGATAGGTCGGGTAAAAACTGAAACGGGTTCGGTATTTGTCGTTCCTAAAAATGAAATGAAAGAGGGTGTCAGAGATTGGACACAAAATTCAACTGATGTCGTCGCGCAAGGCGGTTGGCACTTACATTACAAGGCTTGGGGTGCAATGCCCGCGCAATTGACCATTACTCACGATATTCGTAAAGACCTCGAATTGAAGGTGATGCTTGACGAGTATCAAGATTGGTAATGTCAGCTGATGTGATGGCCCGAATGGATGAAGTGACTTATCTGGCACCGGCAAAAATCAATTTATTTTTACACGTCACTGCGCGCCGCCCAGACGGTTACCACGAACTTCAGACTTTGTTTCAACTCATCGATTGGTGCGATCACATTCGCGTGACGCGACGTTTTGATGGCGCGATCGTGCGCGCTTATCAACATGCGGGAATTGATGAAACCGATGATTTATGTGTTCGCGCGGCACAATTGATGTTGCGTGAATATCAATCGGTACTCGGGCCGCAATTTGGTATTGCTATTGAATTACAAAAAAATATTCCGATTGGTGCAGGTTTAGGTGGCGGTTCATCTGACGCGGCTGCGGTGATGTTGGCGATCAATCAATTGGCACAACTACAGCGCCCTCGCGCAGATCTGGCACGTTTGGCTTTAAGCCTTGGCGCGGATGTTCCTGTGTTTGTCATGCGTCGCAATGCTTTCGCGCAAGGGGTGGGTGAAGACCTGCGCGAGATCACATTGGCAGCACGTTTTTTTGTCGTGATTTTTCCCAATGTAATGGTTCCGACTGCGCAAATTTTTAGCGCGCCCGCATTAGTTCGCAGTACACCCGTAGTTGATTGGGGCGATGTTGTGAAGAGTCCGTTTGATTTTGGGCATAACGATTTGGCGCCTGTCGCGTGCGCGATCTATCCTGAATTACAGGCGGTTGCGCGCTGGTTAGGACAATTTCATCAGGCAGAAAAAAATTCAGTACAAGTCAGTCCAGCACGGATGAGTGGTTCTGGCGCGGCATTTTTTGCCGTGTGTACCGACGAATCCATCGCACAAAAAATTGTCGCGCAATGTCATCAAGAACGTCCACAATGGACGTGTCGATTGGCGCGCAGCTGGTTTGAATCTGATTCAAAGCATTCTTAGCAGTCGCGTGTCAATTTCGGGCTGATTTTTGGTTGAATGTTGACTTTTAACCTTGAGGGCACTTCTATAAATACAGAATGTGTGGATGAAGTGCGAGGCGCACAGCACACAGAAAGCGGAGCGTACATACAGTACGTGAGGATTTCGCGTACTGCGCAACAAAGCAATTCGCCGCAAAAATGAATTGATAGAAGTGCCTTTGATTTTTAGCCTTGATTTAATTTTTAGGAGGTGCGCGCAAACGGGTGCGCCACAATGCGATACTCGTACTGGCGATTAACGCGATCAGCGCATACGCACGTGTGATACGGTCTTCTAAATGTTTGGGGTGCACCATCATAAATTGAAACACGATCACAATAAATAAAGTGCCCAATACAGTCACAGTCGCTAAATAAATTCGTTGCGGCCAAACACGGCGCGCCAGTGCGGCAAAACAAAACTGCACCGCGCGAAAACTCAAAATTGCGACCAGTGCGCCGGCGATGACATCGGTGGGCCAATGAACGCCGCAGGCAATTCGTGACAAGCCGATCAGTATCGCGAGACTGTAAAACCACCATGATTTTGAGGGCCAAATTTGAATACACCACAGCGCTAATAAAAATCCGCCTATCGTATGACCAGAGGGCATCGAGGAGCGTGAGCGCATTTCGCCAATTAAGTGAAATGCGTCCCCGGCTAAGATTGATGAAGGACGCAATAAATCACGCCCAGCCAATTCTTTTAAACCGTAGCTCAAGGCGGCAGCAAGCAATCCGGTCGCGATAAAAAATACAAAGAGTTGTGGACGAATCACACTCAAAGGCGCAATCAATACGGTCAGTGTCGCGCCCAGCGCGGTCAAACCTAACCAAAAATGATCAGGCAACAATGCAAAACTGTGGTTCAGTGCCAGAAAAATCGGCAGTTCCAGCGAACGCGAAGATGTGAGTGAAGGAGCAAATAACAACAGGCACAAAACACTCAACATCAGACCATTTTGCCAGGTCAATAGCGATGAAAAATCTGACGCTAGATTAGGTTTAAGAATATTTTTTTTCATTGATAGGGTGTGATAAGTGGTCTATTGAGGTAAAAAAACTATTCAGAAAAAGTGAATCGCAAAATAATCATGCCCAGTTTTCAATACGAGGCTTTGGGTAAAGATTGACTCGCGTGCAAAATTTGTTGCGCGGATTCAATCGCGGCGATCATGCTGCCGCAATGCGCGATGCCGCGACCAGCCAAATCTAAAGCGGTGCCGTGATCGACTGAGGTGCGAATAAAAGGCAGTCCCAAAGTGATGTTGACCGACTCGCCAAATCCGGCAAATTTTAAGACTGACAAACCTTGATCGTGATACATCGCCAAAAAGCAATCGGCTTGGCTTAAATATTTTTGTTGGAATGCCGTATCGGCTGGCAGTGGACCCAGGACTTGCCAACCACGATCACGCGCGGTTTTGAGCACCGGTGTGATGACCTCGATTTCTTCGCGTCCTAAATGGCCATCTTCACCGGCGTGCGGGTTAAGTCCGGTCACTATGATGCGCGGCGCACTCAACTGCATTTGTGTGCGCAAATGTTCGTGCAAAATGTGTAGCACCGCGCTCACGCTTTCTGTCGTAATGGCTTTTGGCACCTCGGACAAGGGCAAATGCGTGGTCACCAGGGCTACACGAAAAGTGCCCGACGCCAACATCATCACCACCGTATCTGTGTGAGTGCGCTGTGAAAAATATTCAGTGTGTCCGGTGAAATTGGGCAGCACTTGCATCAAGATATTTTTTTGAATCGGCGCCGTGACCACTGCCGAAAAAATCGACTGGCACGCCATGTCCGTCGCGGTGTTGAGCAAATCTAGCACATAGGGCGCATTGCGCACATCAAGCTGGCCCGCGACCACAGGCGTGGCCAGTGGATGATGCCACAGCAACAGCGAGTCATTTGATACATTATTTGGTTCATTTTGAGCGGCGCGTAATTCGTCGCGATTGTGGACCACGCGCGTTGGTAAATTGATCTGTAATGATTGTGCAATTTGATTCCACCAATGCGCATCGGCCAATACACAAAAATTTGACAAAGAAAAACCCTGCCCACTTTGCCGGCCTCTTTTGGAGAGCATCGACAAAGCGGACAGGGTAATTTCTCCGCCAATACCTGCGGGTTCACCAGCAGTGAGGGCGATTAAGCCCATGGTTTAGGGCACGTCATTAAATCGAACGTGAACGGTGGGCAAAATGACCGCCGGGTTTGGTACTGCGATCAGCGCCACTGCGATTGCCGCCAAAAGCGGGGCGGCCGCTGCCTTCACTGCGTGGGCCCGCACCTGTACCTGCACCACCCGAACCCGCATAACTACCGCTACTAGAACGTGGGCCTGATGCGCTGCGATTCGGTGCGCCAGGACGTCCGCCACTACCTGAACGCCCTGCACCTGGGCGGCCGCCACCCGGACGACGTCCGTTGCTGGGGCGGGAGTCGCCGCTACGTTTAGGTTCTAAACCAGGAATGGTTTCTGCACTAAAATTTTGTTCGGTATAACGCTCAATCGCGCGAATTTTCACACGTTCACCGTGTTCGGCAATCGTAATCGCAGTGCCTGAACGACCTGCGCGACCGGTACGGCCAATACGATGGACGTAATCTTCTGGTTTCATGGGCAGGCCAAAGTTAATCACATGGCTAATCGTTGGCACATCGATACCGCGCGCCGCGACGTCAGTGGCGACCAAAATTTTGGTTTGACCATTGCGCAATGAATCCAGACGACGTGTGCGCACCGCTTGTGGCATACCGCCGTGCAAAGCACTGGCACTGTGACCGTCACCGCGTAAAGTGTCGGCGATGGCTTCGCTGTCGATTTGTGTGCTCGCAAAAATCACCGCTTGTTCGATCGAAGGATCAGACAACCAATGCGACAACAATTGATGTTTGTGCGCCAGGCTATCGGCCCAATGCAGCGTTTGCGAAATATTGGTGTGCTTGTCTTGCGCGCTGGCCAATTCAAATTTTTCTGGATTGTTCATCAAGCGTGATGCGATTTGCATAATGCGCGGTGCAAATGTTGCCGAGAACATCATGGTTTGATCGCGTGCCGCGCAACGTTGATGAATGGCGTCAAGGTCATCGGCAAAGCCTAAATCCAACATACGATCAGCTTCATCAATCACTAATTTTTCAACTTTGTCTAAACGAATCGCGCGCGTGTCATTCAAATCTAATAAACGACCTGGTGTCGCAATCACGATTGAGGCGCCTTTGACTTGAGCGATTTGTTTGCCATAAGGCATACCACCCATGATCGTCGCGATACGGATACCGCGCATCATGCGTACTAAGTTAATCGCGTCAGCTGCGACTTGCTGCGCCAATTCACGCGTGGGGCATAAGATCAACACTTGTGGTTCGGCACGACCTGAATGCGGACGCGATGCGCCTGGACGTTCGATGAGCTGATGCAAGAGTGGCAATAAAAACGCCGCCGTTTTACCGCTACCGGTCTGGCTGCTGACCATGCAATCGCCGCCGGCTAAACAGGCTGGGATTACTTGCGCTTGTACGGGCGTAGCGTTGGTGTAACCCAAGGCACTGACGGCCTGCAGCAAAGGCGTCGCCAAACCTAAGGATTCAAAGGTGACGGGCGCTGCGGTGCTGGGAATCATGCGAGTCACAATGGCTTTTGGGGCGGCAGGTGTCGCTGATTTTGATGTAGGAGTTGTTACGGATGTTACTGATTCATGTGTTGCGGTCATAGTTACCTTTAATTAAAAGACGCGCCCACGCCCCTTAACAAAAAGGGATGAGTAGGGTTTGTCCTGATGGTAGGAAAAAAACATCGACCATCAGACAAAGGCCAGAACCGAGAGAAAACTCTAAGACTAGAAGTGCGTATCAAGGTGATACAAATACGCGAGATGGCTGGGGGCGACGCAAAAAATGCTTTGAAAAACACACTCGATATTTAACGACATATTCATACCGCGCATTCAATTAAGCGGGCGCATTATGCCACAGATTGTGCAATGCGAAAAAAGACCCGCGATAAAACATGTGTGATGCAGATGATTGGGAATCAGATTTTTTGCAATTGATCCCACGCCTGAATAAATTCGCTGATATGTTCGTTGCCGGTGACGGTGCTGCGTTGCGTTAAGAGCTCACGCAATTGTTGTTGTTCGCCCAGATACTGTTCTGGGCTGATGAGGCCGGCCAAATTGGCGGCGCGCAGCCAAACCAGATAAGTCGTCAGGGCATCGCATTCGTTGTACTGCACGATTTCGCGCACGCGGCCCTCTAACCAATAGTTAATGACGTCGTTGCCGTCGGTGCCCAGCTTGCCCGGGATGCGGCTGACACTGGCCAGTTCATGCAGACTGGGTGTGCCTTTGCCAAAGGGCGCAAAACTGTCTTTTAAATCGATATTGAAATCGCTGCCCTTGGCAAAATAATCGACGCCTTCCCAGGGTTTGTTGGGGCGCTCGCCAAAGTCAGGCAGCCACAATCCATGCGCCAAAGCGCGTTGTACCATGATGACGATGTCGGATTGGTGCGAGTTATAGCCCACCAGTTGCGGCTTGACGCGGCCTATGCCCTGTAAAAATCGGGTGAGCAAGACGGCTTCGTCAAGAGGTTTATGACCTTCGTCACTTTGGGTATCGGGTAGGGCCATCAATTTTAAGTTGACGCTGCCATCGCTATTTTGTTTGCGAATGACCGCCGCGACCGAGACCACGCGGCACAAAATGGTTTTTAAAAACGGTTGCGGGTTATCGTCGGTAGCGCCGCCTTTTGCCCACATGAGATGTAAAACCTCGGTGTCGGGCATCTCGGTGGGCAAGCCATATACGCGGCGACCGCTGGCGACATCGGGAACCCATTCCAGATCAAAGGCCCAAACTTCGCGTGCGATATTTTTTAACATGGCAAGATTCCTGAATAAATAAATGATATTTTAGTGAGGGCGATTGGGATTTAGGCAAAACAGACAATCGTCTTGCAAAAAAAATGCTGAGATGGCACTGCGCGCTGTGTCACAATTTGGCGTCTTATTTAATCGCTGTTTCAAAATAATGAGGTTTTGCTATGAAAGTTGATATCGCCATCGTCGGTGCCGGCCCCAGCGGTTTGTGTTTTGCGCAAGCCTTATCGGGCAGTGGCTTATCGATTGCACTGATCGAACAGGAGTCGGCCGCAGTATTGGCGCAGCCACCTTTTGATGGACGAGAAATTGCACTCACGCATGCTTCAAAGCGCACGCTAGAACAATTGGATATGTGGTCACGAATTGATCCGGCGGCGATTGCGCCACTGCGCGATGCGCAAGTATTTAATGGCCCGTCTTTGTTCGCATTAAAAATCAGCGCGGGTAAAACCGAGGGGCAATTGGGATATTTAGTGCCTAATCACTTGATTCGACGGGCCGCATTTGAGGCGATGCAAACGCATCAATCGGCACAACTGATTACCGAAACACGCGTGCGCAAATTGACGCATCACGCCGATCGGGTGCATTTGTCTTTAAGCAATGGCGAGGAAGTTGACGCCGGTTTATTGATTGCGGCGGACAGCCGTTTTTCGGACACGCGACGTCTGTTAGGCATTGGCGCGCAAATGCGAGATTTTGGGCGCACCATGATGGTGTGTCGCATGACACACGAAAAACCGCATCACAATGTGGCTTGGGAATGGTTTGGTTATGGTCAAACTTTGGCCTTGCTGCCGTTAAATGATCAAGATGGCAAGCCGATGTCTTCGGTTGTTTTGACTTTGCCGCAAAACACGATGAATGCTTTGCTGGCTTTGGATGATGCGGCCTTTAGCGCAGAAATTACGCGCCGTTTTTCAACACGTTTGGGCCCAATGAGCAAGCTGCCACAAGACCAATACAAACAGCACGCCCCTAATGCCTATCCTTTGATCGGCGTATACGCCAACCGTTTTTCGGGTAAACGTTGTGCCTTGATTGGCGACGCTGCGGTCGGTATGCACCCAGTTACGGCGCATGGTTTTAATTTTGGCTTGCAAAGTGCGCAACGATTGGCCACTAATTTGCGCAAAACGCCGAATCTTGGGTTACGCGATCAAACACTGTTAAGTCAGACTTTGACAAGCTACGAGCGCGCGCATCGCTTGGCGACTTTTCCACTGTATCAAAGCACTAATTTGGTGGTGTCGTTGTACACCAACGACACTGGACCGGCGAAGTTATTGCGTCACGCCGCTTTGCATATTGCGCACTATGTGTCACCTTTTAAACGCGCGATTGCCACGCATTTGACACAATAACTTGACACAATAAATTCACCTTTTTAGCGCGATCAATGAGCATTCAAACTGACGACATTTACGCCACTGGATCGAACGTGGATCAGCGGCTGATTTCGCCGCAACCCAAATCGCCCAATGAGGAAGCGGTCGAGCGTGCCTTGCGCCCGAAAGCGTTAGAGCATTATGTCGGGCAGAAAAAAATTCGTGGACAGTTAGAAATTTTTATCGAAGCGGCGAAAAAACGCGGCGAACCTTTGGATCACTGTTTGCTGTTTGGCCCGCCAGGTTTGGGTAAAACGACTTTGGCGCACATCATCGCCTACGAAATGGGTGTGGGACTGCGCCAAACTTCGGGGCCAGTGTTAGAGCGTGCGGGCGATTTGGCGGCCTTGCTGACCAATTTATCGGCCAACGATGTCTTGTTTATTGACGAGATTCACCGTCTCTCGCCGGTGGTTGAGGAGATTTTATATCCGGCCTTAGAGGACTATCAAATCGACATCATGATCGGCGAAGGACCAGCGGCACGTTCGGTCAAAATTGATTTGCAACCCTTTACTTTGGTGGGTGCGACGACGCGTGCGGGCATGTTGACCAACCCCTTGCGCGATCGTTTTGGCATTGTCATGCGCCTGGAGTTTTACAGTGTCGAGGAATTAACCCAAATCGTCACACGCTCCGCCAATTTATTAAACACGCCGATTGATCCTGCGGGTGCGTCAGAGATCGCGCGCCGCAGTCGCGGCACACCGCGTATTGCCAACCGTTTGTTGCGTCGGGTGCGTGATTTTGTCGAGGTTCGCGGCGAAGGCAATATCACCGCACCCATGGCCGACGCCGCGCTGTTAATGTTGGACGTTGATCAAATGGGGTTGGATATTTTGGATCGCAAATTGTTAGAAGCGGTGATTCATAAATTTGATGGTGGGCCGGTGGGTCTGGACAATTTGTCCGCCAGCGTGGGCGAAGAACGCGACACGATTGAAGACGTGATTGAACCGTATTTAATTCAACAAGGTTATTTGCAACGCACGCCGCGCGGACGGATTGCCACGGCGCGTACCTATCAACATTTTGGACTGATTGCGCCGCGTCCGTCGGATGTCGGAACGCTCTTGTAAATGCGGCGTTCATCGTATTTGAGCGTGTCAGTCATTTTGGGTCCAAGTGATTTTTAGCGGCGGCAGTTTTGATTTTGCTCATCAGTAGTAGTTTTCAATCAACTTTATTTTTAAAGGAATCCTATGGCACAAGATCCGATGAGTATGTTTAGTCAAATGTGGTCAGGAGCAACATTGCCTTTGATGATGAGCCCCGAACAATTGGATAAAAAAATTGAGGAGCTACGTTTGGTGCAAGCGTGGTTAAAAATTAACCTGCAAATGCTGGACGCTAGTTTGGCGACGATGGAAATGCAACGCGATGCAAGGCGCCAGTTTGAAGCTGCGTTCCAAAATATGAGTGCCAGCGCGCCCGATGCACCTAATAAGCCACAGGGAATGCCGGAATTTATGTCGTCGGGTGAATCTAAAACTGCGCCATCATCGACCATCGATCCTTTGACCATGCCGGCGTTTGATGATCTCAGTGCGTGGTGGCAAAATTTGGGGCAAGAGTTTCTGTCCTCGCTGAAAGTTGCGCCAGAATCAGCACCAGAACCAGCGGCGAAATCAGCGACGAAATCAGCGACGAAATCACCAGCTAAGAAATCACCGCAAAAAAAATCACCAGCTAAGAAATCACCACCTAAGTCGGTTTAATCTGCTCCCATCGTTTTTACTCAAATTGAAATCTTTATTTTTATGAGTCCTCAAGAACACTTTAGTAATGGCGTCACACCGGTACAAATTGGTGTGGTGATGGGATCAACTTCGGATTGGGCGATCATGCGTTTGGCGACTGAAGTGTTGACCGAGTTCAAGATCGGTTTTGTCGCGCAAGTGGTGTCCGCGCATCGTATGCCGGACGAATTATTTGCTTACGCCGAATCGGCTCGGGGCAAGGGTTTGCGCGCCATCATCGCGGGTGCGGGGGGAGCCGCGCATTTGCCCGGAATGTTGGCGGCAAAAACAAGTGTGCCGGTTTTGGGGGTGCCGATTCCCAGTAAATATTTGCAAGGAGTCGATTCTTTGCATTCCATCGTACAAATGCCGCGCGGCATTCCGGTCGCCACTTTTGCGATTGGTGAAGCGGGTGCAATCAATGCCGCCTTGTTCGCGGCCGCGCTGTTAGCAATCAATGATGCGCAGCTGCAAATTGCTGTGGATTTTTATCGGAATGCGCAACACGCCTTGGCGTGCAACAGTGTTTTGGAATAAAGGTTTTGTTACAAAACATGTTGTGAAAATGGATGTCTACACACATATTAAAAATAACTTTTAAATAATGCTGGAATTTACTGTGCATAAAACCCAAGGGCGCGCGCGCTTGGGCGAAATTCGTTTGAATCACGGCACGGTGCCCACGCCGATTTTTATGCCGGTGGGCACCTATGGCACGGTCAAAGCCATGCGGCCAGCGGATTTGCAGGCGATAGAAGCCAAAATTATTTTGGGCAATACCTTTCATTTGTGGTTGCGTCCGGGCCTGGAAGTGATTCGGCAATTTGGCGGACTGCATCAATTCATGGGTTGGAATGGCCCGATCTTGACCGATTCTGGCGGGTTTCAAGTGTTTTCTTTGGGCGCATTGCGCAAGCTAACTGAGGCGGGCGCGACATTTGCGTCGCCGCTTGATGGTGCTAAGTTATTTTTGTCCCCTGAGCGCGCGATTGAAATTCAAACGGTGTTGAATTCGGACATCGTGATGCAACTGGATGAATGCACCCCCTATGCGATAGGTGAGCAAGTGACCACGCACGCACAGGCAGCCGCGTCGATGCAAATGTCCTTGCGCTGGGCCCGACGTTGCCAAGTCGAGTTTGAACGCCTGAACAATCCCAACGCACTGTTTGGCATTGTTCAAGGCGGAATGTTTGAGTCCTTGCGCGCCGAATCAGCAGAGGCTTTGGCGCAATTAAATTGTCATGGTTATTCCATCGGTGGATTAAGCGTGGGCGAACCTAAAGAGGAAATGTTGCGCGTCTTGGATTTTGTTGCGCCGCATTTGCCGGCGCACAAACCGCGCTATTTGATGGGCGTTGGCACGCCCGAGGATTTGGTCGCCGGTGTGGCGGCGGGGATTGATATGTTTGATTGCGTGATGCCAACGCGCAACGCGCGCAACGGTTGTTTGTTCACACAGCAAGGCGAGATCAAAATCAAAAATGCACGTTACAAAAATGACACGGCGCCTTTGGATGCGAGTTGTACTTGTTACACCTGCCAAAATTTTTCACGCGCGTACTTGCATCATTTGTTTCGCTGTAAAGAAATTTTGTCGGCGCAACTGAACACGATTCACAACTTGCACTATTACTTAAACTTGATGCAAGATATTCGCAGCGCTCTGGCGCAAGGACGATTTGAACAATGGCGCAGCGAATTTCATTCGCGTCGTGGTGAGCTTGAATAATTTTTAATGACGCTATCTAAAGCCACCAATCTGCCTATGTCAACGCCTATACCAATGCGCATCATCGGCATCGATCCAGGCTTGCGCGTGACCGGATTTGGCATTATTGACCGCTACAACGACCGCGATTTGCGCTATGTCAGCTCGGGCGTGATTAAAAGTGATCAGACCGAATTACCCAAACGCCTGCACGATATTTTTACCAGTTTGATGACGGTGATTGAACAACATCGTCCGAATTGCGCGGCGATTGAAAAAGTGTTCGTCAACGTCAATCCGCAATCGACACTATTGTTGGGACAAGCGCGTGGCGCAGCGCTGGTGGCGCTGACGCAATCAATTCCCGAGGTTCACGAGTACACGGCGCTGCAATTAAAACAATCTGTCGTCGGTTATGGTCGCGCGACTAAGGAACAGATGCAGGAGATGGTGCAACGGCTCTTGCACTTGTCCAACACGCCCTCGACCGATGCCGCCGATGCGCTGGGCATGGCCATTACCCACGCGCACAGCTTGTCGTATTTACAGCACATCAGCGCCAGTACGACCAGTACTAATAACACCTTGTTTACCGCGCGCAGCCTGCGCCGTGGGCGACGCGTGTAAGAGTATGCCAGTGCGGCATTCAAAGTCGATTTGATCAAGTCAGGCGGTAAAAATTAAAGAGTGAAGATGAGAGGGTGATAAGGCCAGAGTGAGAGGTGTTTTGCATTCTCGCGGATAATCAGCCGATGAATTTCTCTGAACTCCCTCTCGCACCAGAACTTCAGCGCGCATTAAACGACGCTGGTTTTGCCTCACCCACGCCAATTCAGGAACAGGCCATACCCGTGGTATTAAGCGGCCGCGATGTGATGGGCGCGGCGCAAACCGGTACTGGTAAAACCGGCGCATTTGTGATTCCTTTATTGCACAAATTGCTGCCTTTTGCCAATAACAGTCCTTCGCCTGCGCGCCACCCCGTGCGCGCCTTGATCCTAACGCCGACACGCGAATTGGCAGTACAAATCGATACCGAGTTAAAACGTTTTTCTAAACACTGCACCGTGCGTTCGTGTTTGGTTTACGGTGGTGTCGATATGAAAAAACAAAAGCAAGAATTGCAAAGTGGCATCGAAATTATTGTCGCCACGCCCGGTCGTTTGCTGGATCACTTACAACAAAAACACGTCAATTTGCAGCAGTGCAATCATTTGATTTTGGATGAAGCCGATCGCATGTTGGACATGGGGTTTTTGCCTGACCTGCAAGCGGTGATTGCGCAATTGCCGTCGCCGCGCCAAACCCTGTTGTTCTCGGCCACTTTCGCTCCGGCGATCAAAGCCCTGTCGCAGCAATACATGGTGAACCCGCAATTGATCGAAGTGTCTGCCCCCAATGAGACTGCGCAGACCATCGAGCAAATCATGTACAAAATTCCTAATGGAAAAAAGTACGCGGCCCTGAAACAACTCTTAACAAACGGCATGCCCTTGCCCGTGTTGGTGTTCACTAATACCAAAATCGAGGCCTCACAAATCGGGCGTCGCTTGACACAAGATCAATGCAAAGTCGGCGTGATTCACGGCGATAAAACGCAAAGCGATCGTGAGTTAACTTTGAGCGAATTCAAAGCCTCGCGCTTGGATATTTTGGTCGCCACCGACGTCGCGGCGCGTGGATTGGACATCGCCGGTTTGCCCAGCGTGATCAATTTTGATTTGCCTTACCACGCCGAAGATTATGTGCATCGCATCGGTCGCACCGGTCGCGCCGGTTTAACCGGCAAAGCTTATGGTCTGTACAACGACAGCGATGCTTTGTTTTTGCAGCAAATTGTGAAATTGATTGGGCGCGAATTGCCCTTGATCGAATTGGCGGGATTGGACGCCAGCGAGGGCCGGACAGAAGCGCGTGGTGACAGAAATTCACGGGGTGACAGAAATTCGCGTGAGGACACTCGCATGTCGCCTCGTATATCGCCGCGCACAGTGCCGGCGGTGGACCCGTGGTTTTTAAAACCTTACGAGCCCGAAAGTGCACCCAAAACAGAGCCTAAAACAGAACCTGCTACGGACGCCGCGACGACGGCTGCGAAAACGTCTAGAGGCTGGGGCAGTACGCGTCGTAAACGCGCGGTGCCGATGTTGTTTGTATTACCGGTCTTGCCTGCGGAGTCTGCGGAGTCTGCGGAGTCTGCGGAGTCTGCGGAGTCTGCGGAGTCTGCGGAGTCTGCGGAGTCTGCGGAGTCTGCGGAGTCTGCGGCGGCGCCACACTTGGTCAGCGATAACACCGAGAAAAATTAGCACTGACGGGCGTGGTTTGATATTTTTAATCTTTAGCTTTTGTTCATGCAGTTTTCTGCTCATTCATCTCAGGTTTCTGAATTGACGCCGCCGCTCTCGGTTTTGAAATTTTTAGGCATGGCTGATTACGTAGAAGTTTTCGCCGCGATGAAGCAATTTACTGCGGCGCGTGACGCCGCAACTCCTGATGAGTTTTGGCAAGTCATGCATCCGCCGGTGTTCACTTTAGGCTTGGCCGCTGACCGCTCGCATGTACTGTCAACACGCGACAAGATTGCCCTGGTGCAAGTTGATCGAGGGGGCGAAGTGACTTATCACGGCCCCGGACAGGTAGTGGTTTACACCTTGCTTGATTTGCGGCGCGGCGCTGTTTTTGTGCGCGATTGGGTGCATACGCTAGAAGCCGTCACGATCGAATTTTTAGCGCGCTATCAGATTAGATCAGCGCGCTGCGCCGGAGCACCGGGGGTGTATATCGCCGAGGGGCACAATCAGTCGGCAAAACAAAGCATGGGCGCGCCAAAATATGTTGGCGCGAAAATCGCCGCACTGGGATTAAAAGTGACGCGCGGTTGTTGCTATCACGGCGTCGCGCTCAATATCGCGATGGACTTGGCGCCTTTTTCCTGGATCAATCCCTGTGGTATGAGCGATTTGACGGTGGTTGATATGGATACAATGCGCCCCGAATCGTCGCTTGCTGCATCGGTAAACGAAATTGCACACGCTTACGCGCAGGCAGTTCAACACGCGTGGCAGGATAAATCCCAGGCGAGGACGATCAAAGCCGCATCGCGATAACACCATAAAGACTTCCTTTTTTGTCACCCTAATAATGAATCAAGAACTTAATGAATCAAGAACGCGACTTTAATCAAGCAGTAACTACGAGTAATGCGTCAGAAGTCGCATCGACAGTCATCACGCCGACAGTCCATGATGCAAAAACTTATGACGCCACACAAAAACAAAAAGGGGCGGCCAAGACCGCGCGCATTCCAATCAAAATTATTCCGATCGCGCCGCAAGACGTGTTGAAAAAACCTGATTGGATACGCGTTAAATTGCCCAAGGCAAATTCACGTTTTACCGAAATCAAAGATATTTTGCGTGCCAACCGTTTATATACCGTGTGCGAAGAGGCCGCGTGTCCCAACATTGGTGAATGTTTTGGCATGGGTACGGCGACTTTTATGATCATGGGTGACAAGTGCACGCGCCGCTGTCCATTTTGCGATGTGGGTCACGGACGTCCCGACCCTTTGGATATTGCTGAACCGCAAAATTTAGCCGCTACGGTCGCGCAGTTAAAACTGAATTACGTGGTCATCACCAGCGTTGATCGTGATGATTTAAAAGACGGCGGTGCGGCGCATTTTGCCGCGTGTATTCGCGCGATTCGAGAGCAATCACCCAGCACACAAATCGAAGTATTAGTGCCCGATTTTCGCGGTCGCTTAGAACGTGCCCTAGATATTTTGATCGCGCAACCACCCGATGTGATGAACCACAATTTAGAAACTGTGTCACGTTTGTATAAAGAAGTTCGCCCGGGTGCAGACTATGCGCATTCCCTCAAATTGTTACAAATGTTTAAACAACACCTACCCAAGCTACCAACCAAGTCAGGCATCATGTTGGGTTTGGGCGAGCAAGATGATGAAATCAAAGCGGTGTTGAGTGATATGCGTGCCCATCAAATCGATCGCGTCACGATAGGACAATATTTAGCGCCGTCAAATTCGCACTTGCCAGTACGGGCCTATATCACGCCTGAAAAATTTGAACAGTGGCAAGCATTAAGTATGAGCATGGGTTTTACGAAAGCCCAATGCGGGCCGCTGGTACGCAGCTCTTACCACGCGGCGGATCAATAAAGCAATCCCGATGACTCAAACGTTTAATTCCCAAGAGTCCAGCGACGATGCGCCGTATGGTTTTGCGTTTTTAAATCAAGCGGGGGTGAACGGTTTTGCCAATTTAGTGCCATCAACATTAGCATCTTCAACTTTAGCGCCTTCAACGCCAGTCTCCAAAGCCGTATTCCGAATTTTGGGAATTGCCTACGATGGCGCGACGACTTACCGTAGCGGTGCGCGTTTGGCGCCGCGTGCGATACGTTTAGCCAGTCATGCCTTGTGCGATGCGATTCATCCGTATTTTGATGTCGCTCCCGCAGGTTTTGCCTGTGACGATGGCGATTTACGTTTTCCGCATACTAATTTGGTGGCGATGCGCACGGCGGTACAAGCACAATTGATGCAGTATTCAAAATCGTTAAATAAAGTCACACCACGCCACAACATTATTTTGGGCGGTGATCACTCAATTACTTTGCCCGTTTTGCGCGTCTTGCGGGCTCAACATGACGCACCATTGGCGCTCATTCATTTTGACGCGCATTGCGATACCTGGACAGATCATTTTGGCGAAGCTTCTGGACACGGTACTTGGGTTTATGAAGCGGTACAAGAAGGTTTGATCAATCCTACGCAAACGGTGCAAATCGGCCTGCGTTCTGCCGCGAGACGTGAGGTGCGCGAGTATATTCAGACGCAAGGCGGGATGATTTTTAGCGCGCGTGATTTACGCGGCCTTGAAGGTGTCGCCTTGACGCCGGTGATTGCGCAGATCATGACGCGCATTGGCGATGCGCCGTGTTATTGCAGTTTTGATATTGATGCGATTGATCCAGCCTTCGCGCCCGCCACTGGCACCCCTGAATCGGGCGGTTTGACCAGCACCCAAGCTTTGCATCTGATCGAAAGCTTGGCGTCCTTGAATTTTGTCGGTATGGATTTGTGCGAAGTTGCACCTCCATTTGATCACGCCGATTTAACGACAACGCTGGCGGCGAATATTGTGTGGACTTATTTGTGTGGACAGATTAGTCAATTATCCAAAGCCTTATAAGGCTTGATTATTTTTCAGACGATTATTTTTAATGGCAAAAAATTACGACGAGTCCTCGATTCGAGTGCTTAAAGGTTTGGAACCGGTGCAAGAGCGTCCCGGCATGTATACGCGCACGGAACACCCCTTGCACGTGATTCAAGAAGTGATTGATAACGCGGCCGATGAAGTGTTGGCGGGACACGCCAGCATGATTACCGTAACACAACACAGCGACGGCAGCGTTAGCGTTGCAGACGATGGGCGCGGTATTCCAGTAGGTTTGCATGCTGAAGAAAAAATCCCGACAGTGGAATTGGTGTTCACGCGCTTGCACGCAGGTGGAAAATTTAATAAAACTGAAGGCGATGCGGCATATCGTTTTTCTGGTGGTTTGCACGGGGTGGGCGTGTCGGTAACCAACGCTTTGGCCAAAAAATTAGAGGTCACCGTGTGGCGCGATAACGCCGAACATTTTTTATCGTTTGCGCATGGGCATTTGGTTGATGCTTTAACCAGTCGGCCTTTGGGACGTGGTGAGAAAAAAAGTGGAACGCTGGTGCGCGTCTGGCCCGAAGCCAAATATTTTGACAGCTTGAATTTTTCACAAAATGATTTGGTGCATCTATTGCGCGCTAAAGCAGTGTTGCTTTCGGGTTTAACGGCGACCTTGCATCATGAAGCTAGTGGTGAAACCAGCACTTGGTGTTACGAGCAGGGGATGCCTGCCTATATGGCGCAAAACTTAAATTTTGAGCCGATGATTCCACCCTTTCATGGATCATTCTTTTTTCCCACTACGACTGAAGAGGGCAATGCCGGCGAGGGCGCTCAGTGGTTAGTGGCGTGGACGGAAGAGGGCGGGATGTTGCGCGAGTCGTATGTGAATTTGATTCCCACCGCGTCCGGTGGTACGCACGAAGCGGGTTTGCGCGAAGGTCTATTTGTTGCGGTGAAAAATTTTATCGAGTTGCATAGCCTGCTACCCAAAGGCGTGAAGTTATTGGCGGAGGACGTATTTGCAAGAGTGTCCTTTGTGTTGTCGGCAAAAATTTTGGACCCACAATTTCAAGGACAAACCAAAGAGCGGTTGAGTTCGCGCGATGCCGTTCGTCTGGTCAGTCGCGCGGTTTTGCCACAATTTGAATTATGGTTAAACCAATACCTTGAGCACGGCAAAAAATTGGCGCAGTGGGTGATCAGTCAAGCGCAAGCGCGTACGCGCGCATCACAAAAAGTTGAAAAACGAAAAAGCTCTGGTGTCGCAGTTTTGCCTGGCAAACTGACCGATTGTGAAACCGACGATCCGGCTTTGTCCGAATTATTTTTAGTCGAAGGCGATTCGGCGGGGGGATCGGCCAAGATGGGACGCGATAAATTTTTTCAAGCAATCCTGCCTTTACGTGGCAAAGTCTTGAATTCATGGGAAGTCGAGCGCGACCGCTTGTTTGCCAATAATGAAATTCATGACATCGCAGTGGCAATCGGCGTTGATCCGCACACCCGTGAGAGCGCGTGCGATTTATCGGGATTGCGCTATCACAAGATTTGTATTTTGTCGGATGCGGATGTTGATGGCGCGCATATTCAAGTGTTGTTGTTGACACTGTTTTTCCGCCATTTTCCGCAACTGATCAAGGCCGGGCGAATTTATGTGGCGCGTCCGCCCTTGTTTCGTTTGGATGTTTCAGCCAGTGGTAAAAAACCTGCGCAAAAACATTATGTGCACGATACTTTTGAGTTGCAATCTTTACAAGATAAGTTGGCGCGCGAAGGCGTGCGTCCTAACGCCATGAGTATCGCGCGCTTTAAAGGGCTGGGTGAAATGAGCGCGGTGCAATTGTGGGACACCACGATGAACCCTGACACGCGCCTGTTGTTGCAAGTACATATCGACGATTTGAGTGCACTCAATTGGGCCTTAACCGAAGAACGTTTTACGATGTTGATGGGCAAAAATGAAGCGCCTGCGCGTCGACTGTGGCTAGAAGCGCATGGCAATGAAGCCGAAGTTGATATTTAAAATCTGAAGCCGCGCCACAAATGAGGGCTGACTCAATTCATGAGCTGGCGCATGGCTCAAACAGCGATGCATTTAATTTTTGCGTATGAATGATGAATGAACGGTGAATGACAAGGTTTTATCCGTGATAATCGCCCTCTTTGTTTTTATCTGAATAGACTATGACGTGGCAAGTGGTAATTGGGCTGGAAACGCATGTGCAGTTACGCACACAGTCAAAAATTTTCAGCACCGCCCCTACCTTGTTTGGCGCAGCCCCGAATGCGCAGGCGGCAGCCTTGGATTTGGCTTTGCCCGGAACGCTGCCCGTATTAAATCGGCAGGCGGTTGCACACGCGATTGCTTTTGGCGTGGCAATTGGTGCAGAAATCAACCCCAGCTCAGTGTTTGCGCGCAAACATTACTTTTATCCTGATTTGCCCAAAGGGTATCAAATTAGTCAGTTCGATCAACCCATCGTGATCGGCGGGCAAGTTGATATTGAATACGAAGGCGTGAATGGGACTGTGCGCGACACCGTGCAAATGACGCGAGCGCACTTGGAAGAAGACGCGGGTAAATCTTTGCACGAAGATTTTGTCGGCATGAGCGGAATTGATTTAAATCGTGCCGGAACCCCTTTGTTAGAAATCGTTACCGAGCCGGTGATGCATTCACCACGTGCTGCGGTTGCTTACGCGCGCACCTTGCATCGTTTGGTGATGTGGCTGGGAATTTGTGATGGCAATATGCAAGAAGGTTCGTTTCGCTGTGATGCTAATGTATCGATACGTCGTATCGGTGCACCATTAGGGACGCGGACCGAATTAAAAAATCTGAATTCATTTCGATTTTTAGAGCAAGCGATGGAAATAGAAATCGCGCGCCATATCGAGGTTTTGGAATCGGGTGGCCACATCGTTCAAGAAACACGTTTGTTTGACCCTGATCGTCATGAGACGCGGGCGATGCGCAGTAAAGAAGACGCGCACGATTACCGCTATTTTCCTGAACCCGATTTATTGCCTGTGCGGATTAGTCGTGCGGATATTGACGCAGTGCGCGCGACAATGCCAACACTGCCCACCGAGCAAGAAAGTATTTTTGTAAAGGACTATCAATTGAGCGCTTATGATGCGCGGCAGTTGGTGCAAACGCGCGCACTGAGTCAGTATTTTTTAAGTGCAGTGGGTCATTTGCCTGCGACAGTAAAGAATGACCCATTAAACATAGCGTCATTAAACATCGCATCATTCTCCAAAAATATTGCCAATTGGATTTTGGGCGAAATCAGTGCGGCGTTAAATCGTGACAGTGAGCGTGATAACGTCGGTTTTGAAGCCTGCCCTATCACCGCAACGCAATTGGCGCGTTTGGTGATGGCGATTGAGCAAGGGCTAATTTCCAACAAAGCGGGCAAAGAAATTTTGCAAAGTTTGTGGAGCACGCCACGGTCAGACGATGATGCGGTAGCGGCCTTAATTGACAGTATGGGTTTGTCTCAGGTCAATGACAGTGCGGCCTTGGATGCATGGGTGGCACAGGCGATTACAGAGTGTCCGGATTTTGTGGCGCAGTATCATGCGGGTAAAGACAAAGCGTTTAACGCCCTGGTCGGTCGGGTGATGAAGCAGAGTCAAGGAAAAGCCAATCCGCAGCAGGTGAATCAAATTTTGCGTGAGCAATTAGAGAAACATTCTTGATTTTTTTTGAACTATTTATTTACTGATGACAATAAAAAATGAAAACAGCTCTTTCTAATTCTAATTATCCACACCCTTTATTAGCTCGCGAAGGCTGGCTATTTATTGCGATCAGTGCGTGTGTGGCATTGCTGGGAGCGCATTTTTGGGGATGGGTGTCATTGCCTTTATGGGTTATTTTGGCTTTTGTCGTGCAGTTTTTTCGTGACCCTGCGCGCGCAATTCCGACGACACCGAATGCCTTACTCTCACCCGCAGATGGACGAATTGTGGTTGTTGAAGAATGTAATGACCCTTACACGCAGGCTGAAGTGATTAAGGTCAGCGTGTTTATGAATGTCTTTAACGTTCATTCCAATCGTGCGCCGATTGCGGCAAAAATTGAGGCCGTACATTACCATCCGGGGCGGTTTTTGAACGCCAGCGTCGATAAAGCTTCGAGCGAAAACGAGCGTAATGCCTTGCTGTTACGTACGCCCAATGGCGTAGCGATAACCTGTATACAAATTGCAGGATTAGTCGCGCGTCGCATTTTGTGTTATGTCAAACCCGGCGAAAACCTTCACGCGGGACAGCGTTACGGATTTATTCGTTTTGGTTCACGCGTAGATTTATATTTTCCTCGTAGTGCGCAAATTTTGGTGGCGGTTGGACAAAAAGTCAGTGCGACGACGAGTGTGATTGCCTTATTACAGGACGAGAGTGAATGACGGGAATCCTCCGGTCAATTTAAGTCTTTACACGAATATTGTTATGAAACGAAATTTACCTTATCAGCAGGGCGATAGACCGGTGCGTCGAGGCATTTATTTTTTACCGAATGCCTTGACCACTGCGGCCTTGTTTTGCGGATTTTTTGCAGTCGTACAGGCCATGAACGGACGCTTTATGATTGCGGCGATTGCGATTTTTTGCGCCCTGATTTTTGACGGCATGGATGGACGCGTGGCGCGATTGACTAATAGCCAGAGTGAATTTGGCGCGCAATATGACAGTTTGTCCGATATGGTGTCCTTTGGCGTCGCTCCTTCGCTGGTGATGTACGAATGGGGTCTCGTCAATTTAGGCAAATGGGGTTGGTTGGCGGCATTTATTTACTGCACCGGGGCGGCTTTACGCTTGGCACGTTTTAATACCAATTCAGAAGTTTTGGATAAGCGATTTTTTCAAGGTTTACCCAGCCCTGCTGCGGCGTCTTTAATTGCGGGGTTTGTGTGGGTCTTAGACGATAACAAGATCAGTGCACAAACAGTCTTGTGGCCGGCTTTTTTTCTGACTCTTTTTGCGGGCTTTGCCATGGTGAGTAATTTACCCTACCACAGTTTTAAAGATTTGAGCCGACGTAAAAGCGTGCCTTTTGTCGCGATTTTATTGGTGGTGATGGCTTTTACAGTGATTGCTTTTGACCCGCCGTTATTTTTGTTTGGATTGTTTGTAACGTATTTTTTATCAGGTTTATTATTAGGTGTCTGGCGTTTGAGGAATAAACAGAGTGCTCCGATGAAGCCTGAAGACGCTTAATTTTGTAAACTAAGTTCTGTAAACTAACTGGACGAGATAAATAAAAAAAAGCGTCATTTTAATCACGCTTTTAAAATTTTTTATTTTGAAATCAAAGAATTAGAAGGAGGGGCCTATTTCAAAATAGCTTTCTCCTTTTGAGTCTTTTCCCATTTTAACGGGGTAATTCACTTCAATCCCACAAGCAGATACTTTCCACACTTCAGTTGCAGCGCGTAAGGCTTTATTTTTGTATCGGATCAGTCGGGAATCGCTAACCTTAACCCCACTAATACTGGAGCAGCCGGTTTCAAGATTTAACAGGGATTCGATTTTTTTGATAATTTGTTGTTTTAAGACAGGACTTGCCGAGCTTTTTCCAACAACGTCGACCGGAGTCGAACTACAACCGTAAAGAAGTAAGCTTATAGAAAAAGTAAGTGTCGGCAGAATGTAGTTTTTTTTGAATGGCATCATATTTGAGTGACTTAGGAATGTTCTGAAAAGTGTTCGGAGGCGTTTTTTGTTGTGCTGCAAAAGCGACGTAACAAGGGTTGGCAAACGAGAAAACGGTGTTCTTTTCAGAAATCGGAGTTTTTCAGCCCATTCTTTTAAAAAATCATATAGAACGCTTGCTATTTTATAGGGGTTTTTATAAAACCGGCTAAATTTTTGCCGGCTTAAGTTGCAAAAGAAAGGGATAAAAGGGAAAAACTTCGTTAAGTATAGTGATTTAGTTGGAATAATTCATATTATACTTTAGAATTCGACTGTAAGTATTTGATTTTAATAACTGCGCGGTAAAACCTTATGAAAAACTCAGCTTTGTTAATTCGTATAAGTGTATTTTTTGCTATTTTAGTTTGTGTCCCAAGCTGGGCTCAGCTTGATACGGTTGAGCGAGTGCTGCAACTCAAAAAACAAATTAATGCAGCCTTACTCAATAGCGGACGTTTAAGTCCTGTAAACGCAAATCTAGCAGAACAAGACCTACTACCCAATCCAACAATTTCTGTTGGCGTGCCATTAACGAAGGGGCCAACCCTTGTTGTAGTGAAGGAGGACATGCGGGTTACGAAAGGCTTCTTATTAACCTCTATTGAGGCACCCAATCAAAAGTGGATTACGCCAGAAGAGTTGCAAATTTTGTTTAATAATAAAAAATCCACCTGGGTCGATCTCAAAGAAGTCGGGAATATGGTTGAGGAGTTGAGGGGTTACGTCGCAGGAAAAAAACTAAACGTGGATGTTAAGTATTATTTAGAGTCATCTGCTAATAATTTTCGGAATAAATCATTAGAGTTTGTATTGCTTCCGCGTTAATACCCCCTTGTTGGTGATTATTTTATAATCCCTTGAAATCTGGTTGTGGTAAAAAAGCCTGCTTAAATACTTTCCCTTTACTTGCCTTTTTGCTTTGGCTAGACTCTGTCTCGTCATTCAGTTGCTTCCTGTTTATAACTAACCCCAGTAATGGGGTCTATGCTTTTAATATAAGGTTTTTTATGAATAAATCTATTTTATTTACTGCGGTTTCAATTTCGTTATCTTTAATGGCTTCGGTGTCGTACGCTCAGATGGTTGAATCGGTGTCCGATAGTAGCCCTGAGACTGATGTGACATCCGTTTCTGCTGATGAGCAGCGTCTTATTGAAAAAATTTCATTTAATGGGAATAAACAAATTAAATCTGATGTGATCAGAAACTATTTGCGCGGATTTATTGGACAAAGCTTAGATGAAAATCAGATTCGTGCGATTGCAGTGCAGATTAATGATTTTTATAAGGAGCAAAAGATTCCAGCCGTTGTTTCGTATTACACGGTAGCAGGTAGTCGCCCAGTCACGTCAAATATCTTTATTAAGATTACCGAGGGTAGTGCGATCAAAAATACGGTAACGGTAGCCTCGCGCACCACACCGCGCGGTGTGCCCATCTTGCCAAATCAAGGTGCAAATAAAGTAAAGTTGAGCACTGCTAACGGTACAGATTGGGCGGCCGATTACGATAATCGTGATCAGCGTTTTAGTCTGAGTACTAATACGTCCAGTAAAGATGGTTTAACCTTGATCTCTAATTATGGAATTTTGTTGTCACCTAATTTTGCTTTAGGGGTTAATTTATCTTATGGCCCTGCGTATACTGAATGGTTGTTAACTAGTGCGGCTGATTTGCCGGCAAATGTTCGTTTGCGTTTGACTGCAGGACAGTTAAAACGTCAAGACAGCTATACATTTAGAAACCTTGATAATGATAAAGCAACGGTCACACAAAATATGTATTTAGCATCGATTGGTAAATCATTTGAAAACTCTTTCTTAAATGACATTAATTTAAAATTCTACGGTGCAGAAGCGGTCAGTTCCGACACTAAAGCAAAGTTATATACGGCTGAGGGAGATTTTAACGGTGTCGCATCGTACCTTCTTAAAGAGGATCCACGTACTTTAGCGCTTGGAAAAATGACCGGCGCTCAGCTTGGTGTTAATTTAGCCTTGTCTTCTAAAGTAAACTTCTCTTTGAGTGGGGGGCAGGAAACGGTTGACTACAAATATGTTGATGGTACTTTTGATAAAACAACTGCAGCGGCAGGGCAAGCCAAATTATCTGCCGTATTTGATAACTGTTGGGCGGCTGATCTTGCATACCAAACAAGTTCTGCAGCTAAAAGCAAAGTAGAAGCGTCACTTGGTAAAGCTGGCTTGACATTCGTTGCATCACAAACACAGTCAGGAGTCGAAGGTCAGGCAGATGACGCACGATTTGGTGTGACTTATACTTTGGTTGGTGACCGTTCAGAGAAAGTTGGTTGCAAACGTTTTGCGAAAACAGCCTACGCTAAAAATCCTTTGTTAGATGCCGTGGTCACGCGTCCTTCAGAGTTGCCCACATCAGTGTTTGCTAAAGTGGATCAGACTGCTAAATTGAAAACCAGAATTGCCGTTACAAAAGCAGGCCAAGGGGTAACAGGAATGAACTTGGATAACAATGGTATTTTATTTATTACCATCTCTGGTGTTACTGGTAAAGGTGATCAAGGTGTTAAGCTAAATGGGGGCTTGTTTGATAATCCTGCGGTAACTGTCGTAGCCGGTGGTGTTCGAGTGGATCTTGAAAAACTGCCCGCAGTTTCTGCAGCGACTGATATTTACACTGCGGACTTAAAAACAGAGGGAGTAAACAAAACACTGACGATGCAAGTTGGTAACGTCTCATCTTAATTTTTAATTTTAAAATATGAATCTAGGTTTTTCAGGTTTTTCGCCACTAAGCAAAGTAATTGTGCTTAGTGGTTTTTTACTTTCTGCACCAGTTTTTGCCGGTTCTGCAGATGTTCAATTGTCCAACGATGCGGTTCGTGCTTCCTTAGAGCTACCAGTGAGCAATATGGCGGCTTTATCAAGTTACACATTAGGCTATCAAAAAGATAAAGGTACAATGGGCGCGATTGGTTTTCATGCCGTTGATCTCGGTGCGATTTCGGTATTACAGACGGGTATTGGCGTAAAAGCCTATACGGTTAATTTGACTCAGGCCAGTCGGGCGGGTGTTTTTGCCGGAATTAGTGGATTTGTTCGTGGTGAAACGGCGCTGGGTATTGGCGGTGAGCTAGAGCTTTCCTATAGCCCAGAAATTTTGAGCTTTATGACCGATGCGAAAAGCATGGTTGAAGGTCAAGCGCGTGTGACCTATCGTGTTATGCAACAGGCAAAAGTATTTATCGGTTATTCAGGTGGTACGGTCAACTTTACCGATGCAGCGAACGTTTCTAATGCTCAAGCAAGCTTTGAAGACAGATTCAATCTTGGTTTTAGAATGAGTTTCTAATTTTCTTCTAAGTATTTGAGCTGAAAAAAACTCAAGAACTCCGCCCTGTTTTAGAGCATGATTGTTGTTCTAAAACAGGGTAATTTTTTTGTATGCTTCCGAATTCGTCTCAATCTCTTTGATTTTTGGAAAAAGTACCCCAGAGTACTTGTTTAGAACACCCTTATGTTTAGCCTACTCTTAGGCAAATCGCTTGTCGTTCAGAATGTAGGTAGAAATTTCTTCAATGGATTTGGCCGTCGAATCTATCCACAAAATTCCTTCGCGCTTCATCATGTGTTCAGCGTTCGCGACCTCTTTCATACAGTTTTCAATCGATGCATATTTACTGCCCGGGCGACGCTCGTTGCGAATTTCGCTTAAGCGTTTGGGCAAAATACTCAAGCCATAAATTTTATGTTTATGGGGCTTGAGCAGATCAGGTAAAGAGTCTTTTTCAAGGTCTTCAGGGACTAGCGGATAGTTGGCGACTTTTTTGCAATGCTGCATCGCCAGATATAAGGAAGTCGGCGTTTTTCCGCAACGCGATACCCCAATTAATAAAATATCAGCGTCATCAAGGTTTTGAATGGTTTGCCCATCGTCGTGCATGAGCGAATAGTTAATTGCCTCGATACGGTTTTTATAGGTATCATTAGCAAAATGTTTTCCGACCGTGTGATTTGAGGGTACGCCCAAGGCTTCTTCTAGCGGACGAATCACAATACTCATCAAATCGGTACACACGCCATTAGCTTGCAGCACAATTTCGCGTAAATCATTTTGAACTAAGGTCAAAAAAATTAACGGCTTTTCTGAACTGTTTGCAGCAATTTTATCGATTTGCTTTTTGGCAGCATGTGCTTTTTCGATGGTATCGGTAAAGGGCATGCGTACTTCGGTAAACTTTAAATCAAACTGGGTTAATACCGCTTGCCCAAAAGTTAAGGCGGTAATTCCGGTTCCGTCAGACACATATATGACGATACGTTGTTTGTTCGAAGATACTGGGGCGACAGTCATAATTTGATTTGATGAATTTAAGCAGAAATTTGGTCAATGCATTCTTTAATCAATTGCGGGCCTCGATAAATTAAGCCGCTATAAAGTTGTATTAAATCGGCGCCTGCGGTCAAGCGATCGCTGGCGTCTTGTGCAGACATGATGCCACCAGCTGCAATAATGGGCAGCGTGCCCGCCTGGCGGCGTATTTTTTCGATCATCAAACAAGACATTTCAGTGAGTGGCGCGCCGGATAAACCGCCGCTTTCATTACCATGTTTGAAGTGTTGCACGCCTTCACGACGGATCGTGGTATTGGTGGCGATGATGCCATCAATACCTACAGTCAAAATCGTATCAACGATGCAAAGTAATGCATCATCACCTAAGTCAGGTGCGATTTTGACCAATAGGGGAATACTCATTCCATACTGCTGGGCCAGTTCTTGGCGTAATGTGACTAAAGGGCCCAGTAGTGCCGACAGTGCGGGACCTTCTTGCAGCGTGCGTAACTGTTGGGTATTAGGGGAAGAAATATTGATCGTGATGTAATCGGCGTGGCGATACACCGCGCGTAAAGCGGTTTGATAGTCGCTTAGAGCATTTGTAACAGGCGTTGTCGCGTTCTTACCAATATTGATTCCAATCGGACAAGTGCGCGAAGATTTTGGGAAATTTTGCATTCGTGCGCATAAATAATCGACGCCGTGATTGTTAAATCCCATGCGGTTAATCAGCGCTTGTGCTTGCGGCAGCCTAAATAGACGCGGTTTAGGATTACCTGCTTGTGCCAGTGGCGTCACAGTTCCCAGCTCAATAAAGCCGAATCCTAAATGGGATAGGCCTGAAATGTAATCGCCGTTTTTATCGAGTCCCGCCGCCAAACCCACTCGATTCGGTAAAGACATTCCTAAAATTGAAACAGGAGCAGTCGTGTTTGAGGACCTTCGGTAAAACGACAATGCCTGCATGGGCGCGAGCATTTTGAGCGCCAAATGATGCGCGGATTCAGCCGGTAAGCAAAATAATAAAGGGCGGATAAAAGGGTACATAGATAAGCGTTTGTACGTCTAAGCGCGTGTATGTTTAAGTGCGTGTATGTTTAAGCGCGTAATCAACATTAAGAAACATTGACGCGATACAGTCCCGCATCATTAGCAGTAAAAGTCCAATGCACGCTGTGGAATTGTGCGACCGATACACGGTGCGCGACTGACACAATAGTGCTTGCCGGTTTATCTGATTGAAGCGTTTGCAATTGTTCAATCAAGGTGCGGTATAGATGCGCCTCACTGGCTTCATCAAGTGCGCTAGTGGCCTCATCCAAAAAAATGTAGTCAGGTTGTAACAACAGAATTCGTGCAAAAGATAAGCGCTGCTGTTCGCCTAGTGATAAACGTTGCGACCAATTGTCTTCGCTGTCCAGTGCGTCAATCCATTGTTCCGCATGACAGAGACGTAAGACTTCTTCGATGCGTTCACGCGAAAAGTCTTGTGCTAGGGCAGGGTAGCACAAAGCATTTTGTAAAGTGGTGTGCGGTAAATACGATTTTTGTGGGATAAATAAAGTGCGTTTACCCTGATCCAATAACAAAGTGCCTCGACCAAAAGGATAAATTCCCGATAGGGTACGTAATAAAGTTGATTTCCCACAACCTGAAGGGCCTTGAATCAAAACTGAACTTCCGACGATCAGTTCGATACTGATAGCTTCGGTTAAATCCGCAACAGGGCTGGCTAAAACGACATTTTGTAAAGCCAAATTTTGGCTTTCCTGACGCATCATTTGACTGTCGTTTTTTTCTTGTAAGGCCATTTCAAAAAGTACCAAACGGTTTAATCCGGCTTTCCAATTGGCTAAGCTGGGGAATACATCAATAAACCATGACATGGCGTCTTGTACTCGACCAAACGCGCGCGAGACTTGCATCAAATCGCCCAAACTCATGGCGCCTTTGAAATATGCCGGCGCGCTGACGAGGAAGGGGAAAATCACCGCAAACTGGGCATAAAAGGTTGAGCCCATGCTGATGCGTTTATTTAGCGTAATGGTTTGATTCCAGTTCTGCACAATTTTGCTAAAAACCCCCGCTAATTGATACTGTTCCGCAAAAGGCATATTTTTCCGAAACGCACCGTATAGCGCGATAGATTCGGCATATTCGCGAATTCGTGCGAGGTTAAAACGAAAACCCGCTTCAAACCGTTGCTGTAAAAAATTGATACGAACCAGCGAGCGTCCAATTCGATAAATCATGAACGAGCCGAGAAAGGCATAACCCACGGCAAACCAGAACATATAACCAGGCAGTTCGTACACTTTTCCCATAAAGGTCCAGCTAAAGGCGCCGCTAATCCTCCACAAAATAAAACTAAAACTAACCAAGGTAATTGAGTTACGAATAAAGTTCAGACCCAAAGATAAAGTGGATGCGACGACTTGATCGACATCTTCAGCAATTCGCTGATCGGGGTTATCGATTTTTCCGTGAGTCAAGCCTAAAACATAAAAACGTGCGTCTGCCAACCAACGATTGATATATTGCGTCGTTAACCAACGGCGCCATTGAATATGGAGTTTTTGCTCTAGCAAAGTACGGTAGGCGGAAATGATGATAAAGCTAAACGCTAAATAGGAGAAGCGCCAAAGCTCTGTGGTAAACGCCGCGTAATCACGTTTTTCAATCGCGTTATAAAAGCCGCGACTCCAGTCGTTGAGCCATACTTGAAGGGTCACTAAGGCGACGATGAATCCTAAAATGGTGGCCAGCAAAACGCGTGCGCGCCAGCGCTCTTCAGATTGCCAATACGGTTTTAAAATCGCCATGACCAATTTCCAATTGGTTTTTAGTGTCGGCGGGGCAACTGATAATTCAGCGTGATGAGTAGTAGAGGTGTTCATCGAAAGTTCTCAAAAATTGAAGTACATGGGGGATACATAATCACGAATGTTCACTAATGTTCAAAATACGCAACTTGATCAAGATGGTTTTTGTAAAGCATCACGTTGTATCAAACTGGGAAAGATTTTCATCCAGCTCATTGCAATCAGCAGCGTACCGATACCGCCTAGTAGGACTGAACCAACCGGACCCAAAACGACCGCGCTGAGACCTGATTCAAATTCGCCTAATTGATTGGACGCGCCAATAAAAATAGAGTTTACCGCGCTGACTCTACCGCGCATATCGTCGGGTGTTTCAAATTGGACTAAAGATAAACGAATGATGACGCTGACGCTGTCCGCTGCACCAGAAATTGTGAGTGCGATAAAAGATAAAATAAAACTGGTGGAAACTCCGAATACGATGGTGGCGAGGCCATAAACCACAACCGCGTATATGAGTTTTTTACCGGCCTGGCGTTTAAGCGGCCAGTAGGTTAAGGCGATCGACATCATGACGGCACCCAAGGCTGGAGCGGCACGGAGAAAACCAACACCCCAAGGACCAACATGCAAAATTTCTTTTGCAAAAATCGGCAGTAGCGCGACCGCGCCACCGAACAAAACCGCAAACAAATCTAAAGTGACCGCACCTAACACGGTTTTATTATTCCAAATCAAACGAAATCCATCGAGCGCGCTAAACCACGATAGCGCGGTGGCGCGCACTTGGTGCTGATAACGCACACCAAAGGCCAAGAGGCTACCGTACAAGAGCAAAATCAGGCATACGCCGTAGACTACATCGGCCCCCAAGCCATACAGTAATCCTCCGATTGCCGGCGCACCAATAGTGGCGCTTTGCATCCCCGTCGTACTGAAGGCAGTAGCTTTACTAAGCAGATGCGGGGGAACAAGGACGGGCGTGATTGCTTGTTGCGCCGGCATTTGAAATGCACGCACCGCGCCCAGTAATACCGACAAAATCAAAATAATCAAGTGGTTAATCCACCCGAAGTGGGTGCTGATAAGCAAGGTGCCGACAATAAAAAGCTGAACCAACAAACAGTAGGCAAAAATTCGCGCGCGATGGTGATGATCAATGATATAACCTGCGGGGATGGTGAGTAATAATGCCGGCAAAAATTGACACAGGCCCACCAGGCCTAACTCCCAGGCGCTGCCGGTGAGTTCATACATTTGCCAACTTAATACCACTAACATCATTTGATTGGCGCTGACTCCAAACAATCGTGCACACCAAAAACGCATGAAAGGTTTATGGTTCCACAGTACTGAAAAATTATCGAGCGCCATATTCTAGAAAGCTGGAGAAAGGTTAAGGATATTCTGAATAGTTGCTCTGAGATGTTTTTTGCCGCGCTGGGGGCCCAAAAAGACCATGGGTGGCGCACGACAAACGCCGTTCTGCCAATGACACGTCGATAAAAAATCTCCCGTATATGCGCGTGCACAGACGGGAGATGCCACGGAAGACCCCATGGAGAGACACCACGGGGAGACACCACGGGGAGACTCGTTCTATACAACTAAGGACGCTGATATAAATTCATTTTGCGCCAATTTTTGATGACTGCGCGATTAAAAAATCGTGCTTAACAAGTAGTGCTTAACTGGGGACTTTTCCATCCACACCGCGAACAAATACTTTTAGACCATGCAATGCATCATCGTTCAGCGCTTCCCCTTTTTTGACCAATACTTTACCCGTGTTGTCAGCGATCGGGCCTTGCCAAACGGTAAAGCTACCGTCTTTCAAGCCAGCTTTGATCGTATCGATTTTTGCGCGTAATTGAGTGGACACTTTTTCGTTATACGATACTTGGTCGATCATGCCTTCTTTAATCCCGCCCCAAGTGAAGCTGGTCGTCCATTTGCCGTCTAAAGCCGCTTGCGTGCGTGCGATGTAATACGGCGTCCATTTAATGACTGACGAGGCCAAATGTGCTTTAGGGCCGTATGCGCTCATATCGCTGTCCCAACCGAATGCATAAACGCCTTTTTCTGCAGCTGTTTGTAATACCGCAGGAGAGTCCGTGTTTTGCATCAACACATCAGCGCCTTGAGCGATCAATGTGCTTGCGGCTTCACGCTCTTTACCTGGGTTGAACCAAGCGTTAACCCAAACCACTTTGGTCGAAATTTTTGGATTCACTGATTGAGCCCCTAAAGTGAAGGCGTTAATGTTACGGATCACTTCAGGAATAGGCACTGAAGCAACTACTCCCAATTTATTGCTTTTGGTCATTTCGCCGGCGACTACACCAGCTAAATAAGCACCTTCATAAGTTCGTGCGTCGTATTGGGCTAAGTTAGTCGCGTTTTTAAATCCAGTTGCGTGTTCAAAATGAACTTCTGGAAAATCTTTCGCCACTTTTAGCATCGCGTCTTGATAACCAAAAGTCGTACCAAAAATTAATTTATTACCTTGGCTGGCAAGATCACGAAAAACACGTTCTGCATCAGCGGCAGATTCTGGAACGCTTTCTACAAAAGTGGTTTTGACTTTGCTTCCAAATTGTGTTTCGACTGCTTTACGTGCTTGATCATGCGCAAAAGTCCAACCACCATCACCGACAGGACCAATATAGACAAAAGCAATTTTGAGCGCATCAGCAGTGGCGGCAGTTGCACTGGCGGCAGTTGCACTAGCAGAACTCACGGCTTGATCTTTTTTGCCACAAGCCGTTAAGGCGATGGAGGCGATTGCAGCGAACGCAGAAATTAACAACAAACGACGGGCGTAATTCATAAAAACTCCAATAAAAAAACAGCGATTAAAAAAATGAATTAAAAGAAAAGGAACAACATCAGTAGGCAAAAATTAGAATTTTTTCTTTAGCGACGCTGTAATCACCACATAATCCCCATCTAATCACCACCGCGAAAAGGCTTGCCTAGCGCGCTGGGCATATTCAGCGCAATCCATTGCGGATTGCGTGAGATTAAGATCAACACAATAATAGTGGCGAGGTAGGGCAACATCGACAAGATTTGCGAAGGCATATCGACACCTAAAGCCTGTATATAAAACTGCGCAATCATCACAGTGCCAAATAATAAGGCGCCAAACAATAATCGCCACGGGCGCCATGTGGCAAAAGTGGTTAAGGCTAGCGCGATCCAACCGCGTCCGCTGATCAGGCCTTCAACCCACATTGGCGTGTAAACCGTTGACACATACGCACCCGCTAAACCGCATAAAGCACCGCCGAATGAAAGCGCGTAAAAACGAATCATTCTGACGGGATAACCCAAGGCGTGTGCGGATTCTGGTGATTCACCGATGGCGCGCAAAACTAAACCGGCGCGGGTGTGATACAAAAAGTACGCGATGGCAGCGCATAAGGCAAAGCTGATATAGGCCAGAGGATGCAAGCGGAATAAAGCCGGCCCTAACCAAGGAATATCGCTTAAAAAAGGAATGACGGGTGTGTATGTAGGCAGCGCGAGGCCGACAAATTTTTGTCCGATAAACGCGGATAAGCCGGTGCCAAATAAGGACAGTGCTAATCCAGTGGCGACTTGATTCGTTGACAGTCCTAAAGCCATTAAGGCAAACAAACTGGCCATTGCCATGCCGCCCAATGCGCCAACGACAAAACCTAAAGTGGGGGATTGTGTGTAGTAACTGGTCGCAAACGCCAACATTCCTGCAACTAACATCATGCCTTCTGCACCCAGATTGAGTACGCCTGCGCGTTCATTAATCAGCAAACCTAAGCCCGCTAACAAGATAGGCACAGCAGAGCTGATACAGGCGGCAATGAGGGGGATAAAGTCATCCATGTGTGCGGATGTTTTTGAAAAATTGATTTGTAAACTGAAGAATAAGCGCGTGATTATCGCCAATTTATTTAAAAATTTTAAGCCTTGATATAAGAGTTTTTTGACGGTTAAACAATTATTTTTTTTGCGTAAAAAGGGCGCGGAGCCGCTTTATCATTTATGTGTAGAATATCGGCGGCTTTGCATAATTGCTCCGTTGTTCTGAGGCAATTACACAAAGTCTCTCATTTTTTTAGGAGCCTTTTATGAATAAAGCAGAACTTATTGACATCATTGCAAAAGAAACTGGTCTTTCTAAAGTTAAATCAGGAGCGACACTTGCGGCAATTACCACTGCTGTTGTTAAGGCCGTGACTAAAGGGCAAGAGGTTCAACTGATTGGTTTTGGTACATTTTTGAGTGGGAAGCGCGCTGCACGTAATGGACGTAATCCAAGTACGGGTGAAAAAATTAAAATTGCAGCCGCTAAAACAGTGCGTTTCCGCGCGGGTAAAGCATTTAAAGATGCGGTGAACAAACGTAAGTAATTTATTCCGTCTTGACTCGTTTTTTGAATCAGTGCGTAATGATAAAAAACCCGACTTCGGTCGGGTTTTTTGTTGAGTTTTTTTGATTGGTGTGATGAAGTTTTCAGTCATTCGTCATTCATCATTCAGCTTTACGTTTTTTTACGCAGGCGTCGTAAGCGCGCTTCTTTGGGGTCAACGCGCAAGGGTTCATAAATTTCGATGCGATCTTGATCGTGGATTGGATTGTGTAAATTTTTGATGATGCCAAAAATCCCGACACTGCGTTGAATCAAAGTATCGTAATGCAATTCTGTCTGTTGTTTCGCCAGCGCGCATAAGGCCTCGTCAATAGTAGGATGAGTATTCGCGAAGACGTTCTTGTTGACGGGAAGAATGACTTCAACTTCGTGATAACGATCCTCGTACCACAGCGCGCAAGTAATAGTGATGGGATTATTTTTATGCATGGCCATAAACCGATTGCGCGCGACGATAAAATGCTTCAACCAAACCGTCGGCGAGTTTGCCAAACACTTGCCCTAAGATTTTCTCCATGACAAAATTGGTAAAACTGTATTCCAACACCAGATTGATTTTGCACGCTTGGTCAGAGATTGGGCTAAACTGCCAATAACCTACCAGATGCTTGAATGGTCCTTGGTGTAAGGTCATTTTGATGGATTGATTTTCGATGGGAGTGTTACGCGTGCTCAAAGACATTTTCAATCCTTGGAAATTGATATTCAGTTGCGCCAAGGAGTCGTGCTCATTACGCTCTAATACTTCGGCGCTTTCGCACCAAGGCAAAAATTCGCCATAACGCGGAACATCTTGCACCAAGACAAACATCGCTGCCGCAGTGAACGGAACCAACATTGATTTTTCAATTTTTTTCATGAAACCAATTACAGAAAACAGAAAAGCGACCCACAATTTTTTTATTGAGGATCGGTTAGAAGCCGGATTGGTACTCGAAGGATGGGAAGTCAAAGCGATCCGTGCGGGGCGCGCGCAAATCAATGAGGCCTACGTACTTATTCGAGGTGCCCAATTGTATTTGTTTGGCGCACATATCAGTCCTTTGGGTTCTGCGTCGACCCATATTTCACCGATTGCTGAACGGAATCGTAAATTATTGTTACATGCCGATCAAATTAGTAAATTGATCGGTAAAGTCGAACGTGCGGGTTATACCTTAGTTCCTTTGAACTTGCATTTGCAGCGGGGACGGATTAAATGCGAAATTGGTTTGGCTAAAGGTAAAAAGCAATACGACAAGCGCGAAAGTGAAAAACAAAAAGAATGGGCGCGTGATAAGCAACGCATTATGAAAATCGCCAACCGTTAATTCTTGTCGCGATGACTGAACTCCTTGATCAAATCAACCGCTTACCCCATTTACCAGGGGTTTATCGCTACTTTGATCGCGAAGGCACTTCCTTATATGTGGGCAAAGCGCGTGATTTAAAAAATCGAGTCAGCAGTTACTTTAGTACGCGCGCCTTGAGTCCGAGAATTGCTTTGATGGTGAAGCGCATCGCGACGCTGGAAACCACGGTGACCGCGAGCGAGACCGATGCCTTGCTGTTAGAAAATCATCTGATCAAAGCACTCAAACCGTATTACAACATTTTGTTTCGCGACGATAAAAGTTATCCCTATATCAAATTGTCGGCGCACGCTTACCCGCGCATGAGCTATTTTCGGGGCAGTCTTGATCATGACAATCAATTTTTTGGACCCTATCCCAATAGCGATGCTTTGCGTGAAGCGATGCAGTTATTGCAAAAAATTTTTCAATTACGAACCTGCACTGATAGTGTTTTCAATCATCGCAGTCGACCGTGCTTACTGCATCAAATCAAACGATGCTCGGCGCCCTGTGTGAACTTGATTAGCGCGGATGAATACCGTGCGCAAATTGAGAGTGCCGCGCGGTTTTTGCGCGGTGATGTCAACGCGATTTTGGATGAATTGGGACGGCGGATGCAGGCGCATTCTGATGCGCTAAGGTTTGAAGACGCGGCGCAAGTGCGTGATCAAATTACGGCGCTGTCTTCTGTGGGTGCGCAACAAAGTGTCGAGGTGATAGAAGGCAAGGGGCAGGACCTGAACATGGATATTTTGGCGTGTGCGTATCGTGCGGGCCATGCAGTGGTGAACGTGGCAATGGTGCGCAACGGACGACATTTAGGAGATCGCGCCTTTCACAGTAATCGGATTGATCTCTCATCGGTCTTGGTTGATGCTCCTGAGTTTGTGCGTACGGACGACGCTGAAAATCAGGCCTTACAGGAATTTTTTGGCATCTTGCAACCTTTTTTGATGCAACATTACAGTCAACACCTCGCGCCGCCGGTGTTGTTTTTGAGCCATCAGCCAGAAGAAACGGTGCAGAATTTTTTAACACGTCAATGCGGACAAAAAATTCGTGTTTTGACCCGTGCGCAGAATGCGCACAGAGGAAGCCACAAGGTTGCGCTGCAATGGTATGACTTGGCGCAAAAAGGCGCACTGCGCGCGCTGAACGAATCCTTGTTACAAAACCAGGCACAACAAGAAAAACTGTATGCCGCCCTAAATGCTTTGCAAGTGATTGCGCCAGAAGACCCAATGCAATTTAAGGTCGAATGTTTTGATGCCAGCCATACGCAAGGCGAAGCGACGCAAGTCGCGTGCGTGGTTTACCAAGGTTTGACATTTGCCAACCGCTTGTATCGGCGTTACAACATTGGGCAAAAAATCACTGCGCTAAATCCCAACCCACATCAAGGCGGCGATGATTATGGTGCATTGCGAGAGGCTTTACGGCGTCATTACACGCGCCATGTGGAAAAAGGTTTGGTGGATTTTCCAGACTTGGTTTTGATTGATGGCGGTAAGGGTCAAGTCGAAGTCGCGCGATCGGTGTTTGTCGAGTTGGGACTGACGATCGAGAAAATTGTCGGCATTTCAAAAGGAGAAGGTCGTAAAGTGGGCTTAGAAACTTTTCATCGTGCCGACGGTCGCGCCCCTTTGGAATTGTCTAACGACAGTAAAGCCCTGTTATGGCTTGCCAATATCCGCGATGAGGCGCATCGCTTTGCCATTACGGGGATGCGCACGGCGCGTGCAAAAGCGCGCCAACATTCATCATTGGAGCAAATGGAAGGAATTGGAGCCAAACGTCGGCAAAAATTGTTGCTTCGCTTTGGCAGTTTGCGCGCTGTTGCCGATGCTAGCGTTGAAGACATCGCCAAAGTCGACGGCATCTCACATTCATTGGCGCAAAAAATACATCACTTTTTGCACTAATTTCAATTTGTGGGGCTATTTTTTGGTTTGATGTGACTCAGTTTATGTTTTACGGGTACTTAAAAACATGACGCCCTTAATAATTTCACTGCTTTGGGGATAAGTTTTTCGTTTTTAGACGTATTTAACTTTTAACGGATTAGAAGGTAATGAATTTGAAAACCCTTTAAAAACAATTAGTTAGGATATTTACTTAATAAATAAAATGAAGTTATACTTGACTTAATGTTGTAAAAAAAGTATAAATATTTTCATGTTCGCTCGATTTTTTTCGGGTATTATTTTTAGAGTGAGTTTTTCATTTGAAAAATTCGGTTTAATTATTTATTTATTTATTTAGTTAGTTACTTAGTTGCTTAGTTATTATGAATACAAAACTGTATAAGCTTAAATTTGACAAATTGCGTGGAGAGTATGTCGCGGTGTCAGAGATTGCTTCGTCGCACAGTGAGTGCCTTGGGGGCGCGCACATGGTGGATGGTGGTTTTGTATTGGAGGCGCAACTC
>JAVKLU010000002.1:0-48093 GCA_031538895.1 Burkholderiaceae bacterium | reverse complement strand
TCTATCAATTCATTTTTGCGGCGAATTGCTTTGTTGCGCAGTACGCGAAATCCTCACGTACTGTATGTACGCTCCGGTTTCTGTGTGCTGTGCGCCTCGCACTTCATCCGCACATTCTGTATTTATAGAAGTGCCCTTTAATATTTATTCAGCGTTAGAAGTTTCGTCCGGTTTTTTCTTGGCATAGCGCTGTAAGAGCGGCGCAAAAATAATTCCTACCTCATACAAAATCACCAGTGGAATCGCCAGCAACAGTTGCGATACCACGTCCGGTGGTGTCACCACCGCCGCGACAACAAATGCGCCAACAATCATATAAGGGCGAATCTGGCGCAATTTTGTGGTGTTTACAATTCCGCTGAGCACCAAAATTGCAATTGCAATCGGTACTTCAAATGCGACACCAAAGGCCAAAAACATCGTGAGCACAAAATTAAAATAACTTTCAATGTCAGGTGCAAATGTGATTGAGTTTCCGGAAAATCCTGCGATAAATCGGAACACGGTGGCAAACACAAAGTAATAACAAAAGGCAATGCCGGCAAAAAACAGGATGGTTGATGAAAATACTAAAGGCAAAATTAAACGCCGTTCGTGTTGATACAAAGCCGGTGAAATAAAGGCCCAGAGCTGATACAGCACCCAGGGCAATGACGCCATAAAAGCGACCAATAAAGTGACTTTGACAGGAATAAAAAATGGCGTGATTACGCCAATAGCAATCATTTTGCTACCAGCCGGAAGGATTGACAGTAGCGGTGCAGCGAGGAAATCATAAATATCGGTTGCAAAAGGCATTAGGGCGATGAAGCACACGACTAGCACCGCCAAAGCCCGAACCAAACGATCACGTAATTCAATTAAGTGCTGAATAAAATTGGAAGAGAGTTCAGACATTATGAGATGAGTTTTTTAAACCATGATTAGTTTTTTAAGCCATTAGCAACGCGTTCAGCCGCGCGCAGTAAGGCGCTGGCTTTTATTTCCGTTTCTTGCCACTCGTTTTGCGCGACTGAGTCGGCGACGATACCGGCAGATGCTTGGGCATATAAAGTATGGTTTTTGACAATGCCGGTGCGGATTGCAATGGCGACATCCATATCACCGGCATAACTTAAGTAACCGCAAGCGCCGCCATAAATTCCACGTCCGGTCACTTCAAGTTCATCAATAATTTCCATCGCGCGAACTTTTGGCGCGCCTGTCAAGGTGCCAGCGGGAAAAGTGGCTTTTAGGACATCGATGTTTGATAGCCCGTCCTGTAATTCGCCCTCGACATTGCTGACAATGTGCATGACGTGTGAGTAGCGTTCGATAGTAAAAGATTCGGTGACTTGAACGGTACCGATTTTAGAAATGCGTCCCAAATCATTGCGCGCCAAGTCAATCAACATTAAATGTTCGGCGCGCTCTTTTGGGTCAGCCAGTAAATCGGCTTCGAGTGCTAAATCTTCTGTTGTCGTAGCGCCGCGTTTACGGGTGCCGGCAATAGGGCGCAGAACCACTTTTTTACGATTGCTTGCAGTTTGATTTTCTGATTCTTGGCGCACCAAAATCTCGGGCGAGGATCCGACAATTTGAAAATCCCCCATGTCGTAGTAATACATATACGGCGATGGGTTAATCGTTCTTAGGGCGCGATATAAATGAATGGGATCAGCATGGAAGGGCGTTTCTAAACGTTGCCCAATCTGCACTTGCATCATGTCGCCGGCCATGATGTATTCCTTAGCGCGTGCCACTGCGGCCAAATAATGAGCTTTGTCAAAAGGCCGCTGTACCGTTTGCAATTCGCTAGGCATGACGTCCATATCCGGTAGCGGATTTTTTAGCGCCGCATGTAAGGCTTCTAAACGTTTTTTGGCGTTGTCGTACGCATTGTTCTGTGCGGGATCGGCGTAGACGATCAATTGAAGCGTACCTTGCAAGTTATCAAATACGGCCAATTCTTCAGTGTGCATCATCATCATTTCTGGCGTGCCAATAGCTTGATGTGCTTGATGTTGGGCCAGTCGTGGTTCGATGTGGCGCACCATGTCGTAACCCATGTAACCGGCCAGTCCCCCACAAAAACGTGGTGGGTTAGCCGGTAAGGCGACTTTACATTGTTTTTGTAGGTCTGCGATAAAGTCTAAAGGATTGCCTTGATGTGTCGCAATGATTTTATCGTCGTGCCACTGGTGAATCGTGCTGCCAGTACTTTCGATCCACGAGCGTGCGTGCAAACCGATAAATGAATAGCGGCCAAAGCGCTCTCCTTCAACCACCGATTCCAACAAACAAGAACGTTTGCGTTGTCCTTGCGTCAATTTTAAATAAGCCGATAGTGGTGTTTCTAAATCAGCCAGAATAGTTGTCGTTAGTGCAATGCGGTTGTAACCAGATCGGACAAGCGCATTAAATTGTTCGAGCGTCAGCATGAATTTATTGAATAGTTGCGTTCATCAAATTCGATGTTATTGAATTTGATGATAGTGAACTCTGTACGACGGGCTTAGCAGGTGTGGCAGGCTTAGTAGGTGCAGCAGGTTTTACGCCAGGCGCTTTAGGTGTGACTTTAGATTCTGCTTTAGGTGCGGTTTTAGGTGCGATAGGTTTATTTTTAATCGCGGCTAAGTATTCTGCGACTAAGGGATTTTTAGGAAAGTTTTTTTGCAGAACGCGAATAGTGTCGTGCTGTAATTCAGTAATCCCCAAAGCCTCGTAAGAGCGCGCTAATAACACCAATTGATTTTCTTGTTGTGTAGAGAGGGGATATTCTTGCAAGGCATTGACCATGCGGCTGGCGCTGGCAACATAAGCTCCGTAGTCAAAATATAACTTTCCGACATTGACCTCATAAGCTGACAAGACTTCTAATAAATAGTTCATACGCCCCACAACGTCTTTGGCATAGGGACTTTGAGGAAATTTTTCTTTGAGCGTTTTAAAAGAAAGATAGGCTTCAAGCGTCGCTTTGGGATCGCGCTCGGTGGGTGTTGATTTGGCTAACCACGCGATAATTCCAGAGTCCTCTTGAAAGTTAGACAAACCTTGAATGTAGTAAACATAATCGATCGCGGGGTGGTTCGGGTACTGTTTAATAAACGACTCCGAGGTCGCTATCACCATGCTTGTTTCAGCAAGTTGGAAATGGGAATAAATGGTTTCTAGCAATGCTTGTTGCGCATAAATCCCAAAGGGAAAACGCGCTTCCACTTTGAAGTACAACTCGATAGCGCGCTCATATTTTTTATCGACCATCGCTTCATGCGCGGTGTTGAATAGTTTTTCAACTGACCAATCACGGGTTTCATCTTTGACTTCCTCATTAGACGCGCAACCCGCAAGGCTGAAGCTAAGCATGAGGAAAATTGCAATTTTGGGCCAGAGAGAGAGCTGAAAATGACGCATAGACTAAAATTAAAAAATGCAACAAAAATCAGTAGGTATGAAAAATAAGGTATGACCGACAAGTACAATTTTTTTAACAGCAAAACATCACTGCATTATCGGATACCTATCGATTGCTCTGTAAAACGCCAGCATTATCCTTCATCCTGCGCTACTTCAAGCCGTGTTGGAATCCTTGTTTCGCAAGATCCAACACGGTACTCTTAGAACACTTTATGTCATTTTTAGATAAATAACAATGCGGGTATTAGGAATAGAAAGTTCTTGCGATGAAACCGGTATTGCGCTCTATGAAATGGGGCGCGGCATCGTGTCTGATCACGTGTATTCGCAAGCAGATTTTTTTGCGGCGTATGGTGGTGTCGTGCCTGAGTTAGCCTCGCGCGACCATATTCGACGCGTCTTGCCACTATTAAACAGAGTTTTGCATGAGGCACAAATTAAATTAAGTGATTGCGATGCGATTGCGTATACGCAAGGTCCTGGATTGGCGGGGGCGTTATTAGTTGGCGCCAGTATCGCGGTGTCTTTGAGTATGGCCTGCGATAAACCCTTGATTCCGATTCATCATTTGGAGGGGCATTTGTTGTCGCCTTTATTGCCGCCTTTATTGCCAATGCTATCGAATTCAGTGAGTGAATCGACGCCCTTGAGAGATTTTGCCTTTCCTTATTTAGCCTTGATGGTCTCGGGTGGACACAGTCAGTTAGTCGTAGTGCACGAGTTAGGTCAGTACGAAATCATCGGTGACACGATTGATGATGCCGCCGGAGAGGCATTCGATAAAAGCGCGCAACTTTTAGGAATCCCCTATCCTGGCGGTGCAGAATTGTCGCGTGTGGCGCAATCTGGCGTGTCGGGACGTTTTAATCTGCCGCGCCCTTTGTTTCATAGCGACAATTTAGATTTTAGTTTTTCGGGTCTAAAAACAGCGGTATTAAATTTGGTGAACAAACAAAGTCCGCTGTCGGAACAAGATAAAGCCGACATTGCTCACGCGTTTGTGGAATCGATTGTGAGCGTGTTGGTTCATAAAACAGTTCGAGCAATTGAGCGCACAGGTTTGCAGCGTTGTGCTGTGGTCGGGGGGGTTAGCGCTAATACACAATTGCGCAAATCTTTAAGCAAAAATTTACCCAAGGTCAATTGCATTTACCCCGATTTGCGTTATTGCAGCGATAACGGAGCGATGATTGCATTGGCTGGCGCGCTGCGTGCCAAAGCGGGTTTAATACCAAAAGGTGGGGATTACGCGATCAAAATTAAACCGCGTTGGGCGATTGACGCACTGTAATTTTTGACGAGTCAGTCATTAAGGGCATTCTGAACTTAATTTTCTAAGCTCATCCAAATTTTTTGCATACGTTTTAATGACATCGGCTGTGGCGTGCGCAATTCTTGTGCAAACAAGGCTACGCGTAATTCCTCCAATTGCCAGCGGTAATCCTGATACAAATCGGATTTACTGGGATCAATTTTTTGATAGGGTCTGGCCGCGCTTTGCCAATCGTTTAACCAACGGGTATCGCGTTCGGGGTCTTTATGTAATTTTTCAATTCGCATCGTAATGGCGTTCAGATAGCGCGGAAAGTGTTGCAAAATTTCATACGGTGTGGCGCTGATAAAGCGTTTGTGAATCAAAGTATTTAATTGTTGCTCCATGTCTTTGACCTTATCCGGCGAGGTTTTGAGGTTGGTAATTCGTTTTTTGAGACTGGTGTAGTTTTGCAAAATATCACCGATCAAGCGATTGACTTCCATCACGATCAAGCCAAAACGTTGTTTCACTTGTGCGGTCAATTCGGTAAACGCTTTTTCACTGCGAATTTGCCCCGCGCCGACTGCGGCACGAAGTAGCGCCGAATCAACAATCGCCTGGCGTAGCTCATCAGCGCTGCCAAAATTGGAAAATTGCAGTGCCATAGTGTTGAGATCTCGTAAATTTTTTAATTGCGCTTTGTAGTTATCGTGCAAGGCCAATTTGATTAAGTGCAAAACAGCCAGTTGGTGTTCTTGCTGCGCGTGCGAGGCAAGATCAAATCTTTGCAAAATGACACCGTTTTCCACTGTTTGTAAACCCAAATGCAGTTCAATCACACCGTGCGCAGTGTTCACCGATTGCGTTGGCGCGATGGTGCCAAAGCTCCAATTTTTAGAGAGGCTTGATGATGGTGTCGGGGGATGCGAAGGCGCAGTCTTGGATGTTTGGATTTTTACGGCGAGGTTCTCTGGATTGACTTGGACGGCTTGTTGATCCTGTGTTTCTTGGTGTTGCGTGAGCAGTTGTGTGAGCAAAGATTTCGCCGCATTACCGTATTGTTGTTGCAACGCCGATAAATTGCGCGACAAATCTAATTGCCGTCCATGTTCATCGATTAGCTTGAAATTCATCAGCAAATGCGCGGGCAAGGTTTCGATTTTAAAATCGTGCGCGTGCACGATCACCGTGGTTTCACTGCGGATATAGGCGATTAGCGCGGGCAGCAAAGCACCAGTGGGTGAGCTGTGGTGGTCGACAAATTTTTGCGCGAATTCGGTCAAAGGAATACAGTGACGACGAAGTTTTTGCGGTAGTGATTTCAACAACAATTGCATTTTTTCAACGCGCATTCCTAAAACTAACCACTGACACTGTGCCTCATCAATGTGTTGTAGCAGAGACAAAGGCAAAGTCAAAGTCACGCCATCGCGTACGCTGCCGGGTTCAAAATGGTAGTTGAGCGTTAGCGATTGTTGATTGCTAATCCATTCTTTGGGATAGCGTTCGGCCGATACACCATGCGCTTGATGCCGCATCAAATCTTCTTTGACCAGTTGCAATTTTGCGCGCGCTTCAACGCTGGCGTGTCGATGCCAATGCGCCAAGCTGGGTAAATCACAAATTTCAGGTGACAGTTTTTCGGCATAAAACGCTGCGATCAATTGCGGATCAACTAAAACATCGGGGCGACGACGTTTTTGTTCTAAGGTTTGAATCTCGGTAATGATGTCAACGTTGTGCTGTAAACACGGCAAATCAAAATGCTGTGCTTGCTCGACTAGCGCGTCTTCAATAAAAATTTGGCGTGATTTGGCAAAGTCAATTTTTTGATAATCCACACGCCGACCTTGATAAATCAACAGGCCATATAAAGATGCTGATTCGTCGCAGCGAACGCGCGTACCGTCCCAACGTGGATTTTGCCAATGATGTTTAATTAAATGTGCGGCGACACGTTCGACCCAGGGCAATTCGATATTGGCAATCATGATGCCATATAGACGCGTGGTTTGACGTAATTCGCCTACCACAATCCAATGCTTGGCTTTCTTTTTTAATTGACTGCCGGGCCATAAATCAAATTTTATTTGACGCGCACCCATGTATTGCGTGGACTCTAAAAGTTTGCAACCTAAATTGCCCAAATAACCGGTTAACAATGCGGTGTGAATTTGTTCATATGACGCGGGTTGTGAATTGACTTTCCAATTACGATCAGTGCACAAGCCGAGCAACTGTTGATGAACCTCTTGCCATTCGCGCCAGCGACGTAATGACAAAAATTGGCTGCGCATTTGTTCGGCGAATTTTTTTTGTGTTGTTCTTTTTTCATAAGCTTTGCCGACCCATTCCCAAACCCGAATCAAACTGACAAATTCCGATTGCATATCCTGAAAAACTAAATGCGCGTGATCCGCCTCGGCTTGCGCTTCTTTGGGGCGATCGCGAATATCTTCAACAGATAAAGCGCTGCAAATAATGAGCATTTCAGTCAGACAGTGGTGGTGATGCGCGGTCAACAGTATTCGCGCCAAACGCGGATCGAGTGGCAAGTGGGCCAGTTGTTGTCCAATTTTGGTGAGCTGTTGTTGATCGTCAATCGCTTCTAATTCGTGGAGCAATTGATAACCGTCGCTGATCGCACGTGAATTGGGTTTATCGAGCAAAGGAAAATCGTCAATATGCCCCAGCGACAAAGCCTGCATTTGCAAAATAACGCCGGCTAAAGACGAGCGCAGTAACTCGGGTGTCATAAATTCAGGACGCCCATTGAAGTCAAGTTCGCTGTAAAGCCGCACGCAAACCCCTGCCGAAACCCGACCTGCACGGCCGGCGCGTTGGCGCGCTGACGACTGCGCAATCGGTTCGATCAGTAACTGCACAATTTTGTTGCGATAGCTATAGCGTTTGATTCGTGCCAGTCCTGAATCAATGACGTAGCGGATTCCGGGTAAGGTAATTGAAGTTTCCGCCACGTTGGTGGCTAAGATAATTCGCACGTGACTGCTCAACTCATTTTTAGAACGAAAAATTTTGTCTTGCGCGTCTTGTGACAAGCGTGCGTATAAGGGCAAAATTTCGATTCTGTCGGGCAAACGGCCACGTAAATAAGTCAGCGTGTCAAAAATTTCGCGCTCTCCCGGTAGAAAGACCAAAGTGTCTGCGGGCGCGTGTTGAAAGAGTTCATCAATCGCGCCACCGATGCTGTGCGCAATACCTTCTTCATCGGCAAAATTTTCAGGCGGACGATAACGTATCTCGATGGGAAAACTACGTCCGGAGACTTCAATCACAGGTGCGCCCGAAAAGAAAGCGGATAATTTTTCGCTGTCTAAAGTGGCTGAAGTAATGATGATTTTTAGGTCAGGTCGGCGCGGTAAGAGTTTTTTGATCACGCCTAATAAGTAATCAATATTGAGTGATCGTTCGTGAACCTCATCAATAATGATCGTGTGATAACGCGACAGCATCGGATCCTTTTCGATTTGCGCGAGCATCACGCCGTCAGTCATCAATTTTATTTTGGTTGCAGCGGATGTTTTTTGAGTAAAACGAATTTGATAACCAACGACATCTCCAACCGTGGTTTTGAGTTCCTCGGCAATTCGTTTTGCGGTGTTGACTGCGGCGATTCGACGCGGTTGCGTATGTCCAATTTGACCACGATGTTGGGCGCGTAATTCCAAACACATTTTGGGTAATTGCGTGGTTTTACCACTGCCTGTTTCCCCACATACAATGACGACTTGATTGCGTTCAAATGCTGATTTGAGTTGCGTTAAATATTGTGTGACCGGCAGTTGCGCGGGATACTCGATGACAAAATTAGGGGGCATCAATGGGGCGTTCGGATAAAAGATATGAATTCAATAAAAGTGGACAATCCTCGTCGTGAATCAAATGAATTTTCCCAGATTTTGTTTGATCGACCCTAGGTGTAAATGGTGACGAGTCATGGTGACTCGCGCTAACATTTTAAATGAGGTTTTAACATGAAAAAAAGTGTGGCATTAATTGGCGCACCCACGGACATTGGGGCGGGTGCACGAGGGGTATCGATGGGACCAGAGGCGTTTCGTGTGGCTAATTTGGCGGATGCGCTGCGCGACTGTGGTTTTGTCGTCAATGACTGTGGCAACCTTGTCGGGCCGGCCAATCCCAACACAGCGGCGCAAGGGGGGTATCGCCATTTGCCAGAAGTGACTGCTTGGAATAAAGCGGTGAAACAGGCGGTATCGGATCAATTGCAAAAAGGACAAATTCCTATTTTGATGGGTGGCGATCATTGTTTAGCTATCGGTTCGATCAGCGCGGTGATGCAGCATTGTGCGCTTCAACAAAAACGTTTGTTGGTGTTGTGGTTTGATGCCCACACTGACTTTAATACCGTAGCGCTAACGCCCAGCGGCAATATTCATGGGATGCCGGTAGCCTGTTTGTTTGGCTTTGGCCCTAAGGATTTAACGGATTTAGTTCCCGCCAATTTTCTACACGTCAATCAATTGGTACAAATTGGCATTCGTAGCGTGGACACAGGTGAACGGCGTTTTGTGCAAGAGCAAGGTTTAGAAGTTTTTGATATGCGCAGTATTGATGAATTGGGGATGCGTGCAGTGATGCAAAAAGCCTTATCGAATATTGATTCGAAGATCCATATTCATGTGAGTTTTGATATTGATTTTCTGGATCCCAGTTTCGCTCCTGGTGTTGGAACGCGTGTGATGGGCGGACCAACTTATCGGGAAGCGCAACTGTGTATGGAAATGATTGCCGATACCTCTTTGTTGGGTTCTGTCGATGTTGTCGAACTTAATCCTGCGCTCGATACCTGCAATCAAAGCGCCCAAGTCACTGTTGAATTGATGCAAAGTTTGTTTGGCAAAAGTACTTTGGCGCGCATTCGGTAGTCGTGTTCCGTCTTAAGGTTTGTCCCGTCGGGGGGCCTGCCACCCCGCCGAATGAGAAAAATTAACCCCCTATCTATAAAGTTTTTTAATGATGTCTTCTCAAAAATCTTTTTATACCGCACCATCTTCTACGAGATCCCGACTGCGAGATCGCATTACCTCGCACTATCGTATGGCGGAATCTGATCTGGTGGCGCAACTGATGCGTGATGATGTGAACACCTTGGATGACGTGTCAGAAATTCAGACCATGGCGCGCGATTTAGCCAGTAATTTGCGGATTCATGCTCAACATGCTAGTGGACGTGTCAATCGTGTACAGGCTTTATTGCAAGAGTTTTCGCTCTCGTCGCAAGAGGGTATTGCCTTGATGTGTTTGGCTGAAGCCTTGTTACGAATTCCCGATCAAGCCACGCGTGATGCCTTGATCATTGACAAAATTCAAGAGGGTGATTGGAGTGCTCATCTGGGAAAGAGCGATTCTCTTTTCGTGAATGCCGCATCATGGGGCTTACTGATTACTGGAAAGTTATTGGTCAAACCTGATGAGTCTGGTTTATCCGCCAGCATGCGGCGTTTAGTTAATGTCGGTGGCGAACCGCTTATTCGACGAGGTATGGATATTGCGATGCGCATGATGGGCGAACAATTTGTTGCCGGCGAAACCATTTTGCAAGGTTTGAATCATGTGCAGACAAGAGTGGATCAAAATTTTCGTTATTCCTACGATATGTTGGGCGAATCAGCGTTGACGATGGAGGATGCCAAGCGTTACACGCAGGCCTATGAAAATGCGATTCATACAATTGGCAAGTTGGCGGCAGGAAAAGGGGTGTATCAGTCAGCCGGCATTTCAATCAAGCTATCCGCCTTGCATCCACGCTATGTGCGCACGCAAAAACAACGTGTGATGTCAGAGCTGTATCCCACTTTGCTCGCATTGGCGCAACTGGCGAGTCACTACGATATTGGCTTGAATATCGATGCAGAGGAAGCGGAACGTTTGGATTTATCGCTTGATTTAATGACGGCCTTGTGCGATGAACCCAGTCTCGCCCAGTGGCAGGGATTGGGATTTGTGGTGCAGGCGTATCAAAAACGTTGTAGTGCCGTGATTGATTTTTTACAAGAACTGGCAAAGAGCAGTGGCCATCGCTTGATGATTCGTTTGGTCAAGGGTGCGTACTGGGATAGTGAAATTAAGCGCGCTCAAGTTGATGGTTTAGAAGACTATCCCGTATTTACGCGCAAAGCACATACAGATCTCAATTATTTACATTGTGCGCGCCAATTATTGGCGCATCCGGCCGCGTTCTACCCTCAATTTGCAACGCATAACGCACACACAGTTGCGGCGATTGTGCATTTTGCGGGCGCCGACTATCAGGATCAACAATATGAGTTTCAATGCCTTTACGGTATGGGAGAAGCGCTCTACGAACAATTGGCCAAAATGCTCGGTACCATGGCGTGCCCTTGTCGTATCTATGCCCCGATTGGAAGTTACGAGACTTTATTAGCGTATTTGGTGCGTCGTTTATTAGAAAATGGGGCCAACACTTCGTTCGTGAATCGTATGGCGGACGCCCAAGTGTCGCTTGAAACTTTATTAAAAAGTCCCCAAGAACAAGTCAGATGCGATGCAAAGCGATCAAAAAAAATCGGCGCATCGCATCCGGCAATTCCTTTGCCGGTTGCTTTATTTCAGCATGCAACCCAAAACCAAAATGCACGATTGAATTCATTAGGACGGGATTTATCGAATGAAAATCAATTGAAAGCCTTGGCGCAACTGGTAGACGCTAATCAGGAATCGCAATGGCATGTCAGGCCATTGATTTCTGGTTCGCTTGATTTTGCAGAATCTTCTTTAGAAAAGAATGTCGTGCATAACCCAGCGCGTCATCGTGAAGTAGTCGGAACAGTCTGTTACGCCAGTCAAGTTGAGGTGAGTCGAGCTTATGAATCAGCGACAAAATCGACATGGTCGCAATGGTCTGCGATTGAACGTGCGCAATGTTTGGATCGCGCGGCATTTTTGTTGCAAGACGACGCTCAAATATTTACTTTGTTAATTCGTGAAGCCGGTAAAACGTATGCAAACGCGATTTCAGAAATTCGCGAAGCCGTTGATTTTTTACGTTTTTACGCGGAACAAGCGCGCGCGTTGCCTTCGCAAGTTGAGGCTTTGGGGACAGTTGTGTGCATCAGTCCGTGGAATTTTCCATTAGCGATTTTCTTGGGACAAGTCGTGGCGGCTTTGGCGGCAGGTAATACGGTACTGGCGAAACCGGCAGAACAAACCCCATTGGTCGCGGCGTCGGCAATTGAACTTTTGTATCGTGTTGGGATTCCCAGAGATGCCGTACAGTTTTTACCTGGATTAGGACATACCGTGGGTGCGCAATTAGTCGCGGATTCGCGCGTGTGCGGCGTCATGTTTACGGGATCAATCGAGGTAGCGCGAATCCTGCAAAAACAATTATCAGGTCGTGTTAATGCTAAAAAACAAACCATTGTTTTGATTGCCGAAACCGGTGGACAAAATGCGATGATTGTTGATTCGTCAGCTTTGCTGGAGCAAGTGGTGACCGATGTGATGGCGTCGGCGTTTGATAGTGCTGGACAGCGTTGTTCGGCCTTGCGCGTGTTATGTGTGCAAGATGATATTGCCGATCGTTTGTGTGAAATGTTGTTGGGCGCGATGAGGCAACTGATGATTGACAATCCTCTGGCGTTGTCAACGGATGTTGGGCCTTTGATTGATCAAGAGGCGATGATGAAGGTGCAAGCGCATCTGGAGTTCATGCGCACTAAAGGGCATCAAGTGCGACAAGCTGGGCAACACGATAGTGAAGTTTTGGCTGGTGGACATTTTGTGTTACCAGCGGTCATTGAAATCGCAGATTTAACTGAACTCAGGAATGAAATTTTTGGTCCTGTATTACATGTTCTGCGTTTCTCTCGGGAAAAATTACCTTCAATTTTGAGCAAAATAAATCAACTCGGTTATGGCTTAACTTTAGGTGTTCATACGCGGATTAACCACTTGATTGAACAAGTATCCAATCAAGCGCAAGTGGGTAATGTGTATGTCAATCGCAATATGGTGGGCGCCGTGGTAGGTGTGCAGCCCTTTGGTGGCGAGGGTTTGTCAGGAACCGGTCCTAAAGCTGGAGGGCCATTTTATTTGTATCGCTTATTAAACACTTATTCAATCGATGCGGCCTTATTAGCAGCAAAAGATATGGTGGCAAAAGATATGGTGGCGAAAGATATGGTGGCGAAAGATATGGTGGCGAAAGATATGGTGGCAAAAAACATGGGGGAGGAAGTTGTTCGTTATCAAGAACAAAAACGGGCGCAACAACATTTAAACATTTTAAGTGTTTATGCGCAGCAGCGTGAGTTTTTGAGCAGCGTAAAAGCATGCGCAAAATTCGCGCAATCAATACCTTCGTGGCGTGTCTTAGTCTTACCAGGACCAACCGGAGAGCGCAATCTTTATCAATGGTTGGCGCGTAGTGAAATCGCTTGTTTTAGTGCAGATCATGATAGTTTATTAGTTCAGTTAGCGGCGGTCATTACGGTCGGTGGTCACGCTTTATGGGTGCGTGAAGCCGATAAGTGGCGCTTGGATTTACCCTTGGACTTGCAATCCTATGTGACCTGTGTAGATGACTCTTTATCTTCAGATGGAATTGAAACCGCGCGTGTGGTATTGCACCACGGCGATGAGTCAATAACAAAAACACTGAGTTGTGCGGTGGCTGAAATTGACAGATTGATTATCCCAGTGCATTCTTTTGCGGAGGGTGAGACGTGTATTGAGTTGGAAAAGTTGATGTTGGAACGCGTACATAGCGTTAACACGAGTGCGTCTGGCGGTAACGCGGCGTTAATGATGATGGATGCAGATTGAACGGATTAAAGTCGTACAACAGAAACGCTGAATTAGGACATTGATTCAGCGTTTTTCTTTCAGTTCTTTACGCTCTTTATTTTGCGTTATCTTTCTTTGGGTGCTGGGCATGTTCAACCACTAGGCCGCGTTTTTGAACGTGCTGTGTTTCTAAAATATCTGGTGTATTGATCCCCAGATACAACATGGTTAGACCGGAAACAATGCTGACTGCGGGTATTGCCAGCATAAACCATACGATAGGGTAGTGGTACCACTTGTTTGAGTTAATTTTGCTCATAAAAAGTCCAGTCAATAAATAATTGATCTAATGTAAATGGTGCTTATTCGGGGATCAAAAAGCGGGTTTTCTCTGTCACCGAAATATTGTTGGCTTTATCCGTGACGATTAAATTGACATGTGCCGAGCGCGTTTCAAGCCCTTTGTGATCATCGCTCTTTCCCTGATCATCAGTCGGTTTTGCTTGATAGCGCAGCGTCACAGGAATAATTTTATTTTGTAAGGCTGCAATTTCAAAAGTCGTTGGCGCGATCACCGAGATTCCCTGCAAACCCTCTGCAGATAATTGAATACTCACGCTTTGTTCTTTGGTGTTGATGACTTGAATTTGGTAATTGTTGTCTATCGAACCATCGGCATTCTCGGTGTAGAGTGAACGATCGCGCAATACGTCAACTTTGAGTGGTGAGCGGACGGATAAGAAAATCACGAAAGCGACGGCAATGATGATCCACATGATGCTATAGCCAATCACGCGCGGACGTAACAAACGATGTAGGCTGTTGGCGAGTGTTTTTCCTTCAGCCAATGCGCGCTCGCTGGTGTAGCGAATCAAACCTTTGGGATACTTCATTTTTTCCATTACTTCGTCACAGGCATCAATACATGCGCCACAGCCGATGCATTCATATTGCAAGCCATTGCGAATGTCGATTCCGGTGGGACAAACTTGCACGCACATGGAGCAATCCACACAATCGCCTTTATTGTCGGTTTTTAGTGTGCTGTGTGCTTGCTTGCTCGAACGATGACCTCGGGGTTCGCCACGTGTTTTATCGTATGACACGATAAAAGTATCTTGATCGAACATCACTGATTGAAAGCGCGCGTAAGGGCACATGTGCAGACAAACTTTTTCACGCATAAAGCCAGCATTGCCCCATGTGGCAAAGCTATAAAATAAAATCCAAAACGTTTCCCATCCACCTAAATTTAGCGTGAATATGCGCGCGCCTAAATCCAAAATCGGTGAAAAATAGCCGACAAAAGTAAACCCTGTCCACGCTGCTAGGACAATCCAAAGCACATGCTTGATGGTTTTAATGCGTAATTTTTGTAAACCGAATGGAGCTTTATCGAGTGCAAGGCGGCGCGTACGATTACCTTCGATCCATGTTTCAATCCACAAAAATAATTCGGTGTAGACGGTTTGTGGACAAACATAACCACAGAATAGGCGTCCAGCAATGGTCGTGAATAGAAATAAGGAATAGGCAGCTACCATCAACAGTAGCGCCACAATTAAAATATCTTGCGGCCAAAATACCCAATCAAATAAATAAAATTTTCGATGCGTTAAATCTAACAAAAATGCTTGACGATCATTCCATTGTGCCCATGGTAATAAATAGAACAAGCATTGAGTCAAGATAACAAACAGCACACGCAGATTGTTAAAACGCCCCTTGGCTGCGCGGGGAGTGATTTTTTGACCCGGTTTATAAAAAATAATGGGCGTTTCAGTGGTAGACATGCGGGTTTTTAATCAGTTGAATGATAATTTTGTGCTAGGTGACGCGGGCGTACAGCGTGCTCTTGTAAAAATGAAATATCAATGCTATTGACGATCTGGCATTATCCCCCTAAGAGGCGCAAACTGTTATTCCAAAAGCCATTGGGAATTTTGAGTAAAAGGTAAGTCATGATGAGATAACGCAGAAACTTACCGCTACACATATAAAACAAGCAGGGGCCAAAAGGCATTTTGAGCCAACCAGCCAGGCCACACAAAGGATCGCCGATGATGGGTAAAAAAGATAAAAACATCGTTTTGGGACCAAAGCGCTGCAGCCATGTTAAGTAGCGAGGTGGCTGGTTAGGTGAAAACATTTGTTTAGCGCCGTAACCCATAAAATAGGTCACTACACCGCCTAAGCTGTTACCGATGGTGGCGATCAGAATCGTTGACCAAAAAAGCGTTGGGTTCGATTTGATCACAGCAAAAACCAAAGGCTCTGAACCTAAGGGCAGCAAGGTTGCGGATAAAAACGATACGATAAACACGCTGGGCAAGCTTTCTGAGGGCTGACTCAGAAATACCATAATGCTGTGAAGTAACTCTGACATATATTGTGGCGTATCTTAAATACTCGATTGTATAAGTTAAGCAGATGAAGTTAAGTGGATGAGGCAGAACAGTGAAGATTTTTATATTTTATTATGCAACCACCAATCTATAGTGCTTTAGTCTTGATGGGCGGTGGCGCCCGTGCGGCCTATCAAGTCGGTGTGCTCAAAGGAATGAACGGCATTTTGAAAGAAGCGGGTTACGCTGATGATCTTGATACGTTTTTTAAAGTTTACTGTGGCACATCAGCGGGTTCTTTAAACGCGGCGCAGTTAGCGTGTTATGCCGACGATCCTGATGCGGGTTTGCGCAGTCTAGAAACATTATGGTGTTCGTTAACTATTACAAAAATTTTTTATACCAACTGGATGGAAGTTGTAAAAGCCAGTGTTCGCTGGTTGGCGCGGATTTTATTGTCGTATTTTGGATGGCGTAAGGCACTGGCGTGGGTTCGTGCGCCGCGTTCTATTTTGAATAACGCTCCTTTGCGGCATTTGTTGACAAGCAATGTCGCATTTTCACGTTTACCATCTTTGTACCAATCACAAAAATTACATGCCTTGGCAATATCGGCGTATTCCTATAGCTCTGGGCGGCATTTTGTATTTGTGCAAGGAGATGTGAGCCCGTGGAAAAATGTTCATCAAGACGTGATTGCCGACACGCTGATGGTCGATCATTTGATGGCCTCGACGGCGATTCCTTTGATTTTTCCGGCGATTCGATTAAAAACAGGAGAGGGTTTTGAATATTTTGGCGATGGCGCTTTGGCCCAACGGGCGCCTTTATCTGCCGCAATTCATTTAGGCGGACGTTATTTGGTGGTGATTAATTGCAACGAACCGGAAAAAGCTGCGACTAAGGCCCCAAAAGTGAATGAATACCCCAGTTTTGCGGTAATGAGCGCGCACATGCTCTCTGGAATGTTTAACGATTCAATTGTGATGGATCTCGCGAATATGCAGAAAATTAATGATTTGATCGCGGCGGGGATACCTCGTAATGAGCAAAAATTACAGCCAGTAACTGCATTGATGTTTACGCCATCAACTTCATTAAACGTCTTAGCCAACGAATGTTTAGAGAGTTTGCCCAAAAGTTTACGGATTCTATTTTCGGCTTTAGGGGGTAAAACGAAGTCGGTCCATTCGGGCAAAGAGGGTGCCTCGGAGCGAAATTTTGCGTCGTATTTATTGTTTCAACCACGTTTCATTCAAAAATTGATTACTCTGGGCGAGTCAGATGCCAAACAGCAAAAGGAGGTCGTTTTGGCGTTTTTTGCAAAACTAAAGGTTGAAAAGACGGCGCTAACTCGTTAAAATTCCAGCCATTCTCAAAATACGCGAATGTTGTATTAGTTTAAGTGCCGCTGTTTTCATTTAAAAATTATTGAGCGATAGTTTGGGAAAAGTCCTCGTTCAAACCAGTTTTATGCTCATGCGTCGTGAAGATATGACGCCTTTTGCATAAACGCTTGCCCTTTAAGCGTGGCCTTTAACCTTGACCTTTAACCGTGGTTTAGCACTGTAGAAAATCATCAGTGAATTTGAGTGTTCGGGATTCTGCCCAAGAACCTTTTGTGAAAATGAAATTCATGAATTTAGAATCTTATCAAGATACCTTTCGATTGGTACCGAGCAACATCGTGCAATCGATTCGTGCCTTTAGACCCCTAGACTTGCAAGAGCAGGCAAAAAGCTTGCAGCACCATTTTCTTTACGCTAATTGCGGACATGTTCAGTCCAAAGCCCAAACCTTGGCGCATATCGCCGAATCGTTTGAGTTTCCTTTGCCTTATGGAAAAACAATGGAGTCTTTGTTTGACTGTATGACCCAGGTTTTGTCTCACAGCAGTCATAACGGTTTTTTGTTGGTTTTGGAACATATTCCTATCGTCGCAAAATTTGACCGCGAAGCGCGCGAAACCTTGCTCGACGTATTTCGTGATGCGGCGGATTTCTGGGCGGAACGAAAAATTCCTTTCCGGACTTTTTATTCGTTTCTGTAAACAGGGATTTGGCATTTCAGGGATTTGGCATTTTATTTTGTATTTTGCTTTGAATTCCGCTTTGAATGTCTATGTGCTAATCCTCAGCAGAGTGACATCTTCCCGAGTGTTTTTTGATCACGTCAGCTAGAGCAGGTCGCTGATTAAAGCGCTTATAGTTGATTAAAGCGCGTATCGCTAACTTCATTCATCACTATGACCAAACGTGTCGCGTTATTGATTTCAGGACGCGGCAGTAACATGCGCGTCATCCTAGAAAAAAACATCAGCGCGGATATTCAATTTTTAGTTATCGCTAATCGCGCCGATTCTGCAGGACTCGTCTACGTCCATGATTTAGTGCACAATGCGTCGGAGACGGGCATACAAACCGCCTTGATTCCGTCAGCTGATTTCACGCAAGGCGTTGATTTTGATCGTGCTTTACAACAGCGATTAGATCAATTTGCTCCTGATTTTGTATTGTTAGCAGGGTTTATGCGAATCTTGGGATCAGAGTTTGTGAATGCTTTTATTGGGCGTTTGATCAATATTCACCCATCCTTGCTGCCCGCTTTCCCTGGTTTGCATACTCATCAGCGCGCGCTCGATGCAAGAGTGCTTGAACACGGTGCCTCGGTTCATTGGGTCACTACTGGAGTCGATGAAGGAGAGGTCATTATTCAAGCGCCGGTTCCGGTTATTCCAACAGATACTGAATCAGATTTAGCCGCGCGTGTTTTGGCGCAGGAACACATTATTTATCCCGCCGTATTATCTTGGCTGGTCTCAGGTGCTTTACGTTGGGACAATGGTCGGATGCACTACGACGATTCAGTTTTATTATGGTGTCAAAATTACGGATATCGCACACCTCACGCCTGATTTAAAAATATGGACACTTTACTTTTTGCGCATTCACATGTTTCAGTCCCCGTTTGGGAAACTCAACAACGCTTTGCCGCCAACCGTATTTACTGCGTTGGACAAAATTACGCTGAACACGCGCGTGAAATGGGTAGCGACCCGAATAAAAAGCCCCCGTTTTTCTTTACTAAAGCGACGCAAACCATTGTCCATTCGGGTACAAGTTTGCGCTATCCGCCGATGACTGAAAACCTGCATCATGAAATTGAATTAGTGGTTGCGTTGGGGCAGGATGCGCAGTCGGTTTCTGTAGAGCAAGCAGGTAAATTGATTTGGGGTTATGGTTTGGGTTTGGACATGACGCGGCGAGATTTACAAGCGCAAGCCAAAGAAGCGCGACAACCCTGGGATATGAGTAAGTCATTCACTGATTCTGCGGTGATTACGCCTTTAGTCAAGGCTGATCAAGTTGCAGCAATTGACGCCGCAGATATTGTGTTAACTGTCGATGGCGAAGTCCGGCAAAAAGGCAATACCGCTGACATGATTTGGAATGTTGCCGAGCTAATCAGCTATTTATCGCGTTATCAAGACCTGCGTGCGGGTGATTTAATCTATACCGGAACGCCTTCTGGTGTTGGGCCGGTGGTTCGTGGTAATGTGTTATGTGGCACGCTTAAAGGTTTGCCTAATTTAATAATTACCGTCGCGTAATTTATGCGTTTATCCGCCATCAAGCTTTCAGGGTTTAAATCGTTTGTCGATTTAACTCAATTCCAATTCCATGGGCAAATTGTCGGGGTGGTGGGGCCTAACGGTTGTGGAAAATCAAATTTAATTGATGCAGTGCGTTGGGTATTGGGCGAATCTAAAGCGTCGGAGTTGCGCGGCGAATCCATGGCTGACGTGATTTTTAATGGTTCATCGGGGCGTTCGGCTTCTGGGCGGGCGAGTGTTGAACTAATTTTTGACAATGCTCTGGGGCGGATGACTGGACAATGGAGTCAATACGCAGAAATTTCAGTCAAACGTGTGGTGACTCGAGATGGCGTGTCGTCTTACTACATCAATAATCAAGCGGTGCGGCGGCGCGATATTCAAGACATGTTTATGGGGACGGGTCTGGGGCCTCGTGCGTACGCGATTATTGGTCAAGGAATGGTCGCGCGGATTGTTGAAGCACGTCCTGAAGAGTTGCGTGTTTTTCTGGAAGAAGCTGCTGGAATTTCCAAATACAAAGAACGACGTCGCGAAACTGAATCGCGCTTATCGGACACGCGTGAAAATTTGCTGCGCATCCAAGATATTTTGCAAGAGTTAAATCAGCAAAGTCAAAAATTAAAAACACAAGCTGCCAAAGCAGAACGTTATCGCGCGATTCAGGCGGACTTGGCAAAAAGTAAACGTATTGCAGCGCTGTCGGGCTTGGACGATAGCCATCGGCAAGCTAACGCCGCGCACCTTTTGGTGGAAACACATAAGACTGAATTAGAAAAGCAACGACAGGCTTTGCAAGCGCAAGAAAACGAAGTTCTAAATTTGCGCTTGAGTAGTCAAGCTGCGATGGATAGTTTGAATCAAGCGCAAACGGCTCTGTTTCAAACCAACGCTCAGATTACACAATTAGAGGCACGTTTACGGTACTTAAAAGAAGCACGGCAAGGTTTGATGGCGCAACATAGTGAGACTGTGTTACAGGGGCAACAGTTGAATGAGCAACTGGCTAAAAATGCAACTGAAAAAGTGCTCGCTCAAGAGGCGCTTAAAAAAGCACAAACCATTCTAGAAACTCAAAAAATTGAATTTATCGATTTACAAAATGCATTTAAATTGGCGAATGAGGCGATTGCAGCTTTTGCGCGAGATGAAAATGCTGCGCGCGAACAAGTTAGTTTGCTTGATAAAGATTTTGCCGTCCACAGCGCTACGTTCAATAATCTCAATCAACAGGCGCAAAATAATTTGCTTTATCAACAAAAAATTGATAAGGAGTTGGGGCAGTTACCTGAGGTGTCAAATCAGGTCTTAATAGAGCAGAAAAAAGTTTTGCAGGATGTTGAAATAAAACTTCAAATGGCGCATCAAGAAATTGAAGTGCTGCAAAAAAATATCGCGCAACAAGAAAACGATTTAGCCGTTTTGGCCAGTGAAAAAGACCGTTGTTACAGCGAATCCACGCGCTTAGATGCGCGCTATCAATCCTTAAACGAGTTGCAAAAAAAACTGATGTCCGGTGGGCAGTTAGCGCAATGGTTGAATCAATCGGGATTAAAAACGCAGTTAGCGATTTGGCAGGAATTAAGGGTTGATGAGGGTTGGGAAACGGCTTTAGAAGCAGTTTTGCGTGAACGAATGAATGCGCGCGCAGTGAAAAATTTGACTCAGGTTTTAGATTTTGCGCAACAAAATTTACCGACTAAAGTCGGTTTTTATAGCCTTGAAGGAATTCGTAATGCAGCGTCAAGCGACGCACAATTTTTGCACAGTCATGTGCGAACTGCTGCGATAGAGCTTCAGGGAATCATGCAACATTGGTTAAGTGGTGTTCGGTGTGCGACGAATTTGGCCAGTGCTATTGATGCGCGTCAAGAGTTGGAGCCAGGCCAATTGTGGGTCACGCCAGAAGGTCATTTGGTGGATCAGCATAGTGTCCGTCTGTACAGGGTTGATAGTGCAGAGGAAGGTTTACTGAAACGTCAGCAAGAAATCACCGCGATTGAAAAATCGAAGATAGCGCAAAAAATTCAACTGGATGCTACAATCGATCATTGGAATCAAGCGGTATCCAAACTAAACAACGAGCGCCAAAATTTACAAATCAGTCAAAAAAAATATCAAGAGTCTGTACAAAAACAGCAAAAATTACAGCTTGAGAATGCGCAAGAGAGCCAACGTCAATTACAAAATCAATTGCAACGCGATAGCTTAGACGCAGAATCTCGGCGTCTTAAAATGGTCAGTGCCGAGTTAGCGGAGCAAATTAATGCGTCAAAAATCGCTTCACAATCTGTTGAAAGTTTGCGTAGCGCGGCCTTGCTGGTAGTGAATACGCAGCTGATCCGTACGCGCAAGCAAAAAGAAACGACTGAAACCGCGCGCAGTCGATTGCAAGCGGCGGAACTGGCTTTGCAGCAACAAGTGTTTTCGCTTCAAAAAATTCAAGATCAAATTGAGCGCGTCACTAAAACAATTGTTGAGCAAGAGTTACAGATCACACAAATCATCGCGCGTCAAAAAAAATTTGCGGAAGATTTATCCGAACTTAAACAAAACACCGAAGACGATCAATTAGTGGTGTTATTGGAACAGCGAACGCAGTGTGAAAACAAGTTACAGCAATCGCGTAATAACCATGAGTCTTTGATCGAAAAATTACGTTTAGCAGATGAATTGCGTTTATCGCATTCATTGACCTTGTCACCGATACAAGAGAAATTGAGTCTTGCGCAACTTGACAATCAAGCGGCCAAAATGCGTTGCGCCCAGTATCAATTGGATTTGAATGATTTAACCGATGATATTGAGCAAGAGTTGCGCGCCCAATATCCGCAGTGGCCTTTACTTGAGGACAGCATCGCGCAGATCAAAGCGCTGGAGCAAAAAACGATTGAATTGGGCGCAGTCAATTTAACCGCGCCTGATGAATTGGCTGAAGTCGAGCAGCGTCGTGAATTTTTGCAAGCGCAATTAGACGATTTGAATAACGCGATTACGACCTTAATCAAAGCGATTAGCGAAATTGATAGTGAAACGCGAGGGCTGTTACACAATACTTTTGAAAAAGTAAATCAACATTTTGGCGTTCTATTCCCTCGTTTGTTTGGTGGCGGCACTGCCAAGTTAATGATGACCGGTAATGAGATTTTGGATGCGGGTGTCCAAGTCATGGCGCAGCCGCCGGGTAAAAAAAATTCGACGATTCATTTGTTGTCTGGCGGTGAAAAAACGCTCACGGCAATTACTTTAATTTTTGCCTTGTTTCAATTAAACCCGGCGCCGTTTTGTTTGCTCGATGAAGTTGATGCGCCTTTGGATGACGCGAATACCGAACGTTTTTGTCGCTTGGTCGCTGAAATGTCCGCGCATACGCAATTTGTATTTGTGACACATAATAAAATCGCGATGGAAATGGCGCAACACTTAATCGGTGTGACGATGCAAGAGCAGGGCGTGTCTCGAATTGTCAGCGTAGATTTGGAGTCGTTTGTTGATAAAACTAATTTGGCGGCTTAATTTTTTAGAGTAATTAGGGCGAAATCTAACCAAAGTACAGATTAAAAATAATTCAAATACCTTGTCTTTCTTCAGGCTATTTTGTCGCAAACAGCCAGCGCATTTGATGTAACTCTGTGCGATCCTATATGCCTAAAAGAATAAGCATCCTAGAGAATACTTCAGTTACTAACGCCCTAATTACCAAAATTTATACAAATAAGCGTTGCGCCTGCGCTGAACCTGCTTCTATTTTGGCTTCGTCCATTTTTTGATACAAAGCTTTCAACTGATCACGAATGTAATCAAAGTGCGCAGGGTTCAATTTTTTATTTTGATCGTCAACAATCACGCCATCTAAACGTTTACAAAGCCATTCTGCGGTACTTAGCAAATGTTCAAAGGCTCCTCTGTCGGCGCTGACTTGTGCAATATTTTGTAACAAAGTCATACGCAGAACGATGTCTTCTTTGGAAGTTAAATGCAATTGGTATAAACGTTCCCCGTCGTGATCGCGAATTTCAAACCTATCCTGACCGACCTCAATAAAATCTTGTTGCATCAAAACAGTCACGACACTTTCTAAGTTCCAACGCTGTTTAATCAGTTTTTCACGTGGTCGTAAGTTCAAGGCTAATTCTTGACTGTATTCAGTAATAAAACGAAAGAGGACTTTCGCGCGTGCATGAACATCGGCCAACGACGGCAAAGACAATTGCCCGCCTAAACCTTTACTGATTTGACGTAGGCTAAACACCCATTCAGAAAACTCGATTTCATTAAGCGCGCTGGATTTGTTTGCATACGGAATGCCATAACGCAATTCGGTATAACCTTTATCCTCAACCACACTTGCCCAATCGCCATCCACGGAGCAAGCTTCTAATAAAGTTGTTTTACCGCCAATCGGACGCACGGCATAAGACAAAATTCGATTACCCCGTACCGGGCGTACAAACATCATGTGCGCAATACAGTCAACTTGTTCGGTAATGACTGGGGAAAATGCTCCTTGATGCCACTCATCTGTAGTGTTTTTGTTCCATGCATCAACTGATAAAGACTTTTCAATCGATAAAGGCTTTGATGGCGACGCCTCAGTGACTGACGCAGGCATGACTAGGGGCGGAAGGTTTTTTGATGCGCTCTCAGGTTCTGTCTTTTTGATTTGTGGTGCAAGATGTGAATCGGATGCAAAAGCATCCGGGGTTTGGTTCAAGGTTTGAGTGGTCTGATCTTGAGTGGTTTGATGGGTTTCTGTCGTGATTTTTTCATGGACTGAGTCGCGTCCCTGTTCATCACTTGGGTTTTGCATCTGAACCCTAGCGCTTTGTTCGAACTCAGGATGCATCATAGCAGCGCGAGCTTTTTGCCCACGTGCTAATAGTGGGTCAGTATTTTCAAAGGGTAAATCTAAATTCATCGCTTCTTGATTAGACGCAATAGGCGCAAACGAACGCGCTGAGGCAGGGCTAATTTTTGCGACGCGATTTAAGTCTATCGTTTCGACGCTACCCCAAATTGTGCTGGGTGAATTGGCAAGTTCTTTATCCACGTCAATTGATGACGCCGCCACTTGACGCCCCATCAATACGTCATTGTTGCGTGGGCTGAATGCTTTTTTAATTTGTCGTTGCGTCCGATACGCGCGCCACTTTTGTAGCACAACAAACACCAATATTGCAAAACTACCGATTAGCGCCAGAATCAATTGAAAAGTGCTCATATCAGCCAAATAAAATCGTCAAAATAAAGTCGTCACAGATGATAAACATGCGTCACCAAAACTTAGTAAAGTATATAGATGTGGCGATTGTAAGCTCATACTGCACTTTTAAAAAACCTTTTTTCACATTGATTTATAAAGGCTTTTATAAAACTGATAAGCGCAATCAATAAAAACAAATAAGTTTCCCCTTGCGACATAAGCAAAAATCAAAATTGATGTTAATGAATCCTAAAAAAGTAGTTAGGGCGAGTAGTATTCCAAGGTCTTTAAATTATTTTTAAATCTCTACTTGGGTTGCGCTTCGTCCTAATTACCTTTTTTATCCCTTTAATTTTTTGTAATGTCTTTAATTTCAATACTTGACGCGCAGTTAGCATTTGGACATGTAGCACTTTTAGATCACGCAGATTTTTCTTTAGAAACTCAAGAGCGAGTCGGTTTGATCGGACGTAATGGCACGGGAAAATCATCTTTACTCAAAATCATGGCGCGCCTATCTTTGCTAGATGGTGGTGACGTTCATATTCAATCGGGAATTCGCGTTGCCTTTGTGCCGCAAGAGCCTGCTTTTAAAGATGACGCAACTGTATTTGATGCGGTGAGTGAAGGTTTGAATACTGCAAAAAAAGCGCGCGAGTTGTATTTAAGCGGCGCTGAGGGATTAAACCTGGACGCCTTGCAAAGCGAGATTGAAGCCTATGATGCGTGGAATTGGGAGCAGCGAGTCGAGCTGGCTTTGCAACGATTGAATTTAACTTCTGATGGTTTGGTATCGAGTTTATCAGGCGGTAATCAAAAACGTGTGGCATTGGCGCAAGGATTAGTCAGCAGTCCCGATGTCTTGTTATTGGATGAACCGACCAACCATTTGGATTTGGATGCCATTCAATGGTTAGAAGAATTATTGTTGGGCTATAAGGGTAGTGTGGTGGTCATTAGTCATGATCGCGCTTTTTTAGATCGCATCACAACACGAATTGTTGAATTAGATCGCGGACGATTGCTGAGTTTTCCTGGAAACTTTAAAGCGTTCATGCTGCAAAAACAAACTTTTTTAGAACAAGAAGCGCTCGAAAATGCGCGTCAAGATAAATTATTAGCGCAAGAAGAAGTGTGGATTCGTAAAGGTGTCGAAGCGCGTCGGACGCGTGCACAAGGCCGTATTAAACGTTTGGAAAATTTGCGTCAAGAACGCGCTGAACGACGTGATGTTGTGGGCAGTGTGCAATTGGATATTGCGCGCGGTGAGCGTAGCGGCAAAATTGTGGCGGAACTTGAAAACGTCACCAAGTCCTTTCAAAGCGACGCTCAAGCAATCGTTCAAGACTTCACTGCGACGATTTTGCGGGGTGACAAAATTGGACTTATCGGCCCTAATGGCGCAGGTAAAACGACTTTGCTGAAATTGATTTTGGGTGAACTTGCGCCCGATAGCGGTACGGTCAAACAGGGGATGAATTTAAGCGTTGCGTATTACGATCAAATGCGCAATCAAATGAATTTGAACGCGACGCTGGAGGATTTTATTAATCCTGGCAGTGAGTGGATTGAGATCGGTAACATCCGCAAACACGTCAAAAGTTATTTAAGCGATTTTTTATTTTCACCGGCACGATCAAACTCTCCGGTCAGTACGCTATCGGGCGGTGAGCGCAATCGTTTACTGCTGGCACGTTTATTTGCGCGACCTGCCAACGTACTGGTATTAGATGAACCGACCAATGATTTGGATATTGAAACGCTTGAATTATTGGAGGAGTTGTTACAAGACTATGACGGCACGGTATTTTTGGTTAGCCATGATCGACAATTTTTGGATCAAGTCGTGACCAGCACTATTGCCTACGAGGGCGTGGGAAAATGGCGCGAATACGAAGGTGGTGTCAGTGATTGGCTAGTGCAAAGTCAACGTGCACGCAGTTTTAACGCCAGTCAAAATAATATCTCGGACGCAACAAAAAATAAATCAACATCGCATCAAAGCACTACAAAATCCAATGGTAATGACAATTTTGATCATCGCGCAGGTACTAATGTCAAAGTGGCAAAAAATGTTATCGAAGCGCCGATAAAAAAGAACGCGACGCGTAAATTGACTTATAAAGAACAACGAGAACTTGATGAGTTACCGAGCAAAATTGAAGCGCTAGAGTTGCAACAAAAAGAGTTATTAGCGCAATTGTCCGACCGTCAAATGTATCAAAAAAATCCTGAAGAAGCCCGTCGCATCAGCGCCCAGAGCGAACAAACCGCACAGGCGATTGCAGCTGCTTTGGATCGTTGGGAGATTTTGGCAAGCGCGTCATGATTGTAATAAGTGCCATGAATGTCATGAACGTGATATTCGTGATAAATAAGAGGAAGATGTTTTTTTTAGCTAATTTTTAAGAGCAAAGAATGAGTAGAAAAATTATTTTAGTGACGGTCATTCTGGTAATGACTCAAGCCTTCAGGATTAGCATCGCGGCACCACAAAATTATGTTTTATCCTTTAGTTGGCAAAATGCGTTTTGTAGTAGCGTGTCGGGACGAAAAACAGAATGTGCGGCTTTGCAATCAACAGCGCAGGCCGCGCAGTATTTGTCTTTGCATGGCGTATGGCCTAAACGGCAATATTGTGATGTGCCGGTAGAACAAATCGGTCTGGATAAAAAGCGTCGTTGGAAACAGTTACCTGCGCTAAATTTGTCCGATAAATTGCGCGCCCGTTTAGAGCGAGATATGCCTGGAACTGCCAGCGGATTAGAGCGCCACGAGTGGGTTAAGCATGGTAGTTGCAGTGGGGTGAGCGCAGAAGCTTATTTTCAGAAGGGCGTTGATTTGACTGCGGCGATTAACCGCAGCGGGTTAGGAGTATGGTTGAATAAAAAAATCGGTAAGCGAGTGGCTTTGTCGGATTTACAAGCGCAGATCGCATCGAGTTTTGGGGTGGTTCCGGAGAGTTCAGTTGAGTTTTTATGTTACAAAAGCACAAGTCGCTCAGGCCATTTTGGCGCGTTTGGGAATAGGCAAAATAAAAAATCCTTGATTGATTCGGTTCAAGAATCTTTGGCTCAAAAATCTTCAGAACAAGCTGAGCAAGCCTTGATCGAGTTGCGCGTGTTTGTACGTAGCAATGATTTCAATGACATCGCGCTAGACGCCAAACATCTGGCCGCCAATCCAGCGAGGAATCCAAGTCGAGCGAGATGCGTCGATGGCACGATTAAAATTTTGGAAGACTTTTAAATCAATTTGAATTAAAACGGCGCGAGTGGATCTGCGAGTGGATCTTATTGACGCGCATTTTTAATCTTGCAAAATTGCTTTGCGTGGCCCATCGGCAACGATTTTGCCGCCATCGAGCGCAATGATACGATCCATAAAGTCTAAAATAATTCGACTGTGTGTCGAAATAATAATGGTTTTATTTTGCGCATAGGTCATCAATTCCGTCATGAAGTGGCGCTCTGAGGCCTCGTCCAAACCATTGGTTGGTTCATCCAAAATTAAAATATCCGGATGTGCGACTAATACGCGCGCCAAACACACCATTTGCCGTTGTCCACCCGACAAATTGACGCCATCGTTTTGCACTAATTGATCCAGTTGGATCTCGCCTTTTTTAGTGGCGATGCCGATACCCGAAATATTCAAAGCGTGTTCGATCAAGGACACATCATCGATGGCGGCACTGGCGAGAATATTTTCCTCAATGCTGCCATTAAATAAAAATAACTCTTGAGGTTTGTAACCGATTGATTGTTCAATCGAGAGATCTGAATGCGCTTGTACCTTGATGCCGTCGAGCAGTACTTCGCCTTCGCTCGGATCAATATGTCCCATCAGACAGCGCAACAAAGTGCTTTTGCCACAACCAGATCGTCCAACCAGTGCAATTTTTTCTCCGGGCGCAATCGCGAATGACAATTTGTTAAACAAATATGGCGCATTGGCTTGAAAGCGCCAGCTTAATTCGTGAATCACAAAATTGCCTTTGAGTTCACGCGGTGGCAGTGTCGTCAAATGGGTTGGCGCGGGTTGAATCAAGTTTAATAAATCGGCGTGCGTTTTTTTCATCTCTGAATAACGCGTAAACAAAGTCGTTGCACCCGCGATCGACGCCATAAAGCGCCCGCTAATGATTGACGCAGCGATCAAGGTTCCCAAGGTCATTTGCATCGCTTCAGTCAAATACACCCCAAAGGCGACGAGAAAAATCGAAGCAAGAGTGATGCACAGGCCCGACCAAACAGATCCCAAGCTTTGCCAAAATCGTGATCTGGCCTGCGTACTAGCACGGTCAGTAGCTTGTTTATGCCAACGTGATGAAAAAATACTGTGCATTTTGTTGCGCTTTAACCATTCTTGGCCACGCAAAATTTCTGACAATAAATTGATTCGAGCGCCGCTTTCTTTGATGAGTAAGCGGCCGTAGTCTTCTTGTGGTTTGTGGATGATCAGATAGCCTGCGATTAACAAAATTGCAAACACAATGGGTACAAAAACCAATACGCCACCAATCGCGATCATCACGCCTAAATACAACAACAAGAACGGCATATCGGCAACTGCTTGCATGGTTTGTGAAGACAAAAAATCACGCGCTTGGGTCAGACTGCGGTAGTGCGACAGCAAGACACCAACAGGTGGCAAACGATTTAAACGCGCCGCCATTAAATCTACCCAAAATTTGGCTTCCATTTTGATATCAGCTTTGGCTGCCATTTGCTCAAAGGTTAACGAGCGAATCAAACGCAGCGTGATTTCTAAAATGGTGAACAAAACCATGCCGATGACTAAGGCCCAAAGCGTATCGGGAATATGATTTCCGATGACTTTGTCGTAAATCAAAGATGTAAAAAGCGGCAGTAACAGACCGATAAAATTGATGACAAAGCCACTGACGCCGATTTCGATATAGCGTGGCCAAAATACTTTTAAAACTTCGACATAGCCCAAAGGTGAAGCCATTTCGGGTAGGGTCTGGGTATTGGTTTCACAAATAAAGTAATTACCGCTGAAAAGCGAGGCGAGCGCGCGTAAAGAAAAATTTTTTGGCGCATTGATTGGTGCAAAAGGGCGTGTCAGTGAATGACGTTGCAATAACAAGTGATGTCCGTCTTTGAGTAACAACACGATTAAAGATTCTTTACGGTTCAGTGCGCTTTGCAAATCGCCACTGACCGGAAGCAGGTTAATGTCTTGTGCAGATTGTGCTGTTTTTTGTGCGATCAGTGCTTTGACTTCAGAAATCGAATGGTGCGAATGTAAATGGTTTTGTGCCATAAGGTTTCTGCGAGAAATGAAGTGATGGAATCAGAGTTTTTTGATGGTGTGCACGGCAGGCCTTGATGAAGCCGATGCGAGAGTTTACGAGAAATCAAAAAAGTCCTTGTTCAGATCGCCTCTAAATAAAGCGACTCTTGTGATTCTTCGAAATCATTGCAGATCACTATAAAGATACTTTTTTAACAAAACTCGATTTCAATTGCATGGCACCGATGCCGTCAATTTTGCAATCAATATCGTGGTCACCCGACACTAAACGAATATTTTTTACTTTGGTGCCGACTTTGACCACCACAGATGACCCCTTCACTTTTAAATCTTTAATCACCATCACGCTGTCGCCGTCGTGCAAGACATTGCCGTTAGCGTCTTTAATCACGGCCTCGCCAGAATCAGTCTGATCGTCTGTGCTGACAGACCATTCATGGACGCAATCAGGGTAAATATACGATGCACCATCGACATAAGTAAACAGGGATTGGCATTTGGGGCAAGGAGGGATTGCGCTCATCAAAATGGACTAATGAATAATCAAATTAGTTGAAGGCGTCTGCCAAGCGTTCGGCACAGCTTTGTGCTTGCGCTTTTTCTTTGGCTTCAACCATGACCCGAATTAAGGCTTCGGTGCCAGACGGGCGTAAGAGTACGCGACCCTTGTCACCTAATTCTGTTTCAATCGCGTGTTGAAGGGCACGGATTTTGGGTGCATTGATTTTTTCTTTGCCTATTTGGGGCGATGTCACTGGAACATTAATCATGACTTGCGGATACATCGTCAAATCGGATAAATAATCACTCAAGCGCAAGGCTTTATTTGACGGATTTTCGACCAGCGCGGCGAGTACCTGCAAGGCTGAAACCGTACCGTCGCCGGTGCTGTGCTTATCCAAACACAAAATATGTCCGGAGTTTTCGGCACCTAATAACCAGCCATTTTCTTGTAAGGCTTCTAATACAAAACGATCGCCGACTTTGCTGCGAACAAACGCGATGCCCATTTTTTTGAATGCGCTTTCTAACCCCAAATTACTCATCAAGGTGCCAACCGCGCCGATAATTTTTTCACCACTTTGCAAACGATTTTTAACGATAGCGTAAAGCAATTGATCACCATCAAAAAACCGCACCTTGTCGCCATTAGGTTCGACTATGACGACGCGATCCGCGTCGCCATCAAGCGCAATTCCCAAGTCGGCTTGATGTTCTAGAGTCGCTTGACACAAGGCATCGATATGTGTTGCACCGACTTTGGCGTTGATGTTAAAACCATCCGGCGTATTACCAATCGTAATGACTGTTGCGCCCAACTCGTGAAAAATTAAAGGCGCGCTATGGTAGGCCGCACCATGCGCGCAGTCGAGCACAACTTTTAATCCGGATAAGGATAAATTTGAGGGAAAAGTGCTTTTACAAAATTCGATATAACGCCCGACTGCATCATCTAATCGACGCGCGCGACCTAATTGTTCGGAAGCTAAAGTTGGATGTTGAATCTTGAGTTGGGCTTCAACCGCGTGCTCAAATGCATCGTTGAGTTTGCTGCCTTGTGCAGAAAAAAACTTAATTCCGTTGTCGTGGTATGGGTTGTGTGAAGCAGAAATCACGACACCCGCAGATAAACGCAGGGCGCGGACTAAATAGGCCACGGCAGGGGTGGGAATTGGGCCGGCTAAAACGACATCAACACCGACTGATGAAAATCCCGCTTCCAATGCGGCTTCTAACATGTAACCAGAAATTCGTGTGTCTTTACCAATGAGTACGGTGGGACGCTTGTGCCCTCGATTGGCCAAATGCTGTTCACACAAAATTATGCCGGCCGCTTGCCCTAAACGGAGGACAAAATCAGCGGTCATCGGCGTTGTGCCAACGCGCCCGCGTATGCCATCGGTACCAAAAAACTGTTGTGTCATATGAATCCCTTTAATAAAATTCTTATGTCTTATATAAGATGATTTAAAATGCGTCGCTGTTTGAGAGATGTCTTGATCGTTCAGATGGTACTCGTTTTTGAGTTAACCGCTTGATTTAAAGTGCTCTCAGATTGTTTTATTGATCGCTTTCTTAATAGTGCGGCAGCTATGATAAAGCACATAGATGCGTTTTTACTGATGTAATTTTTGACGGCATGTTTGAATCCGTTTCATCCTTCATTATTTGTGGCGACACCAACCAAGGTGAACCTTTTCGGCCGAGCGATTGGGCCGAGCGATTATGCGGCGTGATGACCTGTTTTGCGCCTAATATGGACGCGCGTCATGCGCATTTGAAATATTCCCAATACGTTTATCCGACCAGTTACGAGAATAAAAAAGCGGTATTTGTTCAGGCGGAGTTAGAGCGCATTGAACCCATGGCCTATCGTTTTTTAGTGACATTTGCGATCGACAATCATCTCAGAACTGTCCTCGTCAGTAGTGAATCCTAGTCCGCTGGAGTCTTGGCAATAGCTGGTAATAGCGGGTAATAGCTGGCAATGCGCAGGGATTACAATCTATCGCTTGATTGAATGATAGTTTGAACAATAGTCAGTGGCATAAATTTTCTATAGTTAGCCGTTATGGTGCAATATTTATTCGTTATTCTTGGATTGGTGAGCGCACTATTGGGTGTCGGCGGCAGGGTGTGGGCACAAGAGCAAGTGAGCACTGCGCAAGATCAAACCGCATTAAATATCACGATTTACAACGAGAATCTCGCCCTTATTAAAGATCAAAGACGCATTTCGATTAAAGAAGGTGACAGTGTATTGGCCTGGCGCGATGTGAGCGGCAAAATTCGCCCTGAAACTGCATTATTAAAACGCATAGCTTCTTCAACTTCCTCAACTTCTTCAGCCTCCTCAAGCGCTTTAGGGACTTCGGGTCCATCGGGTAGTGGGGATAGCTTGTCGGTTTACGAACAAAATTTTGATTACGATTTGTTATCGCCGAGCAAATTAGTCGAAAAATATTTAGGCAAAACCGTTTTTTTGCGTTCGGTAAATCCCAGCACCGGTAACGAAACACAAGAAGCAGGCCTTGTCCTTGCCACCAATGAAGGCGTGGTACTCAAATTAAAAGATCGAATTGAAACGGTCAACGGCAATATCGCATCGCAACGTTTGGTCTTTCCCGATGTGCCCGCAGACTTACGCGATCAACCCACCTTAACGCTGGGATTAAATAGTAGTCACCGTGCAATATCGACTGTTGAATTGAATTATTTAAGCGGAGGAATATCGTGGGCGGCTGATTATGTGGCGCAGCTTAACGCAGCGGATAAGCAAATTGATTTGTCGGCGTGGGTGACTTTGAAAAATGTAAGCGGTGTCGCTTACCGCAACGCACGTTTGCAATTAGTTGCCGGTGACGTCAATCAAGTAGTGACGCGTCAACCGCAAGTGTTGATGATGGCGCGCGCGGCGCCAGATCGTTCTGTAGAGGTGACTAGCGAAAACTTGTCGGATTACCACTTGTACACCTTGCCGCGTTTGACTTCGGTTGCCAATAATCAAACTAAACAAGTAGCGCTGATGAGTGCCACCAAAGTACCCGTGAAAAAAGAACTGGTGTTTGAAGGTTTTGACTATCAATACAGTCAACCAGCCAATATCATCGCGCGTAAACAAAAAGCGTCCATCATCTTGAGTTTTGATAATAAAAAAACCGCTAGCTTGGGTGTTGCTTTACCCAAAGGCGTGATGCGGGTTTATAAAAAAGATCAAGGTCAGAATCTTCAATTTATCGGAGAAGATCAAATTGACCATACTGCTGTTAATGAAGTCGTGAATTTACATTTGGGTCAATCATTTGATGTGAGCGCTGATAAAGTGCAAACCGACTTTAGTCAAACGGCGTCAAATAAAAAAAATCAATTCATTTATCAAAGTGCATATGAAATAACCTTGAAAAACGGTAAAAATGAAGTACAAGAAGTGCTGGTTAATGAGCCGATTTCAGGGGTTTGGAGCGTGCTTAAAGAAAGCCATAAAAGCGAAAGAGTTGGCAATCGTGCATTGCGCTGGAAAATTTCCATTCCAGCGGAAAGCTCAGTAGTTTTGAAGTATCGCGTACAGGTTGAACGCTAAAGTGGCGATATGTCACACATAACGAGACAAAATAATGGGTAAAGGTTTTTATTCGGTGATGGGAGCGCAATTTTTTTCTTCTTTGGCAGATAACGCTTTGCTGTTGGTGTGTATTTACTACTTGACGATTTTAGCGGCACCCGATTGGATTTCGCCGCTTTTAAAGTTGTTCTTTGTACTGTCCTATGTTCTGCTCGCACCTTTTGTCGGCGCCTTTGCCGACGCTTATCCTAAAGGGCGGGTGATGTTTTACACCAATGTGCTAAAGGTCTGTGGTTGCGCATTATTGTTTACAGGAATTCACCCTTTATTCGCCTATGCTTTGGTGGGATTGGGCGCCGCAGCTTATTCGCCTGCAAAATATGGCATCTTGACTGAAATTGTCGAAGCAAAAAGATTGGTGGTCGCCAATGGCTGGGTCGAAGGTTTAACCGTCAGTTCAATTATTTTGGGGGTAATGTTAGGCAGCTTTTTGACCAGTAAGCATTTCACCGAATACTTTATGGGGCCGCAGATTTTGAAAACCATGCCGATAAGTTTGGTCGTGGCGATTTGCGTTCTAATTTTGGTTTATGGTGTAGCTGCTGTGATTAATTTACTGATTCCTGATACGGGTGCGCGTTATGGCGAGCAAGCGCATTCACCTTTGCGTTTGGTGCAAGATTTTGCGCAGTGTTGCAAAATTTTATGGCAAGACCGTTTGGGGCAAATTACTTTAGCGGCGACGACGATTGCCTGGGGTGTCGGAGCGGCTTTGCAATTTATTATTTTAAAATGGGCCAGCGTGCATTTAGACATGAGCGTCAGTCGAGCCAGTTTGCTTTTGGGAGTGTTCGCCATTGGCATGACGGTCGGCGCGGTCATTGCAGCGCGTACTTTGCCTCTTCATCGATCTTTAGAAGTTTTGCGTTTGCGCTATGCGATTAGCGGTTTAATCATTCTGATGGCTTTTACTCATACTCTGCAGTTTGGCTATTTATGGTTGATTTTGGCCGGAACGATTACCGGTTATTTTATTGTTCCAATGAATGCCCTGTTGCAACATCGAGGCTATGTTTTATTGAGCGCAGGTCATTCAATTGCAGTACAAAACTTCAATGAAAATTTAGCGATTTTGTTATTCATTGGTTTTTATGCACTGCTTCTGAAATTGGATTTACCGATTGATAGTGTGATGTTGATTTTGGCAGGTTTGACCTTTGTGTTATTGCATTTGGTGGCGCGTCGCAATGTTTACAACCAAAAGAATTTTGATTCGTTAGCCTTGATTAACGAACAAAAAAAATTGAATGCGTCGCACGACGCAATGTAAATTCGGATTGAGCGCGCACGATCTATAAGGAAAATAACTTGGCCAAAGCAAAATCTCAATACACCTGTACGGAATGCGGCGCGGTAAATTCACGCTGGAATGGTCAGTGTGGACAGTGCCAAGCCTGGAATACTTTGGTTGAAACCGTGGCAGAAACTACGGCGACACACCGTTTTGCCACGGCGCCGCAAGGTTTAACCGCCAGCACAGCAGTCGAAAAATTATCGCAAGTCAAAACCCAATCTGTACCACGAGTGTCAACCTTGATCGATGAATTTGATCGCGTTTTGGGGGGCGGCTTGGTGCAAGGCGAAGTGGTGCTATTGGGCGGAGACCCAGGAATTGGAAAGTCGACTTTATTGCTTCAAGCCTTAGCCAGCTTGTCTAAAAATCGTAAAGTACTTTATGTCAGTGGTGAAGAATCCGTCGCGCAAATTGCCTTGCGTGCGCAACGTCTGCAAATTGATTCGGATGAAGTTTTAGTTCAAGCTGAAATTAACCTGGAAAAAATTGTTGCGTCCTTGGTCCATACGGCGCCTGAAGTCGTGGTCATCGATTCAATTCAAACGGTGTATTCCGACGCGTTAACTTCTGCGCCTGGTTCAGTAGCCCAAGTTCGCGAATGCGCTGCGCAATTGACTCGTTATGCGAAACAATACAACACGACCGTTATTTTGGTGGGACATGTGACCAAAGAAGGCACCTTGGCAGGCCCACGAGTGTTAGAGCATATTGTTGATGCCGTTTTGTATTTTGAAGGGGATAGTCATTCAGCCTATCGTTTAATTCGCGCCGCTAAAAACCGTTTTGGCGCTGTCAACGAATTAGGTGTTTTTGCGATGACTGAAGGCGGATTAAAAGGCGTCTCGAACCCCTCAGCACTCTTTTTATCACAACACAGTAGCGAGGTGGCGGGCTCTTGTATATTAGTGACACAAGAAGGTTCGCGTCCTTTGCTGGTGGAAATTCAAGCGCTGGTAGATAGTTCGCACTTGCCCAATGCGCGGCGATTAACTGTTGGTCTTGAACAAAATCGTTTGGCGATGCTGATCGCCGTGCTGCACCGTCATGCGGGTATCGCGACTTTTGATCAAGATATTTTTATTAACGCTGTCGGTGGGGTGAAAATTACCGAGCCGGCAGCCGATTTGGCAGTGCTCTTGGCAATTTATTCGTCGATGCGCAACAAACCTTTACCGCGTGGTTTGGTGATTTTTGGTGAAGTTGGCTTAGCCGGTGAAATTCGACCTGCGCCACGTGGGCAAGAGCGACTTCGTGAAGCGGCGAAACTCGGTTTTTCACATGCCTTAATCCCCAAAGCCAACGTAGCCAAACAAAAAATTGAAGGCATGGAAATCATTGCAGTAGAACGAATTGATGAAGTATTTGAGCGAATTCGTGAAATTGCTAACCTATAAAAATCTCCAAATAAAGATGATCGGTGTCATCAAACTACTCTTTCGTCATACGTTTGTAATGCGTACTGCGTTTATTATTGAGTTAATAAAGAGATGAAATAGTCGTTTTAATCATAAAAAGGAGAACAAAATGGAACAAAAAATAGCATATGTAACAGGTGGTATGGGTGGGATTGGTACGGCGATTTGCCAACGCTTGCATCGTGATGGCTGTAAGGTTATCGCAGGTTGCGGACCAACGCGCGATTTTAAAAAATGGTTGGATGAACAAAAAGTTTTGGGTTTTACCTTTTACGCATCTGTTGGTAATGTAGGGTCTTGGGATTCGACGGTTGAAGCGTTTAGCAAAGCTAAAGCAGAACATGGTTCGATTGACATTTTGGTCAATAACGCGGGAATTACGCGTGATCGCATGTTTTTAAAGATGACCCGCGAAGATTGGGATATGGTGATTGAGACTAATTTGAACTCCATGTTCAACGTCACAAAACAAGTCGTCGCCGATATGGTCGAAAAAGGTTTTGGGCGGATTATTCAAATCAGTTCAGTCAATGGTGAGAAAGGGCAAGCCGGACAAACTAATTATTCAGCAGCAAAAGCCGGAATGCATGGCTTCACAATGGCCTTGGCTTTGGAAATGGCCAACAAAGGAGTCACCGTGAATACCATATCACCCGGTTATATTGGCACTGACATGGTTCGCGCGATAAAACCTGAAGTATTAGAAAAAATTGTCGCGACGATTCCCGTAAAACGTCTGGGAACACCTGATGAAATCGCATCGATTATTTCCTGGGTAGCGTCTGATGAAGCGGGTTTCGCCACTGGAGCAGACTTCTCACTCAACGGTGGTTTACACATGGGTTAAGTCGGGAATTCATCGCGATAAATAAGCGATTAAGAGAACGTAAAGTGATTTTGTTAAGTCATTTTTATTGAATGTATTTTTGGAACAAGGTTTTTGTGATGACAATTTATTCGTTGCCGGATCAACAGGGTTACTTTGGACAATTCGGTGGTAGCTTTATTGCCGAAACTTTATCCGAAGCCGTGCGAGAGTTGCGTGAGACTTACCAAAAATACAAAAATGATCCTCAATTTTTACGTGAATTTGAAGAAGATTTAAAACGCTTTGTCGGTCGTCCTAACCCGATTTATGCGTGCACACGTTTGAGCGCACATGTAGGCGGGGCGCAGATTTACTTCAAGCGTGAAGATTTAAACCATACCGGCGCGCATAAAGTCAATAACGCTTTGGGACAGGCTTTGCTGGCGCGTCGATTAGGTAAAACGCGCATCATTGCAGAAACCGGTGCGGGACAACACGGCGTTGCAACCGCAACCGTATGTGCGCGTTTTGGATTATCCTGTGTGGTGTACATGGGTGAGGATGACATTAAACGTCAAGCCCCCAATGTCGAACGAATGACTTTGTTAGGTGCTACAGTGGTGAGTGTGAGTTCCGGATCGCGCACCCTAAAAGACGCGCTCAACGAAGCGATGCGCGATTGGGTAACCAATATTGAAAACACGTTTTATATTATTGGCACCGTTGCTGGTCCGCATCCTTATCCAATGATGGTGCGTGATTTTCAATCAGTGATTGGGCGAGAGTGTTTGACACAATTCCCTGAACTGACGGGCGGACAACCCGACGCGATTATTGCCTGCATCGGCGGCGGCTCTAATGCGATGGGTATTTTTTATCCTTATCTAGAGCACCCGTGTAAATTGATTGGGGTGGAAGCTGGCGGTTATGGCGTTGAGCTCGGGCAAAACGCGGCGTCTTTGACTTATGGCCACTCGGGTGTTTTGCACGGTAATCGGATGTATTTATTGCAAGACTCAGATGGAAATGTCGTTGATACCCATTCGATTTCGGCCGGATTGGATTACCCGGGCGTTGGACCTGAGCATTCATATTTAAAAGAATCTGGACGAGTTGAGTACACGACGGTGACCGATAATGAAGCACTGGCGGCGTTTCATTTGTGTTGCCGACAAGAAGGGATTATTCCCGCATTGGAATCCGCCCACGCGGTGGCTTACGCACTGAAATACGCCGCGACACGTCCAAAGCGTGAAAAAATTCTGGTGAATTTATCGGGACGAGGCGACAAAGATTTGGCGACAGTTTTAGCGCATCAATAATTTGAACACTCTACTAATCGGATGCGGTAGTGCTAGTGATTGATAGCGATTGACAGTGATTAGATTTTTTATTTCAGGGGGACTTATGAAATCTCGTGCGCGAGGATTTACTTTAATCGAAATTCTGATTGTGTTAGCAATTGTGGCGATTTTGATAGGTTTGGCGGTGCCGCAATTACAGGATTATTTAGTTCGGACGCGAGTGACTGAAGGCATCACTTTGGCGAGTGCGGCAAAAACCGCTGTGCTCGAGACTTTTACGATTAATGGCAAAGTGCCTAAAACGAATGCAGATGCAGGTTACGCCGGATTAGTGAGTTATCGCGGTGACAATTTAAGCAGTATTGAGGTGATTGATGATGGGGCGATCCAGATTACCTACAAATTCGCGGCAGTTGAGCAAAAAACATTGATTTTGACGCCCAGTATTAACAATACCGCGTTGACGGCGGGCGCCACAGGTGTGATCGAATGGATTTGTAAATCAGCCGGTTCAACCAGTACGCGATTTGGTGCCAAAGGAACAATGGAAGGACGTTATGCGCCCTCAGTATGTAATGTCTAATTTTTTATGAAACTTCACCAATTACGTTTTGTTCGAGAGATCGTTCGACAAAAATTTAATTTAACGGCGGCGGCGCAAAGTTTGCATACCTCGCAACCAGGAGTGTCGCGCGCCGTGATTGAGTTGGAAGAAGAATTGGGCGTCGAAATTTTTCAACGTCACGGCAAACGAATTAGAGGCTTAAGTCCTGCTGGCGAATACGCATATTTAGCGATTGAACGCGCGGCGAACGAGATTGAAAATTTAAAACGGATTGGTCGAGAGTTTTCGGCACAAGACGAAGGCACTTTTGTGATTGCGACGACGCATACGCAAGCGCGTTATGTTTTGCCGCGCGTGGTACGTGATTTCAGCAAACGATTTGTGAAAGTAAAGTTAAAGATTTTGGAAGGCAATCCTCATCAGGTGGCGCAGTTATTGCAAGAAGGCGTCGCCGATGTGGGCATTGCGACTGAAGTGATTGGTGCGATTCCGAGCTTGGTGTCATTACCTTGTTATCAATGGCAACATTGCGCGATCATGGCCTTGGATCACCCCCTTGCTAGGGTCGCGCAATTGGCATTAGAGGATTTGATTCAGTATCGTTTGATTACCTACGAGCATATGTTTGCAGGGCGTAGCGCAATTGATAAAGCGTTTGCACAAAGAAATTTAACGCCGGATATTTTGTTAGAGGCGATTGATGCTGACGTCATCAAAGAATATGTGGAATTGGGTTTGGGTGTGGGCATTATTGCGGGTGTGGCTTTTGACGCCAAGCGCGATAAGAACTTGGCAATGAAGCCCGTCGGGCATTTATTCGGTACGCATAATGCACGGATTGGGGTCAAAAGAGGCAGTTATTTACGTGCATTTGTGTATGATTTTTTCGAGTTATTGTCACCAAAAATGACGCGTGACTTGGTGGAGAAAATGTTGTCGGGAAAGTTTGATGCCAACAATACTAATGAGATGTAATAAAAACATTTGAAGAATAGTTTTTAATCCATGTTTGTAATGAAAAACGGTGACCATTTAACCTTGCACTATCGTTTGGCGACGGCTGAAGGACGTGATATTGTCAATACGTTTAGCGCGGCACCGGCGACTTTTACTTTGGGTGAAGGACATTTGGCTGAACCGCTAGAGCAGTTGTTGATGACGCTAGAAACGGGTGTGCGAAAAAGTTTTCCCCTGCCGCCTAATACGATCTTTGGCCAGTATCGAGAAGATTTACGCCGTTTCTTTTCATCAAAATTTTTATTTGATGAACTCAAAACTGATGTCGGGCAGTTGCATACCGGTGATGTGATTGAAGTGCCCTTGAAACAAGTTGGGAGTGAGGGCGCGGCGATAAGCGCAAGCGTGTCGGCAGTTGAAGATACGGGCGTGTGGTTAGACTTTAACCATCCTTTAGCGCATCACGCATTAATTTTTGAAGCAGAAATTCGCGCCGTGTTGTAAAGCAATGGAGTAAGACGAGTTTTTGCAAAATGCTTTTGAGTGGTAGATTTTATTTTTATATCGATGAGGAAAAAACGCAATGAAAATTCATGAATATCAGGGTAAGGAACTTTTGGCTCAGTTTGGTGTCACGGTTCCTAAAGGAATTCCTTGTTTCTCCGTAGATGAAGCAATTGCTGCGGCAAAAAAACTAGGCACACCGGTGTGCGTGGTTAAGGCGCAAATTCATGCGGGTGGTCGCGGTAAAGGTGGCGGCGTTAAGGTGGCAAAAACTGCCGAGGAAATGGCGAGCTACGCCAAACAAATTCTCGGCATGCAATTGGTGACGCATCAAACAGGCCCTGAAGGTCAAAAAGTGCGTCGCCTTTTGATCGAAGAAGGTGCGGATATTAAAAAAGAGTTGTATGTCAGTATGGTCACCGATCGGGTGACACAGCGCGTGGTGTTGATGGCATCATCTGAAGGTGGGATGGACATTGAAGAGGTTGCGGCTTCGCATCCAGAATTAATTCATAAAGTTGTTGTAGACCCTGCAACCGGTTTACAAGTTAAAGAAGCTGAAGATGTTGCGCGCAAAATTGGCATTCCTGAAGGATCAATCGGACAAGCGGTCCGTCAAATGCAAGGTTTGTATCAAGCGTTCTGGGAAACCGATGCGGCCCTGGCTGAAATCAATCCCATGATCGTCACTGGCAGTGGCCAAGTAATCGCCTTGGATGCTAAATTTAATTTTGATTCAAATGCCTTATTCCGCCATCCTGAAATCCTTGCATATCGCGATTTAGATGAAGAGGATCCGGCAGAAATCGAAGCCTCAAAATTTGATTTGGCCTATATTTCGTTAGACGGCAATATCGGCTGTTTAGTGAATGGTGCTGGCTTAGCGATGGCGACAATGGACACGATTAAATTGTTTGGCGGGGAACCCGCAAACTTCTTGGATGTGGGTGGTGGTGCAACTACAGAAAAAGTGACTGAAGCGTTCAAAATTATGTTGGGCAATCCAGAGCTAAAAGCGATTTTGGTCAATATTTTTGGCGGAATCATGCGTTGCGATGTGATCGCTGAAGGGGTGGTCGCAGCTTCGCGCGCGGTCGGTCTGAAAGTACCTTTAGTCGTACGCATGAAAGGAACTAATGAAACTTTAGGTAAAGAAATTTTAGCGAAATCTGGTTTGCCCATTATTGCGGCGGACACGATGGAAGATGCCGCCCGTAAAGTAGTCGCGGCGACCCAAAAATAATTGCGGCTCTTTTTTCAGCCCAACTGTAACTATTTTTAATTAGAGGAATTTATGAGCATACTCATCAACAAAAATACCCGTGTGATGACACAGGGGATAACTGGTAAAACGGGACAATTTCACACTCGTATGTGCCGAGAATACGCCAATGGAAAAAACTGTTTTGTTGCGGGAGTTAATCCGAAAAAAGCAGGCGAAGACTTCGAAGGCATTCCTATTTTTGCTAATGCACGCCAAGCCAAAGAACAAACTGACGCAAGCGTTTCGGTAATTTATGTACCGCCGGCAGGCGCCGCTGAAGCAATTTGGGAAGCGGTTGATGCGGATCTGGATTTGGTCATTTGTATTACCGAAGGCATTCCTGTACGTGACATGATGGTGATTAAAGATCGCATGCGAAAACACAACAAAAAAACTTTGTTGTTAGGGCCAAATTGCCCAGGCCTCATTACGCCAAATGAGATCAAAATTGGCATCATGCCGGGTCATATTCATAAAAAAGGGCGTATCGGCGTGGTCTCGCGCTCTGGCACTTTGACTTACGAAGCCGTCGGGCAATTAACCGCCTTGGGCTTGGGTCAATCCTCAGCCGTGGGCATCGGTGGCGATCCAATCAATGGTTTAAAGCATATTGATGTCGTCAAAATGTTTAACGATGATCCTGATACGGATGCCATCATCATGATCGGTGAAATCGGTGGACCAGACGAGGCTAATGCCGCGTATTGGATTAAAGACAATATGAAAAAACCGGTTGTTGGTTTTATCGCAGGTGTGACTGCGCCCGCAGGTAAACGTATGGGTCATGCTGGTGCGTTAATTTCTGGCGGTGCTGATACTGCTGAAGCCAAATTGGCTATCATGGAAGCTTGCGGCATTACGGTGACGCGTAACCCTTCAGAAATGGCGCATCTATTAAAAGCGATGCTGTAGTTTGTGCGAGGGCGTTTTTAGGTGAATTGGTAATTTTGGTGCGCGTCAGTGGCCATTGAATCATTCAGAATCATTCATTGAGTCAGCACCAAATAGTGTCTAAGCGCGAGTCAGTTAGAATGGGGCCCGAATGTCGCTATTTCTAATGACCTAGCGGCATATTTTATTTGAGTGAAGGCAAAGTCCAAACGTTTTTACTTTGGATTTTGACTTTGTCGTTATTTTTAATGAGAGGATTTTATGGCGGTCGAACAAACTTTATCAATTATCAAACCTGATGCTGTACAAAAAAATGTCATCGGGCAAATTTACACTCGCTTTGAAGCGGCGGGCTTAAAAATCCTTGCTGCGCGTATGGCGTATTTATCACTCGCTGAAGCGGAAGGTTTTTATGCAGTACACCGCGCACGCCCTTTCTTTAAAGATTTAGTGGACTTTATGATCTCCGGACCTGTGATGATTCAGGTCTTGCAAGGAGAAAACGCCATCGCTAAAAATCGCGAATTGATGGGTGCAACAGATCCTAAAAAAGCGGACAAAGGCACTATTCGTGCAGACTTTGCTGATTCGATTGATGCAAACGCGGTTCATGGTTCGGACGCAGTAGAAACCGCGCAGATTGAAATTGCATATTTTTTTCCAACGCTTGCGGTTTATCCACGCTAATTGCCGAGACTGAATCTTACTCAGTCAATCTAATCGGTTTAGTCTGAATCACGATGAATCAGATCGTCAAATCGTTTTAATTTGATTCTGTATTGTTGAGAAATCTCCAAAAGGTATGGACAAAGTTAATCTCTTGAATTTTGATCTTTCGGGTTTAGAGGACCTCTGTGCCGATTGGGGAGAGAAGCCTTTTCGGGCAAAGCAATGGATGCGTTGGATACATCAATTTGGGGTAAGTGATTTTTCGCTGATGACGGATTTACCAGCGGCACTACGCGCTCGAATGAATAGCCTTGCAGAAATCGTCGCTCCGACGATGACGAGTTCGCACCAATCTTCAGATGGCACTTGCAAATGGTTGTTTGATGTCGGCGCGGGTAACGCGGTAGAGAGTGTTTATATTCCTGAAGCACGGCGCGGTACTTTGTGTATTTCAACGCAGGCTGGTTGTGCGGTCAATTGTCGTTTTTGTTCAACTGGACGACAAGGCTTTAATCGCAATTTAAGCGTGGCAGAAATTATCGGACAGTTGTGGTTTGCTGAATTCAATTTGCGTCGAAACACAGAAAGTGCAAATGCACAAGCGCATACACAAACGACACGCAGTACCGATGATCGTGTTGTGACCAATGTGGTATTGATGGGCATGGGTGAACCTTTGCTCAATTACGATAATGTAGTGCCTGCTTTGCGTTTGATGTTAGATGATCGCGCTTATGGTTTATCGCGACGTCGCGTGACCTTATCCACCAGTGGTGTTGTTCCTATGATTGATCGCTTGGCACAAGATTGCCCAGTGGCTTTGGCGGTGTCTTTACATGCCCCGACGGATCAATTGCGGGACTCATTGGTGCCGTTGAATAAAAAATATCCCCTGCGTGAATTGATGGCAGCGTGCCGTCGCTATTTAGAGTTTGCGCCGCGAGATTATGTGACTTTTGAATACTGTATGTTGGATGGTGTGAATGATCGCGAGATTGATGCGCGAGCACTCATTGATTTGGTACAAGATGTGCCATGTAAATTTAATTTAATACCGTTTAATCCTTATCCGGAATCGGGTTTGCGAACCTCTTCAGTGATGGCGATTGCGCGGTTTACGGAAACTTTACAAAACGCTAATATTGTCACGACAGTGCGAAAAACTCGCGGTGACGATATCAATGCCGCTTGCGGTCAATTGGTCGGCGAAGTCAAAAATAGAATCAAAATTCCAGTCAGAGTGGCGGCATAAACTGTGACTAAGTGGGCGACGCAAAATAATAGTCAACAATAGATTTTTTGTGTAGTGCTTTAATTTTAAAAATCAAACGAATGGAAAATACGCTTGACTCAGTTTCTAATCTTGATGATGTCTGGAAACAAATCGGCAATCAACTGAAAGACGCTCGAATTCAACGTCACATCGCGATTGCCGATGTGGCTGATTATTTGAAAATCAGTGTCCGTAAAGTTGAAGCCCTAGAGGGCGCTCAATTAGATCAATTGCCTGCGGTGACTTTTACTAAAGGTTTTGTGCGTAGCTACGCCAAATTATTGCAGTTGGATATTACGAATTTATTGGATCAAATTTCGACTGAAAGCAAAGTTGAACAGCGCACCGATGTGCGAATAGCGCCGCGCAAAATTGTACATGCTTACCCAAGTCGATCGTCGGCGCGTTTTGTGCGTAAATTATTACTTTCTTTGTTGTTGATGGTTTTGTTAACGCTGGGATTTTTAGGCTTACGCTATTTGAATTCACCTACAACAGAGGCTAGGGATGCTTCAAGTGATGCGGTTAATGCCAGTAGTGCTGTGGTGAGTACCGATGTCGCAAAGAACTCTAACGTCAGTTCGATTACAGCAGAGGCTAAAACGAACAGTATTGCCAGTCAGCTTGCTTCTAATTTCGCGACGGTTGATTCAGTTAAAAGAACAAATATAAGCGCGACACCATTACCAGTAAGCAACACAGTAGCAGCTTCGGATAAAGCAACAGCTGTGGTACCGGCAAAAAAAACAGCCAAGATCGCCGTACAAATTCTTGGCGATACTTGGTTGCAGGTGCTCAATAAAGGCGGAAAAATTATTTCTGACCAAACTTATCAGGCTGGTCAAAAAGAAGAGCTGATCGTAGATGTTCCTGCGCAAATTATTGTCGGTGACGTCAAATCAGTACAACTGCAATATCAAGGAAAACGCTTACCCTTGATGTCGAATCACGGTGTTGGTTTCGCTGAAATAAAGGAATAAGGCCGTTGGAAACAACTCAAGATATTCAATCGCGTTCTCAAGTTATCGTTCGCCAAGGCGATACCGAGGTGTTTTTAGGTGGTGGTGCGCCGGTAGTGATTCAGGCAATGACCAATACTGACACCGCTGATATTACGGCCACGACACAACAGGTTCAAGCATTAGCGCAAGCGGGCGCTCAAATGGTGCGTGTGACTGTGGACACTGCCCAAGCCGCCGCTGCGGTTCCTTATATTCGCGAACGTTTAAATATGTTGTCGTGTTCAGTGCCCTTGATAGGTGATTTTCACTATAACGGGCACACGCTATTAAATGACTTTCCTGATTGTGCCCAAGCGCTGGCAAAATATCGCATCAATCCGGGGAACGTTGGTAAAGGCGCAAAAAAAGATATTCAGTTTGCACAAATTATTGAGCACGCGTGTCGCTATCAAAAAGTGGTTCGCATTGGCGTCAATTGGGGTAGCTTAGATCAAACGCTGTTGGCACAAATGATGGATGCTAACGCTCAGTTAGCGGTACCAAAAATACCCGAGAAAGTACTGCGCGAGGCTTTATTAGTTTCGGCACTGGATTCAGCGCAACAGGCCATGGATTTGGGTTTGAGTGCAAATCAAATTGTCTTGTCGTGCAAAGTTTCTAAAGTAAATGATTTAGTGTTGTTGTATCAAGAACTGGCCAAACGAACGCCACTGGCTTTGCATTTGGGTTTAACCGAAGCGGGCATGGGAACTGACGGCATTGTCGCATCGGCCAGTGCTTTGGCGATTTTGTTGCGGCAGGGAATCGGTGACACGATTCGCGTCTCCCTAACACCGCGCCCCGATGGTGATCGCACTGAAGAAGTGAAAGTCGCGCAATCAATTTTGCAAGCTTTGGAATTACGTTTTTTTACACCCACAGTTACGGCGTGCCCGGGTTGTGGCCGAACGACTTCAACGCGGTTTCAAACTTTAGCGGAACAAGTAAAAATTTATTTAGAGCAACAGATGCCCTTATGGATCACGCAGTACCCGGGTGTAGAAACGATGAAAGTTGCGGTCATGGGCTGTATCGTCAATGGACCCGGAGAATCCAAACACGCCAATATTGGAATTAGTTTACCGGGCTCGGGAGAAGCGCCAATTGCACCAGTGTTTATTGATGGTGAGAAAACCGACACTTTGCGCGGTGAAGATTTGGTCGAACAATTTACCCGTATTGTTGAGCGTTATGTCGCGCAAAAATACGGGGCGAGTCACCGTTAATTATGTCAGTCGAAAAATTATTTGCGGTTAAAGGCATGAACGATATTTTGCCCGAACAGATGCCTTATTGGCATTGGCTCGAATCTTGCGCCAAAGAGGTCTTAAGGTCGTATGGCTATCGCGAAATTCGGACCCCGATTGTTGAGCCCAGTGCTTTATTCAGTCGCGGCTTGGGTCAAGTGACCGATATCGTTGAAAAAGAAATGTACGCTTTCACCGATAAATTAAACGGTGACGAATTAAGCCTTCGTCCTGAAAACACTGCAGGCGTTGTGCGCGCCGCGATTGAACACAGTTTGACCTATCAAGAGCCACAGCGTTTATGGTATCGCGGCCCGATGTTTCGGCATGAGCGTCCGCAACGCGGACGTTATCGCCAGTTCCATCAAATTGGAGTGGAATCTTTAGGTTTTTCTGGCCCGGATATTGATGCGGAACTTATTTTGTTGAGCGCGCGCTTGTGGCAAAAACTCGGTTTGAAAAATGTAAGTTTAGAGTTGAACTCGATTGGCGATGCACCCGAACGCGCAGCACACCGTCATGCTTTGATTGAGTATTTAAAAGAGCAGGAATCTTTGTTGGACCAAGACGCCAAACGCCGTTTGTACACAAATCCTTTGCGGATTCTGGACTCTAAAAATCCAGCAATGCAGGAGATGTTGGGTGCTGCGCCACGTTTGATTGATTTTTTAGAACACGCTTCTCGTGCACATTTTGATGGCGTGCAAGCGCTACTTCATGCCAACAATATTTCTTTCACCGTCAATCCGCGATTAGTGCGAGGAATGGATTACTACAACCGTACGGTATTTGAATGGATTAGCACTGATTTGGGGACACAAGCGACGATTTGTGGCGGCGGGCGTTACGATCCACTCACACCTTTGTATGGAGGTAATGAAACGCCTGCGTGC
>JAVKLU010000070.1:0-2199 GCA_031538895.1 Burkholderiaceae bacterium | reverse complement strand
TGTGAACATTTTATATTTTTAATAGCTTGCCTGTTCCGCAGGGCATTACCGCGCTGAAGCGCTTATTTTGTAAACATCATTTTGTAGACAGTGATGCACGGCACAAATAAAAAAAGTGGCGGATTTTCATCCGCCACTTTTATCTAAACCCCGTCTTATCTAAACCCGCTAACTCGTGTTGGTAGCGCAGGGCTAGAGCCTTGCATTAAGGTCGTTGGCAATCAATCCTGAGCGATGAAATTCGATTGTTCCAACCGTCAGGCATTGTGGAAACGCGTCGATTACTAGAATCGGGGCCTAATAAAATGCGGTATACATTACCCTGAAAGTCGCCATCGGCATAGAAATAGCTCGTAAACCCCGACGCGCAACCTGACCCAAATGAGAAGGATCTGAAGGTGTCGTTCGCGTTGCTTCCATCGGCGTAGTTGCCCACCCAGCGACGCTTACCGTGAGAAAAGCATTTCGACTTACCGAGGAAATTGGGACGCTCAAAAAAGCAAACAGAATAAGGGTCCTGATTCAGCACGTCTTGATTTTGAATCGGCGGCAAGATTTCTGAGCACTTCACTACTACTGCCACGGCTTGGTCATTCATAATGTAAAGATCATCAACACTGCGACTAAAGCCATTCATACGCTCGCTGCCATGCACCTCCGCCCAATGGCAATTGTCCCCCAATTTTGCCGAGCTAAAAGTACGGGTCGCAGGACCGCCTTGGCTTGGATAGTCACCTAAATTGGTGTAGTTGCCCTTATCAAAGCATCTGGATTTGCCTTGGTAATTGGCGTTCTCATAAAAACAAACACGGTCGTCGCTCACCTCTTCTTGAACCGTGAGGGCCAGCACGCGCATATCCCAGTCCCAGCGGTTATTGTCTTGATCGTTGGCTAAGTTCAAGATTTTATGCATACCAGAAGTGGCTTTTGTTGATGTCCAAAACTCTGAGTTACCGTCTAAATTACCACTCCATTGATTGGGCCGATCACCATAAACGTTGCGCAGATTCCGAAGTTCGCCCAGTGTTGGCAAGCTCACCTTATAGTTGCGCCCGGTGCTGGGCTCGTTCATGATGCGTGAGCGGTTGTCGTCGGTGATGTTGTTGGGACTACCTAAACCCAAAATAACCGAAGCGGCATACATGTCTTGGAGTTTGGTGTTGGGGTTTGAATAGCCAATTTCGTTGTACAGGTAAAAGGCTGTACCTGCGCGATTGGTGGTTTTTTGTTTCAGTTCAATCTGCATGCCATCGGCACGAGTGAGGCGCAGGGTGTTGGCGTACTCTTGTGCGTTTGCAAAACCTGCAACGGCAAGGAATGCAAAAAACACGGCGATAAATTTAAACACATGGATTCTTTTTAACACGAGACTTCTCCTTTACTGGTTGATAAATGATTGATACATGATTGCTTAGTGATTACTAAGGGTTTTAGTATATTACACGTCTCTGCAGTACTCAACAGGCGTGAGTTTTTTGGGCAAACCAAGCAATCGCTTAACTGTGGCGGGACCTAAAACATACCACCACCGTCATCCTGCGCGAAGTCGCAGGATCCATCAAAAACATTGACACCACAGTGGCCGAAATTAAGGACGAGGAACAGTGGGAATGAGTAGCGTGAATTTTTGGGCAAACTGCTGAATGGGGCGGCGGTTAAGTGATCGCATCTGGGCCCTGCGACTTCGCGCAGGGTGACAGGGTGATGGGTGACGAGGGCGGCCGGATGATGAGGTGATAGATGAACGGTGTGGTTTTTTTTGGCAAACCAAGCAATCGCTTAACTGTGGCGGGACCTAAAACATACCACCGCCGTCTTCCTGCGCGAAGTCGCAGGACCCATCAAAAACATTGACACCACCGAGGCCGAAATTAAGGACGAGGAACAGTGGGAATGAGGGACGTGAATTTTTGGGCAAACTGCTGAATGGGGCGGCGCGCGCTTCACGTTCTGGGCCCTGCGACTTCGCGCAGGGTGACGAGGGTGATGGGTGACGGAGTAATAACATCTGGGCCCTGCGACTTCGCGCAGGGTGACAGGGTGATGGGTGACGAGGGCGGCCGGATGATGAGGTGATAGATGAACGGCGTGAGTTTTTTTGGCAAACCGAGCAATCGCTTAACTGTGGCGGGACCTAAAACATACCACCGCCGTCTTCCTGCGCGAAGTCGCAGGACCCATACCACCACTGTCATCCTG
>JAVKLU010000069.1:0-13770 GCA_031538895.1 Burkholderiaceae bacterium | reverse complement strand
TAAAAAAAATTCGTCTGAATCTGCCTCAGCTGGTTCTGCCTCAGCTGGCGCTGTCTCATCTGAAGAAAAAGTCTTAAATTTTTATAACTGGGCTGATTACATTCCTAAAGACATGATCGCCAATTTTGAAAAAGAAACGGGTATCAAAGTGAATTACCAAACCTTTGAAAACAACGAAACTTTGCACGCTAAATTGGTGGCGGGAAATTCCGGTTATGACATCGTGGTGCCTGGTTCAGTTTTTGTAAAACCACAAATCGACGGTGGTTTGCTGAAAAAGTTGAATAAAACCCAAATTCCTAACTACGCTAATTTGGATATGGATTTGATGAAAAATTTGAATGGCGTTGATCCAGGTAATCAATACGTACTCCCATGGGCATGGGGTTTTACAACTGTTGGGATCAATTCGGGTAAAGTCAAAAAAGCCTTAGGTGCTTTGCCGATGCCTGCGAACGCATGGGATTTGGTTTTCAATCCTAAATACGCGTCTAAACTGGCCTCATGCGGCGTGGCGTATTTGGATTCCCCGACTGAAATTATCCCTCCTGCGATGCATTATTTAGGTAAAAACGCTTACTCGAATGACCCGGCCGATCATAAAGCCGCAGGCGCGATGTTGGCCAAAGTGCGTTCAAGTGTTAAAATTTTTACGAGCACACTGATTGATGATTTGGCCAGTGGTAAAGTCTGCGCGGTAGTGGGTTGGTCAGGTGATATCAATATCGCACGTGGTCGTGCGATTGAAAATAAAAATGGACAAGATATTCAGGCCTTGTTACCAGAAACAGGCGCATTACCATTTTTTGATACCTTGGCCATTCCTGCGGATGCCAAACATCCTAATAATGCGCATCTGTTCTTGAACTATTTCTTGCGTCCTGAAGTCAGCGCAAGCTTGACCAATGAATTGAACTATCCTGTCGCCAATAAAGCGGCAATGAGTAAGATCAATCCTGAAGTGGCACAGAACAAAACCATTTTCCCAGACGCTACCTATATGAGTACAAAGTTTGTACCGCCCAGTTCGTTTACGAACGAAGCGCGTGAATCAATGGGCGCGGTATATACACAGTTGAAAAAAGGCAAGTAATTGAATCAGTCGTCAATCAGTAGCTCTTAAAAAGGCGGTGTTTACACCGCCTTTTTTTATGACTTAGACTTTGGTTAAACAGGTGGATATTTAATCAATCTCAATATGATTGAGGAAAATATTTTTGGCAAAAGCCGTATTTTTGAATTTAATTGCTTTCCCGTATCTAAGGGAACTAAGGGAACTAACGGATGCGTTGATACATTCCGCCGTTTAAACGTTGTATCGCGCCGCCTAATTCCCAATCCAAGAGTTGAGCGTTCAATTGGGCCACGTCTAAATTGGTTTGCATTAACGCGTCTTCAAAGTTGAATGGTGCAAAACCAATTTTGCTTAAAGGAGTGGGAATTGTTTCAAGTACAGCTTGTAAATCCGATTCAAGCCTTAACTCTGCCGTTGGCGACTGAGTCTCTTCAGTTTTATGATTCATCGGATTCATTGAACTTGGCGGACTCAGCGAAACGAGTTGGAGTTCTTCTAAAACATCTTGTGCCGTTTCGACTAACTTAGCACCCTGGCGAATCAAGGCATGGCAGCCGCGCGCCAGAGGCGAGTGAATCGACCCAGGAACGGCAAAAACATCGCGCCCTTGTTCTGCGGCTAAACGGGCGGTGATTAAGGAACCCGATTTCACCGCAGCTTCCATGACAACGACGCCGCGCGCCAGTCCGGAAATAATTCGATTACGTTGCGGAAAATGGTAGGCCACAGCACGACTACCTAACATAAATTCAGACAGGATTAAGCCGTTCTGCGCAATTTCGTGCGCGAGTGCGCGATGACGCGCGGGGTAGACCAAATCAATTCCGGTTCCAATCACGGCGATGGTACTGACGGATAATTTACTGCTTAGTGCGCCGCGATGTGCTGCCGCATCAATTCCTTCGGCTAATCCAGACACCACAATTTGCCCAGCTTGTGCAAGTGCGCGCGCTAAATCTTCAGTATCTCGAACGCCTTGCGCGGTGGCATGACGACTGCCGACAATCGCAATGGATGAACGATTGAGTGCGGCGATGTGGCCCAGGGCAAAAAGAACCAAGGGCGGATCGGATAACTCGAGTAAGGCTTGTGGATAGTGCGGGTCGGCTAGGGTGATTAGTTCGTGCTGTTCTTGTTTTGTCCACGCAAGTGCTTTATCGATAGCCTCTTGCGCACGCTCGTCCAGTCGTTTGAGGGCGCTAATTTGCGCCGGTTCTAAATTTTTTCTCAGTTGGTTGTGGCTGGCTGAAAAAATCTCTTGCGGCAGTGTGACGCTACTTAGAACCCGACGACATTGAGTGCGCGAAAGGCCTGAAAAAAAAACCAGCCGCAGCCACGCGGCGTATTCTTCGGTACGATCCTCAGCCACAGAATTGACCAGATTGAAAAATTTCTGCCGCGGCAGCACAGGTGGCGTCAACATCTTGCACGGTATGTGCAGAGGACATAAAACCAGCTTCAAATGCGGAGGGCGCGAAGTAGATGCCACGATCTAGCATCGCGTGGAAAAATTGCTTGAATCGTGTTTGATTGTGTTTTTGCATGTCTGCATAGTGTTGAGGAATGGCGTCTGCAAAATACATCCCAAACATGCTGCCTATATGTTGCGCGCAAAATGCGGCGCCTGATTTTTGAGCGGCTCGGTTTAACCCGTCAATCAGTCTTTGGGTGCGTTGCGTGAGTTCGGTATAAAAATTGGGTGCTTGAATCAATTGCAGCGTTGCCAATCCTGCACTCACGGCAACAGGATTGCCTGATAAGGTTCCCGCTTGGTATACGGCGCCGACAGGCGCGAGGGTTTGCATGATGTCGCGTCGACCACCAAAGGCCGCCATGGGGAAACCGCCGCCGATGACTTTGCCCAGCGTGGTGATATCTGGCGTAATGCCGTAATGGCCTTGGGCTCCTGATAGGCCAACACGGAATCCACACATGACTTCATCAAAAATTAACAAGGCACCGTGTTGCGTGCACAGTTGGCGTAAGGTGTACAAAAACGCGGGATCACCAGGCAGTAAATTCATATTACCCGCCACCGGTTCAATGATGACACCAGCAATGATCGCGGCGTGTTCTTTGAATGCCGCCTCCAGTGCGGCAATGTCGTTGTAAGGCAGTACCAAAGAATGTTTTGCAAAATCGTCTAGCACGCCTGCAGAAGTCGGGTGGCCAAAGGTGAGCAAGCCACTGCCTGCTTTGACCAGCAGAGAATCAGAATGTCCGTGATAACAACCCTCAAATTTAATCAATAAAGATCGACCGGTAAATCCGCGCGCTAAACGGACCGCGCTCATGGTGGCCTCTGTGCCGGAAGACACCAGGCGAACTTGTTCCATCGAGGGCAATAATCGCGTCAAGGTTTCCGCCATGATCACTTCGGCTTCGGTGGGTGCGCCAAAGCTAAAACCTGATTGCAAAGCCGCGCTGACCGCTGCGATAACCGTGGGATGACCGTGTCCTAAAATCATCGGGCCCCATGAACCGATGTAATCAATATATTCTTTGTCGTTGGCGTCGTACATGCGCGCGCCTTGTGCGCGGCTGATGAAGCGTGGCGTTCCACCAACGCTGGCAAAGGCGCGTACCGGAGAATTTACGCCACCGGGGATAGTTTTTTGGGCGCGTTCAAATAAAGTGTGATTGTGATCGATAGAAGCGTTCATAAAAGATAAAAATGATGTCGTGGGTTTGAAAAATGACCTCAAAATTGATCGATCATAGTGAGTAGCGGTCCTTATAGCAATTAGCGGCCCTTATAACAGTTCGCTTTGGGCTGGTTGGCGCGGAAATAAAATTTGCAAGGACTCCGTATCGTTTTCGGTGCGATAGGCGATCAGTGCTTCAATCGCATCAGCGGCTTTATCAACGATTTTTCGCGAGAATAGGGTAATTTCTTGTTCCCAGAAATCGATGGATGCCGCAGTATTCAATGAATATCGGATATCCAACATGACTTCAGATTGATGATTCAGTAAATGGATGCTCACACTTGAGTGTTGTTCGCTGGATAAATATTGTTTTAATTGTTGCAATAAAAAATCTAGTATGTCTGACTGGGTATCGATCGTGTCGTCCTCGATAGAGCTGTCCAAAACAATGCTCTGATCAGTAAAGATCGCGTGAAGTTTTGACTTTAATTGAATGGGCGTGCTTGGCCGATTGGGTTGCAGGCTTAGCTCATCTAAAACAGTCCAGATATGCATGCAATTGAGCCAGGCGACAAATTGAGACCAATTTGTAGGCTCAGAGGACGCAAACAAATCGTCAAAATTATGGGTTTGCGCGACATATATCGGGCGTAGTTTGATCAAGAAGTTTTTTAAAGTTTCTTGTAATTGTTTTAAGAGTCGATCCCGCGAATGAATCTCAGTCTGATATTCGCGCAGAATTAAGCGAACTTCGGTGGGCAAACGAGCAACTTCAGTATCGGGAATGTGTTGCGCACCCTTGCGTAAAGCCAGTAAATGGTCGAGGGTTTTGCGTAATTTTTCACTATGACTGAAAAATCGAATGCTGATCCATCCTAATCCGATTAGGCAAAGAAAAATCAAGACAAAAAAAGTGGTTTTGAAAATCCGGTTACTGGTTTCTGTTTGGGGCGCGGCAACTTGAATAATGATTTGAGGCGAGGTGACTAATGTGTACATGCGCGCTCTTTGTGCACCGATGCTGAGGTTAGAAAATCCGGTTTCAATCAAGAGTGGTAATGGAGGTGAATCTTTGGAGGCGTACAGTACTGCGCCTAATTGGCTGGTTACTTGTAATTGAAATGTCGAGGGCGTCTCCAACTCAATTAACTGGGTGTAGTCGGACTTGGGATTTTGTTTAATAATTTGGGCAATGGTTTCTGCGGACTGACGTAAAAAAGGATCCGTATCGACGTTTTTCTCTGCGTAGGTATAAAACGCACCACACACGATCACTATCGTGATGATCACGGTGAGACCTAGTATCGGATACAAGAAAGATCGGTGTAACTGAAATATCGAATTATTTTTCATCAGAATGCGAGGCTTGACACAATATCGTTTATCGATATTCTCCGCGAGTGACGATTCGCATCGCGGTGCGGTAGATTATGTAAGAGAGTCGGTAAAACATGCGTTTGATAATGTTTCGTTCTAAATAATCTTGTAGTAAGAGCTCCTTACTTTCTTGTAACGCAAGGTTAATTTTGGCGGTTAAGGCTCGGGCAAATGAAACTTCCTTAATGATTAAGTTGGCTTCTTGATTGATAAAAAGCGACAGCGCATCGCAATTAGATGAACCTAAAGTCACCCAATTCTCGTCAATAACCGCCACTTTGGCGTGGAGTAGTGTTTTTTGATACTCCATGATACGCACGCCACTTTTTATGAGTATTGGATATAAAGAACGCGTGACCCAATCCTGAAACTGAATTTCACCCACGCCGATTAGTAATTTTACGTCAACTCCGCGTTGAGCTGCATTCATCAGACTTAAACGGAAACGGCGCCCCGGTGCAAAGTAGGGCGTCACCAACAAAATCGAATTTTGTGCGTTTTGAATTGCCGTCAAATAGGCGCGTTGAATGGCGTTACGTCGTTTGAAATTATCGCGCGTGATGTAAGAGCATAGGGTCTGATTGTGTGCAGATTGTGCCGGCACTTTATGAATACCTTGACGCATCACTTCTTTTAAATAGCGCCATTGGCGGCGCCCTTTTTCAAAAGGTGTGATTGATCCCCATTGCGATTCAAAGCTCAATAAAATAGTGCGCACCACCTGTCCGTACAAACATACGGCGAAATCCCAACGCGGTGCAGTCAAAGGTGGGCGGTCCTTGCCAGCGTTGAGGTCGTCTTTGATATTAATTCCCCCGACAAATCCTAGGCGCTTATCGATGATGGCAATTTTACGGTGGGTGCGAACTAAACCGCGTCGAAAAAAAGGATTAAAGGATTGCAGTTGCAAATCATGCGCCACAAATTGGCGATGCCATTTTTGGCATTCACGATGTCCAGTGCCTAGCCAATCGATAATCACGCGAACCTTGACTCCGCGTAAACGTGCGCGCACCAAAGATTGAAACACTAAATGACCGATGGTGTCGTTAGCAAAAATATAGGTTTCTAATTCAATCGAATCTTGCGCACTATCAATCGCGTTAATCAGTCGCGGAAAAAACGCATCTCCGCGTTCTAATAAATCCATTGAAGCGGCGGCGGGCAGATTGACGGAGTGCACTTTATGATTGATGGATTACGCGAGATTGATACTTTTGTTGAGCCCAATCTGCTAAGGTGAATGACAAGGCGTGAGCAATCTGTTGCGATAAATTGTCGGCCAGTACATGCGATTGCATGACGGGTGCGGTGGCTTGATAGAGCTCGCTCAAGCGCAGTGTTTGTGGATTGATCAATAAAGACCACGATCGCACATTACGACTTTGAAAACGATTTTTCTTTTCGACTGATACATGTAAGCTCACCCATTTTTTGGCGGCCAGTTTCTTCAAAATAAATTCGACGCGATGCGGACTTAGCTGGGTCAAGCTGATCAGGTGTTCTTGTCGCACCAAAGCACTGGGGGCATGTGCGCGTGCGTGTGCCAATTCGGTCAGTAAATCGGTGGCATCAAAAAATAAATGGTGCTCATCTTTTTGGGATTTGGCCAAATACTCGCGTTCTGGTAAGTAGGCCGTGACAATCGCACCGAACAAAACGACTAACCAAAAAATATCGAGCCAAATTAACAAAATGGGAATCGCGGCCAACGCGCCATAAATCATGGTATAGCTGGACGATTGGGTGACGTAATACGAAAATATCCGTCGCATCAATTCCACCAAAATAGCCGAGAATAAGCCGCCAATTAAGGCGTGATGGACCAAAACAAAACGATTGGGGACGAGAAAATATAAAGCAGAAAAAAATCCAGCCAGCAAGGTAATGCTCGTGATACTGCTCATCCAAACCGATTTATTGGCGGCATTGGTGTTAGCGAATCCTAAAGTGTCCGCAATGAAATCACCACTGATGAACAGTAGTGCTAACAGGATGGGGCCTAAAGTAATGAGCGTCCAGTAAATGACCAAGCGACGTGACAGAGGCCGCTGACGCGCGACGCTCCAGATGCGATCAAAGACGCGCTCGATGGTCGCCAACATCATGATGACGGCAATCAATACGGTGACCCCGCCAAAGGCTGAAATTTTTTTGGCTTTGATTGCAAAAACGGTGAGATAGTCCAATATTTGCCGTGCAATTGCTGGTGGCATCAGGTTCTTGACTAAATAGGCTTCCAGTGATGAGCGCAGAGTTTCAAACGCGGGAAAGGCGGTGAAAATGGCGAACAGCACCGCAAAGGTTGGAATTAAGGCCAGCATCGAAGTAAAGCTTAAGCTGGCGGCGATATGCCCTAATTGCAATTGGTGCATTCTTCTTAGCACCGCACGCGCGTGATGCAAGAGTGGCAGATCGACGTGCCATAAATTTTTAAAGTTGCGGTAGTTAAAGCTGCGGTAGCTAAAGTTACGATAGTTAATGTAAAGCTCCTCAATAATCACTCCAAACGCGGGGAGTGCAAAAATTACGTTCTAGGTGCTTTGCTAGGGGCTGAAATTTTTTGCACCATTTGCGCGAACACCTGCGGCGGGGCGGCTATGATTTCTTTGCCGTATAAATAATTACTGTTACCGTCAAAGTCGCCAACCATTCCGCCGGATTCTAAAATCAATAAAGCGCCTGCGGCAATATCCCACGGACTTAAATTTTTCTCAAAAAAACCATCCAAACGTCCGGCCGCCACATAGGCTAAATTCAAGGCGGCAGAGCCGGCGCAACGCATTCCTGCGCAATTGTCCGAGATGATTGTAAACAGTGACATATAGTCGCGGACTTCTTCGCGAGATCGAATCGCAAAGCCATTGCCAATCAGTCCTGCCGACAATTGCGTGCAGGTCGATACTCGCATTCGTTGGTTGTTTAACAGCGCACCTTGACCGCGCGATGCCGTAAATAATTCGTCGCGGGTGGGGTCGTAAATGACCGCTTCGGTCAGTTTGCCTTTGTATGCCAAGCCAATCGACACAGCGTATTGTGGGAAGCCATGAATAAAATTGGTCGTGCCATCTAGCGGATCAATAATCCAAAGATAGTCAGATGCAATGCCTTTTTGCGCTGATTGAGCGCCCCCTTCTTCACCTAAAAAATCGTGATCAGGATAAGCGCCTTTGAGGATTTCGATAATGGCGCGTTCGGCTGCGCGATCGACTTCGGTGACAAAGTCGTTATGTTTTTTTTGCTCGACGGGAATTTTGTGTAATTCTTTAGCGGCTAAATTAATCACGCTGCCAGCCTTACGGGCAGCGCGAACAGCGATAGTGAGCATGGGATTCATAAGTGCTTTTGGGTTCGATTAAAACAGCGATTCTAAGGAATACTCAATAATTCCCAATAATTCACACTAACATGCTTAATCTGAGTTAGCCTCATTGATATGAGATGGATATGAAGTTGGCGTGAAGTTGGTGTGAAGTCATGCGCAGTTTGCGGCGTGCCATCATGTCGAACGTAATGGACTTGTCGCATTTTTATTTTTTAAACGTTTTATTGTTGATGAATTTACTACCACCCGATTTCGCTGAACTGGCCCAACTACGCGTGGTGTTGTCCGGAACCTCGGCGCCCGGTAATGTCGGTGCGGTGGCGCGGGCAATGAAAGTCATGGGTTTACGTGATTTGTGCTTGGTCGCGCCACGTTATTCGGGAATGTGCCGCAAAGCTGAAGCGATTGCGTTTTCCAGTGGTGCTTTGGATGTGTTGAATAACGCGATAGAAGTTGATACTTTGGATGAAGCCTTAGGCAGTCGCTCACAAATTTTGGCCCTAACACGTCGTCCGCGTGATTTTGCGCCGCCGTCTTATACCGCGCGGGAATGGGCGCAAAACTGTGCCGCTGATCGCACTTACAAACACACGGTTCTTTTGTTTGGCAACGAGCGCAATGGTCTCTCGAACGAGGAGGTCTTGCGCGCCACGGGCATTATTGAAATCAATAGTGACGCCAGTTATGGCTCTTTAAATTTGGCGCAAGCGGTGCAAATTGTCTGTTACGAAGCGCGCATGGCGATGTTGAGCTTGAGTACAAAAATGGATGTCGCCGCCACATCAACGGCGCATGCGATAGAAAATACAGGTTGGGCAAAGCGCGTCGAAGTCGAAGGATTGTTTCAACATTTAGAGTCCGCGCTCACACATTTGGGATACCACAACCCGGCCGAACCCAAAACTTTGATGCAACGTTTGCGCAGTCAATTCGCGCGTAGCCAGCTAACGACCGAAGAAATAAATATCTGGCGCGGTATTGCTAAAGAAATTTTACGTGCGCCAAAAACAACAGATCGCTAAATCCCAAGATTGCATGATCAGAAGGTAGCAATCGTTAACACAATTATTTTTTTATTGAATAGGAGCCCCAGATGTCGAATGTAAATTTAATGACTTCAATCGAAGATTTACGAGTTTTAGCTCAAAAACGTGTACCGCGAATGTTTTATGACTATGCTGATAGCGGCTCTTGGACCCAGGCTACTTATCGTGCCAACGAGAGTGATTTTCAAAAAATTAAATTTCGTCAACGTGTCGCTGTCGATATTGCCAAACGCAGTTTAAACAGCCATATGATTGGTCAAAACGTCAAGATGCCTGTCGCGATTGCACCGACGGGTTTGACGGGAATGCAACACGCCGATGGTGAAATTTTAGCCGCGCGCGCGGCTAAAGAATTTGGTATCCCATTTACGCTGTCGACCATGAGTATTTGCTCGATTGAAGACGTGGCAGAACATACCGGAGGCCATCCGTTTTGGTTTCAGTTGTATGTGATGCGGGATCGTGATTTTATTGAGCGTTTAATTGATCGCGCTAAAGCGGCGGCTTGTTCTGCGTTGGTACTGACTTTGGATTTACAAGTTTTGGGTCAACGTCACAAAGACATTAAAAATGGCTTGTCGGCGCCGCCCAAAATGACGCTTCCAACAATCATGAATTTGATGACTAAAGTGCGCTGGGGTCTGGGAATGTTGGGGACTAAGCGGCACCAATTTGGGAATATCGTCGGACATGTCAAAGGAGTCGAAAATATGGGTTCCTTATCTGCGTGGACGGCGCAACAGTTTGATCCGGCCTTAACTTGGGAAGATATTGAGTGGGTCAAAAAACGTTGGGGCGGCAAACTGATTTTGAAAGGTATCCAAGATGTTGAAGACGCGCAGCGCGCTGTACAAAGCGGCGCTGACGCCCTCATCGTGTCCAATCATGGCGGCCGACAGTTAGATGGTGCGCCCTCCAGCATTAGCGCTTTGCCATCGATAGTTGATGCAGTGGGTAGCCAAATCGAAGTCCACATGGACGGCGGCATTCGCAGTGGTCAAGACGCTTTAAAAGCCATTGCCTTGGGCGCCAAAGGGGTTTACATCGGCCGTGCATTTTTGTATGGCTTGGGCGCGATGGGGCAAGAGGGCGTGGCGCGAACACTCGAAATTATTCGTAATGAAATGAATATTTCGATGGGTTTTTGCGGTAAAACTGACATTACTCAAGTCGGGCGCGATATTTTGTTACCTGGGACGTATTAAAAAATCCGAGAAAAATGGTGCTGTGAAAAATGGCACGATCTGTTTAACACTCGCGCTCTTGTATAAGACCTATAATCAAAATTCCGAGAGGTGTTTTGAGGGCACTTCTATCAATTCATTTTTGCGGCGAATTGCTTTGTTGCGCACTACGCGAAATCCTCACGTACTGTATGTACGCTCCGGTTTCTGTGTGCTGTGCGCCTCGCACTTCATCCGCATATTCTGTATTTATAGAAGTGCCCTTGAATAACTCCTCTGACCGGTTTTTGGCAAAAAACGGCGTTATTGAGACCATCCCTAGAATGCCAAGTCGCCCTATTTTTCAGTGAATATATGACCGAGCGCGTGGTTTTTCGTCCGCTGTACCAACAGATTAAAGTTGTGCTGATGCAGGCTTTGAAAGCAGGACAATGGACGCCCGGTTCGATCATTCCCAGCGAATTTGAACTGGCCGCACAATACGGCGTCAGTCAGGGTACGGTGCGAAAAGCCATTGATGAATTGGTCGCGGACAATGTGCTCATGCGCCGTCAAGGCAAGGGAACCTTTGTTAGCAGTCATGCCGAACCTCGCGCCGAGTTTCGTTTTTTGCGACTGGTTAGCGATACCGGCGAAGCGATGATTCCAGAAAATCACATTTTGGGCGTGCAGCGAATTTTGGCCTCAGACGTTTTGGCCCAGAAATTGTCGCTAAAGCCCAATGACAGCGTGGTGGAAATTCAGCGTGTGCAATTTTTTGCCGGTCAGCCGGTTAATTTTGAACACATTTGGTTGCGCGGGGCGCAGTTCAAAAAACTCACCGCCGATTTGTTGCAAAGCTATCAAGGCCCCATGTACGCCTTGTTTGAACGTCAATTTGCCATCGTGATGGTGCGCGCGGAAGAAGAAATTCGTGCGGTTGCGGCCTCGGCTGATGAAGCCCTGCAATTAAAAATTGCCGTGGGGACACCACTGTTAAGCGTGTATCGGCGCTCGTTTTCGTATGGCGAACACGCAGTCGAAGTCCGTCACTCGCGTTTCATCACCCACCTTTTTCATTACCAGCACGAGTTAAATTAAAAGAGCGCTGAATCATTGAGTGCGCGATTGTTTCTTAAAACTGTTTATGCGAGTCAATTGGCATGCTTATCAACTGAATGAGGTCGATATGAGAGTAAGGATTAGGCGGGTGTTAATATGTTTGTATAGTGGTTTAACGGTGACTTTTTTAAGCCCAGCCTTAAGCGCCGAGTCGTCTTCAAATAGTGTTAGCGTCGCCATTACTGGGTCACACAATCGAATCAACAAACAAATTAAAAAAAATAACGCGGTCAAAAATAATAAAGACTCTAGTGGTGACTGGAATTCATCAAAACCCCACGATCTACCTTGGCAGAATATGTTTTATGGGGTAGCTTTTCTTGGAGCAATGATTATTTTTTATCAATTGCGCGCACGCTCTAAAAGTTTACATAAAACGCAACACAAACATGATGCAAAAATCCAAAGTTTAAATAATCAAATCCATCAGTTAAATCGGGAAAATGAAAAGTTAAAAATCCAGTCCGAAACACAGCTAGAGAGCAAGGAAAAGGGAAAACGGTTTGAAGAGTATGTGGTTAAAAAAATTCATCAACATTTCCATGGAGTAGCTTTGACTGGCAAGGTATTAATGCCTTTTCGTGATCAAAACAATACGGATCAAAAATGGATTTTTACTGAATGGCGCGGGGACAAATTTATTGAGAATGGTAGGCTGTGGGCACGTTCAAATACGCTTCCAGATTTAGAGTTTCAGCATATTGAAGATCAAGCGCGCGTTTTAATCGAATGTAAATATTTAGAAACATGGCACGGTAGTAGCGAAGATCAGTTTAATTTGGTGATCAGTAAAGCGAAAGATATGGCTGAAAAAATTAAGAGAGCCAAAGGAAAATTTGGAGACTGGAAGAAAAAAGAAAAACAAGAAACATCCGCAGTAAGAATCTATTTTTATTTGGGCGTTGGAGGTATGGTTAACCAAGACGGGGATTTTGCCCCTAACTTTGTGCCTGAAGAAGAGTATATTTTCCCCGTAAAAGAGTTGAAATTGGGTAATCCAGATGGTGTGAGTATTTCTAAGAGCGAGTTAAAAAATCACAATCTCACACTTGATGAAGTGTTCTCCGATAAGAAACCCCTGAGCATCGCTGTTGAAAATACGCCTAATGCGTGTTAATCGCTCATCAGCGTCTGGCCTATACTTCTTGTTCGAGTTACTTTCTTTTTTCTTATGATTTTTATTGTCACAGGCGCCGCAGGATTCATCGGTAGCAATATCGTTAAAGCCTTGAACGCGCGCGGGCATCACGATATTTTGGCGGTCGATAATTTGACCCACGCCGACAAATTTAAAAATTTGGTCGATTGTTCGATTCAAGATTACATCGATAAAACCGATCTTCATACCTATCTGCAACAAAATCGCATGCCGATTGCGGCGATTTTTCATCAGGGCGCGTGCTCGGACACGATGGCGACTGATGGGCGTTATGTGATGTCAAACAATTATCACTACACCCAAACTTTGTACGAATTTGCGATTGCCCATCAAATTCCTTTTTTGTACGCCTCTTCTGCCGCAGTGTATGGTGGCAGCAAAGTATTTGTCGAAGCGCGTCAATACGAGCGTCCATTGAACGTCTATGGTTACTCAAAATTTTTATTTGACCAATATTTGCGCCAAAGTTTGGTGACGCGCAAGCAAGCGCCGCGTGTGGCGGGCTTTCGTTATTTCAATGTGTATGGTCCGGGCGAGCAACACAAAGGCCGCATGGCTTCAGTCGCGTATCACCATTTTCACCAGTTCCGTGACAAAAATTCGGTGGCTTTGTTTGAGGGTTGCGACGGTTACGCCAATGGCGCGCAACAACGCGATTTTGTGTTTATCGACGACGTGGTTAAAGTCAATTTGCATTTTGCCGATTTATTTATCAAGGACGATAAAAGTAGCGCGCTGTCGGGTATCTATAACTTGGGCACAGGACGCGCGCAAACCTTTAACGACATTGCCTTGTCAACGGTCAATACTGTGCGCACACGGCATCAGTTAGCACCCTTGCCGCTGGATCAATTG
>JAVKLU010000068.1:0-48983 GCA_031538895.1 Burkholderiaceae bacterium | reverse complement strand
CACTTCTATAAATACAGAATATGCGGATGAAGTGCGAGGCGCACAGCACACAGAAACCGGAGCGTACATACAGTACGTGAGGATTTCGCGTACTGCGCAACAAAGCAATTCGCCGCAAAAATGAATTGATAGAAGTGCCCTGATATTAAAAAACCCCGCAGGTCAGCAACCTACGGGGTTTTTAATCATCAGCTATGAGAATGTCATTCGGGTCGCGACATCCTCACAGAACCGGACAATTACATCATCCCGTCCATACCACCCATACCACCCATACCACCTGGCATGCCACTTGGTTTGTCTTTCACTGATTCCGCCACTGCGCAATCAGTCGTCAACATCAAACTGGCGATCGATGCTGCGTTTTGTAAAGCTGAACGCGTTACTTTTGCAGGATCCAATACCCCCATTTCAACTAAGTCGCCATATTCGCCAGTTGCAGCGTTATAACCAAAGTTACCCTTACCTTCGCTGACTTTGTTCACGACCACACTGGCTTCTTCACCGGCGTTAGAGACGATCATGCGTAAAGGCTCTTCAATAGCACGCAACACAATACGAATTCCCGCTTCTTGTTCCGAGTTATCGCCCTTAACTTTAACGTTGGCACGAGCGCGCAAGAAAGCAACACCGCCACCCGCAACAACACCTTCTTCAACCGCGGCACGCGTTGCGTGCAAGGCATCTTCAACACGCGCTTTTTTCTCTTTCATTTCAACTTCAGTCGCTGCGCCAACACGAATCACTGCAACCCCACCCGCCAATTTGGCCACGCGTTCTTGCAATTTTTCACGGTCGTAATCGCTGGTTGATTCTTCGATTTGGGCGCGAATTTGTTTGACGCGTGCTTCAATCGCTTTGCTGTTACCTGCGCCATCAATAATGATGGTGTTTTCTTTGCTGATATCAACACGTTTGGCTTGACCCAATTGTTCAATCGTTGCTTTTTCCAAAGTTAAACCGATTTCTTCGGCGATCACTTGACCACCAGTCAAAATCGCAATGTCTTCCAACATGGCTTTACGACGATCGCCAAAACCAGGCGCTTTGACTGCACAAGTTTTCAAAATACCGCGCAAGTTATTCACGACCAAAGTTGCCAGGGCTTCACCCTCAACGTCTTCAGCAATAATTAACAAAGGACGTCCTGCTTTAGCGACTTGCTCCAAAACTGGTAACAGGTCACGAATATTGGATACTTTTTTATCAAACAACAAAATAAACGGGTTGTCTAAAGCAGCCACTTGTTTGTCTTGATTGTTAATGAAATACGGCGACAAATAGCCACGGTCAAATTGCATCCCTTCAACCACTTCTAATTCGTCATTCAATGATTTACCGTCTTCAACCGTAATCACACCTTCTTTACCGACTTTTTCCATCGCTTCAGCAATACGCTCGCCGATTGAATGATCGCTATTGGCCGAAATCGAACCCACTTGAGCAATTTCTTTAGTGGTTGTGCAAGGTTTTGCAATTTTTTTCAATTCGACAACAATTGCGCCGACCGCTTTGTCGATGCCGCGTTTTAAATCCATAGGATTCATTCCGGCAGCCACGTATTTCATGCCTTCGCGAACAATCGCTTGCGCCAATACTGTTGCAGTAGTGGTACCGTCACCGGCATTGTCAGAGGTTTTAGACGCAACCTCTTTCACCATTTGCGCACCCATATTCATGAATTTATCTTCTAATTCAATTTCTTTAGCCACTGACACACCATCTTTAGTGATCGTTGGCGCACCAAAACTGCGTTCCAACACCACGTTACGGCCCTTAGGACCTAAAGTGACTTTAACCGCGTTAGCTAAAATATTAACACCCTCAACCATTTTGGCACGGGCGGAATCACCAAATAACACTTCTTTTGCAGCCATGTTTATTCTCCTGAAAATAAAGCGATCCTCTTAAATCAAGGGAATCGCACAACATTACATACATAAATCTGAACGCCAATGCAATGACACGAACACAGGCACGGCGATTAACTTAATTACTTCTGCACCACTGCCATGATGTCTTCCTCGCGCATCACGAGCAATTCTTCACCATTGACTTTAACGGTTTGACCTGAATACTTACCAAACAACACACGGTCACCCACTTTAACTTCGAGCGCACGGACTTTGCCGTCATCACCCACTTTGCCATTACCGACGGCTAAAATCTCGCCTTGATCTGGTTTTTCTGCAGCAGCATCAGGCAAAACGATTCCAGAAGCGGTTTTGGTTTCTTGGTCGAGGCGCTTAACAATCACGCGATCATGTAAAGGACGAAGGTTCATAAAAAACTCCTAAATAAACAATAAAATAAAAAATCAGCCTAAATCGAAGTCATACGTCAAAGTCATCAGTCAAGGCCATGAGTCACGACCATAAACCAAACGACAGACTCCAATTCAAGCGTTAGCCTATTTATAGTCACCCAATAGAACATTTCAAGAGGGCACGATGAAAATTTGTCGAATCAGGGTACAAACAAGGTCTCACCTAGAGCACGGCCAACTGATTGGAACGTATCGGCCGGTATTTGTCTGTCTGTTCAAATTGGTTCATTGGTCAATCGTTGGCTAATCGTTGCTAATCGTTGACCAATACTAGGAAAATTACTGGGTCTCAATTCGTAAACTGGGTTGCCACAGTATCTGCTTAACTGCTTCGCCTTTGACCGCACCCAAAATCAACTGCCCCAACTGTTGCCCAATGTCATACGCGTCTCCCAAATCAACCATGACCATCGGTACCGGTTTTAAGATCGAACCAAAAGCGCCGCCACCAAACACGACCACTTCAATATCACGTCCAATCACATAGTCGCTGTCCAGCAGTGCGCGCAACACTCCTAGTGCTGCCAGAGGGTTATCAACGATCAGAGCATCAATTTGTGGCATTCGACTACGAACATCACCCAGCGCATCAGCCCCCATTTTTTCAGTGTGACCACAATGGCCGTCAAGAGTCGGCAAGTTCAATTGCGCCATGCGTTGACCATAGCTGGTGTGGCGCTGGTAGGCAAAATTGACTTGTAAATCATCATACAAATACGCGATATTGCGCCGTCCGGACTGATACAAATAATCGACTGCCAGCACGCTACCCCGATCGTTATCCAGATCAAACCACGAATACTGCAAGTCTTGTTGCGTGCGCCCGTACGCTATATAAGGAAAATTTTGCTGCGCCAAATAGGCAATCCGCGGATCTTCAATACAAGTTCGCGCGACGATCAAACCATCAACTAATTGCCCTTTGATCAAATGCTGATAGACCTTTTGCTCATTTTGCGGTAAGGCTGGGACAATGTGAAAATCATAATCCGCATGACTCAAGGTCTCGGTCAGTCCCGCAACGGTTTGTAAAAATAATAAATCTGGCATCAATTTGGGCGGGTAAACCAAGCCTATCGTGTGACTTTTACCCAAAGCCAAACGTCGCGCCGTCGGATTGGCGCGATAACCCATTTTTTTTGCCGCCACTAACACGCGATCACGCGTCGCCTCATTGACTTCGGCATAACCGTTCAAGGCGCGGCTGACCGTAGTTTGCGACAACCCTAATGAGTGCGCCAAATCTTTTAACTTTGTCATGAATATTGTTTATTTCAAAAAAACTCGACCCAACATTTTTAGCTGATGTGGCAACTATGGTATTACTCACGATGGTATTACTCACTCCAGTTTACACAATGCCGATATTGGGTTATATCAAATATGCTCTGAACAAGCGCACTAGGGGGCTGTCTGTTTTTTTGCATTGTCAGGGTCTTTATTTATTGATACTAGAACCCATCAATTTTTATGAATAGCCAGACCGCTAAAAATGATTCGAACCTCAAAAAATTTTAATAATTTATTGGTAAGATCAGGTTTTCAACGTATAATCGCGCCCTTTCGTAGAAAGACAAAAACCTCGTTTTCGACGCTGTCGAAGGTGGTTTTATATTAAAGATTTCTTAAGTCCCCATCGTCTAGAGGCCTAGGACACCGCCCTTTCACGGCGGTAACACGAGTTCGAATCTCGTTGGGGACGCCAAAACAGGCGTCAGTATTTAATCCTTGCGCTGTCCGAAAAGCCCCTGTGGCCTCATAATCAAAACAATCAACATCAACATAAAAGGAAGCGCTTGCGTACTTTGAGCGACTGTCCACATGCCCAGTTCTCGCCACCAGGCCAAAGAAGCGTTTTCAAATAACTTGTTTCCCAAGATGTCTTGAAACCTTAATGCCCCCATCGTCGCGGTATAAGTAGATAAGCTCCCTAATGCTAAAGAGGCAATCAGGGCGCCCCAGATCGATCCCAGCCCACCGACGATGACAATCACAAAGCACAAACTTCCCATTTGTACCGACATACTGGGTTCCACGACGCTAATTGTGCTAGAAGCAACTCCCGCCAAGCCTGCGATACCAGCGCCCATCGCAAAGACAAGATTCCGAATCAGGTCAATATCATGTCCCAAACTTTGTATCATTTGCGGATGCGTCAAAGCCGCACGAATAATTAAACCCATGCGCGATGAATAAAGTAATAAACCCATCGTAGCCAAAACCAAAACCGCAACCAGCACGATAAAAATTCGATAAAGAGGAATCACGCTATTACCGAACTGAACCGGATTACGCAAAATCTCTGGCGTCATATCGGCTAACGGTGCCCGTCCCCAAATCAGTTGCACCAACTCAATCAAAACATAAGTAAGGCCCAAAGTCGCTAACAACTGCGCGATTTGTCCTTGCGCATAAAGGCGGCGCAATAATTGACGTTCGACAAGCCCGCCTATCACGCCAACAATCATCGAAGCGAGTATCATCGCGACTAGAAAACTAGTCATCGAACTGAATCCCAGTTGCTGGTGTAAACCTTGAGTAATCGCAAAACCCAGATAAGCGCCCAGCATATAAAAGGCGCCATGGGCAAAATTAAATACGCCCATCACGCTATAGATCACGGTAATGCCACTGCTTAATAAAAAGAGTAACAACCCATACGACAGAGCATTAAACAGATTCACACTATCCATTTATTTTTTAGGTAAGCTTTATTTATGAAAAAATTCTTTTTTGATTTGTTTCCCGTCATTTGTTTCTTTCTCGTATTTCGCTATGCGCAAAACAATCCAGAATGGGCGCTCACATTTGCTCAAAACTGGTTAAGCGGCTTAGTCAAAGACGCCAGCATTGATATTCAACAAACACCGATCTTGTTAGCGACGCTGGTCACGATGGTGGCGACTTTACTGCAAGTGATCTGGTTAAAGCTTCGAGGACAAAAAATCGAAGCAATGCTATGGTTGACATTGATACTGGTCGTCGTCTTTGGCGGTGCCACGATTTGGTTTCATGACGATCAATTTATTAAGTGGAAGCTTACGATTTTGTATCTGTGCTTCGCACTCGCGCTAACTCTGGGGCACTTGATCTGGCGCAAAAATGGCATTCAAAAACTAATCGGAGGTCAAATTACTTTGCCCGATGCCGCCTGGGCCAGTTTACTGTGGATGTGGGTGATATTTTTTGCGATGATGGCAGGTTTGAACCTGTGGGTAGCTTACCAATTTGATACTGCCACATGGGTTAACTTTAAATTATTTGGCGCCTCAGGCTTGACTTTGGTCTTTGTCGTGGTACAGGGATTCTATCTTGCTCGTTTTATGCGGCATCCAAAATAAAATCATACGCCTAAAAACTCAAATAAAAAAAGCCGACATTTTTGTCGGCTTTTTAAACGCTTTAAAACTACCAGCGAAACTATCAGCTTTAGAAAATTACTTTGAAGCTGAAGCTGAAGCAGCAGGTGCAGCTGAAGCTGAAGCAGCAGGTGCAGCTGAAGCAGCAGGTGCAGCTGAAGCAGCAGGTGCACCTGAAGCGGCAGGTGCAACAGCAGCAGGCACAGCCTCTGTTACTGGCTCAGTTTTTTTGCCGCAAGCTGCTAAAGATAATGCCACTAATGCGGCGAGTACTAATTGCTTTTTCATAAAAATCCTTGATATTAAATAAGAACACGACAAAATTTAGGATGTGAAAACACGTAAAAACACGTGATAACAACTCCACGCCCTACCATTACGCAAACTTTGCTCCATTTAGTCGAGTCAAAAAATCAATGACAAAAATCAATGACTTAACCAAAACAGAGCAAAAGTGCGCGGGAATTATAACGTCTTTACTCTAAAATACTCAAGTTATCAAACGAATAAGCCATTGATTTGATGAAATTAATTTGTTTTTGCTGTGTTGCACCATTTTTCAAAAGATCTAAACTGCTTTTTAATCCTAAAAATCACTGAGACCCACAATTATTGACTTAGGAGCCTGTCGATAATGCCTATTGCCCGCTCATAAAAAATCCCCGCAGCGCATTGCGGGGATTTTGCCTACAGTAGCACGCTACGTCAGCACAGTGCTGCCGCAGTTTAGGTTAGTAGATTATTAAAAGATTTCATTGAAAGACTTCAGGTTTTTTCCACGTGAGCGATGCGGTGGCGTTAAACCAATCAGTCATTGCCGTCAGTTTCTTGGCATCAGTATCAGCAGTTTGGGTAAACGCGCTAACTTTATCGGGATTCACCGCAAGGTCTGTACTTTTTGCGCCGTTACAGGCATTTAAATCGCCGAGCACTGTTGGTTTTTTGCCAGCAGCACTCAAACATTTTTCAGATTCCGCATCGTTGCCTATCGTATTATTATTTACAGCAAAAGAACGCACCAGCATTTTGCCGCCAGAAATCATTTTGGCCACCGTCAAATTTTCTTTGTTCCGCACCATGGCAAACTGTAGCGCAGTAGGCAACCCGCCAGAAAAAGCACCTTTGTTCACGGGTAAGGTGCCCACCAGCTGCATCTTAATGGTCTCTTGGTTTTTGCCGTCATTCGGCACGCAGGTACGTTCAAAACGCACTTCACCAGTGCTGATATTGGTTTCTACATACCCATATTCATAGCCTTCTTTCATTTTTTCTTGGTTAGACCAAAATTTAATTCGGCTTCCATCTTTGGTATAGGCAATGCGCCAGTGTAGTGGGCTGGTATCGTCGGCGCCCCCATCTTTATAAAACTCAAGCCCAAAGTCGTATCCGTCTTGGGTTTTCCCATCAAACCGTGCTGGGCTGGTGCCAATCAAATGGGTAAGCACAAATCCGTTGGGGAACTTAGCTTGCATCGCCGCTGTTTCGGTGTCGGAATAACACCCCTTGTTAAGTTTGAGCGCTAGGTCGGTCTACCCCATCAAACGCAAAATTCAAGCTGGTGTCTTGGGTGAACAAACAAATAAGGCTGGCGGGGTTGCTGACCCCCGTAGGGACATCGTTGCGCACTTTGCCACCGCTGCCCACCAAGCGACAAAACACATGTTTGGCGGCGTAATCCTAATCGGATGCTGATAGATATTGCCCGTTGGATACTGGTTGCCCGCTACTACAATATGCGCTACTAGTCTGCCCGTCACCGGCCTGCGCGGGGGTAATCAACACATTTTGTAATGCCGCTAGTATTTTGACAAACGACTGATTGCTGGCCGTTGATTGGGCAGACGACAACCCTGATGACACCGCTTGTAGCCCAGCTTGTGCTGTGGTTAAAGGGTTGGTGGTGAGTGCATTGGTAGCAGCGGGACTGGTAGCAGCGGGACTGGTAGCAGCGGGGTTGGTGGTAGCGGGACTGGTAGCAGCGGGGTTGGTGGTAGCGGGGCTGCTACTGCCACCGCCGCAGGCACTCAACAGCAAGGTTAGGCCCGCAAAAAATGTATAGATGGGGGGCGCTACTCTGCTTATATGTTTGCGGGGGGAGACGAACGGAAAGGACTGATTTCATGAATGACTCCTAATAAAAAGTGAATAAAACGCCAAAGGCAGTACGATACTACAATCTGATGGTTTAAATGGCAAATTGAATTTTTTCTAAACCCAATTGCCGCATATTGTCTTGGTACAAAAGCCAATCAAAACAGGGCCCTGGATCTGTCTTGCGTAGCGGTGCAATGTGTTGATGCCCTGTAATCGCGCGAATCGGGTAGCGACTGACAACCTGTTGCGTCAAGATCAACAGACTGTCGTATTGCACAGCCTCAAATGGCAATTCGTCAGTCCCTTCAAGCTCTATCCCAATTGAAAAATCATTACAGTTATCGCGGCCTTCAAACTGCGAAACACCAGCATGCCAGGCGCGCTGATTTATCCCCACGTACTGCGTCACAAGACCCGTGCGTTGAATCAAAAAATGTGACGATACGCGGACACCGCTCAAACTGCGAAAACGAGCGTCAGTACTGCAATTCAAAGTATTAGTAAACAATTGATCGATGTAGGGCGCGCCAAATTCTGGGCCACCCTCTGCGGCGGCAGGCAAACTGATGTTGTGGATTACCAATAAATCAATTACGTTCGGCGCCGGACGTGCGTTGAAATTGGGGCTAACTAACTGGCGACAACGCGGGAGCCAAGCGTCGTCAAGCGATGGATTGGCGCAATCAGTCACTGTGCGCTTGCGAACAATACGGTTTGTTATTGCGATACACAGCGTCCAAGCTTGGCACCATCACTTGGCATTTGGCGCACGCAACCAAAGCCTGTGCGGGCGCGGCATTCGGCGTTTGTGTTGATTTTTTTTGTAAATCCAGCATCGTCTGTTCCAAAAGACGACGAAACCATCGACGTGCCAAATACAGTACCGCAATGGCCAGAATTAAAAAAAGTATGACTCTCATTGTCTAGGCTCCTGTTAACCGAATTGACATATTCATCCGAGTTAAACCTGCGTTTTAATCACGACCGATGGACGCAGTTTGATGCAACTCTTCCAATAAGGCCAGGGCGATCGAACCAGGTAAACGATACGGGTCTAGCGTTGTCGTCGGCGAATATTTCAACACAATACTGGTATTGATTTTGCTTAGGTTGACATGTCCCATCGTCCAATAACCAAAATGACGTTCGGTGATTTCTTCATAACGCAAAATAATCGGATCAGAATGACGCGGGTCATTAAGAATGCGCTTGTACAGCACATTCACAGCATCGCGCCCGCCTTCAAGGACTTGCATAAAGTAGCGGCCACAACCACATAAAACGCCTGTAACACCATGTTCAGCGTTATAGCTGCGTGATTTTTCCAAAATATTAGTAATAGTTTCAACACTTGCATCTTGCGATCGACTCGCATAAATCAGGCGGATTAAAGTCATTGTTATTTGGGGATTAAAGATAAAAATTCACGTCGCAAATTAGCGTTTTTCAAGAAGCTGCCGCGCATGACCGAGTTAATCATTTTACTGTCCATATCACGCACGCCACGCCAGCTCATGCAATAGTGCGTCGCTTCCATCACTATCGCCAAACCATCGGGCTGTGTTTTATTTTGAATCAAGTTTGCCAATTGCACCACGGCTTCTTCTTGAATTTGTGGACGCGACATGATCCACTCGGTTAAACGTGCGTATTTGGATAAGCCAATTACATTGGTGTGTTGATTGGGCATAACACCAACCCACACCTTACCAATCACCGGACAAAAATGATGTGAACACGCGCTGCGCACAGTGATTGGCCCGACGATCATAAGTTCACCCAAATGTTCCGCGTTGGGGAATTCCGTCACATTGGGTTGCGCCACATAACGTCCGTGAAATACTTCTTGCAAATACATTTTGGCCACGCGCCGCGCCGTGTCTTGCGTGTTGTGATCATTGCTCGTGTCGATCACCAAGCTGCGCAACACGTCACGCATACCTGAAGCGACTTCGTCAAGAAGTTGATCCAACTCCCCAGGTTCAATAAATTCTGCGATATTGTCGTTGGCGTGATAGCGTTTTCCGGCTTGTTCAATCCGCAAGCGAATGCGATTAGCAACGGTTTGATCCGTATTCATAAGTGACATCAAATAGATTTATAAAACGGGATTTTAGGGCGACTCATCAATTCGCGCGATTAAGTCAATAGAAGGACTAAGGTTTTCAACAACGAGGCGTTCTTTTGTAAGCCCAAATCACCCCACAAAACGATGCACGATTAAAACCAAAGTAAAACCAAAGAAAAACCACGATCCTCTCTTTTGATTCCAGAAATCCATCAACTCACCTCAATTTTGTAATTATTTTTGTGCTCAATATTCGGCAATGTAAAGTCGTCAAAAACCATCAAAAGTCTTAATAAATTACTTTTTGATACCTTTATAAGTTATTGATTTAATTGAATTTATTTTTTAAGATTTTCCATTTTTTGTATCACATTCGAACGCTAAGTCATTGACTTTATTGGATTTTTTGACTTTTTCACGCTTGACACGTGGTATTTTGTGGGATAGAGTGGCGAAAAGTGAGTATAAATGTATTATTTTGGTTGAAAGTTCCTGAAATGGAGTGCGGCGAATGACTAGACATGTGCCGCCACTCTGCTGGCTTAACTATTGAGTCAGTGCACAGCGTCAGTGGACCATTCAATCTGTACTCCCGATGATTCCGAATGAGCGCGCTGAATGTCTTTGAAGAGTGTCTTTGAATTTACGCGTGTCATTTTTTAATTTTTTTCGTTAACGCGAATGAGCGCAGCAACTATTTCGTACAAGGGCACCACCACTATTTCAGTGGATGACAAGGGGCGCATCACGATACCGACACGGTATCGCGAGCCTTTGCGCCTGCAATGCGAAGCGCGCTTGACGATGACGCGTAGTCCCGAAGGTTGCTTAATGCTGTTTCCACGTCCCGTATGGTCTTTACACGAACGTGAAATTGCCGCCTGGCCGGCAAAAGCCAAGGTGCAAAAAATGATTTATCTGGGCAGTGCCGAAGATATGGAAATGGACGGCGCAGGGCGTTTGTTGATTACGCCCGATTTACGCAAAAAAGCTGGGCTGGAAAAAGAGGCGGCGTTTGTCGGGATGGGCAGTTATTTTGAAATTTGGGATCCCAAACGAATGGAGGCGTTTGAAGAGGCGGTCACCGAAGTGCCTGATATGGTTGAAAACTATGTTTTTTAAGGCTTTGTGACGAATGATATTGATGCCGACCAAGGGCTGTTCACGCATATCCCTGTGCTGCTCGAGGAAGCGATTGCAACCTTAACTATTGTTCCAGATGGTGTCTATGTTGATGGCACTTTCGGGCGTGGCGGTCACAGTCAAAAGATTTTGCAGCAATTAAGCGTAGCAGGTCGTTTGTGGGTTTTTGATAAAGACCCTCAAGCGATTCGTAGTGCAAGTGCACTCAAGGATAGGCGTATGGAAGCGGTACATGGCAACTTTGCAGAAATGGCAAGAGTGTTATGTGAACGTGGTGCGCCTATGGTTGATGGTGTCTTGCTCGATTTGGGTATTTCCTCGCCCCAAATTGACGATGCAACACGAGGCTTTAGTTATCGGTTCGATGCTCCACTTGATATGCGTATGGATAACTCGCAAGGGATATCTGCACAAGAGTGGTTAGCCAGTGCCGATGAGATAACCATCAAAAAGGTAATTTATGAATACAGCGAAGAACGGTTTGCTGGCCAGATTGCAAAGAAGATTGTGGCAACACGGGCAGATCGACCAATTTCAACCACACGAGAGCTTGCCCAGATCATCCATGCCTCAGTTAAGGGCGGCCCGGGCCAACAGGATTCGACCTCACGGACATTTCAGGCAATTCGTATCCACATCAACCAGGAGCTTGCGCACCTTAAGGACGGGTTAAAAGCGGCGAGCGTGGTGTTAAAACCCGGCGGACGTTTAGCGGTGATTAGTTTTCACTCCTTAGAAGATCGAATCGTCAAACAGTTTATGCGCGGAGATATGTCCAGAGGCACAGTCAAAGCCACACTGAGAGGTGTGCGGTTTTTGCCGCCAGAAACGCTTGTTAGCGATTGGTGTGAACTGCGCAAATACACTGCCAGCGAGGCTGAACGTTCCCGTAACCCGCGCGCGCGCTCTGCCGTTTTGCGTGTAGCGACTAAGCGATAAACGAGAACCTCGTGAGTACGACTTCGACCCCACCAGTTTGGCGCACCTTGGCGTTGTTAGCAGCTTTGTTTGTCAGCGCCCTGCTCTTGGTGCACAGTCGTTATCAAACCCGCGTGTTATTCGCCAAGCTCGAGAATTTAAGCGCGAGTGCGCGAACCTTGGATGCGGATTGGGCCGCGCTCAATGTCGCCCGAGGACGTTTGGCGCAACGCACGCGAATTGATCACATTGCCCGTTCAGAATTGGGCATGGTGCCTGCCAGTAATGGCAAAACGCACATGTATGAATTGGTCATGCAGTCTGGCAATGTCACTAGCAATACCAACAAGATCAGTAGTTCAAGCCTTAATCAGAGTCCTTAATACTTAGTTGATTTATGCGTCGCAACATTCTGTCTTCTCCTAAAGCGGCGGCCCAAAAGGCCTCGGCAGGCGGCCCTTTACGCTCACAGAACTTACGTTCACAAATCGTGTTGCTGTTATTGACTGTGGCTTTTTTAGGTCTGATCGGGCGCGCGTTTTACTTGCAAGTGGTCAAACAAAATTTTCTAGAAGAACGTGGGCAAGTGCGTTACGCCCGCACCTTGACCGAACCTTCGGTACGCGGTCGCATTCTCGATCGCAATGACCGGATTTTGGCCTCCTCAATTCCCGCACGCGCGGTTTGGGCAATTCCTGAATTATTGGCGCGCACGCCGAACAAAGATCGGGCGCAACTGGCACAGCTCTTAGAAATGTCAGAAACCGAACTCAATAACTTGATCAAAAAAAATGAGAACTTTGTTTATTTAAAACATCAAGTTGATCCTATCGTTGCGCAAAAAATCGCCCAATTGGATATTGATGGCGTCGATTTCAAAAAAGAATTCCGCCGTGTTTATCCTGAAGCAAACGCCAGCGCGTCTTTAGTTGGTTTGACCAATATCGATGATAAAGGTATCGAAGGCGTCGAAAAATTGATGGAATCTTATCTGGCCGGTACTACCGGCATACGGCGCGTGATCAAAGATTTAAAAGGGCGCGTAGTCGAAGATATCGCCGAACTTAAAACTCAAAAAAACGGTTCGGATATTCGCTTGACCATCGACAGTCAATTGCAGTTTCAGTTGTACAACCAACTCAAGGAAGCGGTGACCAAGCACGCGGCAAGCAGTGGTTCGGGCGTGTTAGTGGACACCGCGAATGGTGATATTTTGGCCTTAGCCAATTACCCCAGCTTTGATCCCAATGAACGCAAGGACTTTAAAAACGTGCGCCCCAATATGCGTAATCGGGTGTTCACCGATTACTACGAACCCGGTTCCACCATGAAGCCGATTTCAGTCGCGGCGGCACTTGATGGCGCCTATTTGACGCCTGAAACTGTATTTAACACCGCACCAGGACGTATTACAGTTGATGGTCGAACGATTGGCGACACGCATAACTACGGGGTTTTGAACGTCGCGCAAATTATTGAAAAATCATCCAATGTCGGCATGGCCAAAATTGTTTTGCCGATTCCATCGCAGGTGATGCACAAAGTCTATAGCGCGGCGGGGTTTGGGCGAATTCCCAATATCCCTTACCCTGGAGCGATTGGGGGGCGTTTACGGCAACCTGAATCATGGCGTCCGATTGAAAAAACCACGATTTCCTATGGTCACGGAATTTCGGTATCGCTCGCCCAAATCGTTCAGGCATATACGATTTTTGCCTCTGACGGCGTGTTGATTCCCTTACACTTATTCCGCGATACCGCATCTGCTAAAGACTCTATCGCGCCTGTACGCGTCATCAAACCCTCAACCGCACGCGCGGTGCGTTCGATGTTAGAACTTGCCACCAGCAAAGACGGTACCGGATTTTCGGCACGCATTGATGGCTATCGCATCGCGGGTAAAACAGGGACAACGCGAAAATTAGAGAACGGCAGTTATGTCAGCCGCTATATCGCATCGTTTATTGGTTTTGCACCCGCGTCTAACCCGCGATTTTTAATGGCGGTAATGGTCGATAACCCGACTCAAAACGGTTACTACGGCGGCGGCGTTGCGGCGCCAGTATTTGCTAATACGATGCAATACGCTTTGCACAACTACAACGTGCAACCCGATATGCCGCGCAATAACTTTACCAATAATCAAGACTCAAGATCAGGCAAAAAACCTGATTTTGCGAAAGCTGATTTTGCGAAACCTGTACCGGAGGATTCGCTGTGATCACGCGCCCCCTCACCATCTCGACGCAGACTGCGACGATCCTAGATTGGTTGCGCACGCATGCCAAAGGCGCGTTTTTATGTGCCGATTCGCGTCAATTAAAAACAGGCGAAGTCTTTATCGCTTTGGCGGGGAAACACCACGACGGACGCGCCTATATTGATCACGCAGTGGCCGCAGGTGCGGTGGCGATTGTGTGTGAGGCCAATGATTTTGTCTTACCCAAAATACTTTCCACGCCGAACGCGCCACCTTATTTAAGGGTTAAGGATTTAGCCAGTGAGCTCGTCAAGGTGACACCCTTGTATTACGACCAGCCTGATCGCGACATGCGTGTGATTGCAGTCACCGGCACTAACGGCAAAACCACTTGCGCGCATTGGATCGCACAAACCTTTGCACAAATCAGTGGCGCCGCGCTGATGATTGGAACGATGGGCATTCGCCAGTACAACAACGCAGGTATCAAGGCAGCTATCAACCCACCTGCGTCCGCACAAGATGAATATGAAACCGGCTATACCACGCCCGATAGCGTGACTTTGTTTCGTGCACTGGCGCAAGCCAAACGCGATCACGTCACCACAGTGGCGATTGAAGCTTCGTCAATTGGTCTAGTTGAACAGCGCATGGCGGGTTTGCATATTGATGTTGCGATTTTTACCAATTTGACGCAAGACCATTTGGATTACCACGGCAACATGTTGGCCTACGAGGCCGCCAAGCGCACCCTGTTTGATACACCCAATTTACAAACTGCCGTGGTCAATTTAGACGATCCCGCAGGTTGGCGCATCCTGGCGCACATTGAGAAAAAATCATCTTTCATCAAGGTGATTGGCTATACGCAAAATCACGACATCTCACAACAATTCATCGCGCAATATCCGCAGCACAGCGTTGTCGCGGCGCGCATCAAACAACAGGATGGCGTTAGTACGCGCGTCGATGTCGCGGCACGTCACTTTGGTGAAGATTTTAAAAACCAAGTCCACTTACCGATTTTGGGCAGCTTTAATGTCAGCAATATGCTGGCAGTGATCGCCGCTTTGTTTGACGCGAAGGTCAAGTGGGGCAAAATACTAGAAGTGATTAAAGACGTCGGCGCCGTACCTGGCCGTATGCAAATCGCCGCGCACGCCCCCTTAGTCTTGGTCGATTTTGCGCACACTCCTGATGCTCTGGAAAAAGTTTTAACTACTTTGCGTCCCATTGCGACTGAGCGCAAAGGAAAATTGTGGTGTGTGTTTGGATGCGGCGGTAATCGCGATCCGCTCAAACGTCCATTGATGGGACAAGTCTCGCGCCTGGCTGATGAAATCGTTTTGACTTCGGATAATCCTCGCGACGAAGAACCCGCCCACATCATCAGCCAAATTCAAAGTGGTTTAGCCGATCGGATCGCACACGTTTATGTCGAGCGCGCACAAGCCATTAAGCACACCATCAATTTATGCGCCGAACAAGATGTGGTGTTAATCGCCGGCAAAGGTCACGAACGCACGCAAGAAATTCGCGGCATCAAAAAACCTTTTGAGGACATGATTCACGCTCAACTGGCTTTGAAAAGCCGTGCTTTTTCCCAGCAGTTTTTGAGTAATCCCAACGCTGTGGGAGTGATTTCATGAGCACCTTTAAGCACCCCACAATCATCTTAGCGGAATTGAGCCTACGACTCAAAGGCGAGTTATTGCCAACAACACAGCGCACGATAAGCTGGAACGGTGTATCAAGCGACAGTCGTCATTTTGCGCCTCAACAAATTTATTGCGCACTCAAAGGTGAGCGTTTTGACGGCCACGATTACCTTGATACCGTGCTGCAACACAATCCATCACTGTTAATTGTGTCGCGCCTTCCGACAGCATCATCTGACATGTCCACATCTGAGGTGCCCACCATTGTGGTGGCGGACACTTTAATCGCATTGCAAACCTTGGCGGCGTGGTGGCGCGATCAATTTGACATCCCAGTCATCGCAGTAACGGGGAGCAATGGCAAAACCACGGTCAAAGAAATGATCGCTCTGATTTTGCAAAAGCAATACGGCGCCGATCACGTATTGGTCAGTCCAGGCAATTTCAACAATCACATCGGCGTACCTTTGTCCTTATTGCGTCTGAACAGTGCACATCAAGTTGCGGTTTTGGAATTGGGCATGAATCACATTGGTGAAATTGCACAATTGGCGCAATGGGTCAAACCCGCCATTGCCTTGATCAATAACGCGCAACGCGAACATCAAGAATTTATGGAAAGTGTGGAAAACACTGCGCGCGAAAATGGTCAAGTCCTATCTGCTTTGAATCACAAAGCGTATGCGATTGTGCCGACACAAGACGAGTTTTTACCGATTTGGCGTGAGCTCAATCACGGTGCGCATTTGCTGCGTTTTGGCATTCATCACGATAGCGCTGTTACTCAACATGCAGAAAACTACCTCAAGGACTCAAATTACCTAAACGCGCGCAATATTCAAATGAGCGCGCGTGACATTCGCGCCGATATTTATGACGCGGATCGTTATATCGCCCCCCTATTTTTAAATATGGCGGGACGACACGCGCTCAGTAACGCCTTGGCGGCAATCACCTCAGTGTACGCATTGGCACAATACCGTGCTGACACTCAAGGCGCGCCAGTATCGACAACAGATTCAGCAGATGAATGCTTGATCCACGCCATTCAATCTTTAGTTGATTTTGCGCCAGTCAAAGGCCGCATGACGCGCCACGATTGGACGATAAAACAACAAAATTGGCATGTCATCGATGACAGTTACAACGCCAATCCCGATTCGGTTCGTGCTGCCATTGACGTACTCGCACAAGCTGATCACAGCAAAATTCTGGTGTTAGGAGATATGGGCGAAGTCGGTCATCAAGGCGCGGCCTTTCATCATGAAGTCGGCGCATATGCACAGGCGCAAGGTATTACGCAACTCTTTACTTTGGGGTCATTAAGTGTCAGTGCCGCTAGTGCTTTTGCACACGCGCAACACTTTGACCAGATTGAACAATTGATCGAGGCGTTAATCCATAGCCTGTCACAAAACAAGGGCAGTCTTTTAATTAAAGGTTCACGGTCAATGCAGATGGAACGAGTCATCACGGCGCTGAGTCCACTCAACACCCAAGATGAAATGTGTACACAAAAGGCAATGATGCCATTAAAAAGGAGCGCAATATGTTGATGTGGCTAGCGCAGTATTTGCGCGATGAATACGGTTTTTTACGTTTGTTTCAATTTATTACTTTTCGCGCGGTGTTTGCCGCCTTGACTTCGCTGGCCCTGGTGTTAATTTTTGGGCCCATGGTGATTCGCCGTTTAACCGCGATGAAAGTCGAGCAAGTGATTCGCAATGACGGCCCACAAAGCCATTTGGCCAAAATTGGCACGCCCACTATGGGAGGTGTTTTGATTTTGTTGGGAATTGCCGTCTCTTGCTTGGTGTGGGGTGATTGGAGCAATCGTTTTTTATGGATAGTCTTATTCATCACGATAGGTTTTGGTGTCATCGGCTGGGTTGATGATTATCGAAAAGTGGTGCGTCGCGATCCCAAAGGCATGGCCTCGCGCGAAAAATATTTGTGGCAATCCTTATTGGGTGTAGTCGCGGCGGTTTATCTGGCATTCGCGATTGCCGAACCTCATGTTGGTCAAGCCTTGTGGGCCTGGGTTAACAGCGGCTTCTCATCTTATTTGTCACCCAAAGCCGATTTGCTGATTCCATTGTTTAAAACCATTAGTTATCCCTTGGGCGCTTGGGGCTTCATCATCTTGTCTTATTTCGTAATCGTCGGCAGTAGCAATGCGGTGAACTTGACCGATGGATTGGATGGTCTGGCGATCATGCCCACGGTGATGGTTGCCGGTGCCCTAGGACTTTTTGCCTACTTATCCGGCAATGCGATTTACGCCAAATATTTATTCATCCCCAATATCGTCGGTGCGGGCGAATTGTTGGTGTTCGCAGCGGCCTTAACCGGCGCTGGCTTGGGATTTTTATGGTTTAACACCTACCCCGCACAAGTCTTCATGGGTGACGTGGGGGCACTGGCCTTGGGTGCGGCTTTGGGGGTCATGGCCATCATCGTGCGTCAAGAATTAGTGTTGTTTTTAATGGGTGGGGTTTTTGTGATTGAAGCCTTGTCAGTGATGCTGCAAGTGAGCTTTTTCAAATACACCAAAAAACGGTATGGCGTGGGGCGAAGAATTTTTTTAATGACACCTCTGCACCATCATTTTGAACAGCGTGGCTGGTCAGAAACCCAAGTCGTGGTGCGCTTTTGGATCATCACTATTATTTTGATTTTGATCGGTTTATCAACTTTAAAGCTGCGTTAATCATGTCATTAAATGTCATTCTCGGTTTAGGTGAATCAGGTCGCGCCTGTGCACAGTGGTTTGTGCACACGGGTGATCGATTCATCGGCGTGGATGATCGAGCTATGAATGAAGCAGATTTTCGCTTGCCCGCCAAGATCGCAACACACTGCAAAACAGGCGTTAATTTTTCACAACCGGAATCATTTTTAACCGGCGCGACACGCATCGTGGTCAGTCCAGGTTTAAGTCCAGCGCGTTTAAATACCATCATGGACTACGCACATGCGCACCGTATCAAGGTGTGCGGCGAGTTAGAGCTTTTTGCTCAAGCACTGGCGGAACTACAAACGCGTCACCACTATCGTCCCAAAGTCCTGGCGATCACCGGAACCAATGGCAAAACCACGACGACCTTATTAACCGCAAATTTGTTAAATAGCGCTGGCGTGCGTGCGCAAGCGGCGGGGAATGTATCGCCGTCTTTGTTAGACGCTTTGCTAGAGATGGTGGCGCAGCCGCAAGCACAATGGCCGCAAGCTTGGGTCTTGGAATTGTCCAGTTTTCAATTGCACTACCCCAATTCTTTAAGATGTGACGCCGCAAGCGTATTAAATATCTCACAAGATCATTTGGATTGGCACGCCAGTTTGGATGAATATGTCAGCGACAAGTTAAGCCTGCTCAATCAAAGCACTGTGGCCATCATCCCCACGCCGCGCTTACAAGGCGATTTGGCTCCTTATGTTGAAAAAATCGACACCAAAAATATCGTGTTGATCGGTGACGCTGAACCTGATTCCACCACTTCATCAATCCAAAAACACGCCGCAGAATCGGAACTCAAGCAATGGAGACTGGTGCAAGAAAATGGACGCTCTTGCTTACAACACGGCACCACCGTCGTGATTGATTGCGACGCCTTGTTATTGCGTGGCCGTCACAATTATTTAAATGCCCTCACCGCGTTGGCGCTGTGCGATGCAATCGGCGTCCGGCCACAAAATTGTGTCGCCGGTTTACAAAGTTATCGCGGCGAAGCGCATCGTTGCCAATTAGTGCAATCGATTAGGGGCGTTGAATATATTGACGACAGCAAAGGCACTAATGTCGGCGCAACGCTTGCCGCCTTGCAATCGGCGGCGCAAGTGGTCAATGCACGGCACGCGCAACAGTGGTTAATTTTGGGTGGTGAAGGTAAAGGACAAGATTTTTCACCCCTGTGCGCAAGCGCGCATTTGGCCGTTGGTGGAATTGCCTTAATTGGCAAGGCGGCTGTTGAAATCAAGCATGCGCTGACTAATGTAGTGCCTAATAAGGCAATGCCCGCTAAGGCAATGCCCACTAATGCAGTGCCAAGTTTTGCAGTGCCCATTTTTGATTCACAAACTCTCGAACAAGCGGTACATGATTTAAGCGCACGAGCAAAATCTGGCGATCAAATTTTGTTATCGCCCGCCTGCGCGAGTTTTGATCAATTTCGCGATTACAAACATCGCGGCGAGGTATTTGTCCAGGTCGTATCACGCTTGGCACATCACGCCAAAGGAGCGCGCGCATGAACGCTATCGGCTTGATTTCACGTTCAGCGCGCTGGGTCAGTAAACCATTGACGCAATACTTTTCTCATGCGCGCCAACAAGGCTTCACGCAAATCATGCGTTCGTGGCAGCCCTTGGCACCCTCGCGCATGATGAGTATTGATTGGTATCTGGTGTGGTGTATCGCCCTACTGTCATGCTTAGGCTGTGTCATGGTGTATTCAGCATCGATTGCCATTGCTTCCGAAAACGCCCGATATTTGGGTAATGAAAGTTATTTTTTGATCCGGCAATTTATCTTTCTCATTTTGGGCGTCATCTTTGCAGTTTTGATATTCCGCATACCGATACAAATTTGGCAACAGTATGCGGGAATTTTGTTTATCTTCGCACTGGGCTTATTGGTTTTGGTATTGATCCCTGGCGTCAGTCACAAAATTAACGGCGCACATCGCTGGATTAACGTAAAAGTATTTTCGTTTCAACCTTCAGAGGTCATGAAGTTTTGCGTCTTGTTATACGCCGCCGATTTTGTGGTGCGCAAACAAAGCGTGATGAAACGTTTGACCAAAGGGTTTTTACCAATGGCTGTTGCGGTCGCTTGCGTTGGCGCGCTCCTGATGTTGCAACCCGACTTAGGTGCTTTGTTAGTCATCGTTTCGATATCAATGGGCATACTGTTTATCGGTGGTGTCAACGCAATCTGGTTTGGCGGAATTAGCGCAATTTTGGTAGCGATTTTCAGCAGCATTATTGCGTTCTCACCATGGCGTCGCGAACGGATGTTTGCTTTTTTAAATCCCTGGGGCGATGAATATGCGCTGGGCAAAGGTTATCAATTAACCCATTCACTGATTGCGTTTGGGCGCGGCGAAATCACCGGCGTGGGTTTAGGTAATAGCGTGGAAAAACTGCATTACTTGCCTGAAGCACATACTGATTTTTTAATCTCGGTCATCGCTGAGGAGCTTGGCTTGATCGGTGTTTTCGTGATCATGATGTTGTTTGTGTGGTTGATTCGTCGCGCCTATCAAATTGGTTATCAAGCCGAAATCATGCAGCAATTTTTTAGCAGTTTGCTTGCCAAGGGCATCGCGATTTGGTTTGGCGTACAAGTGTGCGTCAACGTTGGCGCTGCCAGTGGTGCCCTGCCGACTAAGGGATTGACTTTGCCTTTTATGAGTTATGGCGGTTCGTCCCTGATCATTAACTTATTAACCATCGCACTGTTATTACGCATTGATTTTGAAGTCCGTGAAAAAATGAAACGAGGTCGTACATGACATTTTCAAACACGACATCTGCAAACACGGCATCTACAAACATGAGCGTTTCAGAGATAACGCAATACTGCGCTAATAAAACCTTATTGGTGGTTGCGGCCGGAACCGGTGGACATATTTTTCCAGGACTGACTGTGGCGCAAGAATGGCGCGCGCAAGGCGGCACAGTCGCCTGGTTAGGCACAAAAAGCGGAATGGAAAACCGTTTAGTCCCCGCGCAAGGAATTACCTTGCATCGCGTCGCGTTCAATGGTCTACGCGGTAAAGGTTTACTGCACAAAATTCGTGGTGCTGGGCAATTGATGATTAGCATGATTGGAGCACTACTCATTTTGCGTCAGGTCAAACCCGATGCGGTTTTGTGCATGGGTGGCTACATTACTGTTCCGGTTGGTTTTGCCTGCGCCTTGCGCCGTTGGTTGACCAAATGCCCGCTGATCTTGTTCAACGCTGACCTTGAGCGTTTGCTGTCCAACCGTGTTTTACAAAAATATGCTGACCGAATTTTGTTTGGTTTGGGCGATCACTCGACAACACATCATGTGTTAGGCAACGCCATTCGTGCCAACCTGCGCGCAATCACCGCGCCAGAACAGCGTTACACCGCACGGACTGAAAACAATTTGCGCATTTTGGTGGTGGGCGGCAGTTTGGGCGCACAGGTTTTTAATCACACTTTACCCACTGCTTTTGCCCTGTGGCAAGAAACCCATCCTGACTGTGTTTTAGAAATCATTCACCAATGTGGTTCAGCAAACAATGCCGCGATCGAGTTAATCGCTCAATACAGTGCGCTCAATATCACAGCCAAAGTCGTGACCTTCATCGACGACATGGCGCGCGCTTATAGCGAAGCCGATGTCGTGTTTTGCCGCAGTGGCGCGATGACGGTCAGCGAATTGTGCGCCGTCGGTGTCGCCGCAGTGTGTATTCCATTTGTTGCCGCAACCACTGCGCATCAAGTCGGCAATGCGCGTTGGTTAGCGGCGCATGGTGCGGCGGTGCATTTGCCACAAAACGAATTGAACAGCGCTCGTTTGAGCGATTTGTTATCGCAATTAACGCGTGAACGCTGCTGCCAATACGCCATTGCGGCACGTCGATTGGCGCAAGTTGACGCACATCAAAAAATTATCAGCACGATTCTGTCCTGTGTTTCAGGTCAAATCTTAACCGTCCAATTAGGAGAACACGAATGAAACACAAAATTCGTCAACTTCATTTTGTTGGTATTGGTGGTTCGGGCATGAGCGGTATTGCCGAAGTTTTGCATAACTTGGGTTATCAAGTGTCTGGATCAGATGTCAGCAACAGCAGCATCGTCGAGCACCTGCGCAGTTTAGGCATAACGGTTTTTATCGGCCATAACGCGGCACACATTGCCGGCGCTAATGCCCTGGTGATTTCCACCGCCGTGCGTGAAGACAACCCCGAAGTTCAAGCGGCACGCAGCGCACGTATTCCAGTAGTGCCGCGCGCACTGATGTTGGCCGAATTGATGCGCTTAAAACAAGGCATCGCAATTGCTGGAACTCATGGAAAAACCACCACTACCAGCTTGGTCGCCAGCGTTTTGGCTGAAGCCGGACTAGATCCCACCTTTGTGATTGGTGGTCGTTTGAATTCGGCAGGAACCAATTCACGCTTGGGTTCAGGGCAATACATCGTCGTCGAAGCCGATGAATCCGACGCCTCGTTTTTGCACTTGCATCCGATGATTGCGGTGATTACCAATATCGATCGCGATCACATGGAAACCTATGGCCATGACTTGGAACGATTAAAACAAGCCTTTATTGAGTTCACGCATTTGATTCCTTTTTATGGCGCGGTAATGGCCTGTATTGATGACGAAAACGTGCGCGCAATTTTGCCTTCAATGACCAGTTCGGTGGTCACTTATGGTTTTGCGCAAGACGCGCAAGTTCGCGCCAGCGATGTCGGCGTGGAGCGCGGCATGATGCGCTTTACCTTGACCCAAAAGGGATACGACACACAAACGGTATTGTTGAATCAACCCGGTTTGCACAATGTCAAAAATGCCTGTGCGGCGATTGCGATTGCGCGTGAATTGGAAATTCCGGATGCGCCAATTTTGCGCGCGCTTGAACATTTTGCCGGTGTCGGTCGTCGCTTTACGCGCTATGGTGTGTGCGCTTTTACCGACAAACCCGAGGCGACTTACCAATTGGTCGATGACTACGGCCATCATCCAGTTGAAATCGCCACCACATTGGATGCGGCGCGGCGCGTGTTTCCAGAACAACGTTTAATCTTGATTTTTCAACCGCATCGCTATAGCCGTACTCGTGATTTATTTGAAGAATTTGTACGCGTGTTAGGTTTGGCCGACGTGTTGATTTTGTGCGCGGTGTACCCCGCAGGTGAAGATTTAATCGCCGTAGCTGACAGCAAAGCCCTGGCACGCGCCTTGAGAATCGCAGGCAAAGTTGAACCGATTTACGCTGACGATTTGACCATGGCACAGGATATCTTGCATGACATTGTGTGCGCCAATGATCTGGTCATGACGATGGGCGCAGGTAGCGTGGGGCAATTGCCGCAAAAACTTCATCATCCCCCTAAATAATATGAATACGATCTCTCATTCACTTGGCAAAGTTGGCGTTTTAATGGGTGGCATATCGGCTGAACGCGATATTTCATTGATGTCAGGCAGCGGTGTTTTAGGCGCGCTACAAGAAATTGGTGTTGATGCTCATGGCTTTGATACTGGTCTACACAGCTTGACCGAATTGGCGGCGCAAAAATTTGACCGCGTGTTTATCGCTTTACATGGACGCTATGGTGAAGATGGTTGTATCCAAGGTGCGCTGGAAATTTTAGGTATTCCCTACACCGGTTCGGATGTAATGGCATCGAGCGTCGCGATGAATAAAGAATTGACCAAGCGCGTGTGGCAACACGCCGGACTGCTGACACCGCGTTATCACGTTTTGAGTGCCCGTAGTAATTGGTCGCAAATCGCCACTGATTTAGGTCTACCTCTGATTATTAAACCCGCGCACGAAGGTTCAACTATTGGCTTGACCAAAATTAGCGCGGTCGATCAAATGGCTGCCGCCTATCAAAAAGCAGCGCAAAATGATCGTGTCGTGATTGCCGAACAGTTTATCGATGGTATCGAATTGACTTGTCCCATTTTGGGTGAAGGCGATCAGGCCTTTGCCTTACCGGTCATCCGCATCAATGCGCCTGAAGGTAACTACGACTATCAAAATAAATACTTCACTGACACCACCGAATATCTGTGTCCCAGTGGCTTGTCACCTGAAGATGAAAAGACTGTTCAAAATTTGGTCACCGCCAGCTACCGTGTCTTGAATTGTCGCGGCTGGGCGCGCGCCGATGTGATGCTGTGTCGACACACACAACAAAAATATTTGTTAGAAATCAATACCAGCCCGGGTATGACTTCGCACTCTTTGGTGCCGATGTCGGCGCGGCAATACGGCTGGTCTTACGCCCAATTGTGTGTGTATTTACTGGAACAAGCACAATGTTTGAAAGCAAAAAATTCTGGTTAGCAGTGAATCAGTCAATGTTATTGAATGCTACAAAATTATCAAGGTCATAACCCATGAATAAGGAACACCAAATGTTGACTTTAATGAATTTAGGATGGTTGATCTGCTTAGTGCTTGTGATCGCTTATTACCTAGTGCAATGGGTGGGGCGTCAACCGTTTTTTGCGATCACGACGGTACGTATCGAAAGCAGTGGCACACCTCTACACCAAATCGATCCGCAGTCAGCGCGTGCGCAAGTGCTCAATACCGTGCAGGGTAATTTTTTTAATGTGAACTTGGCAGAAATTCGTGATGCCTTTAAGGCCATGCCCTGGATACGCAACGCACAAGTGCGCAGACGCTGGCCCAATACTTTGGTGATTCGAGTAGAGGAATATCAGGTTTTAGGCCGTTGGGGTGAACAGGGATTTTTATCAAGCACGGGTGATGTGTTTGAAGCACCCGGATTCAGTTTACAAAGCGGACCACAGTTTAATGGGCCCGAAGGCAGCAGCGCCGAAGTTTTGCGCCGCTACCGTTTATTAACGCAAGGCTTTCAAGCGCTTGACCTACACATTGAATCATTAAGTTTGTCCGATCGTTTGGCCTGGCACTTAGTCCTAACCAATGGTATGCACATTGAATTGGGGCGTGATTTAAACGATCAGACCATCGACAATCGGGTACGTCGTTTATTACAAGTATGGCCGCGTGTGCAAAAGAACTCTGTGCGCGAGATTAAAAGCATCGATTTGCGTTACCCCAATGGATTTGCCTTGGGTTTAGTGAATTAAATAATGAGTTAAATAGTGCGTTAAAGCAAGTTAAAAACAGATTGAATAATGCAAAAATCAAGAACTAAAAGGATTCACTAATGAACAAAAATATCATCGTCGGATTAGATATTGGAACGACTAAAGTCGTGGCGGTCGTCGCTGAAGTCAAAGCAAATGGGATTGGTTTTGAGGTCATCGGTATGGGACACCATGTGTCGCGCGGCCTGAAACGAGGCATGGTGGTCAATATCGACGCAACCGTCGAGTCGATTCAAAACGCCTTGCAAGAAGCTGAATTGATGTCTGATTGCAAAATCGAACGCGTTTATACAGGCATTGCAGGCAACCATATTCGCAGCTTTAATTCCAGCGGCATGGTCGCCATTCGCGATAAAGAAGTCAAAGCCAATGACATTGAACGGGTGATCGAAACCGCTAAAGCAATTGATATTTCAGCCGGTCATCAAATGCTTTATTTGGCCGCGCAAGAATACAAAGTTGATAGCCAAGAAGGCGTGCGCGAACCCATGGGGATGAGCGGGATACGGTTAGAAGCGCGTGTGCATATCGTGACCGGTGCGACTTCAGCGGTACAAAACATCGTCAAATGTGTGCGCCGTTGCGGTTTGGAAGTCAATGATTTGGTTTTGCAACCCTTGGCCTCTAGCGACGCGGTGTTAAAAGACGATGAAAAAGAATCGGGGGTCATTTTGATCGACATCGGCGGCGGCACTACCGACGTCGTCATCTTTACTGAGGGCGCGATTCGTCACACCGCCAGCATTCCAGTTGCCGGTGAGCAAGTCACGAGCGACATCGCGATGGCCTTGCGCGTGCCGATTCAAGAAGCCGAACAAATTAAACAACAGTACGGCGTCGCCAAACAATCTTTAGTCAATCCACAGCAAATGATTGATATTGATGCCACTGAGGAACGTGCCGGACGTTCGGTTTCGCGTCAGGCCTTGGCCGCGGTCATTGAGCCACGAGTTGAAGAGTTATTACACATGGTGCGCGAGGTCGTCAATCAATCTGGATTAGACGCGGTAATTCCGTATGTCGTCATTACAGGCGGTTCAGCGTTGCTGCCAGGAATGCTCGAAATGGTGGAAGACATTTTGGGCAAACAATGCCGTTTGGGCAAACCCGACTATCGTGGTCAACTGGCCGATGTGATCGACAGTCCGCGTTATGCCACTGTCGTTGGATTATTAAAAGAAGCCAGACGTCACGCCGATTCAGAGGCCTCTCAAGTGAGCGCACCAACACGGCCACCCAACGAGTTATGGGTCAAAATTAAAGAATGGTTTAGAGCCAATTTTTAAAGTGCAACCGAATTTTTAAGCGTTATGAATTGAAGCGTTTTACGATGGTTTTAGATGTAATTTTTTAGGCGCAAGTGCAGTATGGCAAAAGCCTGTCATCGAAACCGCGTTTGTACAGAACACCGTTTCGATGACGGACTAAATTTTATTTTGGACGTTTTATTTTTAAGGAGTTGATATGATGGATTTTGAAATAGTTGAACCAGAACATCTCGGTACCAACATTAAAGTAGTCGGGGTTGGTGGCGCAGGCGGCAATGCATGCCGTCATATGATTGAATCAGGCATGACTGGGGTAGGATTCATCTGCATCAACTCTGATGCACAGGCACTGGCGGCCAGCGGTGCGGATCTGACTTTACAAATTGGCGCTGAAGGTTTGGGCGCAGGGATGAATCCGCAACGAGGTCGCGAAATGGCCGAAGCTGATCGTGACCGCATCGAGTCCGCTTTGCGCGGTGCGCACATGGTCTTTATCACTGCGGGAATGGGCGGTGGTACCGGCACAGGTGCGGCGCCAGTGGTCGCGAAAATCGCGCAAGAAATGGGCATCTTGACGGTTGCGGTGGTGACCAAACCGTTTTCGTATGAAGGCAAAAAATGTTTGGATGCGGCTGAAAAAGGATTGGAAAATTTAGCCGAATACGCAGACTCCATCATCGTTGTATTGAACGAAAAATTGGAAGAGGTATTTGAAGACGCGTCGTTTGATGAATGGTTCAAAGAAGCCGATGGCGTCTTGTATCGCGCTGTATCAGGAATTGTTGAAATCATCAATTCGACCGGTTACATGAACGTTGATTTCAATGACGTCAAAACCATCATGGGCGAAAAAGGCAAGGCAATGATGGGCACTGCTAGCGCGACAGGAATTGATCGCGCCCGTATCGCCGCAGAACAAGCATCCGCATCGCCATTGTTAGACGGCATGGATTTAACAGGTGCGCGTGGTTTGCTGCTCAACATCTCGGCGTCTAAAGCTGGTCTCAAAGGAAAAGAGATTAAAGAGATTGTTTCCGTGGTCAGTCAATTTGCTTCGCCAGAGGTGAACTTTGCGCATGGCGTGGTGTACGACGAATCATTGGATGACGCCATTCGTGTGACGATTATTGCCACCGGCTTGGGACGTCAAAAACGTCAATTCCAAATTTTGCAAAACGAAGCGCGCAAAACCGGAACGGATGATGCGATTGCTGAAGTGATGGACAATGAACAACCGACCGTCTTTCGCAGCAATAATGCCAACGAAGCGATTCGCCGTTTAGAACAAAATGGTATGGATCGTTTGGACATTCCCGCTTATTTACGCAAACAGGCGGATTAAATTAAGCCTTGTCTTGATTGCGATACTTCATTCCGATACTGCGTCATGTCTGAAAATGATTCGATGATCGAAAGATTGTCGAATCATTTTTGATTTGTGCCCTCGCATTGATTGTGCATTAGCAATCGTGCAACGCCCCATCATCTCATCCATGATGCGCCATCACGCGAATCATCATAAAAATATCGCGCCAGGTTTCGCCTTAATCGAAGCCTGCATCGCCTTGGCAGTCTTAGCCTCGTGCGTGATAGCCCTGCTGTATTTTTGGCGGCAAAATAGTCATTCTGAATATGTGACGATTGCACAGATAGCCCTATCGGACATGAGCGAAATCGTGAACAGTAATCCGCAAGCGGCACATGAAAACGCTTATCTGAGTACAGGGGATAACAATGCCGCATTCCTTCTCGCTTTTAATCCTATCCCCAACTGTGCCTTGGGGTGCAGCAAGACTCAACTGGCGCAAACGCAAGTACAACGCTGGCAAATCCAATTGGCAACGCAATTACCCGATGGACAAGGCTTGATTCAAAATACCGCCCAAGGTTTACGCATTAGCGTGTTATGGCGCACGCCGATCATTGCAAACGCGCCAACTTCTCGACCTGCGGAGTGCGCCGATCAAGACATCAATCTGGAATGTGTGACGCTATTGATTCCCCAATGAGGCCATCATGAGCTTTGCTAGGCGCCAAAATTCACGCCTTAATGCGCACCCTAGCTGCAAAAAATCAGCGGGAGTCGCCTTATTAGAAGTCCTCATCGCCGCAATTATTTTATTGGTGGGAATTACTTTGGGCGTGCGCACACTGCGCGATTTTTGGCAACACGACGCCGTCACGCATCAGACACAAATCCAAATCCGCGATGGTCAGTGGGCACTACAACAAATCAGCCATGCCATTCGTAACGCTGGATTTGGCGAGATCGTTGATACGGCACTTGACGATTTACCTGCACCTCATAATTGGAATCGCTATCTTCAAATTGACGCCGCACCCCTGACCTGGTGCGCTAATGGTCTAATCGCCCCTGCCGCCATTAGTGCTCAATGCCGCAGCAGCTATTTTGACAACGGCAATCCGACCTTAGTGATTCGAACACTGGCCGATAGTGACAGCGCGACCACCACCAGCGATGAGCGTGTACAAGACTGTTTGGGCAATGGCGTACCAGAAGTCGGCGCCGCTTATCGTGAAGTGCGTTACAGCTATAACCCAAGTACGAATCAACTATTGTGTCAGGGCAACGGGCGCACCGATGCAATGGCCAATCTATCCGCGGCGCAACCGATATTGAATCAAGTCATGGCCTTGCGTATTTATTTTTTAAGCGATACCGATGACGACACTTATATTGATCGCGAGCAAGAACCTAGCAATGACTTTAGTCTCTGGAATCAGGTGCGTGCGGTGCGGGTGTGTATCGAGCTGAATCACCCGAGCGAAAGCACAACACCCAGCCTGTATCTTGACTGTGACGATCATTGGCAAAACGCACCAGTAGGACAGTCGCGCACGATCTTGCAACAGACCAATGCCATTCAAAATCGCGGTTAATTTTGTCACTTCAATCAATCTTCAATCCCCCGTTGCGCCGGAATCCCTGATTCAAAAGCGTGTTTGATTGAAGTCATTTCGGTAACAGTGTCTGCCAGTTCAATTATTTCTGAAGGGCAATTGCGTCCCGTGACGACGAGATGTAGACCTTTGGGACGATCACGAAACACGGCAAGAACCTCATCAATGGATAACCAAGCAAAGTGCAAGGGATAGGTCAATTCGTCCAGCATAATCATGAAATATTCATCACTGTCAATCGCCGCACGCACGCGTGCCCAGCCATCGCGCGCTAATTGCGCCGACGCTTCCAGATCGCGGCTGTTCCAACTAAAGCCATCACCCAAACCTTCGACTTCCAAACCCAGTTGTTCAAACACGCGGTGTTCGCCAAAACGCGCGGTGGGGACTTTCATGAACTGAAAAATTTTGACTTTTTTACCGTGCACATGGATTCGCCCAAATGCGCGCATCGCCAAACCAAACGCCGCCGTGCTTTTACCTTTGCCATTGCCTGTGTTGACGATCAGCAAGCCACGACGCTCGCCAGTGGGTTGAACGTAGGGTTTTTCCGTCGGTATGGGTTGAATATCCATAAATTATTTTGAAAAATACATTGATTAAAAACTGCACGAATAGAAAGTTATGTTGAAAAATCACCAAGCGTTTTATTCGTTCACATTCAAACTATCGCATCAATGCGATACGCTGATTGTCCACAGTATGAATTTGCACACGTTGTTCAAAAACGCTTTCTAAGGCTTGCCCTGTCGCCGCATCAGAAGTCGCGCCAAAGTGTTGCATACAACCCTCGCGCAGTATCAACATATCGTCGGCCATCAATGCCAGCGTCATATCGTGCAACACACTAATGACGGTTTTGCCTTCGCTCAACAACTCTTTGACCAGCGCGACCCAATCGGCCTGATGTGGCGGATCAAGATTTAACAAAGGTTCGTCCATCAACAACACTTGCGCCTCGACCGCCAATAAACGCGCCAACAAAACGCGTTGTCGTTCGCCACCAGACAGTTCCTGCAAAGTGCGATGCCGCCACTCCCACGCGCCAGTTCGACGCAAAGCACGCTCCAGCGCAAGGTGATCCGCAAGCGATGGCGTGGCACGCCAATTCTGATGAGGCAAACGCCCTAACAAAACCACGTCCGCCACCAAAATTTCATCACCCAAAGACGGGGCGCTGCCGCTTTGCTCCAAATAGGACAAGGTTTGTGCCAAGATTTTGCGCGAGTACTGTGCGCGGTCTTGACCCAAAATTTTGATTTCACCCGTAACGTCAATCACGCCCGCCAAGGCTTTGAGTAAGCTTGATTTACCGGCACCATTAGGCCCGACGATGCTCATCCAGCGTCCTGCCGCAAGCTCAAAAGATAAATCATTCAGTAGCGGACGGGAATTTTGTGGATTGTTTTTTTGTGGATCGCTTTTTCGTGGATTGCTTACATGATTCAAGGAATACGACAATCCGCTCACAGATAACGCCGCGATCGCGGTGTTGGCTGGCGTGGTGTTGGTTGGCGTAGTTTTAAATGAAGTATGCGCAGAACTCATGATGTATTGCGCCGATGTAATAAATACAACAAATAGCCGCCCCCTAAAACCGCCGTCAAAATTCCCACCGGCAATTCTTCGGGTGCAAATAATCCGCGCGTCAAAATATCCGCTAACAGCAATAACAACGCGCCCATTAGGCTGGATAAAAAAATCAAAGCGGCGTGTTTGGCACTAATGATCGCGCGCACCAAATGCGGCGCTGCCAGTCCCACAAACGCAATCAACCCCGTGTGCGCGACCACGCTGGCGCAAGCCAAAGAAAAACTGACGATCAAAATCAAACGCGCACTGCGCAGGGGCAATCCCAAACTTAAGGCCGTGGCTTCACCCAATACCAAACCATCCAAAATCGGCGCAAACGCCCAAGTAATCGACACCACCACCACCCAAGTCAACAGCATCATTAGCGCGCTTGACCAATCTAATAAAGCGGTTGATCCCAACATGAATACTTGCATGATTTGCACAATCGACGGTGTGCGTAAAGTCATTAAAGAGGTCAAGGCACCTAATAAGACCCCGACGACTATGCCCGCCAATAACAAACGTAAAGTGTGTTGCACACCGCGCGCCAAAAACAAAGTCAATAACATCGCCAATGTCGAGCCGATAAACGCTGCGCCGGTCAAACCGATATTGACCCACCAAGCATGATTCAAGTCATACGTGCTTGGCCCTGCTGATGATGCTAAAGACGCCAACAAAATCGCCACGCCCAAAGAAGCACCTGAAGCGCTGCCCAACAAATACGGATCAGCAAGAGGATTGCGAAACAAACCTTGCGCCAACGCGCCTGACAAGCCCAGTAGCGCGCCCGCCATAAGCGTGCCTAAAGTCCTCGGCGCACGAATGTCTAACATAATCCGCCACCATTGAACCTGTGATGAATCAAGATTATTGTTAAACATTTGCCCCGAAAAATCCCAGCCACTGCTGCTAACAAATAAACTGATTACGCTCAAAATCACCAGCATCAATATGCCCCACCCCATCAATCGCCCTGCGCTATGGGTTTGAATAGCAGATGAACTATTAGCTGAACTATCGGCTGAAAAATCAGAAATGGGGCGATCAAAATTCATGATCAATTACGGCGCTTTGTCGTGCAAACACGCGGCGATTATTTTTGCGGCCTCGGCCAAGCGCGGCCCCGCGCGCGCGACAACATCGCTTTGTGCGGTGGTCAGTCCGCAAATACGCTGTTCACGCACAGCGCGAATATTCGCCCAGCCTGGACGACGTGCCAATTCAGTCACTTCTTGTGCGCTCACGATGATGACATCGGGATTAGCACGCACCACGAACTCCGGATTTAATTTGGGAAATTCTCCCAAACTCGACGGAACAACATTGCGCGCGCCCAAGCGTGTCAAGGTTTCACCAATAAAAGATTGCGCACCCGCTGCGTACAAGCCACGATTCACTTCAAAATAAATATGTGCTGATTGATTTTTTGAAACGACTCTCGTCTGATTGCTAATTTCTTGTTCAATCAGGCGCCATAGCGTATCAGCGGAATTTTCTGGCAGTGCAAACAAGGCCGCCAAAGTCTGCAAAACAGTATGCACTTGAGCGTAAGTTTTAGCCTCTAAGACCAAAAATGGAATACCCAAAGTTCTTAAGCGATCCATGACTCGCGGCACGCGCGCCATCAAGACCACATCAGGACGCGCAGCAACAATGGCCTCAAGATCGGGATCCAATCCACCGCCGACTCGCGGCAAATGTGCAATCTGATCAGGCCAATTGGAATAACGATCAAGCGCAATCAAACGCCCACATTGATTTAAGGCACAGACACTTTCCGTTAAAGAGGGCAACAAAGAAATCACGCGCACAGGCGGCGTGGCAAAATGCACCACCGCGCCGCGATCGTCGCGCACTTCGATACGGTTCGCTGCATAGGCGGCACTAGCGTCAAAAATGCTCAGTAGTGCCGTGACTAATATCCACCTTATCGAAAAATTTTTCATCATCACAATTAACGTGGCGCCCAACGCACCGACAGCAAAGCATTGCGACGCGCTTGGTTGTACCCTAAAGCGGTGCTGTAATCGGAGTCCGCGATGTTGTCGATTTGCCCACGCACCGTCCAGTCGGGCGACAATGCATAACTGAGCGACATATCAGCGGTGCTAAAACCATCTAACCACGCAGTGTTAGCGCCATCATCAAACCGTCGTCCACTGTGTAATAGCGATGCGCCAAAAAGCCATTTTTCAATTCGGTAATTCACACTGGCGCGATACTGCTCTGGCGCGACACGGGCTAACTCTTTTTGTGTCGTCTGATCGCGCGCATCAATCAGTTGTGCGCCGATCGTCGCGCTCAAGTCTCCTTTTGTCACACCGTATTCAGCCGTCCAACCAGTGGTTTTAGCCAGCGCAATATTGTTGGGACGATCATTATCGAAAACAATTAAGTCTTTGACCTCGTTTGAAAAATACACGATTTTGGCGTTTTGCATGTCATCCTTCCACGTCACACCGGCGTCATAACTACGCCCTGTTTCGGGCAGCAAATTCGGATTACTAAAACCCGGGTAATACAAATCATTAAAACTGGGCGCTCTAAATGACGTGCCGTAACTGGTTTGCACGCGCCACGCCGGAGTGAGCGCATAACCATAACCAGCAAAACCGCTTGTACTTTGCCCAAACTGACTATTACTGTCGCGCCGCAAATTGGCCTGCCAAGTATGTTTACCTTGTTCACCATTGAGGCCCACGAACACAGCATCAATCGCGCGTGAACTTAGGTCATACGCCGTTGTACTGTTAATCGATTGCGCGAGATGTTCTGCGCCGACTAAAGCAATACCAATGGGTGTGACGATTTGGTTTTGCCATGAATACTGCTGTTGTGTGGTATGGGTCGGCGATGATGTTGTGATACCCGCCTTACTGGTCTCGATGAACACATTTTTATCAATACTTTGTCCGATCAGTATTTGAGTTTTCCAATCCGATGTTAATTGTCCCTTGACTCCAACAGAATAGACTTGGGCACCGATTTCAGAACGCGTATCAAACGAAGTAAGTCCGTTATCAACACGCGCCACACCTGCACTATTGAGTGCGCGCGCATTGACTGACCAATTTTGATTCACCGCATAGTCTAATGACGCATCTATGCTGTCGTTGCGAAAAGGATCGCGATCCGGATTAAAACCAAACGTATTTTTGGCGTTAGTTGCTGAAACTTCATTTTTTTCTTGTGTGGCAACATTTACCTGATAGCGCAATGCGCCTTCGCTCGCGCTGACCCCGACGTTTAATTTGCGCTGCTCATCAGTCCCCACTCCTAGCGAAACATAGGGATGTACGCCAGTCGCGCCTTTTCGCGTAAACACCTGCACCACGCCACCCACGGCGTCACTGCCGTATAAAGACGACGCAGGGCCTTTAATAATTTCGATGCGCTCAATTGAGGTCAAGGACAGGCTGTCCCATGTCGCCAAACCTGACGCCGCAGAACCGTAGCGCACACCATCAAGCAATAACAACACATGCGCGCTCTTACTGCCGCGAATATGTAGACTTGATATTTGTCCCATCCCGCCATTACTGTGAAAGTCGATCCCTGCCGCGCGTTGCAAGACTTCTGGCAAAGTCCGATTGTCATACCGCGCTAATTCCGCTGGACCCAATACCACCACATCGCTGACACTGTTATCCGCGCGCGTATCTATCCGACTGGCCGTAACCACCAAGCTGGGTAAATACGTCGGTTCGTACGTCGGTTCGTCATTTGTTGCGGCATATGCCGCCGATGCAATTGATAAAGAAACAGTCATCCCAAAAAACAAACTGAACGACCGATAAAGTGAACGGCCAAGACTTGCCCATTGCGATGCACGCAAGATAGTTACTAGAGTTTTCATAAGAAGGATCAAAAAAGGTTCTCGACAACGACTTCCCCGTCATTGCTTGAGCAGTTATTTGACACGACATATCAAGATACATCGCGCAAACGCTTTATTGGCCGGTATCCAGGCTGGCGGAACATGACTCACGACCTTCCCAGCAGAAATGCCAGTGGTGATGAAATGAGTCATTGATCGTGAAATATCGTCACTATCACGATCGTCCGCTTACTGTTGCGGGGGCAGCGCAGGTTAGGCATAAAAACAAACCCTCCTGCTTCCCGTTGAACGATGCAGTCTGAACGACTGCAAGCGCACCAACGCGGTGAATTATAAAGTGTTGTAACAATCTTAAAAAAACCGCCGCAATTGTTCACTGCGAGGGCCCCAGGATGCACACAATTCAAATTGATCGCTTGATATTTTGAGCAGTATCTAGGTTTAGATTTTGACCCGTATTTAAGCGCGTCCCGAATACGATCCCAAATCGCGTTTAATCAACCCGCTGTCATCGCTTTGATTGCGCATCCAATCGGCGGTTGCAAAAAATTGCTGCGTCAAACGTTGCAGCAATTTCGGCGGGTAGTCCATGCTGTCCAAAGCCTTGGCCATGCACTTCAACCACATATCGCGCTCAGTAATCCCAATCGAAAAAGGCAAGTGGCGCGCGCGTAAACGCGGATGACCATAATGTTCGACAAATAAATTAGGGCCACCCGAAAATCCCGATAGAAACCAAAATAATTTATCGCGCACGAGGCTCAAATCCATCCCGTGCATTTGACGCAAGGGCGCGAACTCGGGTGTTAATTCCATTTCGTCGTAAAAACGATCCACTAAGGCGCGAATTCGTGTTTCGCCGCCCATTTGTTCATACAAACTGGGTTCACTGGGTTCACTAATCAACATCGTATTGTTCTCGTCAAATAAAGTTCCGTGTCATACCTTTACATCAGGGCGCTGCCACAAATGCCACAACTCATGAATCACCACGGTTACCAAAACCAAAGCGCCCCCAATCAAGGTATAGCGCGAGGGCGCTTCGGCAAAAATTAACCACACCCACAAGGGCGCGGTAATAGGTTCCAATAAACCTAACAAAGTGGTTTGCACCATCGTCAACAGGCGCGCACCCATGAATACCAGCATAAACCCCGCACCCAATTGAAGCACGCCCATAAACGATAGCCAGGCCACCGACTCGGCTGAAGTATGCAGCGGCCAAGCAAAAAACAAGGCGATTAACGCGGAAAAAATTCCGGCTAAAACAATCGTCGGCAATAAATTTAAATTTTGGGGAGTGCTGCGAATGACTAACAAATTGGTCGCGTACAACAAATTCAGTACCAGCGCGAGAACACAGCCCAACCAAGTTTGCGCACTAAACCCATCCGGATTCACATCATTCGGCTCTAGCGCGCTGCCAAAAATCACACCTAGCCCGACCAAAGTCACCACCAAAGCCAAGCACGTCGCTGGTGCCAAACGTTCGCGCAAAAACAACCAACCAAATAAGGCCGCAATCATGGGCACTGAACACGAAATCAAGGATACGTTGGCGACCGTCGTCAAACTAATCGACAAAATAAACACGATAAACATCGAACCGATTAACAGTGCCACGACCGGTGCGCGCCAACCTAAAGCATAAATATCGTGCAACCATGCGCGGCCGCGCATGAGGCTTAACACCAGCGCGACAAAAATCGCCATCGAAGCCGAACGCCAAAACGCAATTTCCCAAGGGTCACTGACTTGCGACGCGCGAACAAAAATACCACTGGTTCCCCAGCACAAAGCGCCTAAGAAAACACAGATGATGCCAAATAGTTGACTTTTATTTTTCATGCGTAAGGGCTCAAACGTCCCTCCTTCAAACTCAAAATTCGATCGCACTGCTGCGCCAACTCCAGATCATGCGTGACGATTAAAAACGCCGTTTTTTGTTTTTTCGCCAACTCCAAAATCAGCGCGAACATCGCGCGGGCAGTGTGACGGTCCAAATTTCCAGTCGGTTCGTCGGCCAACACGCAGGCCGGATTTCCCACCAAAGCACGGGCGAGTGCGACGCGTTGCCGCTCGCCGCCGGATAACTGTGCGGGCAAATGTTGCGTGCGTTGCGCCAAACCAACTTGCGCCAAGACTGCTTGTGCTTTTTCTTGCGCAGCAGCCAGATTCATGCGGCGAATCAATAAGGGCATTGCGACGTTATCCAAGGCGGTGAATTCCGGCAACAAGTGATGAAACTGATAGACAAAACCCAAAACGTGATTGCGCAAACTGTCGCGCTCTTGCGCTGAACTGTTGCGCCAGTCTTTGCCCTGCCATTCCAAACGTCCGCTGTCGCAAGGCTCTAAACCGGCCAAAACGTGTAATAAAGTCGATTTGCCACTGCCAGAGGCGCCGACAATTGCGATCCGTTCGCCGGCCGAAACGTTTAAGTCCAGATGTTCAAAAAGATGAATGGGTGCGTTTTCATGTGGAAAAGTTTTACGCAATCCTGTTGCCAAAAGAACCGAAGTCATAGGGGTTAAGGGGTAATGTTCGTGGTTCGTGTTAATTTTATTTAGTGGACCTTTAATTGCTAGGCTCGTACCGCCGCTTCAATGGCGGCGATGTCGATTTTCATTTGTAGCATCATGGCGGCCATGGCTTTAGCAGACACATTCTTATCGCTACTCATCGTCAATTCGGTAAGGCATTTTGGATAAACCTGCCACGACACCCCGTAGCGATCCTTCAGCCAGCCGCAGTGACTCTCCTCGCCGCCATTGGCCGTCAGTGCCGCCCACAGCCGATCAGACTCGGCCTGATCATCCGTCGCGACCGAGATCGATACGGCCTCGCTTAAAGTGAACATCGGTCCAGCATCGAGTATCTGATACGGTGCGCCGCCCAGCGTGAAGTCGATGAGCCAGGAGTTACCCTCTCCGGAAATATCAAAGATCGCGTCGATCCGGCTTTCCGGAATCAATGCACAGTAAAACTCTGCGGCCTCTCGACCGCGACCGTCATGGAACCAAAGGCAGGTGCGAATTGAATGTGTCATCGTATTATTTCTCTTGAATAGCTTGCTTGGTATTATGGCCTAATCGCTGTTGTCGTCATCGCAATGACAGTCAGAACTACAGGTCCTAAGGACAATGGCTCGCTGGGAAATCACGCGCAGCAAGGGACTGAAACGCACCCTGAAAAAATAACCCCGCTAGAATTCAGCGCATTAAAACCTCCTGAAGCGCCAATCTGCTGCGGCAGTTCAGCCCACATTTTTTATGAACATTATTTTAATTACCGGCATGTCCGGATCGGGCAAGACCGTTGCGCTGACGGTTTTAGAGGACAGTGTGTATTACTGTGTCGACAATCTCTTGCCCGAACTATTACCCACTCTGGTTGCTCAATTACCAAATATCAGCTCATTGGCGGTCACGATAGACGCGCGCAGTGCCAGTCACTTAGCCTTGCTGCCTGACATGTTGACGCGCTTGCGGCAACAAGGACACAATGTCAGCCTCTTATTTTTAGACGCCAGCAACCACGCCATTACGCAGCGTTTTTCGGAAACGCGTCGTCCCCATCCCTTGTCGGTGAGCAATGTCCAACGCTCTTTACCCGAATGCATTGCGGCAGAACGTGAATTATTGAGCGCACTGATTGATCTGGGACATCGAATTGACACGAGCAATTTGCGCCCCAATCAATTACGAGAATGGATTAAAAACTGGCTAGACGTCCCCGCCGGCAATATGGCGCTGTGCCTGATATCGTTTGGTTTTAAAAATGGCGTGCCGCACGAGGCTGATTTTATTTTTGATGTCAGAACTTTACCTAATCCGTATTACGACACACAACTGCGGCCACAAAGCGGCAAAGACCTCGAGGTTCAAAAATTTTTACAAGGCTATCCCGAAGTCGCCCAAACCATCACCGATATTCATCAATATGTAGACAAACGCATTCCCGCATTTGTGCGCGATAACCGCAGCTACTTAACCCTTGCAATTGGTTGCACGGGCGGCCAACATCGATCAGTGTATATCGTCGAATGTTTGGCGAAACTGTTTGCCACACAGCCTGCCTTATTAGTTCAGCACCGCGATTGCACGCATTAAATTGGCTAACTTGGCGAACATCGACGTCAAACGTGGCTACACAATTGATTCAAGGGCACTTCTATAAATACAGAATGTGCGAATGAAGTGCGAGGCGCACAGCACACAGAAACCGGAGCGTACATACAGTAGGTGAGGATTTCGCGTACTGCGCAACAAAGCAATTCGCCGCAAAAATGAATCGATAGAAGTGCCCTCAAATTTATTTTATTCAAACTCGTCGCTATCGACCACAATCGCGGCCTTTTTGAGCGCGACTTTGATCGCTTGACCACTAAAACCCTTCATCTGCAAAGAACGCATGAGTTTTGCTTTTTCAGAAAAATCTTTGGGAATCGGTTTGCGCGCGATTAACTCTTGAATTCGCGTGACTTCATCGTCCGCGGCCTCAACCTGATTTTGAGCGGCACTGGGATCAATGCCCATTTGTTTGAGTTCTGCGACCAAGCGCATATTGCCGTAACGCGCACTACGCGCTCGAACCCGCGCTGCCGCATAACGCTCGTTCGATAAAAAACCTTGTGTTTGTAAATCCACTAATAATGGTTCCAATTGCGCAGCATTGGCCTCATCGGTCAATCGTTTTAATTTACGGCGCAATTCCTCAACGCTGTGTTCGCGCTGCGACAGATAGCGCAAAGCGCGCGCTTTTAAGCTAATCGGAATTTTTGCGAATGCCATTTCAATTGATATTGTCCTTACAACACCCGATGACGCAAGGCCGGCAACTGTTGACGTACTTGCATGATGCGTTCCCGTTTTAATATCGAACTGACCACGCCCGGCCCTTCATCTTGCTGCGCCAGCACAACACCCCAAGGGTCAATCACCATGCTATGGCCAAAAGTCGTTCGACCATTTTCATGTCGACCACTTTGCGCACTGGCAATGACATAAGCCTGATTTTCAATCGCGCGGGCACGCAATAAGACTTCCCAATGCGCGATCCCCGTCGTGGCGGTAAACGCTGCCGGAATGACCCAAAAATCAGGCTCTTTGGCGCTGCGAAACAACTCGCTAAAACGCAAGTCGTAACAAATTGCCAAACCCATTTTCCACCCATTACCCAAGGTGTAAGTCATCACTTGATCGCCACGACAAATCGTTGCCGATTCATCATAAGACTCGCTGCCGTTATCAAACGAAAACAAATGAATTTTGTCGTAACGGCACACGCAAGCGCCATCGCTGTCAAACACCAACGTACTGTTAAACACTTTACCCGACTCCGCTGTAATCGGAATCGTTCCAGCGACGAGGTAAACCCGCTGACGTTGTGCCAAGGTGGCTAAAAAATCTTGTATCGGCCCATGTCCAAATTCTTCACTTAAGCGAATTTTGTCGGCCTCACGCAAACCCATAAAACACCAGTATTCGGGCAACACGATTAACTCGGCACCATCGGCTGCGGCTTGTTGAATCAAATCACTGGCGATGCGTAAGTTATCCGCCAATGAGGCACTCGAGCACATTTGAAGAGCCGCAACTTTCATAATAATTTGTTGATGTTTATTTTTGATTATTTTTGCTTATTTCTGCTTAAGGGTTTCAAATTTCACATTCTTAAACGGACCATAAATATGCAAAACCGGAATCCAACTTTCCAAATACGAGGAACCCAACCACTGCGATAAAAACAAAGGTACAGCGACCACGGGATTGATCAGTAGGCCATACAAAATCACCCCCGCCCCCAAATCAACTTTGGGTTGCAACACAATCCTAGCGTCTACATTTTGTGCGACTAAATCCACCTGGGCTTTGGCGTTCGCGTTCGCAAACACGGATTCGACCGTCGCGTGCTGAGTCTGTAACTGTCCTTTTTGAATGATCACTGCCGCATCAATTTTGTCATAAGAAGGATATTTGGAAAACGCATCTTTTAAATTTGCATACGACTGCAAACTTAAAAAACTTAAATAACGCCATGCCGGAATGTTGACTACGGTAATGCTCCCGTTATTCAGTTGCACTTGCGCGTCACCGTCCAAGCGCGCCATCTCAAAATCCAAGGGATTACCCAGCCAAGATACTTGCCCATCAACAGTCCCCGCACCGTCGGCCAAAATATTCTTCAAATGCAAAATATCTAAAAACATCCCCGCGTTATGAATCAGAATTTCGGGTGCAAATCGTGTGTTGCGTTCATTCCAAGCACCCGTAATGTGCAGATTTATCGCCGGGTTTTTAAGCTCGGCTTTAGTCAATTGCCACGCCACATCTTGATCACTGGGCTGGGCACGCGAATCCCCTCCTTCCAGGCTAAGAGCGCCCAAAGGCCGATCTAACAACACCAGATCATCAACTTTAATATCCATTTTTGGCAAGGCAAACATCGGGCGATGAACCCGAGGTATAGCTGTTGGCGGCGGAGCTGGCTTGACCTCAACTCCAACTTTAGCGGTTGGCACCGCATTTTCAGCAGCGGGCGCCGCAGCAGTCGGATTCGACGGTGGCGCAGGAATACGGATAAACGCAAACTGTCCCTGCACGCACGAGTTGGCCAGTTGTGGCGCGGCAAACCACGCGCCCTTAGCTTGCGCGACTTTGCTATTGAGCGAAAAATTCCAGGCCGCTTTAGGAATATCGTTATTCAATCCGAGCACCACTTCACCCAAATCAATATACGACGCGCGTGCCGCGCCGATTTTCAATGTGACATCGGCGACGGGTAACTGCGCGCTGGGAATCAACAAGGCCGCATCAAAAGTGCCTGAAACGGCATCAGCTTGCGACTCAATCGGTTTTTCAGGCGTTAAAAAAGGCAGCCATTCATTCAAATCAAATCGCGACAAAAATATGTCCGCACTCAAGCCATTGCCCAAAGCTTTATTGGGCGCCAATTGATCGGCCTTGGCGTGAACCGAAATGCCTTCAGCACCGAACCACTTGGCATCAAGCGCCAGCTTCTGCCCTTTGTGTAGACTGATTGACAAGGGTTTGCGCTCACTGGCTGCTTTGCGAAACGGCAGCGGCAATTTCAAATCCAAGCCTTGGGCAGAACTGTCGATCTGGGCATTGATCGCGCCATCAGCGATCGTGGCCTCCAGTTGATACGGCAGCTCGCCCGAAATACCGCGCCAAATGGCTTGTGTCGGTGCGTAAGCTTGCAAGGCTGCCATTTTCAGCGCGCCCTGTCCATCAACACGCATCGCACCTTTATCATCAGTTTTAATTCGATAATGATGGCGTCCGCCCAACAAGTCAAAATACAGTTCATCCGTGTTCGCGCCTTTGTGATTAAACGTCACATCACCTGTGATGTTTGAAATTTTCGGCGCCTTAGCCGTCATCAAAACATGATTACCTTTAAAGGGCACACGTCCGCTGAGCGTCAAGGGGTCTTTACCGACCAGCGGCAGTTTCAACAATAAATCCAAACCACTGTCGCCGCTAACCATCATGTCAGCGGTCACATTACCAATCAAGGCGCCCACTGGACTTTTATTGACGTAATCAATCAAGCCCGCCAAAGGCCCAGTGCCCTTGGCATCCACCAAAATCACTGGCGCAGTTAAATCGGGGATTTGAAAATTTAAATCATGTACTGCAATCCCCGAGGTCTCAGCTTGTTGCGAGGTAATCGTCAGGTGACGGTTTTCCATCAAGACATCAGCCTGCGCGACTTGCAAAGTCGGCCACAGCGTCGCGCCTTTGTGTTGTACCTTTGCGCCGGGCAAATAGTTCACTTGAGCCGCCGTAATTTTGCCCGTTAATTTCAATACCGGTGGGGTGCTAACTGGCATCTTGGCATTCTTACCCTCCTCATTGAGTGATTCGGTGGGTAATTCAAAATGGGTCAGAGAAGTATTCAGCGCCAAATTCAAATCACGCAAAGTACCGCGACTGAAAGCCGCACTTAACCATGTGCGTGCGCCTGCAATCGAATACGGAATGTAGCGATGCAAGCTCGACAGCTCCAATTGGTTAATTTTGGCATTGAGTTGTAAATGATCATTTTTTGCGTCTGATTTTGCGCCTGGTTCTGTATTCAACTGATACACACCTTGACTGCGCCACTTCAACGCCGCTTGATCAAAATCCAGTTGCGTGATATTGAACTTCCAGTGATGATTTGAATTGGATTCGGGCAGAGAACTTCCTTTGTCCGTATTTAGCACTTGTTGATTTACCGCTTTTTGATTCAACCCTTGTTGATAAGCCACTTTTTGATATCCCGCTTTTTTGATTTCCGCCGCTGTCACGGCATGCGTCCAATCAAGATTCAAAGCTAAATTTTCAATCACGCTGGCATTTTTATCCATGATGTCGGGTAAGAGCGCACCAAACATTTGCGCGTTGGCGCTCAACTGACCCTGCTGATCGTCACCCGCGATTGTCGCGTTAAATCCTTTGACCAAGGGCGTAATACTCCCACCCTCGCCCTTGCCCTCGCGTGAATGTGCATTGAGGTCTTTTAATTGCGCGGCAATTTTGAATTGTGCACCGTCAAATTCCAGCGCCAGTCCTTTGACCTGTCCATCAATCGATAAGGCCAACAAAGGATTGCGATAGCGCGCGATGAGCGGCAAGTTTTGTGCCAACACCAGCAATGGCGAGAACGCCATATCGTCCATCGTAATTTTGACGCGGCTGGGGGTGTCGCGCACGATGCGAATCGGACTGGGTGAAAAAGTGACGCCTTTGAGCGCTTCGATATTGATATTTTTTAAGCGCAGTTCAAATAATTTTGGCGCTTGTGATTGATATGAAAACTGCGTTTTAATCGCCTTCAATTGATACGATTGCGACGGCACCAATGCTGAATTTTGGGGCAGGGGTAAATTTAATTGCGCTAAATGAAATGCGCCCGTGATTTCGTGCACTTGCAATTGATCGATACGCGTCATGACGTCCAAATCCAGCATCCCCGACAGCGGTTTAATTTGTGTGCGGGCTTCCTGAATAACTTCAGGCAAATATCCGGCCAATGCGCCGCTGACATCGTAGACCCGCGCCAAATCAAGTTGCGGCAATTGCGCACGAATCACACCACGCCATTTTGACGTGTCGGCAAAATCTACGGCAAAAACTTCGTGCGCCATATCGGCTTGAATTTTTAAGCTCAGTACGGACGCCTCTTGGTTCGCGCTTTTATCGGTTTTTTCTGACTCAATATTCAAACGCGCTTGAATATCAAAACGATGGGATAACTGACCATTACTGATCTCGACATTGGTCTCATCCAAAATGATCGCGCGGCCGTTACTGGTGTGATCGCGCCACAGCACGCGCGCTTGTGCAATCGCAATACTGGGTTGTGAAAAGAAAATTCTGGCACCACTGCCATCACCTTTTTTCGTCATGTCTATCATATAGTCGGCAAAGTACAACTGACCTTCAGCATTGCGCACGATTTCAATATACGGTCGGTTTAGCTGAGCGTGCGCCAGTATGGGCATGCCGGCCCACAAACTGCGCCAGGACACAATCACATAAGCATCCTGTGCACTCACCGCCGCGGCGTTCTCGCCTTTGCGATAAATATTCAACCCCCGCACATCAGCACGCAGACGCCCCCAATCCCAAGCCAATGAGAGGTGATCAATCGTGACGCGACTGTTCAAAACCTGACTGATTTGTGCTTCCAACTGCGGTTTGTAGCTGGTAATTTTTTCAAATCCCCAAAACTGCAACACCGCCCACAGTAGCACTAACAGACAGGCCAAGGTGATTAGAACAGCTCGACACACACGCCCAATATTTTTGAACACTACACTGACTTTCATAAATTATTGTTATTTGTTTAATCATCTAAACAATCACCGCAGCAATCGCCTAGATACCGCACATAAAACCTGCGTCTATTCTCAAGACAAGGATACGAGACAATCGGGGTTCTTAAAATCATCGACATCAATTGGATCTCGTATGTCCCATTCTTCCGATATTAACGACTCTTTACTGATTGAATCGACGCGCCGTTTGCGCGCGGGGTCAATCTTTTTAGATCATTGGTTAAATCAGCAGGAACAAAAGACGCCGAATTTTGTGGCGGATTTTTTAATCAGCACCCAAAAACCTTTTGATCCCGCACGTTTTGACGTCCCTAGTGAATGTCATCAAACCAGCGATATCGACTCTTATCTGCGCCGACTACGCCCGCAAGTCATTGCGCATTTGCTGGTGCGCGATTTGTATTTTCAATGCGGCCTCGACGAAGTCGTCACCACCATGACGCGCTTCGCCGATCGCGCGGTGGCGCAATTAGTCGCACATCACCATCAACAGCTACTGGCGCGTTATGGTGCGCCCATAGGTGCAGAGAGCAATAGTGAACAATATTTGTTAGTAATCGCGATGGGCAAGCAAGGCGGCGCTGAATTAAATGTGTCCTCCGATATTGACTTGGTTTTTGTATACCCCGAAGAAGGCGAAACCGAAAAAGGCCTGTCTAATCACGAGTTTTTTACTAAGCTGGGACAACGATTATTCAACAGTTTGAGCGAGGTTCAAGCCGAGGGTTTTGTCTTTCGCGTTGATACGGCCTTGCGTCCCAACGGTGGGTCAGGCCCTCTGGTGTGCGGATTTAACATGTTGCAAAATTATTTTTATACCCAAGGGCGCGAGTGGGAACGCTACGCTTGGCAAAAATCGCGCGCGGTCACAGGACCAGTCGATGCGATCGCAGAGTTAACGGAAATCGTTCGCCCTTTTGTGTATCGGCGTTATTTAGATTTTGCGGTGATTCAACACTTGCGCGAAATGCATCACCAAATTCGCACTGAAGCGCAACGCCAAGCCCACCAAAACAGTCGCTATACCGACAGCGTCAAAATCGGTCATGGTGGCATTCGGCAAATTGAGTTTCTGGCACAAATGCCGCAACTGTTACGCGCTGGTCGAACGCCCGAGCTGCAACTCAAAAGTACGCGCGCAAGCTTACGCACTTTAGAAAAATTGAACATCATGGCCAAAGAAACCGTGGCGGAGTTATTAGCCGCATATGATTTTTTGCGTCGTGTCGAGCATGCGATTCAATTTGTGGAAGATGCTCAAAATCACTATCTGCCCGCCGACGAGCTGACCCAAAAACGTTTGTGTGATTTATTAGCCATCAATGACTATGCACAATTTTTGGCTGATTTAAACCTGCATCGAAACATTGTCGCGCAGCATTTTCACGCACTATTTGATGAACCGGATGTTGCGCAAAATAGTCAAGAGGTCAATAACGAGGCCAATAACGCCGATGATGAACTGGCCAGCGCGGCTTCGATTTGGGCTGATTTATATGCGCATCATCGAATCGCTCACGCCAAAGAAGATGTACAGAAAAAAATTTACCGACTGACGCAACAAGTCGATCAATATATGAGTGCGCAATCAAAAGACAAGGACCGCACCGCCTTGACCGTCAAACGCTTTAGCGAATTTATAGTGAAAATCGTCGGGCGTCCGGTGTATTTGTCTTTACTATTGGAATACCCAAAGGTGCTCAACAAGCTTTTACAGCTACAACAAGCAAGCGCCTGGGCCACGCATTATTTAAATCAGCATCCGATTTTGCTGGATGATTTAATTACACCGACTCCATTTGATGCCGCACTGTTTACGCAACAGTTGAATAAAGTCATCACCTACCATCGGGACGATCTCGAACAACAGTTAATCGTCTTGCGCGAACACCATCAAACGCAATTGTTTGCACTGTTACTACGCGATCTGTCAGGTGAATTAACGGTCGAACAGTTGTCCGATGAGCTCTCTTTACTGGCCGATATTTTGATCGCCGTCACTTTGCAACTGGCGTGGCAATTGTTGCCAAAAACTCATTTACCCGCGCCCAAAATTGCGGTGATTGGTTATGGCAAATTGGGCAGCAAAGAATTAAGTTACAGCTCTGATCTGGATTTGGTGTTTGTCTACGACGACGCCGACGACAGCGCGGCCTATCACTACGTCAAATTGGTACAAAAATTTTCCAGTTTGATGACCACACCGACGTCCTCAGGAATTTTGTTTGAAGTGGATTTAGCCCTGCGGCCTAATGGCGCCAGCGGCGTAATGGCCTGCTCTTTAAATGCATTTACGAACTACCACCAAAATTCGGCATGGTTGTGGGAACATCAGGCACTCACACGTGCGCGCTGTTGCGCGGGTGACATTGCAGTGTGCGCGCGTGTCGATCAGGTACGCAATGAAGTCTTATCCACGCCGCGCGACGCGGCAATTTTCGGTGCGGAATTGGTCGCGATGCGCGCCAAAATGCGTGCGGCAAATCCACCATCTGAACATGAATTTCATTTGAAACACGATCGCGGCGGCATGATTGATCTCGAATTCATCGTGCAATTTTGGATACTGGCGCGCCCACATCCTGATTTATCGAAAAACGTCGGCAACATCGCGTTATTGCGTTTGGCTGCACAACTGGGTTATGTCAGTCAAGATAGCGCAGAGAATTGCGTCCTCGCGTATCGCGCTTTGCGTCATTTACATCATCAATTGGCGCTGCAAAATGATACCAGTGGCCGCGTAGCGCGCACGCAAAGACCTCTCGAATGCGCCCGTATCGAAGCTTTGTGGGATGAAGTCTTAGGCGCGTACGCGGTATCAAGTAGCTCTTCAGATGGCAATGTGACTGCTCTTTGCTAAATCACCCAAAAACTATTTTGACTCTTTTAATACTCTTGTTTTTATGCCGATTTTTTTAACTTCACGCCCTGATACTGCTGCGCAAACTTTGCCTGCATTGGCGCAACAATTTCACTTAAAACGGCTCTTAACTCGCACGCCAACCGCGCTTGCGCCTTATGTCACGACGATTTACGAAGATCGCGCAATTGATTTTCCTGCCTTGTCTGAGGCCGCCCACGCGCTCATGGTCGAATGCGCACAATTTACTCAATTACCGCGTTGGACCGATTACCGCCTGCTGGTGTGCGATATGGATTCCACCTTGATCACGATTGAATGCATTGATGAACTGGGTGCTTATCTCGGATTAAAAGAACAAATCGCCGCCATTACGATGCGATCTATGCGTGGTGAAGTCGATTTTTCTAATAGCCTGTTGGAACGTGTGCGTTTATTAAAAGGCACGCCTGTCAGCGCATTGAACTACGTCGTTCAGGAAAAACTGCGCTACACCGAAGGTGCGCAGAATTTGGTGACACGGGCTCGCGCCGCCCAATTGCACACGGCCATCGTATCAGGAGGTTTTACCTATTTCACCCAAATTGTGTTGGACCAATTGGGGATGGACGCGCAATACGCCAATGTTTTAGAAATCGATAAGGGCGTATTAACGGGGCGTTTAATCAATCGAATCGTTGATGCGCAAGCCAAAGCCGATCTGTTGTGCGATATGGCCCAAAAAATTCATGCCCGCCCAGATCAAGCCATAGCAGTGGGCGATGGCGCCAACGATTTAAAAATGATGGCGGTGTCAGGATTGTCGGTCGGCTGCCATGCCAAACCTTCAGTTCGTGCTGCAGCGCACCAGCGAGTCAATCACCTAGGACTGGACGTTCTATGCGCCTGGTTGGAATAAAGTTGAGGGCACTTCTATCAATTCATTTTTGCGGCGAATTGCTTTGTTGCGCAGTACGCGAAATCCTCACGTACTGTATGTACGCTCCGGTTTCTGTGTGCTGTGCGCCTCGCACTTCATCCGCACATTCTGTATTTATAGAAGT
>JAVKLU010000067.1:0-17605 GCA_031538895.1 Burkholderiaceae bacterium | reverse complement strand
GGCTTGCAGTTGATTGAGCAAAATGCCAGTGATCAAAAAACCCGACAGCACGAAAAAAATATCCACGCCAACAAAACCGCCGTGCACCCAATTGGGAAAGGCATGAAAGCCGATGACGGCAAGCACCGCGATGGCACGCAGCCCATCAATGTCGGGGCGGTAGGTGACGCGATTGAACGCATCAGAATACTGGCCATTTGGCAAAAGGGGGGCGAAGAAAAAACGAATGACGGTGCGCGCGCAGGTGTCAATAAATACCTTAATTTGATTAAAGAGCATGGTAATAGAATTTTCGAGGTAAAGTAAAAACCCGATGCCGGCGTCATTGTTGAAATATCCTGTTTCGCCGCGTAGCACCATATTGTCAGCCAGCAACGCAACAAAAAAACGCGCCAGCAGATTAGTGTATATTTTAGTGCATCGGTCATTTCACACTGTTGACGAAGCAACACGTGTCGCTCTTGGATCAAAATGGCAATAATTAGAAACCCCGTTAGCACAAAGAAAATATCGACGCCGACAAAATCACAATTAAACTGATCGAGACACATCAAATTCACACAAAGGAGAATCTCTTATGGAAGCAATTTGGATTAAAAATTACCCCGCTGGTGTGCCAGCGACGATTGATCCCTCAGAATACCCCTCTTTAGTTCACGTATTTGATGAGAGCGTCAAAAAATTTGCGCAACGCCCTGCTTATCACAGCATGGGGGTGGATTTGTCGTATCAAGAACTGGACGAAAAAAGCCTGGCGTTTGCGCAATTTTTATCCTCTATTGGAGTTCGTCCGGGCGATCGCGTTGCCTTAATGATGCCCAATATTTTGCAATACCCCGTTGCCCTATTTGGCACGCTGCGCGCCGGTGCCATCGCGGTCAACTGCAATCCCTTGTACACCGCGCCCGAACTACAGCAGCAACTCAAAGACTCTGGCGCACAAACCATCGTCATCCTAGAAAATTTTGCGAATACTCTGATCAAAATCATCCCAGAAACTGCGATTACCAACGTGGTGGTCACCTCTTTAGGCGAATTATTGGGCGCCGTCAAAGGTACGATCATCAATCTGGTGGTGCGTCATATTAAAAAAATGGTACCGGCTTGGGAACTGTCAGGACACTACTCATTTCAAGCGGCACTGGCTCGTGGCGCGCAACATCAGGGGTTTAACGCGGCGGCCATCAAAGCACAGTTGTCGCATGACAGCTTGGCATTTCTACAATATACCGGCGGCACAACAGGCCCCTCAAAAGGCGCGATGTTGTCGCATGGCAATATGGTGTCTAACGTACTGCAATCGTGTGCGTGGATTGGTGCGGGCGGACGTGAAGGTGGTGAAACCATCATTACTGCATTACCGCTATATCACATTTTTGCTTTGACGGCGAATTGTTTGACCTTTATGCGATTTGGCGCGAAAAATATTTTGATCGCCAATCCGCGCGACATTCCTGGATTTATCAAAACGCTGGCAAAACATCAATTTACCATTTTTACCGGCGTCAATACTTTATTTAACGCACTATTAAATCACCCTGATTTTTCAAAATTGGATTTTTCGTCTTTACGTTTGACTTTAGGGGGCGGTGCTGCGGTACAACAAGCCGTCGCCGACAAATGGCTCGCCGTCACGGGCATTACTTTGGCACAAGCCTATGGCTTAACCGAAGCCTCGCCTGCCGTCACGATCAATCCTTTGTCTAAAGATGCGGTCAATCAATCAATCGGTCTGCCGATTTCCTCAACCATAGTCTCGATTCGCGATGAAGCCGAAGTCGAAGTCGCACAAGGCGAACTGGGCGAAATTTGTGTCAAAGGCCCGCAAGTGATGTCGGGTTACTGGCAACGAGAGGACGAAACGCGACAAGTATTTTGTGCCGATGGTTTTTTAAAAACGGGCGATATTGGCTACATCAATCCTCAAGGTTTTGTATTTTTAGTTGACCGCAAAAAAGACATGATCAAAGTGTCAGGATTCAATGTTTATCCTAATCAGATCGAAGAAATCGTCGCCCATCATCCGGCCGTATTAGAAGTCGCGGCGCTGGGTGTATCGGACCCCAATACCGGCGAAGCGGTGAAGCTTTTTATTGTTCGCAAAGATCCTAATTTGACTGAACAAATGATTATTGATTTTTGTCGAACGCAAATGACGGGTTACAAGGTGCCCAAAAAAATTGAGTTTAGAGATGAATTGCCCAAGTCAAATATCGGAAAAATTTTGCGCCGCGCACTCAAAGAACAAAGTGTTTAAAAAAGCATTGTCAAATCAAAGCATTGCCAAAAAACAGCTTGTACTTACTGCGCCGCACTTTTATATTTTTTGATTAAGCTTATGGCACTCGTTCAAAATCTTCTCGCTCAAATGCGCTTGCCGATCATCGCTGCGCCGATGTTTATTGTTTCGCAACCGGATTTGGTGTTAGCGCAATGCACGAGTGGCGTGATTGGCAGTTTTCCCGCGCTCAACGCACGCGGCGAAGGCGTTTTAGAAACCTGGTTGCAAAAAATTATCGCAGGTTGTGAGGCCGCGCGCACCACAAATAACACTCAAAAGTCCAGCATACCCATCGCACCTTTTGCGATTAACCAAATTGTTCATTCGAGCAATACGCGTTTACAAGAAGACATGGCGCTCTGCGTCAAATACCGCGTACCCATTGTGATTACCAGTTTGGGCCTGTCGCGCGCTGTGATCGATGCCGTACACAGTTACGGTGGCATGCTGTTGCACGACGTAATTAACGTGCACCATGCACAAAAAGCAATCGCCGAAGGCGTCGATGGTTTGATTTTGGTGTGTGCGGGTGCGGGCGGCCACGCTGGAACTTATAACCCGATTGTTTTTGTCAACGAAGTTCGTCAATTTTTTAACGGCCCGCTGGCACTGGCTGGCACCATTAGCACCGGCGCAGATGTTTTAAGCGCGCAAGTTATGGGTGCTGATTTTGCGTATATGGGAACGCGCTTTATCGCGACCACAGAGGCGCACGCCGCGCCCGAATACAAAGACTGCATTGTGCAATCGAATGCCGCCGATATTCTCTACACACCTTATTTCACCAGTATTCCAGGCAATTATTTAAAACCCAGCATCGTGGCATTGGGGCTTGACCCGACAAATTTACCGCAGCCAGAGGCGGTAAAAATTGGTGAAAAACTTGCCTTAAATAACCCTTCAGCCAAAGCATGGCGAGATGTTTGGGGCGCTGGGCAAGGCGTGGGGACGATCGACACCGTGCTATCCACGCAAGATTTGATTGACTCTTTAGAAGCACAATACCACGCTGCAAAAGTTCGAATCCGTCAACTTTGACGCACTCAATAATCGATTGCCTGATTGATTGAGTGAACCATTTCAAAATATCATCAGTTCAACGGTAATCAAGGCGTAAGCCGCACTTCAGACAATTAGGGCTAATCGGTCCAGTGCGGCATTTTCATAGAACGCGATCAAATTGTGCCCCCTTTTCAGCCCCCCTTTTAAATCCCCTTCACATTCCATTCTGAACGTTTTATTTTTTCTTATACATCATGCCTCAAACCTCTCCTGGTGCACGATTTCGTGCCGCATTAGTTCAAGAATCACCGCTGCAAATCATCGGAACCATTAACGCCAATCACGCCTTGCTCGCGCAACGTGCCGGATTTAAAGCGATTTATCTATCAGGTGGTGGTGTTGCGGCTGGCTCTTTGGGGCTGCCTGATTTGGGTATTTCAAACTTAGACGATGTTCTCACCGATGCCCGACGAATTACCGACGTGTGCCCTGTCCCTTTATTGGTTGACGTTGATACCGGTTTTGGCGCATCAGCGTTTAACGTTGCTCGGACTACACGCGCGATGATTAAAGCAGGCGTTGCCGCGATGCATATCGAAGATCAAGTCGGCGCTAAACGCTGCGGCCACCGCCCTAATAAAGAAATCGTCACCAAACAAGAAATGATAGACCGCGTCAAAGCCGCAGTTGATGCGCGTACTGACGATCAATTCGTCATCATGGCGCGTACCGATGCGATTGCGGTTGAAGGTCTAGACGCCGCAATTGAGCGTGCAGTCGCATTTGTCGAAGCAGGTGCAGATGCGATTTTTCCAGAAGCGATCACTGATTTGGCGATGTATGAAAAATTTGCCAAAGCCGTCAATGTGCCGATTCTGGCCAATATCACCGAGTTTGGTGCGACCCCTCTTTTTACCACTGTCGAACTTAAAGGCGTGGGGGTTGGGATGGTCTTGTATCCCTTATCGGCCTTTCGTGCGATGAACCGCGCCGCAGAGTCAGTGTACGAAGCAGTGCGCAAAGACGGCACGCAGCAAAACGTAATTCATTTAATGCAAACACGTATGGAACTTTACGATCGCATTGCTTATCACGATTACGAACGTCGTTTAGATGAATTGTTTGCCACTAAAAAATAAGCTGACAACATTGTTCTGAAACACCCTCTTTTCTTTTTTTATATGATTGACTATGAGCGATTCTCCAGCCCCAAAAGTTAAAAAATCAGTCGCCCTCTCTGGCGTCGTTGCAGGCAATACCGCCTTGTGTACCGTGGGTCAAAACGGCAATGATTTGCACTACCGTGGTTACGATATTTTAGATATTGCAAGCACTTGCGAATTTGAAGAAATCGCGCATCTACTCGTGTACGACCACTTGCCGACGGTAGCAGAACTGCGCAGCTATAAGCAAAAACTGCATTCTCTGCGCGGTATTCCGCAATCAGTCAAACTGATTTTGGAAGCCCTCCCCGCCGCAACCCATCCGATGGATGTGATGCGTACAGGAGTGTCCGCTTTAGGTTGCGTCATGCCAGAAAAAGACGATCACAATTTGCCTGATGCGCGTGGAATCGCCGATCGCTTAATGGCAAGCTTGGGTTCGATGCTTTTGTATTGGTATCACTTTACGCACAACGGCAAACGCATTGACCTGGAAACGGATGATGACTCCATCGGCGGTCACTTCTTGCATTTGCTCCACGGCAAAGCTCCACCACCAAGCTGGATCAAAGCGATGCACGTTTCTCTGAATTTGTACGCTGAACACGAATTCAATGCCTCAACCTTTACCAGTCGAGTTATTACCGGTACAGGTTCAGATATTTTTTCGGCAATCGTTGGGGGTATCGGCGCCTTGCGCGGCCCCAAACATGGCGGTGCAAACGAAGTCGCGTTTGAAGTCCAGAAACGTTACGCCAATCCAGACGAAGCCGAAGCCGATATTCGTGCGCGTGTCGCTAATAAAGAAGTGGTCATCGGCTTTGGTCATCCGGTTTACACCATCAGTGATCCACGCAATAAAGTGATTAAAGAAGTCGCGCGCAATCTGTCACAAGAAGCGCAATCAATGAAAATGTTTGATATTGCTGATCGCTTGGAATCGGTCATGTGGGACAGCAAAAAAATGTTTCCCAATTTGGATTGGTTCTCGGCGGTGTCTTATCACATGATGGGAATTCCCACTGCCATGTTTACCCCCTTGTTTGTGATTGCCCGCACCAGTGGCTGGAGTGCTCACATTATCGAACAACGTATTGATAACAAAATTATTCGTCCTAACGCCAATTACATCGGCCCAGACAATCAAACTTTTGTCCCTCTGCGCGAACGTATTTAATTGGCGGTGTATCTTTTTTTTACTTTTTAATTCTCTCTTTTAACTATCTATGTCTGCACACATCTCTAACGTTAGACCACAACCCGATCAAGTCTTGATTGACATCGCTGATTACGTTTTGAATTATGAAATCAAAAATGCAGTCGCTTACGAAACAGCGCGTCATTGCTTAATCGACACTTTGGGTTGCGGCTTGGAAGCCTTAACTTACCCGGCTTGCACCAAATTGATGGGGCCAATTGTTCCCGGGACCGTGGTACCAAACGGTGCGAAAGTTCCAGGAACACCTTATCAATTAGACCCCGTACAAGCGGCGTTCAACATCGGCGCAATGATTCGCTGGTTAGACTTTAACGACACTTGGTTAGCTGCTGAATGGGGTCATCCTTCGGATAACTTGGGTGGTATTTTGGCGGTAGCTGATTGGTTGTCACGCAATGCAGTCGCGGTCGGTAACAAACCACTGACGATGAAAACGGTGTTAACTGGAATGATTAAAGCGCACGAAATTCAAGGTTGTATCGCACTCGAAAACTCGTTCAATAAAGTCGGTTTAGATCACGTATTGTTGGTCAAAGTGGCCTCCACTGCGGTCGTCGCGCAAATGCTTGGCCTCTCACGCGATGAAGTCATTAACGCAGTGTCATTAGCATGGGTGGATGGTCAATCTTTGCGCACTTATCGCCACGCACCCAATACAGGTTCACGTAAAAGCTGGGCGGCAGGCGATGCGACCAGTCGCGCCGTACGCTTGGCATTGATTGCGAAAACTGGCGAAATGGGTTATCCATCGGTCTTGTCGGCTAAAACATGGGGTTTTTATGACGTGTCGTTTAAAGGTCAAGCCTTTAAATTCCAACGCCCTTACGGCAGTTATGTGATGGAAAACGTATTGTTCAAAATCTCATTCCCCGCCGAGTTCCATTCGCAAACAGCGGTTGAAGCGGCGATGACTTTGCATCAAACCTTGCAGAAAAAAGGGAAAACGGTTGCCGACATCAAAAAAATCACCATTCGCACCCACGAAGCCTGTATCCGCATCATCGATAAAAAAGGCCCCTTGGACAATCCTGCTGATCGCGATCATTGCATTCAATACATGGTAGCAGTGCCTTTAATTTTTGGTCGTTTAACCGCACAAGATTACGAGAATGAAATCGCCAACGACGCGCGTATTGATGTGCTGCGTGATGTGATTAATTGTGTCGAAGATCCTCAATTCACTAAGGACTATCACGATCCCGCCAAACGTTCAATCGCCAACGCCTTAACGCTTGAATTCAAAGACGGCAGCGTATTACCTGAAGTCGTGGTTGAATATCCCATTGGTCACGCGCGTCGTCGTAAAGACGGTATTCCCTTGTTGGAAGCCAAATTTAAAACCAACTTGGCGCGTGTTTTTCCCGCGAAACAACAAGCGGCAATTTGGGAAGCATCAAACAATCAAGCAAGTCTTGAAGCCATGCCAGTTCATGAATACGTGGATTTGTACGCTAAAAATTAGTTCTAATAATTTAAAAATGGGTGGTGATTAAAGGCAGTTCTAATCACCACTGGAATTAAAAAAGGCGATGTTCTAAATAAGAACATCGCCTTTTTAGAGTCAGCATTTTCCAACTGCACACTCAGCACTGAACTCCTTATTCGCCTAAATACGCGCGACGAATTCGCTCATCATTCAACAACTGCGAGGAGTTACCTTCAATCGTCACCGCGCCTGACTCCATCACATACGCACGTTGCGAAATTTTCAGCGCGAGCTTCGCATTTTGTTCGACTAATAACACGGTCACGCCTTGGGACGCAATCATTTGCACCACTTCAAAGACTTTTTCAACCATGATGGGCGAGAGACCCATTGAAGGCTCATCTAACAACAAGAGCTTAGGTTGCAACATCAAGGCGCGCGTCATAGCTAACATTTGTTGTTCACCACCCGATAAAGTTCCGGCCAATTGCTGCGCCCGTTCTTTTAAGCGCGGGAACAGGCCAAACATTTTTTCAATATCTGCTTCAACACCTTCTTTATCGTCACGCAGATATGCGCCCATGTGCAGATTTTCCAGCACCGTCATGCGCGTCAAAATTCCACGACCTTCAGGAACTAAAACCAGTCCTTGCGCGGCGCGTTTAGCGATCGGCAATGTGCTGATGTCCTGCCCCAAATACGCAATACTGCCGGTGACTTTTGCCGATTCAACTTGCGACGCGGTAATCGCTTTTAAGGTCGTTGATTTACCCGCACCATTAGCACCAATCAAGGTCACTAACTCTCCTTCTGCAACTTGTAAATTAACTTCTCGAACGGCACAAATTCCACCGTAATGCACCGATAAATTTTTAACTTCTAACATGATATTACGCATGTGCGCCTCCTCCTAAATACGCTTCAATCACCGCCGCATTGCTTTGAATTTCTCCGGGCAAACCTTCAGCAATACATTTGCCGTAATCCAATACGCTAATTCGATCACACAAGCTCATCATCAATTTAACATCGTGTTCAATCAACAAAATCGTGATTCCCAATGCTTTGATTTTTTTCAATAACTCTTGCAATTCTTTTTTCTCACTAGAGTTCATCCCAGCAGCAGGTTCATCAAGCGCTAGTAATTTAGGCTCGGTCGCCAGTGCTCTAGCAATTTCCAAACGGCGTTGGTGACCATAGGACAAAGTACTGGCGATATTGTTGGCCATCTGTCCAATCCCCACAAAATCTAACAGCTCTTGCGCTTTGACTCGAATTGAGATTTCCTCTCGTTGAGTCGCTGGCGTGCGCAACATCGCCCCCCACGCGCCTCCCTTCGAACGGACATGACGACCCACCATCACATTTTCAAGAGCACTCATTTGTCCAAACAAGCGAATGTTTTGGAAAGTTCGCGCAATTCCTTGACCGGCTAACAAATGTGGCGCCGAAGTACGATAAGGTTTACCGTCCAATAAAAAAGCTCCTTCATCCGCTTGATACAATCCGGTGGTCACATTAAACAAAGTCGTTTTACCAGCACCATTAGGGCCAATCAAACCATAAATTGATCCTTTGGCGACGCTCAAAGAGACATCGGTTAAGGCTTGTAATCCGCCAAAGCGTTTGGATACGTTTTTTAACTGCAACATAGGCACGCTCATTTTGTGTCTCCTTTTTCAGCGTCACTGGACTTAATGCCATGTTTGGGCGCGGGCCACAAACCGTAAGGACGATACAACATGGTAAAAATCATCGCTAAGGCAAAAACCATTTCGCGAACAACGACGCGATCAATTTGTATAAAACCTAAATCGACTGTTGGCACGTATAACAACACCAAAGGCAAGGACGCCAATAACAACGCACCTAATACCACGCCTGGAACGTGTCCCATTCCACCTAACACCACCATCGCCAAAATCACAATTGATTCTGGCAAAACAAAAGACTCGGGTGAAATAAATTGTTGGAACGAAGCGAATAAAGCACCTGAGACTCCGCCAAAACTCGCCCCCATCGCAAACGCCAATAACTTGACGTTGCGTGTGTTAATCCCCATGGATTTGGCCGCGACTTCATCTTCACGAATCGCCATCCACGCCCGACCCAATCGCGAATTTTGCAAACGCAGGCACAGAATAATCGTGATGATGGTGAGGAATAAGAACAAGTAGTAATAGACCTGTGTCGGATGCAAGGTCATGCCAAACACGCTGACTTCGTTGCCGACTCCGGCAAAATCAACGCCGAATAAATGTACGCCGTCGATTCGGTCAATCCCTTGGGGCCCATTAGTGATATTGACTGGCGCGTTTAAGTTGTTAGTAAAAATCCGAACAATTTCACCAAAACCCAAAGTCACAATGGCTAAATAATCACCGCGCAGTTTTAAAGTCGGTGCGCCTAGGACTGCGCCCGCTAAGGCCGCGAACAATGCGCCCAAAGGAATGATGACCCAGATTGATAAATGTAATCCGTCTTGAGCGACTTGTGCGCCTAGCACCGTAACCAAGAAATCACCGATCATCGGATACTGATCAGCAAACGATGCCATGACCACCGCCATTTGTGGAGAAGCCAACAAGCCTGTGACATAAGCACCCACCGCGTAAAACGCGATATAACCTAAATCCAGCAAACCGGCGTAACCAACGACGATATTGAGCCCCAAAGCCAAGATTACATATAACAAGGCCGAATCAATAATTCGTACCCACGCATTCCCGCCCAAAGCGGCAATGAAGGGTACAAAAAACAAAGCCACTGTGATAAACGCAAGGGCCCAATACGGATTTTTTTTCAACCACTTCATTATTTCATTCATACCCAATGCTCCTTAATTTTTTTAATATCTCTTGGCAAACTGCCCTTACTCACCAAACCGATTTAATGATTGTGAATAGCCGCATTTTGCCAAGATTTGTACGCTCAGTGAATTGATCAAAATAGCTTAAGCGCGATCCCCTACACGCTCACCCATAATGCCGTTAGGACGGAAACTCAGCACAATGATTAACACGATAAATGCAAAAATATCTTGGTAATTGCTACCCAAAAAGTTTCCTGTCAAATCACCGATATAACCCGCGCCCATCGACTCGATAACGCCTAATAAAATACCGCCCAACATCGCACCATAAATGTTGCCGATACCACCCAAGACTGCGGCGATAAATGCTTTAAGACCGGGTAAAAAACCCATATAAAAATTCACAATCGAATAATTAGCGGCAATCATCAACCCAGCTAAAGCCGCCAGTGCGGCGCCCAAACCAAAGGTAAATGAAATCACGCGATTGGTGTTAACGCCCATCAAACCAGCAACTGTTGGATTTTCTGCAGTAGCGCGCATCGCTCGCCCCATTTTGGTTTTTTCCACCAAAATAATCAAACCAAACATCACAATCAGTGCAGAAATCAAGGTAATGATTTTGGTCGGGGTCACAAATACTTCTAAATTAAACAACGACAAAATATTGATTGATTCCGTTGGCAACAAATCAGGAAAGGTATGATTTTTAGTGCCAAAAAATAATTTAGCAAGCACTTGCAATAACAGCGCCACACCAATCGCGGTGATCAGCGGGGCTAAACGCGGTTTATTACGCAAAGGTCGATAGGCGAATCGTTCGATTCCAATATTTAAAAAAATACACACAGGGGTCGCAACCAAGAGTCCAGTGCAAAATAACAACCACCCTGGCCAATCCGGAAAAATGGTTTGCGTTAATTTGATCACGGTCATCGCGGTCATTGCACCGATCATCAAAACATCGCCATGAGCAAAATTGATCAAGTTCAAAATTCCATACACCATCGTATAGCCTAGTGCGATCAGCGCATACATACTGCCGGTCACCAAACCATTGACTAACTGCTGAATAAACTGCTCCATCCTTGGTTCTCCTTAATTATTCGTATGATTTTTGCTAAGGTGTTGTGGGTACTGCGGGTACTGCGATTGTTACATGTTGCAAAATTTAATCACCCAGATTAACGATACGCCCGATGAGTAAATATTCCATTAGCGCTTTTTGTACGTGCAAGCGATTTTCTGCTTCGGCCCACACTAAAGACTGTGCGCCATCAATCACGCTGGCAGAGACTTCTTCGCCCCGATGCGCGGGTAAGCAGTGCATAAATACCGCATCGGGATGAGCGCTAGCCATTTTTTCATCATCAACAATAAAGGTTTCAAACGCCGTCAAACGCGCTGCATTTTCTGATTCATAACCCATGCTGGTCCACACATCGGTGGTGACCAAATGTGCACCTCGACAAGCTTCTTTGGGATCATGTGTCGTGCTGACAAACTGACTGGCTTTGGGCGACAAACGCGTCCGATCAAGCGCATAAGTGGCCGGGGTCGCAATGTGCAAATGAAAATCTAAGACTTCCGCCGCTTGTATCCACGAATACATCATATTGTTAGCGTCACCAATCCAGGTCACGGTTTTGCCTTGAATCGGGCCTCTGGCCTCAACATAAGTAAAAATGTCCGCGAAAACTTGGCAAGGATGATGCTCGTTGGTCAAACCATTAATCACTGGCACATAGGAATTGGCGGCAAAAGTTTCAATCACTTCTTGCCCAAAAGTGCGCACCATAATCAAATCGCTCATGCGCGAAATCACTTTGGCCGCGTCTTCAATCGGTTCACCCCGTCCCAATTGGGAATCGCGGGTATTCATAAATATCGCGTGACCACCTAATTGATACATCCCTGCTTCAAACGACAAACGTGTGCGTGTCGAATTTTTTTCAAATACCATTACCAAAGTGCGATCTTGCAAAGGATGATGCGGGATATAACTTTTAAATTGGCGCTTTAAAAAAGCAGTGCGCTTAAATAAATAGGCGTACAAGTCAGCGTCAAAATCAGCAAACTGCAAATAGTGTTGAACAGTCATAAAGTGAATAGCGCGAAGTGCGTCAGAATAAAAGTCAGTACGGCAGAATCAATATAGAGCGAAATTATTCTGCTTCAGTCGCCACTTCTTTGAACATTCCAAAGGCCATATGCCGTTGATAACGCGCTTCGACCAAATCATCTAATGACAAATCTTGCAATTGACGATAGCTGTCCATCAAGGCTCGCTTCACATTAGTTTGAATCGCTGCGTAATCACGATGTGCGCCGCCTAAAGGTTCATTGATGATTTGATCAATCAGTTTTAAAGATTTCAAACGCAAGGCAGTCAGCCCCAAAGCTTCCGCCGCATCGCTGGCGCGTTCAGCAGTTTTCCACAAAATCGCCGCACAGCCTTCAGGTGAAATCACTGAATAGGTTGAGTATTGCAACATCAATACACGATCAGCCACTGCAATAGCCAAAGCGCCGCCTGACCCACCTTCACCAATCACGGTCGCAATCACGGGCGTGCGCAGCTTGATCATCTCAAAAATATTACGGCCAATCGCTTCGGATTGACCGCGTTCTTCCGCTTCAACACCTGGATAGGCGCCAGGCGTATCAATAAAAGTAAATATCGGCATGCGAAATTTTTCTGCCATTTTCATCACGCGCAAAGCTTTGCGATAACCCTCAGGTTTTGGCATACCAAAATTGCGATAGGTGCGCTCTTTAGTGCCCCGTCCTTTTTGATGACCAATCAATACACAAGGCTTGTCATTAAAACGCGCGATGCCACACACGATTGCAGGATCGTCGGCAAAATTCCGATCTCCATGAAGCTCGGTAAATTCAGTAAAAATACTATTGGCGTAGTCCAAAGTGTAAGGACGTTGCGCGTGGCGTGAAATTTGTGAAATTTGCCAAGGCGTCAAAGCGTTATAAATATCTCGGGTGAGTTGTTCGCTTTTTTTTGACAATTGTGCCAACTCGCGCGAAATATCAACCGCAGAATCTTCTTGCACAAAACGTAATTGATCGATCCTTTCTTCTAGGTCGGCAATTGGTTTTTCAAAATCTAAAAAAATTGTCTTATCCATAAACACTCCTCGTTATTCGCTGGTTCTTATTGCTTGTATCGTTCCAGTTTGCTCTCAAAAATGCAGCTTAAACCAACCCATAACCGCGTCAGATTGCGCTGATGCGGTGTCACGATGATGTTTTATTGGGGGTGATTTGTCGCGGTTTTACTGACTACTTTTATCACGCAAAACGTGATACAGCTGATCTTTCAAATACAGTTTTTCTTTTTTTAATCGCTCAATTTCATCGTGCGACGCGTGACTCTGGCCCGACTCAAAATTTTTAATTTTTTGATCCAGTTCATTGTGTTGATTAAACAGACGAGAAAAATGTCCGTCTTCAGTTTTGAGCTTTGAAATCAAATCACGGTATTCTGGAAACATCGCATGCTCCTAAAAAGAAACTCCATATTAAATATCTTTTGCACCTATTTTTGTCCGATGCTTTTTGTCATTTCAAAAACACTTAAGTACGGAGGCGAGTATACCTAAACCCCTTTTTTGACGTCAAAAAATAAATCCCAGAATGCTCCCAATAAACGCCCCAAGGTGGTTTTTGTCATGCGCCAACTCAATAAATAATGGGTTGGCGCACGACAAAATAGTGTTATTTCCAAACATTGAAAAGCTTCAGAGCACCCCTAGTCGATCACAGTGGGCCAGTTCAGACGCACCCCTAACTCATTCTTCATACGCGTGTTCGCCAAACGCCTCGACTCTCGTAAAAAAGAATACTGCATAGGGCTCAACTCAAGTTGCAATTGAGCGCGCATCACCACCAGCGGCGGTGATGCGCCGTGTTTATGCGCCAGATAATTGGCGTATTGTCCATGCGTAATATGGCTATCGTCAACTGCGTGATAAACCCGATTGGGCGCTCCCCGAGTCAGGGCACAAACCAAAATGCGCGCCAAATCATCGGCATGAATATGGTTGGTGTAAACGTCTTGTTCGGGGTTTAACACCAGGCGCGGAATTTTTTTCGGACGATCAGGTGCATAAATTCCCGGGACCCGAACAATCGCGATCGTCGCCTGACTACGGCGCGCCCACATTCGCATTACGTTTTCTGCCGCGACACGTGCTTGCGCCCGCGCAGTTTGAGGATTCAAGCGCGCAGTTTCATCAATAAATTCACCGTCTTTATCGCCATACACGCCAGTTGTACTGACATAAACGCCACGCCCGCCTTTAGGCAAATAAGCTACCAAAGCTCGCATACGAGTTTCCAAGCCAGTATGCGAGATCGTTTTGCGCGCACGCAGACCGATACAATCAGCGTTCTGATTTTGGTCGTCGTGATGAGTGATTGCTTCGATTGGTTTGGGCGGCGCAAGTACGATGAAAAACGGTGCCAAGCCACGCAAGCGCGCCAATGTGTGGGGCTGATCAAGGTCTATCGTGATCGTGCGCACACCCATTTGACGCCATTTTTGAGCCGGATTGTCAGCACCAAAACGACTGGCGATCCACACGGTATAGCGCGGTAACAATAAGGGAATCAAGCGTCGTGCAATGTCACCACCACCAATCAAGACGCAGTGACGTGGTTTATTGGTTAGATGGGATTGAATACAGTTTTTAAAAATAGGCATAGCAAGTTAATAGTAGCGCGAAGCATTAGTAAGTAGCGCGGAACATTAACCACGCCGCAGATTGCAACAACTGAAAAAAACTCACCCATAAAATTCTCACTGAATTACATCAAACGAAACAAAATTTTTACTTGCAATGGTTATTGGTTATGACTTTTCAGATCACTCTCACACCCTCACAAAAAATCTTCCGCGCCAACGCAGATGAAACTTTGTTGGATGCGGCGCTGCGCGCAGGAATCGTATTACCTTATGGTTGCAAAGACGGTGCTTGCGGTTCGTGCAAAGCACACACGCAAAGCGGTCAATGGGAGCAACTGGACAATACCGCCCTGACCAAAGACGAAATCAACACGCAAGCGATTTTGCCCTGCTGCGCCCAAGCGCGTTCTGATATGACCTTACTCGTCCGCGAAGTCCGCGGACTGGATGATTTTCCAGTGCGTAAATTACCGGTGCGAATTAAAGCGATTGAACGCCCCGAGACGACTATCGCGATAGTGCATTTGCAACTTCCCGCGACTGAACAATTCTTATTTAAAGCCGGACAATACATTGATCTGATTGTGCAAGATGGGCAGCGACGCAGTTTTTCTTTAGCCAATGCGCCGCACGAAGCGAATACGCTGGTGTTGCACATCCGTCACAACCCAAAAGGATTGTTCTCGCGCTTGCTGTTTCCCGATTTATACGAGGGCGAAGCCGCGCTACAAAACAATTTACGCCCTTTGCAAGAGCGCGATATTTTGCGTTTTGAAGGCCCCTTAGGCAGCTTTTTTTTGCGTGAAGATAGCGATAAACCTATGATTTTGTTGGCATCAGGAACGGGCTTTGCACCGATTCGCAGTTTGATCGAACACGCGCGCCACTTAGCGTTAAAACGTCCGATGCATTTGTACTGGGGTGGGCGTCGCCCCCAAGAGTTATATGATCTGGCGCAATGTCAAGCTTGGTGCGATGCGATATCCGATTTTACATTTGTTCCGGTGATTTCGGATCCACAAGCGGAAGATCACTGGCAAGGCCGTACTGGTTTGGTTCATCAAGCCGTCATGGAAGATTTCGCCGATTTAAGTGAATACGAAGTCTATGCCTGTGGTGCACCCATCATGGTTAAAGTAGCGCGCTCTGACTTTAGCGGACAACGAATGTTATCGCCGGATAATTTTTTTGCCGACTCTTTTGAAGCCGCGCCATGCAAAGTCGTCACACCTGCGATCTAATCGCGCGATCGGATCACGCGATTTGTTCACATTTAATGCTACATTTTTAAGGAGTTTTTATGCACAACCGAATCGCTGCTCATTTTTTGCAAAGCGCTCAACTCAAACAACAATTGGCGCAAAGTCCTATGTGCCAAAGCATCGCCGATGCGGTGCAAATGTTATTTGCCACAATTTCTAACGGACAACGTGTATTCGCTTGCGGTAATGGTGGTTCGGCTGCAGACAGCCAACATTTTGTCGCCGAATTGGTCGGACGTTTTGAAGCGGAACGGATTGGATTACCGGCTATTGCGCTTAGTACTGACACCTCGATTTTAACTGCGGTTGGCAACGATTACGGTTATGACTATGTGTTCGCGCGACAAATCGAGGCGCTCGCACAAACGGGCGATACTTTGTTAGCAATTTCGACTTCTGGTAATTCAGAAAATGTTTTACGTGCGATTAAAGCGGCACAAGAACGCGGCGTAACCGTGATTGGTTTAAGCGGCCGTGACGGCGGAAAATTCAATCAGGTCTTAGGTGAAAACGATATTCACATATCGGTTCCGCATCCTAAAACTGCCCGGATTCAAGAAGTCCACATCACCGTCATCCATTGTCTGTGCGACGGTTTGGACATGTTGTTATTGGGCAATGAGTAAACGCATTGAAGAATTCAATTTCAATCATATAAGAATTCAATCTGAACCGTAACCGCTACTCCATTTTCTCAACATAACTACCTAATTTTATCGATGATAAAAAAAACTTTACTTCTGTTGATCTTTACATTGACTCTGCCGCTTCACGCGCAATTAATTGATGACGATCCGTGCACGCGCGCCGATCAAGAATTAAGCTTCCGCGCACGCAATATTTTGGCGCATTTACCGCTGGAGTTAAGTCGTAACAGTTATATTTTGGCCCAAGTGAATAACCAGCGGATTTTGTTAGTCGGGCAAACACGCGATGCCGCAATGAAAAATACCATCCTCGAATTGTTGCAAAAAAAATTACAAGAATCGACGCCTCATTTGACCAACAATTTTTCTATCGAATCGAACATTGAACTGACAACACCGATCGAAGTGCAGCGTCGAATTGCAGATAATCTTTTATACCTCTCCGTGCAACGAGTTCTAGCCAATGCAGTCTTACGCAATTACGCAGTAAATTTTATCGTCGTTGACGCCAAGCTGTATTTGATGGGTGTGCTGACACCTGTGCAAGCTGATCAAATCGTGACCGCATTGAGTGAACTCAGAGGTGTTAACAAAATTATCAAAGCCTTCGAATACATCAACTCTTGAAACCCAGTACTGTTTCACTCTGGCGACTGTCGATCGCGCCGATGTTGGATTGGACGACACCCCATTGTCGCCACTTACATCGTCAACTCTCGCGCCATACGCGTTTGTATTCTGAAATGATCCATGCCAACGCGATTGTCTTGGGCGACGCCGCGCGCCACTTGACTCACTCCTTGCATGAACAACCCTCAAAATGCGCCTTGCAATTAGGTGGTAGCGATCCGCAACAACTGGCCAATGCCGCGCAAATCGCCGTCAATTATGGTTATGATGAAATCAATTTAAATTGCGGCTGTCCTTCACCACGCGTGCAATCGGGAAATTTTGGTGCATGTTTAATGATGATGCCCGAGCTAGTAGCCGATTGCGTTCGCGCCATGCGTGACGCGGTTTCTGTCCCCATCACTGTCAAACATCGCTTGGGGGTTGATCAGCAGTGGGGTCACGATCAACTAGATCACTTT
>JAVKLU010000066.1:0-17813 GCA_031538895.1 Burkholderiaceae bacterium | reverse complement strand
GGCTGTGCAAGGGACTAATCTGAGCGCGGTTTTTTCGTCATCAGTGGGCTTGATTGATGGCGATACGATTAGCGGCAGTCCGACGATTGTCGCTAACGGCACGTCCTTGGTGAGTGGCAGCGCGCGCAATGCGGGATCTGATATCAATGCAGGAGCTTATGTCATTGATGTTTCTGCGGTGGCAGCACCTACTGGCTATACCGTGACAACCAGAACGAATGGGACTCTGACTATTACCAAAGCAAATATTACGGTGAGCGGGATTACCGCTTCGAATAAAGTTTACGATGGCACGACGAACGCGACGATCAACACGTTTGGCGCCGTTGTGACCGGTAAGGTCGGTGGTGACGATCTGACGGTAGATACGAGTGCGGCGACGGGAAGTTTTGCGGATAAAAATGTGGGGACGGGTAAAGTTGTCACGGTGAGTGGTATTTCGATGAGTGGTGCGGATCAAGCCAATTACCAACTTGTAAGCGATTCTTCTCTAAACGCCAACATTACGCCAGTCAATCTGGTATTAACGAGTGATGCGATTACTAAAATTTATGATGGGACTGTCAATGCAAGCGGGGTATTGAGGGTTGCGGCAAGTGGTGGTACCGTGTTTTCAGGTGACAGTCTTAATAATTCGGCCCTTTATTTTGTCAATAAGAATGTGGGGAGCAGTAAACAGCTCTTGGTCAATACCGCCATTGCTATTAACGATGGTAATTCGGGTCAAAATTACAATATTAGCTTTTTGAATAACGCGAGTAATGCGATTACTCCTGCATCAATTCGCATCAGTGCGATTAGCGCTTCGGATAAGGCTTACGACACGACAAAAGGCGCGACATTGTCGGCGACTTTTGCCACAGGCGCAGCTCCGATCAGCGTGAATGGTGTTGCTGATGACGTATCGCTGCAATTAGTCGGTACATTTTCTGATAAAAATGTCGGTCTCGCAAAAGTGGTCACCCTGGATAATGTGACCTTAGGGGGACTGGATTCAGGTAATTATCAACTGGTCAATTCTTCCAGTCCGCTCACGACCAGTGCCAATATCCGTCGTGCTGAGGTGACGTACACACCCAATCAGGTGAGCAAAGTTTATGACGGCAATCGATTGACCAATGCCGGATTTGGGATAGTTGCTCCAAACGTGACAGATACTTTTTTACTGTCCTTTATCCCTTCTTATGAGACGTCGAACGCGGGCACTCAAAAAATAACGGTGGGTTTAGGTGCGGTCAAACAAGTAAGAGATGCTGACGGTAGCGTTGAGGACCTTAGCTTTGTGCGCACTACTAGTGTGATTGACGCTGCCAGCAATGTGAGCTTAACGACTGATAAATATCAAACCGCTAACTACAATTTTACGATTAACTCAAATGTCGGCACGATTACGCCACTAAATATTAGCCTGACTAAGGTGACAGCAGCCTCTAAAGTTTATGACGGAACGACCTCTGCCGATATAAGCGCGGTATTTAGCAGCAATTTAACGACCTCGGGAGTGACTTTAAACGGCGTCAGTTTTGCCAGCGCGAACGCGGGGGACAACATCGGATTAAGGGGTGAAGGACTGACCTTAAGTGGCACTAATGCGGGAAATTTTAATTTGCTCACGACTAATTTGAGTGCTATCAGTGCGTCCTCAGTGATTGGGGCAAATATTACCCCCGCGTTAATTAGTTATACCGGATTAAGAGTGAATACTAAGGTGTACGATGGACTGCAAAATGCGAGTCTAGACTTAAGGGGCGTGGTTTTATCGGGCGCTCTCGATAGCGTGGCATTAAATACCGCGAATGCGTCCGCGCTGTTTGATAGTGCAAATGCAGGAAGTAATATCAGGACGAGAGTCAGTGGATTAGGTTTGAGCAATGCAAACTATAGATTAGTTCCTGGTGCTGATGTGTCAGTGCTTCAGGGAGAGATTACCAAGCGTAATGTCACTGTGGCAGTGAACGATGTGGTCAAAACTTACGACGCTAGCCTGACAACGAATGCGGTTTTTTCTTTAGGAAATAGCACCAGTTTTGCTTCCTCTCAAAATATCAGCTCAATTGCGTATCAGTTTGACAATAAAAACGTAGGAACAGGTAAAACGCTCAGCGCATCAAATATTGTCATTAGCGATAGTGCCGGTCTGGATCAGAGTCGTAATTACACTATTACCGTGCAAAACAGTACGCAGAGCGCGATCAGTACCGCTAATCTCAGCGTAAGTGCAGCGAACTTGACCAAAGAATATGACGGGACTTTATCGGCAAGGGGAACCCTAGCCGAAGCGATGGGCGGAACGCGTTTATATGGAAGTGATCGGCTTAATGGCGGAACTTTTCTGTATACGAATAAGAGTGTGGGTTCGGGTAAAACGGTTACGGTCAGTAATGTGACGGTAGACGACGGTAATGGCGGCAACAACTATCAACTCACTATTGTTGATAACGTGAACAGCGTGATCAACCCCAAAAATATTACCTTTTCGCCTATTGGTAATGTGACCAAAACTTATGATGGAACCAATATATCATCGGCGTCGGTGACGAACGTATTTGATGGCATTCTGCTAGGTGATAGCGTTGTCAAGGGTTCAGTAAAAGTCGTTTATGACGATCAAAATGTCGGCGTGGGTAAAACAATTAGGGTGAGCCGTGCCAGATTGCAAGATGCCAGTGGCGCAGACGTCAGCGCGAATTACATCATTAACTCTTTGGATAATAAAAACGGTGTGATTGAAAAAATGCTACTGAGCGCCACTGGCAGTGCACAAAAATCCTATGATGGAACGACTCGATTTTCAAGCCGTTCACTCGGATCTGCCGTTAATCTTAATCTCGTTGGAGTTTTAGCCTCAGATCAAGGACGCGTGACAGTTGACGAGGTCAATGGCGTATTTGATACGGTTGCATTAGGAACGGGTAAGTCAGTCAAATTCTCTTCTGGAACCTTAGGCGGCGCAGCTGGGATGAATTATTTATTAGGCAGTGCGCAGATCACTGGAAGTATGCTCCCAAGTGCTTTGAATACGCAAATGCTCATGCAAAACATGATTGATTGGACGGTGACTTTCCGCGGTGATTACCGTGCAAAACCCCTATCGATTCAGACGGTACAGCCGATTAATTTAGATTTTAGGCTTAAGCTATCGCGCTTGCCCAAGCTTGCAGGCAAGGGGAAGATAGCTGAAACCATGCTGATAGAAAAAAATCAAAATAATGATCAAAGGGATAAAAAACTGTCCGCCCCAAAGAAGATCAATTCTCAGTCCACTGAAGATATAGAGCGCACTCGTTAATTACTCGTGACTCATACGTCAATTACGCGCTTAACAGATTGCCCCTCCTAAATGCAATCTGTCCAGCGATTTTGCCCAGTTCTTGGTGCGCTTGCGCAAAGCGATCGTTTTGCCGCACGAACAGACAACCTTCGATCGTGCTTTTGACGAGGCTGACCTGACTGGTATAGGGATTGATAATTTCGGCGATCACCGTGTCGATTTTTACCTGTTGTCCGACTTGGCAGTGAAAAACAATGATGCCACTATGCGGTGCGTGTATGGTTTCGACGCCGGCTAGGGGAGTGGACGGACACAAAAGTTCGGGTAGGGCCACCGCGTGATCTCCAAGAACCCCCAGATAACGAAAGTAATCCAGAAAATGCTGGCAATCAACGCGCGCATTGGCATGTGATACATCGGCTTCGCCACGCAACTCAATTGTGCTCGATAGGCAAGATAGCGGAATCGGGTAGGCACCCTTTAAATTTTCCTCAACGTACTGCGCCAGTTGCCACCATGGACTGCTTAAGGCTTCATCAAAGCAAAATCCGTGATTGGTACTAAATCCACGCGCCCACAAGACTGTTTCGGCGCGTAAAAACTGTGCCAATACTTCACCGCGCGGTAAATAAGCGTGTTCGACATACAGGTGTAATACCGCTTCAAAGTCGCAATGCAAATCTAATACCACGTCAGCATCGTGCGCCAACAACAGCAAAGTTTGACGCAAAGAGTCCAATTCTGTGTGCACGGGAGTTGCGCGTAAATATTGCCCAATTGCGGATCGAATCAGGTGGCGATTCTGGGCCGCGCTGTCAGTCAGTTGCGGAATTAACGAGGTTTTGAGAAGCTGAAAAAAATCAGGGTAGTGACGATTGAAGTTTTCACCACTGGCTTGTTCAAAACGCCCCAATCCATGCTGCATGAGCACTTGGTCCAGACCAATCGGGTTCGCCATTGGGACCAATACAATTTCACCGTTAATGTAGGGTTCTAAAATTTGTAACTGCTCTTTTAAATGGTGCGCGACTAACATGCCGGGAACTTCATCCGCGTGTAATGCCGCTTGAATATAAATTTTTTGACCGGATTGTTTGCGCCCAAAGTGTAGGCTGGTGAGCGCTCGCTGCGTGCCGGCAGAACTGAAAAGTAAAGCATGATGTTGGATTTCCATAATCAGTGTTAGGTGAGTTGTATACGGGTGTAAACGGGCGTAATCATCAAGCCTGCAAAAATGGGCAGTCATGCCTATAATCAAGGCCGTTCTGCACTGCACCAAGTGCTTTCATTTATTTTGTGAGTGTAAATTTCTATGCCAGATGCTATTCCTGCTATTCGGATCATTAAAAAATACGCTAATCGTCGCTTGTATGATACTGAAACCAGTTCATACATTGTTCTGCATGATATTAAAGATTTGGTCATGGCGCATCAGAGATTTCAAATTGTGGATGCCAAGACTGACGAAGATTTAACCCGTAGCGTTTTGTTGCAAATTATTTTGGAAGAAGAGGTGATCGGGCATTCAGGGGCAATTTTTACGGCGCCGGTATTGGAACAAATCATTCGTTTTTATGGTCATTCGATGCAGGGCTTGATGGGCGTTTATTTAGAGAGAAATCTGCAAACTTTGAGCGACATTCAAAATAAAATGAACGAAAGCACCAGCAATCAGGCCGGTTTAATTTCGCCTGAAGCGATGTTGGACTTTATGAATTTGCAAATGCCGATGTTGCAAGGCGTGATGAACAATTATGTCGAACAAAGTAAAAATATGTTTTTCAATATGCAAAATCAAATGCAAAACATGTTTGCCACACCCCCAACAGCGCCAGATGTGAGCGCGCCCAATAACGCTACAAAAACGAAATAAACATAATATGTTGCGCGACGAGAATACTCACCCCTCATTCACTTTAGTCAGCCGCATTGCGCTTTTCGTATGGCTTCAATAGGTTTTGTCTCTTTAGGTTGTCCCAAGGCTCTGGTCGATAGCGAACACATAATTACCTCTTTGCGGCAGCGTGGTTACGCGATCAGTCCAAATTATCAAGACGCCGATTTAGTGATCGTCAACACTTGTGGCTTTATTGATGCGGCAGTTACCGAATCTTTAGATGCGATTGGTGAAGCACTCAAGGACAACGGACGCGTGATCGTGACCGGTTGTTTGGGTAAGCGCGAAAACAGCGCGGGTGATAATTTGGTGGCGACGGTGCATCCGCGTATTTTGGGTGTCACTGGCCCGCATCAAACGCAAGAGGTGATGGATTTGGTTTCGACGCATTTGCCGATTGACCGACCGACTCGCCCGATTCATTTGCCCGCGCAAGGAACCAAACTCACCCCTAAGCATTACGCGTATTTAAAAATTTCCGAAGGTTGTAGCCACAGTTGTTCATTTTGCATCATCCCTGATTTGCGTGGCCCTTTAGTGTCGCGCCCTCTAAAAGACATTTTGGCAGAAGCCAAAATTTTGCTCGATGCGGGTGTGAAAGAACTATTAGTCGTCTCGCAAGATACCAGCGCGTATGGCGTTGATCGCAAAAATAAAGCCGAATTTATTGGCACACAATCGATACGTGCGAATTTTCCTAACTTGGTTGAACAGTTGAGTGTGCTTGCTGCACCTTATGCCGCATGGGTGCGACTGCATTACGTCTATCCTTATCCTTCGGTCAAAGAAGTGATTCCTTTATTTGGCAAAGTGGTCGTGCCGTATTTGGATATGCCATTGCAACACGCGCACCCCGAAGTGTTAAAACGGATGAAACGCCCTGCCAACAGCGAAAAAATGTTGGAGCGAATTAGCGAATGGCGCGCGCAATGTCCTGATTTGGTTTTGCGTTCGACTTTTATCGCCGGTTTCCCCAGCGAAACGGCAACAGAATTTCAAGCCTTACTCGATTTTTTACCCTTGGCGCAAATTGATCGCTTGGGTTGTTTTGCCTATTCGCCCGTTGAGGGTGCGCAGGCCAATGCATTAGAGGGCGCCTTATCGGATGAAGTTCGCGCCGCGCGTCGTGATCAAGTGATGTTGGTGCAACGTGATATTTCGGCGGCGCGTTTGCACGCGAAAATCGGCCGCACGATGCGCGTGTTGGTTGATGAGTTGGTTCAGGATGACACTGGAGTTTTTGCGTTGACCCGTTCTGCAGGCGATGCGCCAGAGATTGACGGTAATGTCATCGTCGCCCGCCCACCGCGTCATTGGCATGTCGGTGATTGGCGCGAAGTGACCGTGATTGACGCTAATGAATACGATTTGATTGCTCAAGTTGGTTCACCTGGTGTACAACAATCACCCAGCGCATCCCATGCCTTGCCGCATACGCGATAAAAAAAACAATGACCAATCCAAAAATATTTGTAAAGTCCTTTGGCTGTCAAATGAACGAATATGACACGCAAAAAATCATTGATTTAATGCACGACAAAGGCAATTGGCAAAGCACCGATAACGCAGAAGACGCTGATTTGGTAGTGTTAAATACTTGCTCAATCCGTGAGAAAGCACAAGAAAAAGTATTTTCTGATTTAGGCCGTTTGCGTGAATTAAAAGAGCGCAAACCTACTATGCGTATTGGTGTTGGCGGTTGTGTTGCCGCGCAAGAAGGCGGCGCAATTTTGCAACGTGCGCCGTATGTTGATGTGATTTTTGGCCCGCAAACTTTGCACCGTTTGCCCGATATGTTGGCGCGTCGTCAATCTGAACAAAAAGCGCAGGTGGATATTAGTTTTCCCGAAATTGAAAAATTTGATCACCTTCCCGTTGCGCGCGTTGATGGCGTCACCGCCTTTGTGACGATTATGGAAGGTTGTTCGAAATATTGTAGTTATTGCGTTGTTCCCTATACCCGCGGCGAAGAAATTTCGCGCCCCCTTGATGATGTTTTGGCGGAGATTGCGTCGTTGTGCGCTCAAGGTGTTCGTGAAGTGACTTTATTGGGTCAGAACGTCAACGCGTTTCGTGGTCAGATGAGTGATGGAACTATTGCCGACTTTGCCTTGTTGTTGGAATATGTGGCCGAAATTCCAATGATTGAACGGATACGTTACACCACGAGTCATCCCAAAGAATTTACGCCGCGTCTGATCGCCGCCTATGCAAATATCCCCAAATTGGTTTCGCATTTACATTTGCCGGTACAGCATGGTTCAGACAAAATATTGGCGGCGATGAAACGTGCTTATACCGTTTTAGAGTTCAAGTCGATTGTGCGTAAATTGCGGGCGGTGCGCCCAAGTTTATCTTTGACATCGGACTTTATTGTGGGCTTTCCAGGAGAAACTGACGCTGATTTTGAAGCGCTGCTTGATTTGGTGAAAAGTGTTAACTTTGACAGCAGTTATTCGTTTATCTTTAGTCCACGTCCTGGAACACCGGCGGCAAATTTACATGACGACACGCCTGATGAGGTAAAGCGCGAACGTCTGCATCGCCTACAAACCTTAATCGATCAGCAAGAATCAATCCACAGTCAGTCGATGATAGGCAGTGTGCAAAATGTTTTGGTGGAAGGCGTGACCAAAAAATCAGATGTGGAATTGTGCGGACGCACGGACAATAACCGAGTCGTGAACTTTTCTTATGAATCAGGTAGCCCCGCTGATTACATCGGAACCCTGTGTGCGGTCAAAATCACTGAAAGTTCACGCCATACTTTGCGCGGTGTTTTGCACAGTTAGATGCGCGAGTTGAAAAAGATTGTGTCAGCTGCGCTAGTGTTATTTTCGACCTTGCTATCTGCTTGTCAAAATGAGCAAGCGTATTTGAATCCGCAAACACTTGATTCAAGTCGTTTAGGGGTCTGTTACCGACGTGTGATCGTGACGGTTTCTGATCAATTGATTCCACCACTGTTATTGCAACAAGAGGGCGTTTTAGCAGAACGTATGGGGCAAAGTTCAGATAACAATTGGATTTACATGGCGCGTTTTACGAACTGTCGCGATTGGGAAGCCGTGTTGGAGTCTTTGCGCCGTGATTCAATGATGAATATTGCGCCCGATCATTTGCAAAAATTAGTTGTGCAACCTTCAAATAAAAAATGACTCGCTGACATGACAAATCCTTAAACATGACAAATTCTCAACCCCTTCATCAAGTTAGGATAAAAGCGCCAGTCATCGCGTTTTTGATCATGCTTTTTGCGTGCCTGGAGTCCATTCCGGCTGAGGCTGCGGGTCGTTACATCGTCCAGTATCGAGATATCAATGGCGTGCAAAATTTGAATTTCGCGCAGGATTCTTCTGTTGCAAAAAATAACTCCCCCAGTTCTTTAGCGCAAGAAAACAATGCGATAGAAGCGCGTGCGCGTACTAATATCCAAAGTGCGGCGACAGGGATTCAGTATCAACACGCCATCAGCCCAAATCTGCATGTAGTGACGCTGCCCGCTAGCGCGCTTGCCAAATCGCAGGCATTACAAAATTTGAAAAAAGATCCCAATATTGTGTCAATCGAAGAGGATCGCTTGCAACATCATGCCGCCAGTCCGACGACTCAAGCCTTATGGCCAAATTTATGGGGTATGCGAACCGATTCAAGTTATGGCGCAAACTTTGAAGGAGCGTGGACGCGTGCGACAGGTGTCGGTCAAGTGGTGGCCGTGATTGATACGGGGGTATTGCCGCATGAAGACCTCGGGACTTTAGGCGTTCCAACCGGCGATCAGATTCGGCCAAATACTTTTAGGGGGCAATTTATTTCTGCGGGCTACGACTTTATTTCAGATTGCCGCATTGCCCATACCTGTGATTTTACGATTAGCGATTCGGCGGCATCGCGCCAAGCACAAGTCGGTGGCTATGATTTGGGTGATTATGTTTCTGATTTTGATGTGTTGAGTATTCCATTCTCGAGTAGTTTGTCTGGCTGTACCGCTTCTGCTAATTCATGGCATGGAACTCACGTATCGGGAATAGTGGCCGCGCTCAACAATAATATCGGTGTTGTGGGCGGTGCGTATGGGGCAAAAATTTTGCCTCTGCGAGTTTTAGGCCGTTGTGGTGGTTACGAATCCGATACTCAAACCGCGATGCGATGGGCTGCAGGCTTATCTGTCAATGGCTTAGCCGTGAATCCCAACCCTGCAAAGGTGATTAATTTGAGTTTATCAACCTCATGTACGCGCGCGAGCTGCGCATGTCCCGTGTCTTATCAAACGACTATTGATGAGGTGATTGCTGCGGGTGTTAGCGTGGTGGTGGCTGTTGGGAATGACTCTCGTGCCAATGCTGCTAATATGGTCCCAGCCAATTGCAAAGGTGTGATCGCCGTGGGTGCAAATACGGTCACGGGCACTTTAGCGGACTATTCCAATATTGGCCAAACGTTTGATCTATCGGCGCCTGGGGGCGATAGTCATAATCAAGACTGCGCGGCACCCAATTCAAGCACCAGTACGATTTGTTCAACTGGCAATAACGGAATAGGGAGCCTAGGTAGTGATCGCTATGTCGCAAAAAGTGGGACTTCAATGGCCACGGCAATGGTCAGCGCGGCGGTCGCGCTGATAGGTGAAGCCAACCCTAATTTGACACCAGCGAAAGTTAAAGCTTTATTAAAAGCCTCGGTTAAAAGTTATGCCAGCGCCGAAACCTGTACTTCTAGGGGCGAATGTGGAAGTGGTATTTTGAACGTCAAAAATGCAGTGGATGCGGCGAACAGTTCGATTTTAATTGCGACACCAGACTCGCTAGAGTTTTCCAATACCAATGGCTCAACTGGTATCGATGTCACGATTACAAACATTGGAAACAATGCCATTGCAATTACTGATTTTGCCTTTACGAATATTCAATTTTATGTGCTCTCTGGCCAGTCTAGCTGTCAGAATCTTGGCGCTGGCGCAAGTTGTCTATTGAAAGTGGGTTATACATTTCGCTCAAGCAATGATAGTGGTCGGATGACATTAACCTATCGCAACGAACACTCGACAACGAATGTGTTAAGCGTCGTTTTGAGCAGGACCAATAGCTCAACCCCATCGAATGTGAATACGCAGAAAAGCGCGGGTAGCGGTTGTAATAGCCCGATTTTATCGACCTTTACTCAAGGATTTGGGCGCCAGGGGGGTAACACCGATGATCACATTTCCCGAACAATTGATGTTTCTTTACTGGGTTTGCTACTGTGGGCGCTGTTAGGACGGTTGTCAAAAATCTATAAAAGACAGTATTTTCGTTAAGGTATCTGTGGAAAAAACATGTGAAAAAAACATGAGGAAAAAAATAACTAACACCTTGGCGTGGTTTTTTGTTTCGCGTGATGCTCTGACCAGTCAAAGTTCAAAATTGTATTTTTTGTGGGTGGTATCGGCATGGTTTTTTGTCAGTTTATCCTTGCAACGGCTGGTTTATTTTTTCTGGAATCATGATTTTTTTGAATCCCATAGTGTAGCAACGGTATTGCTGGGATTGGCTTACGGTGCACGTTTTGATGCGTCAACAGTCATGCTAACGGTAGTCATTTTATTACCGTTTTACTTGCTGATGAGGTGGCGTGCTGGCCTGTATGTGATTTTGGCGGTTTTTCTCGTCCTATCTGCATTGGGTTTGATCGCGAACTGGATTGATATCGAATTGATTCGTTTTACCTCAAGACGCTTGGCGCGCGATGGCTTGTTTTTATTGGGTGAGAGTGGTTGGAAGGCGCGTGATATCGCGAGTCAATACGGTGTTCTAATTGTGGCGGGGATTGCTTTTTTAGTCGCTGCCTACCTGAGTTTGATATTTTCATTGCGTGCACTGGCTAGCATGATTTTGCGTCGAGTGTCATCTACAGCACCGAAAAAATATTACCTGACCAATTTTGTTTTGTGGATGACAAGTTTATTCTTAATCGTATTGTTGGCGCGCGGCGGTGGACCTGAGAGATCCTTACCGCTTGAAGTGATTGATGCACCAGCGATTCCGCAAATTGATTTGCTGGCGCTTAATACCCCATTTGTTTTTTATAAAAGTTTAGTGCGCAGTCGGGTCTCACGAGTTCATTTGATCGCCAGTGATTCCGAAGTCTTAAGTATTTTGCAACCCCTGCAAACAAAAGCGTCAATTCACTTGTCCGACCCGCCTAAAAATGTGGTGGTGTTGGTGATGGAAAGTTTGTCGTATGGTTTTTTAGGAAAACGCAATGGGGTCAAAGGTTTCACGCCCTTTTTAGATGCTTTGATTGATCGCAGTTTATTTTTTGATAACGCATACACCAATCGCATGGGATCAATTTCTGGTGTTCCTGCGGTGTTAGGAAGTATGCCGGGATTGGGTGATACGCATTATCTGGAGTCGTCTTACGCCAGCTTACCGATAAACGGTCTGGGGCATTTATTTCCTGAATCTGTTGATAAAGCCTTCTTTCATGGTGCTAAACGAACGACCATGCATTTTGACCAGTTTTCAGTGCGTGCCGGATTTAACCGTCATTACGCGCTTGAAGATTATCCGGATCACACAGATTTTGATGGTGGCTGGGGAATTTATGATAAACCTTATTTTGCGCATGTCGCTCACAAATTAGAGACTCTTTCAAGCCCTTTTGTTAGCGCGGTATTTAGTCTCTCGGCGCATCCACCTTATGCTTTACCTGATCATGAGCGCAAAACTTTACCCGCAGGTGCCTTGCCCTTGCTCGCCTCGATTGCTTATTCAGATCGTGCTTTACAAACTTTTTTTGATATTGCGAAAACCAAACCTTGGTACAAGGACACTTTATTTGTGGTGACCGCCGATCATGGCCAAATGCAATATTTACCGAATCTCAATCATGATTTAGGGATGCACCATATTCCGGTATTGTTTTTTCAAGAGGGGCGTGCGTGGCCAGCAGAAGTTGATCGTCATCAAGCCGTGAGTCAAATTGATATTGTGCCGACCATCGTGACGATGATGGGATTGAAACAAGAACGAAAAAATTATTTAGCACACTCTTTATTAGAACGCACCTCGCGCCCGGTGATATTTCGATTAGGGGGAATTTTTTATGTGGTGACTGATGAGCATTTTTTAGTTTACCCATTAACTCACACCGGTGCTTTGTTATACGACCTTAAAGATCCCCAACGGCAAAAACCTTTGAATAATCCAGTCGTAGAAAAAAAACTCACGGAATTTGCACGCGCTTATCACCAGTATTTTAATAACGGTGTTTTGGATAGACGCTTATTCCGTGAGTCATTGAACTGAGACATTGAACTGAATTTTTGAATCGCTTGACATCAGTTTACAACGCCAAAAACATACCCCCCCAAGCTTCTAAGTCAATTCGCGAGCCATTTAAGCGACCTTGATGTAAAGGCGCATCCTGGATGACTGCGGCGTGTTGATGTTCACTAAGCAAGGTCAGACTCGCTTTTTCTGCGCTGAAATTAAACACACATAAAATTTTTGTCGATGTCGTTTTGGTATGACCCGTTTCTCGAACAAAGGCCAGAACTTGCGCGTCTTTGGGATAAAGGGTTTGAGTCCCTTTGATCAAGGCCTCTTGAGATCGGCGCCAATGTAATAAGCGGGTATAAAAATTCAGCAAACTATCCAGGGTGTTTTGTGTATCAACTGCCAGCTTTAGGTGCTCTACAGGAACAGGGAGCCAAGGTTTCGCATTAGAGAATCCGCCATTGTTTTGTGCAGCACTCCAGGGCATAGGCGTTCGACAGCCATCACGTCCTTTGAATTGGGGCCACATGGTGATGCCAAAAGGGTCTTGCAATTCTTCATACTGAATATCTACTTCGGTCAGGCCCAGCTCATCTCCTTGATAAATACACGGTGAGCCGCGCAAACTCATTTGCAAAGTCGCTGATAACTTTAAGAAAGCATTTTTTTCGACAGGGTGACTAATGTCTTTACCCCAACGACTGGCTAGTCGTGTGCAATCATGGTTGGACAAGGCCCAGCAAGGCCAGCCGCCGTCTTCTTTAGAACCGACGATATCACCAAAACGGTTTAATACATGGTGGATAAAACTCGCGCTGTGCTGCGTGCCCAGTAAATCAAAGCAATACGCCATGTGCAATTTGTCGCCGTCGGCGGTGTATTCCGCCACTCTGGCCAAGCCGTCGTCGTCACCAATTTCACCGACCATTGTGGTGTTGGGATAGTGATCAAGTAGGGTGCGTAAACGTTTTAAAAAAAGTAAATTTTCAGGCTGACTTTTATCAAATTTATGCCATTGCCAACCATAGGGGTTGCTTGCATTGACCGCTGGATCTTCACCACTAGGACGGCCGCGTGGCGGGTTGTTGCGCAATTGGGCATCGTGAACATAAAAATTAGCGGTGTCTAAACGATAGCCATCGACGCCTAAATCGAGCCAAAATTTTACCGAAGCGAGTAGGGCGTCTTGAACCTGTGGATGATGAAAATTTAAATCCGGTTGCGCGCTTAAAAAATTGTGCAGGTAGTACTGGCAGCGTCGCGTATCCCACTGCCATGCGCTGCCGCCAAAAATCGATAACCAGTTATTGGGCGGGTTGCCATCATCTTTGGCGTCAGCCCACACATACCAATCAGATTTGGGATTGGTTTTATCTCGACGACTCTCGATAAACCAGGGGTGTTCATCGGAGGTGTGTGAGAGCACTTGATCGATCATGACTTTTAAATTCAGTTCATGCGCACGTGCGACCAAAATTTTGAAATCATCTAAAGTGCCAAACATCGGACTGATATCGCAGTAATCCGAAACGTCGTAGCCAAAGTCTTTCATCGGACTTTTGAAAAAAGGCGAGAGCCAGATCGCATCTGCGCCCAGCGAAGCAATATGTGGCAAGCGTGCGGTAATGCCGGGTAAATCGCCAATTCCGTCGTTATTGCTGTCTTGATAACTGCGCGGATAAATTTGATAAATGACGCCGCCACGCCACCATTGATTATTTTGAGCCTTGGTCATAAAAAGAAAAGCGACGCTGCCGCAATGATAAATTTAAGTATTGAGTGATGAGTGATGAATTGATTTTTTGGCCAACTTCTTGATCTAACCTTTGATTGCTCCGGCGGTTAATCCGGACACAATTTTCTTTTGAAAGATCAGTACTAAGACCACCAAAGGCAAGGTCACAAGCACCGATGCTGCCATGATGTTGCCCCAGGGAATATCGTATTTACTGGCGCCCGAAATCAAGGAAATTGATACCGGAACAGTGCGTTCATTGTTATCTAAAACAAAAGTGAGGGCGAACAAAAACTCATTCCATGCGGCGATAAACGCCAGTAATCCAGTGGATACCAGCGCGGGCCATAGCAAGGGTAAAAAAATATCTTTGATGATGCGAAAAGGGCCGCAGTTATCCATGATGGCGGCTTCTTCTAATTCTTTGGGTAACTGTTTCATAAAAGTGGTCAGCACCCAAACAGTGAAGGGTAAAGTAAAAATCATGTAGGGTAAAACTAATCCCAATGCCTTGTTATAAATTCCCATCGCGCGGATCAGTTCAAACATCCCTGCCAATACCGCGACTTGTGGAAACATCGATACGGCCAACACGCTGCTTAACAACAATCCGCGACCTTTGAAGTTGATTCGGCCTAAGGCATAGGCGGCGCTGACAGCTATGATGAGCGAGAGTGTGACCACTAACACCGACACCATGATGGAGTTCAGAATGTGCCGTCCAAAAGGTTGTTCGGCTACCGTGAATAAAGAAATGTAGTTATTAAACGAAACAGAGCTTGGCCATAAAGTCGGCGCAAATAATGCCGATCCCGATTTAAATGAGGTTGAGATTGCGTAAATAAACGGAAACACTGAAAAAATAAAGGTCAAAGTCGCGAGCATGTATAAACCGACGCGGGAGTATCCGGAGGTATTCATTTAGTCTTCTCCCAGTTTTAAACGGCCCAACTTGATATAAATAATGGTGCACAAGCCGATGATCAAAAATAATGCAGTTGATGCCGCCGAACCATAACCCATATAACCGTTGTCCATCATTTCACGGCGGACAAATCCTGACATGGTGATGGTGCTGTTGCTGTTGGCGGTCAAGACATACACTAAATCAAAAATACGCAAGGCATCGAGCAGTCGAAAGATGACGGCCACCATTAATGCGGGTTTGATTAAGGGCAGGGTGACGCGCCAAAATAAGCGCACGGGATGAATACCGTCAACACGTGCCGCTTCATAACAATCTTTGGGCAGAGTTTGTAGTGCCGCCAAAATCAGTAAGGCCATGAAAGGAGTGGTTTTCCAAATATCGACCACAACCACGGTCCACAACGCATAAGCGGGATCCGCAGTCCATGCAACTTTAGTGGCGACCCAACCCAGGTCATAAAGCCATTGATTGATCACCCCAAATTGGTCATGCAACATCCAGCCCCACATTTTTGCCGATACGATGGTGGGGATCGCCCAGGGAATCAGTACGGCAGCGCGCACCCAAGCGCGTCCTTTGAATTCTTGATTCAGTAATAGGGCGATACCCAGACCCAACGCGGTTTCGATTGATACTGAGAACAGTGAAAACCGGAGTGTGTTGACGATTGAGACACCCCAGTCGCTCATCCAAAATCCGTCGCTGTAATTGGGATTGGCAAACAAGCCATATTCACCAAAATAATTTTCTAAACCGATAAATTGCGCGGTGTCAGGACTGTTGATATTGGCGTCGGTCAAACTAAACCAGATCGTGCGGCTCAAAGGCCAAAGTGCCACTAATGTCAAAACAATCAACATGGGTGACAAAAAAATCCACGCGGTTTTAGTTTGGCGGTTCATAAAATGACTGAAAGTAAAAATAACGCGGCCCGCCTATTGAGGATAGCGCGGGCCGTGATGCTTATCGTCATGCAGTGACGAATTTTACAGTTGATGAGGATTTACCCCATCTCACCATTTGTTACCGCGTTTGATTTGTTTTAATTTCGCGTCTAATTTTTTCAGACTGTCAGCTGCTGTTGCGCGGCCTGATAACACCTCATGCGTTGCATTCCAGAACGCCGCACTGACTTCAGGATATTTCAAACCGGTTGCTGTAGCTGGACGTGGAACGGCGCTGGTGAACACGTCAAACAAGCTACCAAAAAAAGGATTCGCGGCCAAGACTTCTTTGTCTTTATACAACGAGGCAATCGTTGGGTTGTACGAACCTTTGATAGCGCGTTCCTTTTGAATCTCTGGACTGGTCATGTACATCACTAAAGACGCAGCAGCATCTGGATTTTTGGAATATTTTGATACGGCTAATTGCCAGCCACCTAAAGTCGCCGCGTTTTTGCCGTTGCTGCCGCCTTTGGGTAAAGCCGATACGCCGATTTTGCCAGACACTTTGCTGTCAGCCGCATTACCTAAGGACCAGGCGTATGGCCAGTTGCGCATAAATGCGGCGTTACCGTTTTGGAATACTCCGCGCGCTTCTTCTTCTGCATAATTCAATACGCCTTGTGGTGCAATGCTGCCAATCCACGATGCGGCAGTGGTTAGGGCTTTAACCGCGTTAGGGTTGTTGACCGTGATATTGCCTTTCGCATCGACGATATTGCCACCGTTGTAGCTGGTTAACCATTCCACTGCGTCACAAGTCAAACCTTCATATGCTTTGGCTTGAAAGACAAAGCCTTGGAAATCATTGTTGCCGGCAGCGCGCTCACCGTCTTGAATTTTTTTCGCAACAGTGGCCAGTTCTTCCCATGTGCTGGGTGGTTTGACCTGGTATTTTTCGAGTAAATCTTTGCGGTAGTACAGCAAACCGGCATCAGTAAACCATGGCATGGCCAATAATTTGCCGTCAACGGTGTTGTTGGCAACAATCGCTGGAAAATGATTTTTTTCTGCGCCTTTACTGTATTTTTTTAAATCCAATAAATGATCTTTGATCACGCCCGGCCATACGACGTCAACGTTAACCACATCGAGATCAGTTGATTTAGCGGCGAACATTTGGCGGAACAAGGCCAAAATATCGGTGGTCGAGTTCGGGATGGTAAACAGTTTGACTTCGTTACCGGTTTTTTTGGCCCATTCGTCAGTGTGTCTTTTACAGAATTCAAAATCCTGCCCCACTGATCCACAGGAAATGGTGACGGTTGCAGCGTGCGCTGAACCAAATGTAGCCAGGGCGATTACGGCTAAACCAAGCGCCCTAGCGGTTATAAATTTTTGGGTAGATGAATACCATTTCATAAAAATCTCCAATAGTCAAAAGTAGTGATACAACTGGGGGAAACAAAGGGTGACGAATTTTTTACGCGATATTCAAAGCAATTTGAATTTTCTTCAAAGCGCTTTGAGGAAACGGATTAAAACCGTATTACATGCAAAAGTCAAAATATTCAGATGGTGCGCTGCGACAGTTTCAAAGATTGTGATGCACGGGCAAAGGGTGTTGATTTAACCGACGGGATGAAGCAATTTTATGAGGTGGGTCAAATGAAAACACCCCTTTCCTCATTTTTATTTCAAGGGCACTTCTATAAATACAGAATGTGCGGATGAAGTGCGAGGCGCACAGCACACAGAAACCGGAGCGTACATACAGTACGTGAGGATTTCGCGTACTGCGCAACAAAGCAATTCGCCGCAAAAATGAATTGATAGAAG
>JAVKLU010000065.1:0-17932 GCA_031538895.1 Burkholderiaceae bacterium | reverse complement strand
TTTAGATTCAAATTCATTTGTTTTTCGGCACCATCAAAAACCAACTGATTACCCTCATTAAGCGCGCACACAATCGCCTGTACGACGGCAAAACCACCTTGTGGCGTTTCGGGGTTGCGAGTATTGGTCGTCAAATTGCAAAACCAAAAATTAGCGGCCACTTCAGCAGCTCCCCCTTCTTTCGCCCTACCGTCACTGTCGCAATCGCTTGTACTTAAAGACTGCGCCGAGACACTCGAGTACTTAAAGACTGCGCCGAGACCCTCGAAGCCAGTTTCGCAGCCCCCTGCGCCAGAGGAATCGAACTCGGATTACTGGCAATGCCTTTACCGCTGGCCTGTATGGCGGTACTAATGCTGTTAAAAACACCATTGATGGTGTTGTACGCAGTTGTTGCGCTAGGAGTTACGGCTGTGTTCGGGGTTGAAGAAGAACTGCCCCCGCCGCAAGCGGCCAAACCCGCCACAAAAATGCTGGCGATAAAAAACCGCGCGAAGGTTTTTATCCTTAGCACGGCGAGAATACCTTGCGCCCAGCGAATGCAGGTGATCAGGGATTTATGCTTGCTTGCTTGCTTGCTTGCTTGCTTAGAAATTTAAGGTCATTCATGAGTGGCTCCTAATAATGGGGTCTATAAATTCACTGCGCAAACGCAATGAATACGGGTTAATCAATTGAGCTTTTTATTCGCGATTGATAATCCGATTTTAATCATTTTTTGAGAATTTGAGAGGACATTACCCCTGTTAACATTTCCACCAAGGCTGGTTTGCGTTGATTTACCTTAGCCGCAGGTGGACAGCGCATTCACTCGCTATAGTTTAAGGGTGGGTTAAAAATTGTTCTTGTACCCACCATTCCTGTATGGCAGTACGTGCACGCGCATAGTCGAACTTCTCTTTCAAACTATTAGGTGGGGTGTGATCGGGAATCAGAGAGTTACCCCTCCAAGCGAAGTAACTGGGATGGGCGTTGATGCCGAACACCGCCCCTTCAGCACTAAACAAGGTAGAAAAATCGGCTAGGCCAAAATTTTTATGCGGTTCTATCGGGCGAAAGAGAGGGGCTCCAAAAGCAACATATTCGCTATCTGACAAAGCCAATTCCACCATGCTAGGAAACAAACTTTGGTGGCTGCTATAGGTTTGTGGATCGGGACGAGTTTGTTGCGCCATATAAGCCGAGGGCACATAAAAATAAGCGGGCGTTGAGAGCAATGCCTCGGCATCTGCTTGAGGATCTAGCTTAAAGTAATCTCGCACCGAATGGTCACCACTGACCGCGACCAGGGTTTTCTGGCCATAGACTCGGGTCTTCAAATGGTCCAAAAAAACACCCAATTGATGGGTCGCATATTGAAAAGTTTCTGCGTGCCCAATTACATTTTCAGGTGAGGCTTTGCTGTGGGCGCTCATCCATTGTTGATCGATCGGCAGTGGATGGTAATCATCTGGAATGCTATAAGGCGGATGGTTGGTCATGGTCAAGAAAAAGATGAACACTTTTTCTTTTTTTGCTTCCGCTATTTCTAGGCGGTGTTGCATGAAGCGGAACATGTATTCGTCATAGGCCCCCCAAAAATTTGCCTTGGTCTGCGGATCAAATTGACGAATATCAGCGATGTCGTACAGCTCATCAAAACCTTGGTGCGGCAAAGTCCGATCCAAGGCGCGCCACTTATTACTACCACTGTAAATAAAAATAGTGCGATAGCCTTTTTCTTTAAAGGGTTTGATGGCTAACGACGTTAATTCGTGTAACCCATATTTACCCATGGTCAAGGGCGTGATCGGGGTCGTGAACAGATTACCCTCCAAGGAAGGATGGGTGCCCATATGCACAGAATAAAAATGAGGCAGAAAAATATCGGTCTTGGCATGTTTTTCAAACGCCCCCATCATGTTGTTACCTGGTTTATGGAGGTCGATAAAGTGACGTGCCCACGTTTCCATTAGCCCCATAACGATCTGCGGCGGGTGCTCTTCTACAAAAGGTTTCTTGCGGCTTCGATGCTTTATTAGACTGCTCCACGCGAGTTTGGGATCAGGGTCTACTAACTGTAGCGCCTCCTCGATCGAATTAAAGCCGCGCTCATGTAAACGGATTAATTGTGTCTGGTGCGAAATGTTCAGAGTTAGTCGCTGATCCTCCCAAGCATCCACCAATGCCGCAGGCGCATTAACGACAATACTATTGAGAAAACGGTTTGACGTGACCACCGCATCTTGTCGGTTGAGTGGCTGTAAAGAGAGTCCTCCACGGGCGAACAACATGATAGTGAGAATGGCCACGCTCCAGAAGAGAATGCCAAATGACCAGTGTCTTTTCGGGGGGGGGGGGGAGGGGTGATCCTGTCCACTCCAATGTAGTACAGGTAACTGATCGCAAGCGTGCCCAACAACAAACCTAGTAGCAATGGGATGACCGGAAAAAGTGCCCAGATAGAACGCAAAATACCGACGGTATCATCGTCAAAGAAACCAAAAATTAAGGGTGAAAAAACTTGCTGGTAGTAACTGACGTAGGCATGATGAAAGAATGAACTGACGACAATTAAGAGTAGTCCCACTAAAAATAAATGGGTCGTCGCACGTGTAAAAAGTGTCCTCAATAAAGCGGGCCTTGTTTTGATCTCGGAGTGTTGCGCACATTTTAATAATCGTGGCAAACACAGAACGCCCCCTACCATCAAGCTCCATAGACTGGCTCCTAAAAAGGATACGAGGAGCCAAATCGCAACGACCTTGATATCAAAACGCGCCCCCATACCCATGACTGCTGCAAATTCAGAAAGTGTGAATGAGGGGCCAAAGGCCGCCCATAAAAGGACGCGAGCAATCCCCATGCAGATCACGGATAGGCCGGTGAACCAAAAAATTTTTGTAAACATATTGGAGGGCACTGCTATAAATACAGAATGTGCGGATGAAGTGCGAGGCGCACAGCACACAGAAACCGGAGCGTACATACAGTACGTGAGGATTTCGCGTACTGCGCAACAAAGCAATTCGCCGCAAAAATGAATTGATAGAAGTGCCCTTGAGTTTTCGTAGCAGAGCGGGTTCAGATAAAAACTTCATGTTGCTTTAAAGATACCGAAGGTCGTTCAGGAATCTCCAATCGGGCGACTCTTAGCGACTCTGATTTAGCGAGCGTTATCCGCCAGCGCTTGCTTGAAACCCTCTTCACTCAAGGCGCCGGAGGCTCTTTTCCCGTTTGCAAAATAAGTCGCAGGGGTACCCGAAATACCCAGTTTACGGCCAAGTGCGAGTACTTCTTGATGTGGCGCGACGCATTTTGTACCTGCTTTAGCAGACGATTTATCCTCAACTTTAGGCATCTCGCCTTTCAGCATCCATGCGTCCCAAGCGGCTCCTGGATTATTGCTACACCAAATGCTACTAGATATCTCGGCAGAGTTTTCAGACAAAATATTGTATTGAAAGGTGTAGACCGTAATGTCTGCAGTCTGATTCAGTATCTTACGAAAGCGCTTGCAATAGCCGCAGTTAGGGTCTTCAAATACTGCAATTTTTTGACTGCCTTTGCCATTCACGGTTTTGATCGCGTATTGCAGGGGCAAATCGTCAAAGCGAATTTGCGCCAACGCCTCTTGCCGTTGCGCAGTCAAATTCACCTTGGTTTGTAGGTCAATCACATTACCGCTGAATAAGTATTTCACCTGTTTGTCGACGTATATCAGATCACCCTCAACCTGCACTTCATACAAACCGTTATACGGCGTCGATTGCACGGCTTTAACCGGAGCCTTAAGAGACTCTTCTAATTTCTTTTTAATCGCCAATTCGATTTTGGAAGGAGCCGTCTGCGCCTGCGCGGGTAAGGCCCCTACAAAGCCTAACAAAAGCAAGAGGAATAAGACGTTTTTAGCGATCTGTGAAAATAACATGATAGACAAAATGAAATTGAAAGGTCTTGATTCTAGGTTATCACTGAACACTGCCTAAGGCAAGACTAGCGCGACGATACACGCGCCCCTACAATGAATCTTTACAGAATCGATTGAATCAGGCGATGCATCCACTGAGTGCGTTTTCCATAAGGAGGGTGAAGCAAATCAGTACCCGCAAATCGTGTTTGTAAAAATACCGCCCGTTCATGACTAAATAAACGAAAACCACTTTCTGCGTGATAAGCACCGTGTCCGCTAGCCCCCAGTCCACCAAAAGGTAGGCCACTGTGCGCGATGTGCCATAGCGCATCGTTGATAGTGACCCCACCAGAGCGCGTGTGGGCAAGAACTTGAGCACGCGCCTTTTTATCCTGACCAAACCAATAGAGTGCCAAGGGAGTCGGCCCTGCGTTAATCAAGGCAATGGCTTCATTCAATTGTGTAAACGGCAGGATCGGCAGGATCGGCCCAAAAATTTCTTCGTGCAGCAAACCTGCGCTGGCAGGGCAATTGAGCACTAAGGTAAAAGGCATACGCCGCTCTTGGCGCAATCTTTGCGGGTCATGCGCGATGGGCTGGATGATGGTCGCCCCCAGTTGTCTGGCTTCCTCCAGCAAGCGGTGCAAGCGCGCTAAATGATGCGCGCTAATAATGCTGCTGTAGTCGGGGTTTCCTTCAATCGTGGGATATTGTTGGCGGACAGCATCGCACATTAGGCGAGTCCACGTATCGATCTGTAGCGCAGGGACTAAGGCGTAATCAGGGGCAATGCAGGTTTGGCCACTATTAAGGCATTTGGCAAAGGCGATGCGTCGTGCCGCCCGCGCCATATCCGCCGACGGATCAATGATGACCGGTGATTTTCCACCTAACTCCAGGGTGACCGGCGTACCACTTGCGCAGGCTTGTTGCGCCACTTGACGGCCGACACGGCAGGAACCGGTAAAAAATAAATGATCCCAAGAAAGTTGACTAAACGCGGCACCAACTTGTGCATCGCCCGTAATCACCGCGCATTCCGTGGGATCAAATCGTTGGCTTATTTCAGATTGTAAAAGTGCACTGTAGGCGGGCGTTAATTCACTGGGCTTGATTAACACCGTATTTCCTGCCGCTAATGCGGCCGCACAGGGATTTAATGCCAATTGATGTGGGTAATTCCAAGGGCTAATGATGCCAACCACTCCTAAAGGTTGTCGCAACACGCGTGCGCGTGCAGGCCATAGCGATAAAGGAGTTGTCGGTTTTTGCGGCCGCATCCAAGAGGCGAAGTTCTTAATTAAATGTCTCAGCTCGCTGCGTACCGCCAAAATTTCAACGAGTTGGGATTCTTCTTTAGCACGATGGCCAAAGTCAGCACTAATGGCTTCAATAATGTTCGTCGCTTTTTGTTGATTGAATGCCAGTAGACGACGCAGGCGATCTAGCCTGACCGACTGCGATGGTGGAGCCGCGTTCTTTTGAGCGTCTTTTTGAGTTGTAAACGCAAGATAGAGAGAAGCTTCGTCAGTCGTCATGATTGCTCTTTATAGATAGTCTGCCTTAATAACTATTGATTTCCTCTGGCATACGCCCCTCTGCCCTGGCGAGAGCGGCCTTCGCTTGATCTTTACGGAGGCGACGATGGGCAATAAAACGCACCCAAAGAGGAATAAGACGGTGGTTTTTACCTGTGGCGGCGGCAAGGACAAAGGCTTTGCAGGATTTTTCAAATAATTCCGCATTCAAAACCAAGCGCGTGGGGGTCATGCCCAAACACAGCACTTTTTCAGCGTATACAAAGGCGTTGCTATGGACGGGTATATGGGCCGGTAATTGCCTGATTAACGGCCCGTCCCCTGACACCATCGGTGCCGAAGGGCCGATATGGCGCACGACCTCATCAAATACCGGCGGTAAAAGACCACCAAAAAAAGGTAATTGCGATCCCCATCGTGGCGTTAAAAAAGCCAATGCATTAACGTCCTGACGTTGTCGATAAATGATTTCATCCGCATGTGCATGGTCAGACTGCGCATTGCTTAAGGTTTCTCTTGAGCCTTCTCTTGAGCCTTGAGCAGGCTGTTGCTCGATCGCCTGCACATTTAATTCGGAAACGCTTAAGCCACCATAGAGACGCAACACCAGATCACTGGCGGGAACGCGCAAGGACAGATAGTCATCGTTCTTTACCAGCAATTTTTTATCGATGAGACGCTGCGCAGTGGCCAGCAGCACTTGTTGCCAATGTGCGAGTTCGAAGCGGTCTTGGGTCATAGCATCTATTGCTTACAGAGTCATCCGTAACACGGTCTCAAATCGGTTCAAGGCGTCATCAATCACCTCATCGGTATCGGCCATATTGGTATAGATGCGACTGCCCGCTAAAGTGACCAAGCCATTGGCCAGATAGGCCGCGCCGATCTCCTCCATCATGTGTTTGCGTGGCCCCGCCTCTTTCATCAAACGGAAGGGATTTTTCATCGACAAAAACAGCACCGCAGAGGTTTGTAGATGGACAATCGAACCTTGGTTGTAGGCTACAAAAGGTAGCCCCAGACGGCGAATAATTTCTTGCAAGCCCCGACATAGGCGATCGCCAGCAAGCCCCGCAAGCCCCGCCGCGTTGCGAGAGGCCATCTCTTGTAGCGCAAAATAACCCGCCGCGCAAGACAAGGGATTGGCTGATAGTGTGCCGCCGACAAAGGCGCGTTTTCCACTACCGCCAATGCCGCCTGCTAAACACATCATGACCTCGCGGCGCCCGCCAATACCCCCAGCCATTGGATAACCGCCCGTTAGACATTTACCAAAAATGGTGATATCTGGCTTCACTTTAAAATACCCCTGCGCCCCTCCCATACCCATGCGAAAACCCGTAACGACCTCATCAAAAATCAACAGTGCACCGAACTCATCGCACACTTCACGCAACTGGCGGTTGTATTCCAGCGTGACCGGACGGGTGCCACTTTCAGGGCCTAGGGGTTCGACGATAACTGCCGCAGTGCCTCCCTTAAAACGATTGCACCACAAGGTGCGCCGGATTTTATCGATGTCGTTGGGGTAACGTTCTTGAATATAGGCCGTATTCCCGCGCGGAATTCCCAAGGCTTCACGCCGCCCAGTCCCTGGAATACGCATGCCGTAGACCATTTGATCGCTCCATCCGTGATAACCACCGCCAATTTTGATGATCCACTTTTTACCGGTATAGACCCGCGCTAAACGCAAAGCCCCCATCACCGCTTCAGTGCCTGATCCCAGCATACGGAACATCTCTACGGCGGGCATGTGTTGACAGATCAATTCCGCCAGTAAGACTTCATATTCATGTAACAGGCCGGTACTGGGGCCAGATTCCTCCAGCAGTGCCTGCACTTTGGTGCGCACAACGGGATCATTGATGGGCAGCAAAGTGGGGCCACCCGCTTGTAAAAAATCGATATAGCGATTGCCATCAATGTCTTGTAAATGCGCCCCTTGCGCTTTATCAAAGGCTAAGGGAAAAGGGTGATTGAATGCCAAGTTATGCTGCACCCCTCCCGGAATAACCGTGCGCGCGCGCTCGGCCAGTGCCTTGGAACGCGGACATTGCGTGTCAAAAAAACGCAATACTTTTTCCATATGCACCGGTTTAATCGGCCGCATGGGTTGTTTGACCAGCTCATCCAAGCGGCGATAAATATCGACGGTGTCAGGCCAGTGAGAAATCGCCGAGGGGGAAGCGTGAGAAGTCATATTCATGAAAAGTCAAAGTAGGTCAAGATCAATTTATTTTTATCGTGCGTGATAAAAGCTCCCAGAAGCCTTTATTCATTTAATAACGTCAAAATTTGTTGCCGGACTTCGGGCGCCAGGTCTTTGGAGCGGCTAATGGCCTGGTGCAAAAATTGTTGCGCAGCCTCCTCCAATAACAGGACCGATTGGACGGCACTGTTCATGTCGGAGCCACAACAGACCACGCCGTGATTGCGCATCAAATAGGCGTTAGTGTGAGGCGTCATTGCTCGGCCCACCAAACTCGATAGCCAAGCCGTGCCAGAGGGCGCGTAGGACACAATCGGGATTCGTCGCCCGATCAAGGCCTGCGTCTTTGCGTCACTAATCGGCAGTGCAATGCCCAATAAAGTAAACGCACTGGCCAAGGGTTGATGGGTATGAATGCTGGCCACACAATCGGGGCGACGGCGGAATACTTGCGCGTGCAGGCCTTTCTCGACTGAAGGTGATTTGCTGCCCTCGACCTGAATCAAATCACTATTTCGCAACACACAAATATCATCCACCGCCATTTGGTAGTAATCGGTGGCCGAGGGCGTAATCGCAAAATGCTGCGCATCGACACGCATGGCGATATTGCCGCCAGTGCCGGCTAAAAAACCGCGATCGGCCAAGGCGCGGCACGTCGCGACAATCGATTCCTTGCTCTTTTGGCTATTTAAGGATTTATTCATCTGGACGGTCCGGACGGCGGGCGCGCAAAGGACGGCGCGGCATTGTTTAATCGTCGATACAAGGGGGAGAGTCTTTGATAGAGCTCGACAAAAAATTGGTATTGCTCTTGATAAACTGCCTGATGCGCCGGATTTGGGTGATAGCGGGCGTGGCTTTGTGCGCTATGGGGAATATCATCAAAGGACAATTCGCCCAACCCAACCGCCCCAATGTAAGCGGCACCGATGCTGTTGACTGCGATCGGGTGACTTGGCTGCCAGATTTCTATTTCCAGTACGTCCGCCAAAATTTGGCACCATACCTTAGACTTCGCCCCTCCACCCACAACGGTTAAAGGTTGTGGTGTCTGTCCTAAAAAACGACTCACCGCCCCCATCATCCAACGCGTGTTAAGTGCAATTCCCTCCAAAAAAGCACGGACAATGTCCGCCCGACAATGCTGCAAGGACAGATTAAATAAACCCGCACGCAAATGCGGCGAATCGTGGGGGCATCGTTCACCAAACAACCACGGGGTATAGAGCAAGCCGCGCGCGCCAGCAGGGACTCGGGCAGCCATTCGATCCAGGGCGGGGTAGATGTCAGGCAAAGTCACGTTAGGATAAAGCTCGTCTTCGGGATACAAAATTCGATCGCGTAAAAATGACAAATTACTGCCCGCCGATGACTGCATGGCCATCATTAAATAGCGCTCTGGAATGGCACTGGGAATCGAAGCAATATGCGAACCGATATGGGTGCGCTTAAAGGGCACATGGGCCGATAACCAGGAGGAGGTTCCTAAATACAAATGTGTTTGTCCTTCTTTGACCGCGCCTGATCCAACAGCAGCGGCTGAATTATCAATCGCGCCCGCAACAATTTTGGTGTCCAAAGAGAGGCCTAGTTGTTTTGCCAGTTCGGGTAATAAAGTACCGATGATGTCGGTAGAGCGCACTAATTCAGGTAATTTTTCCACGTCAATTCCCAATTGCCTGATCAATTGAGGGGAATAGTGAAGATTTTTTAAATCGCGGTTGTCTGTTGCCCATAAGGTGGTTGCGGAATCATGAGTGGCAACAAAGCGTCCGCTTAAGCGCAGGTTGAGGTAATCCAATGCGTTCAAAAACTTATAGGTTTTTTGATAGATCTCGGGCCAATGTTCTTGAATAAAAATAATATGCCCCGCCGAATCCTTACCGGATAGGGCTGGCGCGCCACCGCACAGATGAATCCAACGATACAGTTTGATTAGGCCATAACCAAAAGCGTTGATGCGGGTGCGCACCCTTTTTTGTACGGCACTGGCGCCGCGCATATCTAACCAAGACAGGGCGCGGTGCAGTAGCTGGCCATGTCGATCGACGGCGACCGTCACTTCGCCTTGGCAAGAACAAGTAATGGCGAGGATACGATCTTTGGCGACGCTTGATTGGGCGATCGCAGCCTGGGCCGAAGCGAGAAAGGCCTGCCACCATTCCTCAGGGTCTTGCTCAACCCCTACCGATTCGACCATATACAAGGTTACGGGAGTGAACGCCCAACTTTGTACTTGGCCGTCAAAACTCACAATCGCACATTTACAACCAGAGGTCCCAAGATCAACGGCAAGGATATAGCCTCTGTGCGCTGAGACAGTGGATGAGACGGGGGCTGACGAGGTAAGGGTAGACATTCCCAATTATTGAATAAGCGTATTCGTCAATTAAGCTTTTAATGGACAGGTATGGGGTTAAGTAGGTCAAGCCCGTGCGATGATCGCAATATCTGATCAAACTAAAGAACATTTCCGTAACTAGGAAGGCGGACAATCACGATCCTTGATAGGGCTGAAAACTTTCCAATCCTAAGGTATAGGCGGCCCTGCCCATCGAGTTATCGAAGGTTTTTACAGAAAGTTGGCCGCGTACCGTTAAGGCATCCATCAGGCCAACATCCTCTAACGGCGTGGATGAGATGACATAGACAATTTGATTTTGTGGAGGTGGCGGAGTGTGAATACATGCCCCAAAGGTGGGCACCAGTAGAAACTCTTTCAAGCCTCGTTGCGCATCGTCCAGCGGGACCGTATAGCCAGATAGCTGGATGCGTTTTTGGTGAAGTGCCGCATTGACCGGTGCGCGTTGATAAATATCTTTCAAACGCTCTTGCAAAATAGTATTGAGGTCTTCTTTTTTAAGCTCATTAATTTTGTCTGCCATCTCGGCCTTTAGCTGTAGACCGGGATGCCAATTGGGCGGCATGAGGTCACGCCAGTCAATTGACTGGTAGTTGTTTTTTTCTCGCGCCTGTGCTGCCATGGCGTCGACCCAGACAGACAATCCCGAGGTTGACAGCAGCCCCCAACGCAGGAGATCAACGCAAAAGGCGCGACGAGAAGGGGACTTCATGGAGAGGTTTTTAAGGTGCATAGACCCCATCACTTTCAACTAATGAGTTGTCTGCCGATAAAGGAGATCCTTCGATCACTGCATCGACCGGCATTCTGGCGAAGAGCACCTCAGTTTTATTAGCCTCGATCGTGACAGGAGTACGCGTCACTGCCGTACCTTGAATTCGGACAGAGAAAGACTGACATGCTCCACTATCTGTTAAAACCCCCATTTGGGTATCTTGCGCGCCGCCCCAGTAACTTTGGCTCAAGCGGCAAATGACCTTACGACCAGATTGGGACCGTTCACCGCCCCTCGCTATTCGGAGATTAGAGTTACGTTCCGACACTATCAGGCTCTTAGACAAGCTATTCGAGTTAGCGTTAGAGTTAGGGTTAAGTTTCACCATTACCATGTCTCTGGGCGGACTGTTCGGATTGGCCCAGGCCATGCGGTCAAATTTAATCGCTAAAGAGTCGTAGTCGCCACGTGGAATGACACTGTTAGCGGTGACGCAACGACCTTCTTCCAATGGACGGCCAGCACTTTTTGGATTGAGTTCGATGCCCATGTCGTATTCGGTACCATTCCATACGCGACACACGCCGCCATTATTACTGTTACTTTGTTCCGATAGCGCGGTATTAAAGCGAACAAATTTTTGCGGAATTCTACGCATAGGATAGTCCGCAAAGGAATACTGCGAGGTCAAGCTGTGGTCAAACCAAAACAATGCTTGCTCACTATTGGCGCGCAACTTTTTCCACATCGTCACCACACCTGCGGCGGATCGATAAAGCGGCTCCAAAGTGGCTAATGAAGTCCCTTGTACGCGCATGTCCTCTAATAAATCAGGAATCTGCCCTACCGTCGCTAGGCCCCGACTATTAAAGTCCACTTTGCTGCTCGCCATTCCGGGTGTGAGCTGGTGCTGTCCCAAAGACGTCCCAGGTAGATCGTTACTGTTATGCGCAGGTGTCAAGCCAGGGGGCAGGTTAAAGGGGTATTGAACCATCGGCGTATAGCTTTTATCCTCCGTCCCGTACCAACAGGTGCGACGATCGTTGGCACTACGAAAGAAGTATTCTTGAGTGCGTCCCGTAGGCAAGGCTGCAAAACCATTAAAGTCGGTCGCATAGGTGATATTGCCTGCTAGGTTTGCGCTGTCGTTATAGCCCCAACCCTTGTTAAGTAGATGTTGATAAACGTTTACTATTAGCTGGCTAGAACCCCCGCAAAGAATCGGTATTGGCGAGTTAGCGATGCCCACGTTTTCGGACAGTTTTCCCTGCCATGTCATCAAGCCCACCATGCCGCCGGTTTGGCGGACGCGCTCCAGTTGCGCGACAGTAGCATTGCCTTCATGCCGTCGCTCACCGACACTCAGATCAAAAATACCGGTGTGACCGTTGACAACGGGGACCTTATAGGTATTGGCCATGGTGATGGCTTCATCCATCCCCTTATGACTGATATGACCCACATCAATCAAGTTGCCGTTACCCCATGAGCGTTGGATGGCATAACGCCCCATATCTCTTAGGCCGCTGCGACCACATTGATTCATGTTGGGATTGGTTGAGTCGCTCCAACCTGCGGGACCGCCATTAAAGCCATTGTCTTTACAGCGTTCAAGACCGCTTCTTTCAGAATCTCCCTTCCCAGTGGCATCGTAGCCATTAGAAGCGGCGGCCGAATTGACCGCGGCTAATCCCAGCCCGTTATCTTTTAAGTGGATCGGAAATTGATACTTGATCCCCAGCATGTCTTGCACCATGATGGCTTTATCGATGTCACGTCTGGTGCAGTCTTTAGCCGTTCTGCTCTGGCCGCGATATTTACCGTCTCTCTGCATCGCCGTGTTTTTACAGTTGTAGGCCTGATCGACTTCACTGCCCCAGATAAACGCCATTTTTCCCACTTTGACCGCGTTGTCCGCATCCTCTGGTGTAAAGGCCAAGGTAACCCAGGGGTTTTCTTTCGCAAAGCGATGGGCTTGTTTGGTTTGCGCCAACATGGAAGTCCAATCATCCAAGGTCAGTTTGGCATCTCCTGCGTTAAGTTTTCCAATATCTGGGATACGAGTGTCGTCGCGATCATAGGAGGGCGTGCCATCGACATCCTTATGAAAGGTGTAGCCGTTGTTGACCGCTAAACCGACCAAAACCCGCAATCCACCTTTGTGAGCGCGCTTGATCCATTGCGCGTGCATTTGTTGGTGCGAGCTATCCCAAATTCGAGGCCAGGCATCTTGAGACGCAGTGCCAGAGCCGCTATCAAAATTGGGGTAGCCACTGCCTTGGTCAAATAATTTTCGTTGTCCATAAGGCACCATCGCTATCCACATGATGTCGTCAAGACTCATCGCGGTGTTAACTTTTGACAACCATGTGTATTGTTGATGCACATCTCCTGCCGAAGCGTGGCCAGCAAAAGCCTCTTGGACAGTACCGTTAGCACTGCCAAACAATGCTCCACCAAAGGCTTGATCGACAAAAGGATGAGAGTGCAAGTCGGCGTAACCCGACAGTGGCGCCGATTTAACACCGCTATCCGTACCACGCGAAGGGTTGGTGTTTATGTTACCGCAACTGGCATCAGAGACATAAAATTCGCCCCACATATTGAGGGATGTATTGACGCAACGCTTAGCTTGGTTTTGGGCACTGCCAAAGGTGGTATCACCGATAGTAATGGGGAAATGCTGACAGGCCGCCTCCCAGGATTGACCGGCGGGAATATCCCATAGGATAGAGGAATATTTACGGTAGGTCGGAGCTAAAGAGTTGGTATTGGGCATGCGTCCGCAACCCTCTTTTTTAACTTGTCCCCAGTGGGCATTCATATCCGAGAGTTCACGTCTTTTGCAAGAATTGTCTTGCACATACCATTCTCCCCACATACCCCCCGCCCCTAAATCGACACACTGATGTGGGCGGTCATAACGCACTCCCTTGATTGTTAAAGGCGCCTTTTCGTTACAAACCTGCTTCCAACTGTCGCCGTTTCTGATATTCCACAGACGCGAGGAGTATCTACGGTAGCCGCCATATTCCATTTTGCAGCCATCGTCCTTGATAGTATCAATGGCATCGCCCGCATTCACCGCCCAATAAGGGTTTTCGCATTTGGCGTCGTTCACACTCCATTCACCCCACATATTGAGGGAGGTATTGACGCAACGAGTAGGACGGGCAAAGTAGGTGCCGTTGACCGTAGCTGATTGATTGTTACACGTATTTTCCCAGCTTTGTCCAGGCGGGATATTCCACAAGATGGCACTCCACTTGCGTTGTGAGCCGGTACATTCTTTTTGCGTAATGTCACCCCAGTAAGGAGCGCAGGAATTATCCGGTGCATCCCATTCGCCCCACATCCCAGAGGCGCCCAAATCTTTACAACGCGTCGGCTTGGCAAAATAAGTCCCTGCCACGGTATTAGGTGCCGAGTTACAGGCATCTTGCCAGCTTTGTCCGGACGGAATATTCCACAGTCGTGCACTGTACTGGCGGTGAGTATTGGTGACGCAGCTATTTTTGGCGAGATCGCCCCAATTCGCTTTGCAAGCGGCGTCGTCTACATCCCATTCACCCCACATATTGAGGGAGGTATTGACGCAACGAGTGGGTTTGGCAAAATAAGTGCCGCTGACCGTAGCAGATTGATTGTTACACGTATTTTCCCAGCTTTGTCCGGGCGGGATATTCCACAAGATGGCACTCCATTTGCGTTTACCTGCGTTGTTACATTCTTTTTGTGTGATGTCACCCCAGTAAGGACCGCAGGAATTATCCGGCGCATCCCATTCGCCCCACATCCCAGAGATTCCCATGTTTTTACAGCGCGTAGGTCTAGCGAAATAAGTATAAGGCCCTGGCCCTACGTTATGGGGCGTCGAGTTACAGGCATCTTCCCAGCTTTGTCCGGACGGAACATTCCACAGTCGTGCACTGTACTGGCGGTGGGTATTGGTGACGCAGTTATTTGCGGCTAGAGCACCCCAATTCGCTTTGCAACTATCGTCAACTAGGTCCCATTCACCCCACATTCCAGCGGCACCCACGTTAACGCAACGAGTTGGACGCGCAAAATACTGGCCATTGATGGTCGCCGATTGAGCGGCGCAGGCGTTTTCCCAGCTACCCCAAATATTCCAAAGCCGCGAACTGTATTGACGCGTCCGATAACCACGACAATCATCTCTTTTGAAATCGCCCCAATTAGCGGCCTCTGCACTGAGACAGGAAAAGGCCAGTAAAAAGAGCGTCAGAATGTGTCCAAAAGAGTATTTCAAAGCAGCTGCGTTCATGAGGTCTCCTCGTTTTGATACGACTTAATTTTTATGTTTTTTCAATTGCCAATAAAGCGTCAACTGTAAGGCCGCCGCAATGAGCCAAGCGATTGCCGCGACATCCATCGCCAGCATCATGTCGCCACTCCAACTGACCAGTAGGCCGCCCACCAAAGGTCCTAAGCTGCGGCCAAAAGTGTCAAATAAATTGAAGCATCCCAACACCCGTCCACGAGTGCGAGCGGTATTGCAATTTAATACCATCGCACGCGAATTGCTTCCTGCAGTGGCGATGAGGATGCCGACCACGATCGTTAATCCATAGAGTAGCCACGGTGTCGTGGGCGGAACGTGAAGAAGGTAGGCCACGGCCACGGCACCGCCAGCCGTGCCAATGGCGCAGAGCAGCGCGACACGGGCGGGTTGAATGCGCCACAGAAAATCACCCAGCATCCCCCAAAAAATGGCGCTAATGGCCGCGCTAATTCCGATCAACTCCCAAAGTACGGTTGCCTCTTCTTGGCCAAACTGGTGCTGTTGGCGTAAAAAGGCAATTAACCAAAATGGCAGGAGGCCCCAGGGTAGGCTGCCGGGCAGGGACTGCAAAATCAATAAGGCGTTGGTGGTACGGAGCAATACGCGCCAACTGGTGTCGTCCGTGTCAGGCTCACTGTTCGGATGAACAGTGCTGGAATTGATGCGGGATTCTTTTTCGGTGCGTTTCCCTGTCGGTGAGGAATGCGGCATTTCACGCGCGGGTTCACGGACGAACACTATAAAAATCAACAGGGCTGCAAAAGAACACCCCGCCACCAGCAAATGCGCCGAACGCCAACCCGTCACACTGTCCAAGGCCCAAGCTCCGGCAAGCGGCCCTAACATCATGCCCACACCCCAAATCACATCAATGACCGACGACGCGAGCGCACGATGGCGACTACCAATCCAATCGGCAACCAAGGAAAACGCAATGGGGAACATGGCCCCAGTGGCGGCACCGGCGACGACTCTCCAGGCTAAAAAAGCGGCAAAGTTGGGGCTGGCAACCGTCCAACCACTACAGGCCACCGCGCCGATGCCCAGAACGAAGCAAAGTAGCAACAAAGGTAGGCGCGCATGACGGTCCGCATAAAAACCCGTAAAGACTCCTAACAATGCGCCCACCATCAAGGGCAAGGAGCCCACCCATCCCAATTGAATATCGTTGAGTTGAAAATCCCGCTGCACGGCCAACAATACCGCCGGCAAAATAGTCGAGTCGGTCATCAAAAACGCCGACACCAGGGCAAACAAGGCCATTGCGATTACGGATTTCATAGGTAACTGAGGTGTTTAGGATGAAATGTGCTGGGTCCGCACACGGGCGATGAGGTCGCGGTACCAAAAAGCACTGTCTTTAACGACTCTTTCCAAGCTCGGGTAATCCACATAAATCAGGCCAAAACGCTTGTGAAATGACTCGGCCCATTCAAAATTGTCCAGTAAAGACCACACAAAATAACCGCGCACATTAGCACCTTCGGCAATGGCTTTGGACACACTGCCCAAATAAGATTCTAAATAAGCAATCCGGCGCGGATCATGAACCCGCTTTTCGATCTCGCCAGTGGCCCCGCGCGTAAGGGTCACGACGTCCTCGAACGCGGCCCCGTTTTCAGTGATATAGACCGGCGGGTTGCCATATTCCTCACGTAGCAAGCTTAAGACTTCGTGCAGACACGGCGGATAAATCTCCCACCCCATCGCGGTGCATTGTTCTGGCGGTGCCCGATGCGGCACCATGCGGGCGCGCAACAGCGGAATCCACCAGGCCGCCCCGACTTTTTCACGCTGATAATTGTTGATTCCGACAAAGTCCAAGGGCGCGGCGATACTGGCCATGTCCTTGTCTTCGATCTTGGGCCAAAACCATTTAAAGCGTTTTACCAGCAGCGGCGGGTAGTGTCCGCGCAGAATCGGGTCTAGGGTCACTCGATTGAAAAACGCATTACCAAACGCCGCCGCCCGCTGGTCAGCAGGACGCTGTGTCGCCGCGTGAATTGGGGTTTGCGAGAGCGTGATGCCCACTTGAGCCTGTGGCGCAATACGACGAATGGTCGTGACTGCGCTGGCATGACACAGCAAGAGATGGTGCATCACACGCATAAAGGCCCAGGGACGTTTGAGACCAGGCGCGTGCCAACCGGCACAATGGCCAAAAAAAGTGAATTCCCAAGGTTCGTTGAGGGTGATCCAGTTCTGCACCTCAGGACTTAAAGCCGCTACCACCACCTCGGTATAGCGCACAAAATCCTGGGCAATTTCGCGCCGTAACAATCCCCCTTGATCCTGTAGTGCTTGCGGTAAATCCCAATGAAACAAAGTCACCCATGGCGCCATGCCCGCAGCACGAACCGTCTGCACCAAATTTTTGTAAAAAGCGATTCCCTCTGGATTGATCTCTCCTGTGCCATTGGGCAATACGCGTGACCACGAGATCGACAAGCGATAAGCCCGCACTCCCAATGATTGGGCCAAGGCAATATCTTCCAGATAACGGTGATAGTGGTCGGCGGCGACGCTAGGCGAATGCGGATGCGCTTTAATTTTGCTGCGTCGCCGAATAAAACGATCCCAAATCGACTCCCCCCGCCCGCCGCTACGGCTTGCGCCCTCGATTTGGTAGGCCGAGGTAGCCGCACCAAACAGAAAATCGGCGGGAAAGGAAGGCATTACTTTATCTGTTAAGAAAGCGCACTGATTGTGCCGCTTTAAAACGAAGTGCTCAAACTTAAACTCGCCATATTGCGATCCAGCAAGGGATTAGACGCACCGGCATAACTGACCACGTCGGCACGTAAGGCAGTGGCGTAACGGGCATTGAAGTTGAGGGTAAAGCCAAGCCCCAAGCTACTGGCCCCTTCAATAAAACCCGGCATTCCAGTGGCCGATATGCCGCTC
>JAVKLU010000064.1:0-20205 GCA_031538895.1 Burkholderiaceae bacterium | reverse complement strand
TCTATCAATTCATTTTTGCGGCGAATTGCTTTGTTGCGCAGTACGCGAAATCCTCACGTACTGTATGTACGCTCCGGTTTCTGTGTGCTGTGCGCCTCGCACTTCATCCGCATATTCTGTATTTATAGAAGTGCCCTCAATTTTTGAGTGCTTGAACAAGCTGATTTTTTGAGGTTTTTCTTATGATTGAACAATTTCACGGCACGACGATTTTGACAGTGCGACGTGGTAATGTGGTTGCCTTGGGCGGTGATGGGCAAGTCACGCTGGGCAATATCGTGATGAAAGGCAGCGCTAAAAAAGTGCGGCGCCTGTATCAAAATAAAGTATTGACGGGTTTTGCCGGTGCGACTGCCGACGCATTTACTTTGTTAGATCGCTTTGAAGCCGCATTAGAAAAATATCAAGGTCAGTTAATGCGCGCCTCGGTAGAGTTAGCCAAAGATTGGCGTTCGGATCGGGTGTTACGCCGTTTAGAAGCGATGTTATTGGTTGCCAACGAACAGCAAACCTTAGTCATTACGGGCACCGGCGATGTCTTGGAACCTGAATTAGGAATTGGCGCAATAGGCTCTGGCGGTACGTTTGCGCACAGCGCGGCCAAAGCACTTTTACTTAATACCGATTTATCTCCGCGCGAAATTGTTGAAAAATCCTTGATGGTTGCTGCGGATTTATGCATTTATACCAATCATAATTTAACGATTGAAGAATTGGGCGCGCCCTCATTACATTGAATCATTGCAATGTTTAGTTTGAATGACTTGTTGATCAGCCCCGCGTGAATTCCCAATATTCGTTTACGTTCTCAGATGAAGGTGGTTCTCTGATTGAAGCCCTTGCCCCCATTTTTTCCTTCCCCAATATGAATTTGCTCCCAGAAAAAATTGTCGCTGAACTTGATCGCTTTGTGGTGGGTCAAAGCAAAGCCAAACGCGCAGTCGCCGTGGCGCTGCGTAATCGTTGGCGACGTTTGCAAGTCGCCGATCCCCTACGCCAAGAAATTACGCCTAAAAATATTGTAATGATAGGCCCCACGAGTGTGGGCAAAACTGAAATTGCACGCCGTTTGGCACGTTTGGCCAATGCGCCTTTCATTAAGGTCGAAGCGACCAAATTTACCGAAGTTGGTTATGTCGGGCGTGATGTCGACAGCATTATTCGTGACTTGATAGACTTGGCCATTAAAAACGCGCGCGGGGATGAAAAAAAACGTTTGCGCAACAATGTCGACGATGCGGTGCAGCGTCGAATTTTGGATGTTTTATTGCCCGGCAGTGGCGATTCGGAAAATGCTTCTGAGCTCAATCCAACACGTGAGATTTTGCGTAAACGCTTATTGACGGGTGAGTTAGACGAACGCGAAATTGAACTTGATATCAATGCGCCCGCGCAGCAACTTGAGGTGATGGGGCCGCCGGGAATGGAAGAAATGGCAGAGCATATCAAGTCGGTGTTTGGTTCGATGAATCAATCGCGACAAGTGCAGCGTAAATTAAAAATCAGCGAAGCGAAAAAAATCTTGGCCGATGAAGAATCTGCCAATCTAGTGAATGAGGACGAGGTGCGCATGCGCGCTGTCGAAGCGGTCGAACAAAACGGGATCGTGTTTTTAGACGAGATCGACAAAATCACCGCGCGCAGCGATAGCCATCAATCGGACGTGTCGCGTGCGGGCGTGCAGCGCGATTTATTGCCCTTGGTCGAAGGCACCACCGTGATGACCAAATATGGGCCGATCAAAACTGATCATATTTTGTTTATCGCTTCGGGGGCATTTCACTTATCGCGTCCGTCAGATTTGATTCCCGAATTGCAAGGTCGCTTTCCTATTCGTGTTGAATTAGAAGCTTTATCGGTAGATGATTTTGTACAAATTCTGACGGCAACTGACGCCTGCTTGACTTTGCAGTATCAGGCTTTACTGGCGACTGAGGGCGTGACTTTGGATTACCTGCCAGGGGGAATTCGTGAGATTGCACAAATTGCGTTTGATGTGAATGATGTGAACGAAAATATCGGTGCGCGGCGCTTGCACACCGTGATGGAAAAATTATTAGAAGACGTTTCATTCAACGCGATTGCGGGCACCCAAGTGTCTATTGATGCGACCTATGTCAAAGGCCATTTGGGCGAAATCGCCACTAATCAAGACTTGTCGCGTTATATTTTGTAAATGCGCCTATCGCGATTGATAGTGCTATTCGGTTGGTAATGCTATTTGACTGGGGACGCTATTTTGAGGATTGCTAGTCCCCAGTTATTTTGTCAGGCTTAACCCTACAATAAGAGTTCTTATAACTCTTATTGATTGCCATGACTACTCTCGCTATTCGACGTGTTGCTGTATTAGGTGCAGGCGTTATGGGTGCGCAAATTGCGGCGCACTTGTCCAGCGCTCAATGTGAAGTTGATTTATTTGACTTACCCGCCCCGACCTCTAATCCTGGTGATCAGCCCAATGCGCTGATTCATCAATCTTTGCAAAACTTGGCGCGATTGACACCATCGCCTTTAGCGCATCCTGAAATTTTGGCGCGCATTACGCCGGCGAACTATCGCGACGACTTGGCGCGTTTGGGAAAATGCGACTTGGTGATTGAAGCCGTAGCCGAAAAAATAGCGATTAAACAATCTTTGTATGCGCAAATTGCGCCGCACTTGGGCGCACATACGATTTTCGCGACCAATACTTCAGGTTTGTCGATTAACGATTTGGCGTCGTGTTTAGACAAAGCCCAACAAACGCGTTTTTGTGGTGTGCACTTTTTCAATCCGCCGCGTTACATGGCGCTGGTTGAATTGATTCCCGCGAAAAAAACAGCACCGCTTTTATTGGATCAATTAGAAGCCTGGATCGTCAGCACGCTAGGCAAAACAGTGGTGCGCGCCAAAGACACGCCTAATTTCATCGCCAATCGCGTCGGTGTATTTGCCATTTTGGCAGTGATGCATCATGCGCAACGCTTGAGTTTAGGTTTTGACGTCGTTGATGCCTTAACCGGCCCCAAAATTGGTCGCGCCAAAAGCGCCACTTTTCGTACCGCTGATGTGGTCGGTTTGGACACCATGGCGCACGTGATTAATACCTTAAAAGACGGTCTGCCCAAAGACCCTTGGCACCGCTATTATCAAGTGCCCGATTGGATGCAAAATCTGATTGCCAACGGTCAGTTAGGGCAAAAAGCACAAGCGGGTGTCTTTAAAAAAGTCGGCAAAGAGATTCAAGTATGGGATGTTCAAAGTAAGGCCTATCGCCCGAGTAATAGCACGATTGCCGCCGAAGTTGATGCTATTTTGGCAATCAAAGACCCCGTGCAAAAATTCGCCGCCTTGCGCGCGAGTGCTCATCCGCAAGCGCAATTTGTATGGTCGATTTTCCGTGATTTATTCCACTATTGTGCGTTTCATTTAAAGGACATCGCTGATTCAACGCGCGCGGTGGACGAGGCCTTATGTCACGGTTTTGCCTGGTCGATGGGACCGTTTGAAATTTGGCAAGCCGCCGATTGGCGCGCGATTGATAAAGCGATTGCGGCAGAGATCAAAGCGCAACAAACAATGGTTAACGCACCTTTACCGAAATGGGTGAGTGCCATTAAAGCCGCGCATAAATCGGCGGATTCGTTTAATCCCAGCACGGACCAATACATCGCACGTTCTGATTTGGCGGTGTACCAGCGGCAATTATTCCCGCGTCGCTTGTTGGGCGAAGCGAATCCAGAAATGGGCAAGACTTTGTGGCAAAACGATTCCGTTCGTTTATGGACGCACCCGATTGATAAGGGGGTGGCGATTTTGTCGCTGACCAGCAAAATGCACAGCATGGGAGCTAATGCATTGGAAGGCATGTCGGAAGCCATTGCGCGCGCCAATCGTGATGCCTGTGCGCTGGTGATGTGGAGCCCTAATTATTTTAGTGTTGGCGCCAATTTAAAAGAAGTGTTGGCGGCGACTTTAGCCCAGCAATGGACGCAGTTGGAAAAAATGTTGGTGATGTTCCAGAATGCGTCTTTGGCTTTGAAACACGCGACGATTCCCAGCGTTGCGGCGGTGCAGGGGATGGCATTGGGCGGTGGGTGCGAATTTGTGATGCATGCGCAACAACGCGTTTTGGCCTTGGAATCAAACGTCGGTTTGGTCGAAGTCGGCGTCGGTGTGATTCCGGCCGGTGCGGGTTGTAAAGAATGGGCCTTGCGTGCGGAACAGTGGGCCAAAGCGGGTAACGGAGACGCTTTAAACTATATCGATAAAGTTTTTAACATGGTTGCGCGTGGCCAAGTGTCAAAAAGCGGTTTTGACGCGCAGGCCATGGGTTACGCCAATGCGTCCGATTCGATAGTGTTTAACGCGGATGAAGTCTTGTATGTGGCGCTGCGACGCGCGCGCGCGGCGGCACACATTGGCCATCGTCCACAGTTAGCACCTGTGCCGATTCGGGCCTTGGGTCGTGCAGGGATTGCGGCTTTGGAAATGGGATTGGCCAATGCGCACGTAGGGGGCATGATTAGCGATCATGATTACCGCGTCAGTCGCGCTTTAGCAATTGCGTTGTGCGGTGGTGAAATTGATGCCGGAACACTGGTTGATGAAGCTTGGTTATTGGCGGTGGAGCGCGACGAGTTTATCAAGTTGTTGAAACTGCCTGAAACTCAAGCGCGAATCGATCATATGTTGAAGTCTGGTAAAGCGTTGCGTAACTAATTCAATGAAGGGCACTTCTATCAATTCATTTTTGCGGCGAATTGCTTTATTGCGCAGTACGCGAAATCCTCACGTACTGTATGTACGCTCCGGTTTCTGTGTGCTGTGCGCCTCGCACTTCATCCGCACATTCTGTATTTATAGAAGTGCCCTGAATTAAAAAATCCTTGTCAGATGGATCAAAAAAGGAGAATTTTGTGAGTGTTTTAAAGAATAAAAAATCGCGCTTAATCGGATTGTGGATACTCGTATTGGTGGTGGTCATCGCCGTGATCGTATGGCGCAACCACACCAATTCAAGCACAAATTCAAGCGCGGGAGCGACCGATGTTCGTGCCGCCAGTGCCAATTTAGCCCGTGGTGAATCTGCCGATAAAGTCAGTAAAAGTGATAAAACTTCGGGTGACAAAGCTTCGGGTGATAAAACTTCGGGTGATAAAACTTCCGATGATAAAGATTCTGGCGAAAAAAGCGGTAATGCTGGCGGTGGTGGCGGTGGTGGCGGTGGTGGCGGTGGTGGCGGTGGCGGCGGTGGCGGCGGTGGCGGCGGTGGCGGCAAAGGCAGAAAGCCCACCGGCCCTGTGACCGTAAGCGTGGCAAGCGTACAAGTGCGTGATGTGCCCTTAACCATCAGCGCCACGGCGCAAGTGGTCAGTGCCAAAAGTGTTGATTTACGCGCTTTTAATTTAAATACGGTTGAAAAAATTCACGTCAAATCCGGTCAAACAGTCCGTGCCAAACAACTACTGATTAGCTTGGACACGCGCGCCGACCAAATCACTTTGGACAAAGCGCAAGCGCAGTTGAGTAAAGACGAGGCCAGTTTGCAGGACTTGCAACGACAAAAAAAACGTCACACTGAATTGCAATCACAAGGATTTGTCACACAAGCGCAAGTCGATACGATTGATACACAAATTGCGCTGGCCCAAGCCACAGTGGCAGCTGATCAAGCCGCGATTAAAAGCGCTAATTTAGCTTTGCAAAACGATTTGATTACCGCACCTTTTGCCGGACGTTTGGGGGCGATCAATGTGTCAAAGGGCGCACAAGTGCAATCGGGCGCTGCCGCGACACCTCTGGTCACAATCAGTCAAATCGATCCGATAGAAGTGCAATTTTCATTGCCTGAAAAAAATTTATACAACTTGCGTGAATTAGTCGCACAAGGCGCACCGGTACAAATTAATTTGAGTCCTCAAAAAAATGTGGAGAGTGGCGATGTGCCGCAAATTTTTATCGGAAAAATCAGTTTTGTTGATAACCGCATCGATCCGCAAACCGGTTTGATTCGTGTTAATGCACAAGTGAGTAATCCGAAACAAGCGCTCTGGCCAGGACAGTATGTGACGGTGCGTTTGACTGCGGGAAAAATAAAAGCGGCTAAAGTGATTCCAACCGCGTCCTTAATGGTGCGCGACGGCAGCACCGATCAGGTGGATGTGTATGTGCTTGACGCCACCAACACGATTCAAAAAGTGAGTTTGAGTCGCGTGCGAATTTTGGACGATGTCGCCATTGTTGATGGTCTGGATGCAGATGCGCGCGTGGTGGTAAGAGGGCGTGAAAATGTTCGTCCGGCGCAAAAAGTATTGGTCAGCCCATAAGCATCAGATCAACTTTCTCGCGCAGTTTTTAATGCGTATTCAATGCAGACTGGTTCGCTATCTACTGAGTCAACTGATTATTCAAGAGATCATCGATTATGAGTTTTTCTGAGTTTTTTATTCGTCGTCCCGTTACCACAGTATTGATCAATTTGGCAGTGATTATGGGTGGCGTACTGGCTTGGGTATATATCCCTGTTGCGGCCTTGCCACGTTTTGATACGCCGACCATTAGTGTGAGCGCGAATATGCCTGGCGCCAGCCCCGAGACGATGGCGATTTCGGTGGCACTGCCATTGGAAAAACAATTCTCCAGTATTGCGGGTTTGGCGGTGATGAGTTCGTCCAATACTTTGGGCAGTACCTCGATTACTTTGGAGTTCACATCCAATCGCGATATTGATTCTGCCGCCGCCGATGTGCAAGCCGCTTTGTTTCGCAGCTTGCGCAGTTTGCCACCGGATATGTCGGCACCGCCGTCCTATCGAAAATTTAATCCTGCCGATTCCCCCATATTGTTATTAGGTATGACTTCGCCGGCCTTGCAGTTATCGCAGTTAAATGATTATGGTGAAAACGTTATTGCACCGACGATATCGACAGTTGATGGGGTGGCGCAAGTCAGTATTTTTGGTCAAAAGCGTTATGCGGTCAGAATCAAAATTGACCCCAGTAAATTAAGTGCGCTGAATTTGACTTACGAAGATGTCAATAGTGTTTTGAACAAAGCCAATTCGGTCACACCGCTGGGAACTTTGAATGGTCCAACGCAGTCCTTGATTTTTCAAGTTAACCAACAACTTAAGAACGCCGCCGACTTTGGGCGTTTGATCGTGGTAAATCGTGCCAGTGGCCCAGTGCGCTTGGCTGATTTTGCCAGTATCGAAGATAGTGTGGAAACCCTGCAATCCGCCGCCAATATGAATGGCGAGCCAGCGATTGTGTTGGCGGTATTCCGTCAACCGGATGCCAACACGGTGCAAGCGGTTGATGATGTGTTGCGATTGTTACCCAGCTTGACGCAGCAATTGCCAAGCTCGGTCCGCATCACCCCTTTAAATGACCGTGCCGCCTCGATTCGCGAAGCCATACACGACATCAATATCACTTTGCTATTCACTATGGTCTTAGTCGTTTTGGTGATTTTTTTGTTTTTGCGTCGTGTGATGGCGACGATTATTCCGGCCCTGTCCTTACCGATTTCTTTATTGGGCGCACTGGCGCTGTTGTACTGGGGCAATAACAGTTTGAATAATATTTCCTTATTGGGCATTACGCTGGCGGTCGGCTTGGTGGTCGATGATGCGATTGTGGTTCTGGAAAATATTGTGCGTCATGTTGAGGAGGGGATGGCGCCTTTTGCCGCGGCCTTAAAGGGGGCCAGTGAAATGGGGTTCACTATTGTGTCGATTTCGCTGTCATTGGTGGCAGTTTTGATTCCGATTTTTTTTATGCCCGGCACTACCGGTTTGTTGTTTCATGAATTCGCGGTAACGGTGGGTTTATCGATTTTGGTGTCGGCCTTTGTGTCCTTAAGTTTGGTGCCGATGTTGTGTAGCCGTTTTTTATCAACGCATTCGCTTGAGAATAAAAAAGAAAATATTTTTGCTCAAAAACTAGAAGCTAGATTTCAATGGCTGCAAAATGCTTACCTCAATGGCTTAGACATTGTTTTGGCGCATCGCAAAATCATGTTGCTGGTATTGGCGGCAAGCTTTGCCCTGACCGTGTATTTGTTTGTGGTGATTCCCAAAGGTTTTTTTCCGGAAGAAGACATTGGACAAATTCGCATCAGCACCGACGCCAGTCAGGATACTTCATACTCGGCAATGCTCGCTTTAAACGATCAAGTCACGGCTGTGATTCGTGCGGATCCCGCGATCCACACCGTGGTTTCCTCAGTCAGCGCCAGTAACTCGGGCAGCTTGTTTGTGAATTTGAAACCTTTGGGACAGCGTCCACCGATGCGAGTAGTGATTGAACGACTCAGTAAAAAACTTGCGCCCATTGCTGGAATTAAAGTATTTTTTCGTCCAGTGCAAAACTTAAATATCGGTGGACGTTCGAGTAAAAGTCGCTATCAATACACCTTGCAAAGTGTTAATTCTGCGTCTTTATCCAAATGGGCCGAAGTCCTGAAAAAAAATATGGAGGCGATGCCTGATTATTTCCGCAGCATTAACACCAATGCGCAAAATAATGCTTTGTTTGTCTCCTTGAACCTTGATTACGATCAGGCTAATTTATTGGGTGTTGTCAATACCGATATTCGTTCGGCCTTGAATAACGCCTTTGGTGAACGCCGCGTCAGCACTATTTACACACCATCCAATAGTTATAGCGTGATCGTGCAGAGTCAGGATGAAAGTCGCGCGTTTGAATCAGACTTGGATCAATTGAACGTGCGCAGCAAAACCGGCGTGTTGATACCTTTCTCTGCCTTTGCCAGCGTTCGGCGTGATTTAGGTTCTAGTGTGATTAACCATCAAGGCCAGTTGCAATCGATTACGCTGTCTTTTGATACCGCGCCTGAAGTGTCTTTAAGCCTTGCCAGCGCAAAAGTAGAAGAGTTGGCGCGAGATTTGCCCGATAGCGTGATTCGCAGTTGGAGCGGTGACGCGGCGACCTTTGCCAGCTCGCAACAAAGCCAGTGGGTACTGTTGTTGGCCGCGCTGTTGGTGGTGTATGTGTTGTTGGGAATGTTGTATGAAAGTTTTATTCATCCGCTCACCATCTTGGCGGGGCTACCTTCGGCGGCAGTCGGCGCTTTGATTTTTTTGTGGTGGTTCAAATTGGATTTGACCATCATCGCGACGATTGGGATTTTGATGCTGATTGGAATTGTGAAAAAAAATGCGATCATGATGGTGGACTACGCTTTAGTCGCCCAGCGCACGCAAGGCATGACGCCGCTGCAAGCAATTCATGACGCCTGTCGCTTGCGTTTTCGGCCGATTATGATGACGACTTTGGCGGCACTGGTTGGCGCGCTCCCAATCGCTTTTGGTTTGGGCGCAGGTGCGGAATTGCGTCAACCCTTGGGCATTGCGGTGGTGGGTGGTTTGCTAATCTCGCAGGTCGTGACTTTGTTTGCTACGCCGGTGATTTATTTGTACCTAGACCGTTTTGCCGGTAAAGGTGTGATTCACGGCGACACGATTTAAAAGACTGAAAAAAGACTGAATTAAGGGCGCTTCTATAAACATGAGCCGCATCCAGATACTGATTCGCAAAGCGCTTGTGCGCATCACAGGGGTTGGTATACCCAAAATGGTATGAAGTCGGGGAAAGCAGAGGTGATAGCAAGGGGAAAAACACCTAAAAACTTGCAAAACAACCCAGCCACTGGAAGTGCGGGAGCTGAACGAGAGGGGCGGCGTGTTTAATCCTTGGTCATATACAATGAAGATGCCAATCAATCGTTTGGCATGTTTTTTTAGATGGAAGACAAGATGTACAACGATCAAATTTTAGATAACTGGTTAGATAAACGCGCCAACGACATTGTGACCAATTTGGGCAAGGGCAGCGCTTTAACACCAGAGGACATGTTGGTATTGGTGTTAAAGGCGCAAACTAACCACTTTAACCACCTTGATGTTGAATTACGCGAAGACATGCAGCAGTTGCGCGTGGATATGACCACCGACATGCAGCAGTTGCGGCAAGACATGGATAAGCGCTTTGAGCAGGTAGACAGGCGTTTTGAGCAGGTCGACAAACGTTTTGATACGCTGATTGGCCGCATAGACCGCTTCATGATTTGGTCGTTTGCCACCACTTTGAGCGTCGGCGGTATTGTGATTGCTGCGGTGAAGTTTTTATAATTTTTCTGTCGTCCGCAGCGCCATTTTTATCCGCTGTTTCTAATCTTCTTTTTAGAGAGAGTTTCATGAGTTTTTTAAGTAAATTTTTAACACGTCGTTTTCTTTTTGCCGGCGCAATGAGTGGTTTTGTAAGCCTTGTTATCAGCGTGATTACCGGCAGCCTTATCACTATGGTGAATCCCGCCCACGCCCAAAACCAAACCCAAACCCAAACCCAAAACCAAACCCAAACCCAAACCCAAACCCAAACCCAAACCCAAACCATTGCAGGACGGTATGTGCCCATGAACAAGGGTAGCACCATCAAAGACACGCAAACTGGCCTAATTTGGATGCGCTGCAGCGTGGGACAAGAATGGGATGGCAGAACCTGTACGGGTGAGGTAAGAACAGCCGAGCTTAACGAAGCGCGAACCTATGCCAAATTGTTAAACGAGGATGGCGGTTTTGCTGGTGCGCGCAATTGGCGCGTGCCCACTGTGGATGAACTGCAAAGCCTGCGCTATTGCAGCACTGGTCCAGTGCACGAGATCAGCACCGAAACCGCAATGGGCAAAACCTTCACCCGCGATAAGGGCGTAACAATGATTACAGTACCTGCCGCCAAAGGCGATAAACAAGTTTTTAAACGCTGCGACGAAGGCAGCATACGTCCCAGCATCAACACGCAGGTCTTCCCCAATACGCCAGATCATGTGTACTGGACTTCGTCCCCCTATGTGGGTGATTCGAACAACGCATGGTTCATCGATTTCTACAATGGTGACGTCGACTTCAACGGCGACCGCAGCGGCAGTAACGATGTTCGCTTGGTTCGGTAGTAGCTTGTTGACTCAGGTTTCACGATAATCCGCGTCAGTGTTTGGTGGCGGCGTAGCCGCCTTTGGCATATGCAGGCCAGCCTTGGCGGGATGCTAATTTTCATGTGCTCAGTCAACACTCAGTCAGCGCTCATTGTGTTTGCGCAGTGAATTGATAGAAGTGCTTTTAAAAGTCAGAATGACACTCAAGGTATTCAGGGATGAATACCTTGAGTTTTTTTATTTGCGATCAAATTATTTTGATTGACGATGTGCCAAGGAAAGCCGATACGCCGCCGCGCGCGCTAACAAAATGGGATCATCAGTCGGTGTGATCCCTTTAGGCAAAACCGTGGGGATAAACATATGCGTGTCACCCGCCGTGCTGAGGGCTTCAATCGTGATGCTTCCTAGCGATAGCATGACGCGATCGCTGGGCCATGCCACCGTTGGATCGGTCGTGCTGTCAGAGGCAAGTCCCATTTGCGCTTGTAAGGTCAAAGTGATGGATTGTTTGGCCAGTCTTTGCGTCAAATCAGCGTTTAAAAAATTCGTTCCTGCTGCGGCCGCTTCTTCATCAGACAGACCTTCGCGTCCATTAGCTGGCGTGACATGCCAACGCACCGGACAATTTTGCCCCGCTGAGTTTTTTACCCAAAAAGTATTGCAGCTCCAATAGCATTCGGTGCCCCAGCTTTTAGGCACGGTTTGCGCGCCTAAATATTGGGCTTGCAACATGGTGTGCGGGTGCGCGGCATTAAATGCCGTCAGTGCCGCAGCATCAGGTTTGCCATCGGCTTGTGGCGTGCGAGCTTTTAAAAATGCGACAAACTCATCGGGGGTTCGGGCAAAAAAATGCGGCGCCGAAATTAACGCGGCTTCCCACACTTGGTCGCCATGACTGATTTGAAACGCCATACCACGAACCGTTTTGGCATTGTCTGGCGCGGCAGGATTGCCGCCACCGACTGAAAAACGACCGATCACTGAGGCCTTTTGTTGTAAAAGAGGAACCGCCAGCTGATGCGTCGTGGGGGTGAATATTCCACTGAATCCAGTACCCTTGGCGTGTGACGCGCGCGCCGGGTGTTTGCCAAAAACTTGGTTCAGCGCTTGAACTTGTTCCGAAGGTGTCGCCTGTGTTTGAGTCATAATTAAATCCTTAAAGTGAAAAAAAACAAATGAGCACTTGCCCTGTTGAGTATCTGATGTCCATTGTAGTATCCAGATGCCTGCACTAAAGTCAAAGTAATCGTGAAAACGTTACGTTTTCTATTTAAAAAATTCAAAAATATTGTGATTCTTGCCCAATCGTCGTCTGAATCGACCACACATTCGTATTCGCCAGAGTTAATTGCACTTTTAACCGCGCAGCGTGGATTTTGGTTGCGCATTGCGACAGTGCAATTGGGACATAGCCATGATGCAGAAGACGTGGTTCAGCAAGTGATTGAAGCCCTGTTAAGTGGTATTCACATGCCCAAAACCATTTCACCTGAAGCGTGGGCAATGGGCGTTTTGCGTCACAAAATTATTGATGTCTTGCGTGATCGGCGCCGTTACCTGGCCTGTGATCCGCTGCTGATAGAGCAAGAGTTGGACAGCTTAAGCACGAACGAGTTTAACGAAGTCGGGCACTGGCGCAGCAATCAAACTTGGGCGCCCGACCCTGCGGATACGGTAGCGCATCAACAAGAAATGCAATTTTTACAATGGTGTTTGGCGGCTTTGCCTCAAAACACGCAAAAAATATTTTTGTGGCGTGAGTATTTGGCATTCTCTTTTGCCGAGATCGAAGTGCAATGCGGTTTAAGCGCGGATCACTTGCGGGTTTTATTGCATCGTACGCGCTTGAAATTACGTCAGTGTTTGGCACAAAAAATGTCAGCGTCTGATTTTTTGGAACCACATCCGAAACCGTATCCAAAACCGCACCCCAAACCGCAATGAACGATATTTTTATCAAATGCACGCTATGACGCCAATCTCTGTTCCTGATCAACCCATTAGCTGTCTGCAAACTGCGGAGATTTTGAGTTTGTGGCGTGACGAAATGGCGTCAGCCCAAGACCTCAAAGCGCTAGAGACGCATCTGCTGACCTGTTTATCGTGTCAACGCGCGCGGCCTCAATTCATACAATTATTTGCGCGTTTGGATCAAATGTTTGATCGTCATAATCAATCATAACAATGCCGGTTAGCTTATTGTTGTGTGCTGATTTTGGCTTGATTTTGTTGGGTATCGGCCTGCGTCGCTGGATGAATTTGGGCGATCATTTTTGGCGTGGCATTGAAAAATTAGTGTATTTCATTTTGTTTCCGGCCTTGTTATTTGATGCGATTTTACGCACGCGTTTAGAGCTGAATTTTGCACTTCCCCTAATCGCTACCGCGCTCTTGACCTTGGTTTTGGGAATGCTGCTGATGGGGTGTTATCAACTGTTGGTGCGGATGCCGGCGCAATTATTTGCCTCGGTGTTTCAATGTGGCTTTCGATTCAATTCGTATATTGGTTTAGCGACGGTGGGGTTGTTTTTTGGTAGCGATGGTATTGCCAGTTTGGGCATTATTTTGTCAGTCGCTGTGCCACTGGCGAATATCGCGTCGGTGGCCGTGTTGGCGCGTCACGGCCAAGGTTCGATCTGGCACGAAATGGGGCGTAATCCGCTCATCATCGCAACCGTCTTGGCGTTGCTGTTAAATGTGTTGGGCGTATCAATGCCAGCTTTGTTACACGCATTCGCGCACCGTTTGGGCGATGCCTCAATTGCCTTGGGGTTAATTGCAGTGGGCGCGGCGCTGCGTTTTGAGCATTTGATGGAACACTTATCAATGTTGAGCGTGATCACGGCGATCAAGTTGATTGCTTTGCCACTAGGTGTGATCGCATTGGCCAAGGTGTTTGGATTAACCGGTGTGCACTATTACGTAGCCATTTTCTTTGCGGCTTTACCGACAGCATCGTCGGCGTATATTTTGGCGATGCGTATGGGCGGCGATGGCGTGAGTGTCGCGCGACTCATCTCTGCATCTACTTTGGTTTCTATGCTGACTTTGCCACTGTTGGGGTGGTATTTGTTAGCACAATAAGGGCACTTCTATAAATACAGAATGTGCGAATGAAGTGCGAGGCGCACAGGACACAGCACACAGAAAGCGGAGCGTACATACAGTAGGTGAGGATTTCGCGTACTGCGCAACAAAGCAATTCGCCGCAAAAATGAATTGATAGAAGTGCCCATAAAAATGTTTTGATACGGAGATTGATTACATGACCGCTCGAATTTTGATTACGGGTGCGCAAGGCCAGTTAGGTTATAGCTTGCATCAAGTGTTGGCACCTTTAGGTGAAGTGCGTGCGTGCGATCGCAGTACGCTAGACTTGACGCAGGCATCGCAAATTGCGCGAGTGTGTGCGCAATTTCAGCCTCATTGGATTATTAATGCGGCGGCCTATACCGCAGTTGATCAGGCCGAAGATCATTCTGATCTGGCATATGCGATTAATCGCGATGCTTTGGCGCATTTGGCCAGCGCGGCAAAAAAATGTGCGGCCAGCATCATTCATTATTCCACTGATTATGTGTTTGACGGCACTTTGGATCGTCCTTATCGTGAGGATGACTCAACCGCGCCGATGTCGGTGTATGGGCAAAGCAAATGCGCCGGAGAAGAAATTTTATGTAACAGCGGTGTGCCGTATTTGATTTTTAGAACCTCGTGGGTGTTTGCGCTTCAGGGGCAAAATTTTGCACATACGATTTATCGTCTTGCCAAAAGCGGTAAGGCTTTGGCGATCATCAATGATCAAATTGGCGCGCCAACATCAGTTGATTTTTTAGCGCAATTGACCGCATCCATCATCACACGATATGGTGAATTAGGTGATCAAAAAAAGAGTAATCAAGGGTTGGTCTTGCCCAGTGGGATTTATCACGCGACCTGTAGCGGTCAAACCTCCTGGCATGGTTATGCGGATTATTTGTTAGAGGCTACGGGCTTGCACGAGGCGCGTGCCGCATTGCGCGCGATCCCCAGCGCCGACTATCCGCAGCGCGCTTATCGCCCCAAAAATTCGCGCTTATCGGGTCAAAAATTAGCGGATACTTTTGGCATTGTGGCGCCGCCATGGCAGTTTTATGTCGCGCGTTGGGCGCAAGCGCTGCGCAGTAATTTGGCATGAGTTTTGAATTAGCCTTATTTTTGCTGGCGCAGTTGGGCATTGCCTTAATTATTTTTGCGTCGTTTTATCTGATCGCCCATCGTGCGCACTTGATTAGTTTTGGTCATGCCAGTTTTGTCGCCTTGGGAATGTTTATGGCGTGGCATTTGATTCAGGTCAATTTTTTGTCAGAGTTATTTTTCTTACTACCCGCCACTGTGGCCGCTTTTTGTGGACTTGTCGCATGGCCCATCGGACTGGTGTTGGTGCGCTTTAGTGGTGCGCTGTTTGCGATGTCTAGCTTGGCGCTTGCCGAGATACTATTTTTGACCGCCCCTGCGTTTGTGAGTTTATGGGGCGGTGATTTGGGATTGAGCATCAATCGTGACGATCGTGCGCCGGCTTGGGCCAGTCATGGCGCAGTTTGCGCGCTCATTTTGAGCTATGTGATGGTATTGGCGTGGGGTTTTTATTACGCCCTAAAAAGCCACTGGGGACTGCGTTGCATCGCGGTGCGTGACAATCCTTTGCGTGCCCAACATCTGGGCATTGCAGTACAGCGTGTGCGGGTGATCAGTTTTATCCTAGCCTCTGGCATGGCGGGCGCAGCCGGTGCGCTATCGCTGTGGTTGTTTGAATTCGTCAGCGTCAGTACTTTTGAACCGCAGCGTTCAATCGAAATCGTGGTGTTTAGTTTTCTGGCAGGGGGACAATGGTGGGGAATTGCTATCTCTGCCATCGCGTGGGTGCTTGCGCATGTAATTTTGCCGCGTTATACCAGTGCAGCTTATTTGTATCTGGGCATCATTTTTTTAGTGCTAATGGTCTGGCGTGGGCGACAAAAAATCACCGCATTATCGACACACCGAACCTATTGAAGCACCGAACTGATTGTCAAACATTGCTACAGTGTCGATAAAGGATTGATTCAATGAGCTTACAGCTGAAGGCCCTGTCTTATCAGGTCGCTGGCAAGGTCATCATCGCCGAATTAGATTGGACGATTCCGCGTGGTGCACGTTATTGTCTGATGGCAGGAAACGGTGCAGGTAAAACCACTTTACTGAATTTAATTTCAGGTGTGTTGCGCCCTCAGCGTGGAGATGTTTTGTGGTGTGATCAAAAAATCACGCGTCAATCGATTGAAGCACGACATCGTTTGGGAATCGCGCGCAGTTTTCAATCCAGTCATTTATTTCCTCAATTAACGGTCAGACAATCGTTTCAATTGCAGCATTCAAGATCATCCGCGCCTACAGAGTCAGTGAATCACCAACTGGCAGCAATGATCGAAACCATTTTTGCACCGTATTGGAATCAATTGAACAGCGCTTTGCCCTATGGCGTACAACGCTTGTTGGAAGTCAGCTTGGCGATAAACAGCGCGCCCCAATTGTTGATTTTGGACGAGCCTTTTGCGGGCCTGTCAATTGAAACAAAGCAGGAGATGACGCAATTATTGCAACAGCTTGCCGATACATGCAGCATGATTATTGTTGAGCACGATGTGGTGTCAGCCTATCCCTTAACGATATTCGCTGCGATTTTGTCAGATGGAAAAATCACCCTCAATCAATCGTGGAGCAGTTTGCTTAACACTCCTCATTCCTTATCTGATGCGCGTAGGTATTACCGTGGTATTGAAAAGTTGTTATCGCTGGATTCTTAAATGTCGACCTTACTGTTTTCTAGCGTAGAAATCCCCGATTACTGGGATCAAGCGATTCGTTCTTTGTCGCGCCGCGATCCGGTGATGAAAAAGGTGATTAAATCTTTTCCCAATAGCGTGATTGCCAGTCGCGGCGAGCCTTTCACGACTTTGATACGTTCAATTGTGGGGCAACAAATTTCGGTCAAGGCGGCCGATGCGGTGTGGGGACGCATCACAAAATTGTGCCAAGGACGTGATGCTGATAATGGTGTGATGACACCGGCAGGAGTTTTATTGCAAGAGCAGTCTTTGCGTGCGTGCGGACTATCCGCGCGCAAAGTCCAATACGTACTTGGTGTGGCGCATTATTTTGCGGCTAATCCACGCACGATGGCGCAGTGGCAAGCTTTAAGCGATGATCAAGTGATTACGGAATTAACCGCTTTGTATGGCATTGGGCGCTGGAGTGCTGAAATGTTTTTGATGTTTACGCTACTCAGACCGAATATTTTGCCCCTGGACGATATTGGTTTGTTGCGCGGTATTGGGGTGTCGTATTTGGACGGTGTTCGACCAACGCGTCAACAGGCCAAAGAAATTGCCGCCAATTGGGCGCCCTGGTGCAGTGTCGCAACCTGGTTTATGTGGCGCGCTATTGATCCGTCTGTGGTGGCGTATTGAGTGGTGACTCAATAATTGATGACTGAAAACTGTTTTGGTCGGGGCGAGAGGATTTGAACCTCCGACCACTTGCACCCCATGCAAGTACGCTACCAGGCTGCGCTACGCCCCGAAACACTGTGTCAATTACGGTAAAAGGGAGCGCATTATATTGGTAAGAGTTTTTGTACCACTTGACCAATGATGAGCAGGGTAGGAGGTTTCAAGTTTGCGACGGTCACGCGTTCAAATAAATCGATGAGTGTTGCGGCGATGATTTTTTGTTCGGGTAAAGTGCCCCGTTCAATCACTGCTGCGGGCGTATCAGGCGCGCAACCATGAGTGATTAGAAGTTGGCAAATGTCTTTCAGCGTGACCAAACTCATGTACATCACTATGGTTTGATTCGGACGCGCCAAAGCACGCCAATCCAAATCAAGGCTGCCGCTTTTTAAATGACCCGCGACAAAAGTGACCGATTGTGCGTAATCGCGATGCGTTAGCGGCACTGCAATGTGTGCGGCAATGCCCAGAGCGGCGGTGATGCCGGCGACGACTTCAAAAGAAATTCCGGCGTCAGTCAGAGCGTCGATTTCTTCGCCGCCACGTCCAAAAATAAAGGGATCACCGCCTTTTAATCTGACCACTCGCTGCCCCGCTTGCGCATACTGAATCATTAAACGGTTGATTTCCATTTGCGCCATAGTGTGGCGATTGCGTTGTTTTCCAACCGAAATGCGCTGGCAGTGTGGTGGTAAAAGATCAAGGATGGCGGGCGCGACCAAGTTGTCGTACAACGCGACCTGCGCCGCCTCAATCCGGCGCAAAGCGCGCAAGGTCAAAAGCTCGGGATCACCAGGACCCGTTCCGACCAAACATACTTGCGCTTTGGTACAGTTGGTTTTTGATGTGTCCAGTGATGAATGGCTTGATAAATCGCTGGGTATTGATTTGGATTCGGATGTGGCCATAGAAGTTTGCGGCATCGATTGAATGATAGGCTTGGTTAAATTATTGAGTCACTTTGCGAAATGAAATTCGTCAGTTGGGCACTTCGATCAATTCATTTTTGCGACGAATTGCTTTGTTGCGCAGTACGCGAAATTCTCACGTACTGTATGTACGCTCCGGTTTCTGTGTGCTGTGCGCCTCGCACTTCATCCGCACATTCTGTATTTATAGAAGTACCCAGTTATTTAATAATAGGAATTGAATAGTAAGGATTTGTATGAGAAGCTGTATGAAAAACGGTGTGAAAAACCTATTCCAGATGTTACAGGTCTGGGGTGTTAACTCGTCAATATTTAATATGATTGTGTGATGAAAGTCGTTTGGCATTTATTTCGATATCGTGGTGCAATGACGGCGAGCGCGGGTCAAAGCGAAAAACTGCTTGAGGGTGAACTTCGCGCACCCAGCATTGATGTAGCGCATTTGTTATTGCGTCGTCAAGGTTTATCGAATCTTGAAATCATACAGTTACATGCCACAGCGCCGCCACAAAAAATCCGTCACGCCAGTCAAAGTGTCGATGGCGTCACTTTGACCTTACAAAAATTTTTGGCGCTGCATGACGCGGGCTTGCCTTTAGTCAGCGCGTTGCACGCCAGTGCTCAAGGATTATCAGCGCGCGCGGGACGGATTTGGGTCAGTATTGCAGACGCGGTACAAAATGGACATTCCCTCGCGACAGCATTGTTGCGCTGGCGCAAAGTCTTAGGGCAAGAGACCGTACATCTATTGTGCTGGGGTGAAGCGGCCGGCCAGTTGACGCAGTGCGTGCAGCACGCAATCGCTTTGCGTTTGCGGCAAAAAATTTTGCAACAACGTTGGCAAAAATTATGGGTCTATCCCAAAATGCTTGCTCTGGTGATGACTTTGATGCTGGGAGTTGTGCTGTTGTGGTTAATGCCCAGTTTAGCCCCCTTGTTTGACACTATGGGTGCGCAATTGCCGTGGCTCACTCGCGTGTTGATTCAATTGTCAAACGCGATGCGCGATCTTGCGGTGGAATGGATTAGCCTTGGTATCGTGAGTTTTTGGATTGTTTGGATTGTTTGGATTGTTTGGATTGTTTGGCGTGTGGCTTTACATCGTTCGTTTAACAATGATGCAGATCACAATGTTCTCGCACAAACGCGGCTTCATTTGGGATTGATCCTGCGCTTAAAAAGTAGGGTGTTGATGCGTTTGCCTTTTATGGGACAGATTTATTTTTTAAGTCAGTGCGCCCGTTGGGTATATGGTTTAGAGATTTTGTTACGTGCCGGTTTGACGATGCGCGAAGCGCTTTGGGTCGTCGCACAATCGATGAGTGACGCGCAATTTCAAAACATGAGCCAAAATATTGGACAAGGTTTAGAAAAAGGGCAGAACTGGGCACCGATGGTCGCGCAACAATTATTGTTACCGCCGTGGTTAAGCGCTTTGTTGACCAGCAGTCAAGATCACGACGCGTTGTTAAACGTCTTACCCAAAATGAGTGCGGTGTTAGAACAAGAAATTGAGCATCACAAAGATTTATACGTGCGCTACGCCGAGCCTATATTTTTAGCGGTTTTGGGCATTTTTGTATTGGGTTTATTAAGCGCCATTTACTTGCCCTTGTTTTCGCTGGGACGCATAGTCTAGATTTTTCATAGGTATTGCTTAGAGGCACTTCTATCAATTCATTTTTGCGGCGAATTGCTTTGTTGCGCAGTACGCGAAATCCTCACGTACTGTATGTACGCTCCGGTTTCTGTGTGCTGTGCGCCTCGCACTTCATCCGCACATTCTGTATTTATAGAAGTGC
>JAVKLU010000063.1:0-19110 GCA_031538895.1 Burkholderiaceae bacterium | reverse complement strand
TTGCTGCAAGGACGACGCGTTCACCTCACGCGGCATGTCGCCAAGGCTTTGCCAGTAAGCAGCGATGCGCTCTTTGCCGCCAGCGACAGACAGCAAGCGTGTGTAGAGCGGCACATCCCAGCGCCAATCCAAGCCCCTCTCGGCAAAGGCGTGGTTGAACGCGGCCAAGTGCGCCATCTCGGTGTCGGCCAGCGTGCCGTCCACGTCAAAATTGCGGGCTTGCACGCGGTGCTCACTCGTGCGGTTCATGCACTCACCCCACCAAATAAACGACTGCCATAAATATCGGCTGCGGTGAGGGTGGTCTGGTCCTCGACGCTTTACGCCTCATCCACATTGTCAAACAAGCGACTGGCTTGGCGCAAGCGCGCGCGATCCAGCGCATTGCGCACGCTGCGCGCATTGGCAAAATGCGGCTGCGCCATGCGCAAAGTCAAATACTCGGCAAACGCTTTTTGAGCATCCTCGTCCAGCAGGTAATTTTTTTCGGCCAGCATTTTGGTGGCGATAACCATCAACTCATCTGCCGCGTAGTCGGGAAAATCAAGGTGATGCGCAATGCGCGAGCGCATCCCGGGATTGGATTGAAAAAAAGTGCTCATGCGGTCCTCGTAACCCGCCAAAATCACCACCAAGTCGTCACGTTGGTTTTCCATGACTTGCAGCAAAATTTCAATCGCCTCTTGTCCATAATCGCGCTCGTTTTCGGGGCGATACAGGTAGTAGGCCTCGTCAATAAACAGCACGCCGCCCATGGCTTTTTTAAGCACCTCTTTGGTTTTGGGCGCGGTGTGACCGATGTACTGCCCCACCAAATCATCACGCGTGACCGAGACCACATGACCTTTGCGCACATAACCCAAACGGTGCAGGATTTGCGCCATGCGGAGTGCCACCGTGGTTTTGCCCGTGCCCGGGTTGCCCGTAAAACTCATGTGCAAGGACGGCACCTGCGAAGCCAGTCCCTGCGCCGCACGCAACTTGTCAATCACCAGCAGCGCCGCAATATCACGGATGCGCGACTTCACGGGCGCCAGCCCCACCAGCTCGGTCTCCAGCTCCGCCAGCACCTCGAGCACCTGCGAAGCGGCCAACACATCAGCTACCGTTTTAGGTAGGCTAGGCGTGAGTGGCGCAGCGTCAGCGCCGCGTGTGTTGAGGGTACTGTCGTCCAGCATGACAAGTCATCCGTGCGCTTGACCGCCGCTTAATAACGCTGCGCTTCAGGCTTGTCCGCACCATAACCCCGCGTGGTGTAGCGCAAGCTGCGGCCTTGAACTTCTTGACGCTCCAGCATGAAGCCAGGTTCAGTTTTGGGACGATTGACAATAAAGCTCATGGCAATCGACTCGACACCGCGCGTGGCATCAAACGCCATCAAGCGAATGTATTGATTGCCAAAAGTTTTGCGGCAATCGTTAAGCTCTTGCAGCACGCCCGCCGCGTCTTTTAAATCAAACATCGGCAAGCCATACATTTCCCAGTAAGTGTTGCGCGGGTGTGGATCGTCGGTGTACTCGACGCTCCAGGCGTAACCTTTGGCAAGGCCGTATTCGATTTGCAAAGTGATTTCAGCATCGGTCAAGTCAGGCAAAAAACTGAATTGGCCTTGGGTCAGTTTGCCCGTTGGATTGGTCATCATGGTGTGTCTCTCCTGGTTGAATGAGTTCGATACTTAGTTAGACGCGGTAGGCGTGTTGGCGTAGTCGCTGGTATCCGTCGAGGTGTAGTTGAAACTGATGTCACCCCAGGTATCGAGCGCGGCTTTGAGTGGACCGCAGCTTTGCGCAGCTTTGCGCAAAATCTCGGGACCTTCGTTCTTGATGTCCAGCCCTTCGTTGCGCGCTTTCACCATGCATTCGAGCGCCACTCGGTTTGCGGTTGCCCCCGCTTGAATGCCCTGCGGATGACCAATCGTTCCACCACCAAACTGCAAGATGCAGTCGTCGCCAAAAAGGTCTAGCAGCTGGTGCATTTGCCCCGCGTGGATGCCACCCGAGGCCACAGGCATGACCTTTTTGGTGTCTGCCCAGTCCTGATCGAAAAATATGCCGCGCGGCAAATCGGTTTTGGTGTAACTGTCGCGGCACACGTTGTAGTAGCCTTGAACCGTCATGGGGTCACCCTCTAACTTACCCACCGCTGTGCCCGTGTGCAGATGATCGACACCCGCTAGGCGCAGCCACTTGGCGATCACGCGGAAGCTCACGCCGTGATTTTTTTGTCGTGTGTACGTGCCATGCCCTGCGCGGTGCATGTGCACAATCATGTCGTTTTTACGCGCCCAGTTGGCCATGCTTTGGATCGCCGACCAGCCAATCACGAGGTCCAGCATGATGACGACCGAGCCCAGCTCTTTGGCAAATTCGGCGCGCTCGTAGATGTCTTCCATCGTCGCGCCCGTCACGTTCAAGTAACTGCCTTTGACCTCGCCCGTGACCGCCTGTGCTTTGTTCACACCGTCCATCACGTACAGAAAGCGATCGCGCCAGTGCATAAAGGGCTGCGAGTTGATGTTCTCGTCGTCCTTCATAAAGTCCAGTCCACCCTTGAGGCCCTCGTAAATCACACGCCCGTAATTGCGCCCCGACAAACCCAATTTCGGCTTGGTGGTTGCGCCCAAAAGTGGACGACCAAATTTGTCTAAACGTTCACGCTCTACCACCAAACCCGTAGGTGGCCCTTTGAATGTTTTGACATAGGCCACAGGAATGCGGATATCTTCCAAGCGTGCCGCTTTGAGCGGTTTGAAGCTGAACACATTGCCAATCAAACTGGCTGTCATGTTGGAGATGGAGCCTTCTTCAAACAAGATCAGGTCATAGGCCACGTAGGCAAAATATTGCCCAGGATTGTTAGGCACTGGCAGCACTTTGTAGGCCTTGGCGCGGTAGCTGTCGCAAGCGGTCAACCTGTCTGTCCACACAACAGTCCACGTGGCGGTAGAAGACTCGCCCGCCACCGCAGCGGCCGCCTCTTCAGGATCAACGCCGTCTTGCGGCGTGATGCGAAACAGACAAATGGTGTCCGTTTCTTTGGGCACGTAATCGGGCATCCAATAGCCCATTTGTTTGTATTTCAAAACGCCAGCGCTGTAGCGCTTTTTGGCATCCTGGATCACTCCTGTTTCTGCGCCGTCACTCATTGTTCTTCTCCTTTATGGGTTAAAAATTACAATGCGCGACTGTATAATTTGATCAATCAAAAGTAAATTCACATAATTTAGGCAATTGGCTAAGTAATAGCTTAATCAAAATACTGTATTAAAAACACCCCATGAAAAATGCTACTTTTCGCCAATTGCGCGTGTTTAACGAGGTCGCCAAAACCTTGAGTTTTGTTCGTGCCGCCGAGCAATTGCACCTCACGCCGCCGGCCGTCACCATGCAAATCAAAGAATTAGAGGGGCACGTGGGGTTGCCGCTGTTTGAACGTAATGGCAAAAAAGTCAGCCTGACCACCACGGGGGAATACATGCTGGTGTACGCGCGCAAAATTTTGGCCACTATCAAAGATGCGGAGGACGCAACGGCGCGTTTGAAACGCGTCGAGACCGGCGTGTTAACGGTGGGATTGGTCAATACGGCACAGTATTTTTTACTGCCGCAACTGGCCGAATTTCGCGAAAAGCACAAAGGCATTGAGCTGCAATTGACCACTGGTAACCGCGAACACTTGGTTCAAGTCTTGCACAATAATGAAGTCGATATTGCAATCATGGGGCGTCCGCCCAAAGAGTTACAAACCCGTGCCGAGCCTTTTGCCGCCCACCCACACGTGTTTGTCGCGCCGCCGGATCATCCCTTGATAAGTCGAGGACGGATTGAAATCGAAGATTTGCGGCATTACGAATTCATCGTGCGCGAACGAGGCTCTGGCACGCGCGCCGCGATGGAACAGTTTTTTACTGAAGGCCGTGTCGAAGCACGTTTTTCGATTCAGGTCTCCAGCAACGAGACCCTTAAACAAGCAGTGATGGCGGGGTTGGGGCTGGGTTTTATATCCTTACACACGATCGGATTTGAGTTGGATCACCACAAAATTGCGATTCTTGACGTCAAAGGAGTCCCAGTGGTAAGGGCCTGGAATGTGGTGCACACCTTGTCAAAAGTGCTCTCGCCCGCCGCTGAAGCCTTTCGCTATTTTATGCTTGAGCAAGGTGAAGCACATTTAGCCGCACAGTTTGGAAAATATCTGCAATTTGACGCGACATAATCCAAAGGCGACTACGCCGCCCAATCACTGACTGGCACGCACCAACCGAACTCGGCCGTTGCCGTTGTTGCGGTTGTAGCCGTAGCCGACGCTCCAGGCGTCGCTGTTACCGCCCACATAGGGGGATGAGGACCAAAACCAATCACTGAGCGTATAGGGGAAAGCCTGCGTGTTGATGGTGGGGCGTGCGCTGCCTTCGTCGCAGCGTTCAAAAACTTGTTTATTGCCTTTGATGGCAGGTACTGTAATCATTGTTACGCCCTTATCGCGGGTGAAGGTTTTGCCCATTGCGGTTTCGGTGCTGATATCGCGCGCTGGACCAGTGCTGCAATAGCGCAGACTTTGCAGTTCGTCTACCGTGGGCACGCGCCAATTGCGCGCACCAGCAAAACCGTCATCCTCGTTTAATAATTTGGCATAGGTTTGCGCTTCGTCAAGCTCAGCTATTCTTGCCTCACCCGTACAGGTGTGGCCATCCCATTCTTGTCCCACGCTGCAGCGCATCCAAATTAGGTGAAGCGCGGCGCGATATTTGAGCGCACTTTGACGCGATAAACGCCGCTTCGGATATTTTCACTGGCTGCAAGGTATTCTCTCAGAAAGCCGCCTCGCGGGCAGCTTTCCAAATACGCAGGCGGTTGCGTCTTTCCCCATCCTCACACCTTCGGCGGCTCATAGTTGAAGATTAGCAGCTCGGTGACTGGCTTCACCCCATCCTTGGCCATCGAATACTTGGTGGGCACCTCGCGGATGATGAAATCCTTGAACAGCTCCCTGATCTCGGGCACGTCATTGATGCTCATGACGAACTTGATTTTGAGGTTCGCTAGGCGGTCACGCAGGACGGTGAAGTCCGCCCGGCTGAACACCCCGTTGCCGTAGTAGTTCTCGCAGCCCCAATAAGGCGGGTCAACGTAGAAGACCGTGTCAGGCTTGTCGAAGCGGTCGATCACCGTCTGGAAGGGCTTGTTTTCGATGTAGACCCGGTTCAGACGAAGGTGGGCGGCTGACAGCTCCTCCTCGATCCGCAGCAGGTTGAAACGACTGGGGGCGCTGGCCGCTATGCCGAAGCTGGGGTTCTTGAGCCGGGCACCGTAGCCAGTCTTCATGATGTAGAAGAAGCGCACCGAGCGCTGGATGTCCGTCAAGGTGGACGGCTCTTGCATCATGAAGCGGTCGAACTCCTCACGGGCGACCAGCAGCCACTTCAGGGTGCGGACGAACTCTTCCAAATGGTTCTTCACCACCCGGTACAGCGTGACCAGGTCGGAGTTGATGTCGTTGATGATCTCGACCTTGCTCTCTTCCTTGCGGAACAACATCCACGCGGCACCGGCAAACACCTCGCAATAGCAATGGTGGGGCGGCAGCAGCGGAATGATGCGGTCGGTCAGTTGGCTTTTCCCGCCAACCCAGGCGAGAAAACTTTTGGGTTTATCTTGTTTGAACATTATTGCAAGCCTCTTTCACTTAGTAAAAATCTGGTAGGCTTAACACGCCTGTACAGGTGGGACGTGCCTTGCCGGGCTTGCTGCGCAATCAGCAGGTTTGGGGCTGACAAGGGTGTTAGCGCATCCTTGTCAGTCGCCGTTTCTTTTCTTGGGTCAGGTGCCTTTCAGCAGGCTGGCCACCACCGCATCAGCGGCAGCGCGTTGCGCATCCAGAGCGGCCTTGAGTGATGCCTCATCGGTAGCCGCCTTGACTGCTGTGCGGGCCGTATCCCGCAGCCGTTCAGCCAATCCGACTACCTGGGCATACGCAGCCGACTTGGCCAGCACCGAGGCGGCCCAAGCGGCCTTGGTCGCATCCGTGGTCATACCGGCACCAGCGAGGAACGCTTGGCCAGCGGCACTGACTGTGGTCTTGTTGGTGATGGCGCTGGCTGCTTCCAGTTTGAGCGACCAGGTGTCTTTTTCGACCTGAGTGGGACTACCCACCAGCTTTTGCACGGTGTCGGCATGAAACTGGTCAATGGAGGCACCCGCAGCAGCTTTGGCCTTGTCAAAGGCCGCAGACTGCTTGGCAGGGTTCAGCACCCATTTGCCATCAATCCAGTCATGAAACTCTGATGGCCGAATAGGCCGCAACTCGCCGTCATAGGCAAGCATGTCTTCAACGATTCTCATCGCACAATCTCCCAAGTCAAAAGAGCGTTCACGCAGTTGGAATAACTCACGGCCAGGCCGTTGTCGTAGTCGGCCTGCAGCATGTTTTTCGTTCCCATGCCGAGTAAGTTTTCGTCTCCATAAGTACCTGCAGCGTCGTTAAGACAATGCTCAGACTGGAATACCTGCCACATTGAGTTTTTGCTTGCGTGATCAAACATCCCCGCGCAGGTGGATACGGTCATATCCCCGACGTAGTTGTTGCTGTTGATGATGATTGCCGCATTAGCCACCCAATTAAGCGAGCTAGCTGCCATAGGAGTACTGCCGCTTGCGCCGGTTGGAGCCCCATACCAATATGAAGCACCAGTCCAACCCGCAGAGCCATGCGAAATAGCCGTGATCAGGGTCGCGTGCGGCGTTGGATTAGAAGACGTAATCCGCCCCGTTCGTGTGAATGGATCAATTGGCAGATAAATCGTCCCAGAGCCATTCAAAGTGGCCGACCAAGAAATTGATCTGCGGTTGATCACCTTCTGAACACTCGGAGTTGTTCCTGCTGCGCCGGTCACGATCCGTGCCAAACAGATGTCCAGCGTGGTGGAATAGAAGCCACCACCTGAAGCGCCATTTACGGTGCCCGTCCGAGAGGCTGGCTCGGTGTCAGCCAGTGTTCCTCGCTGCACGTAGAAGGTCAGCACCCCGGCGACGAACTGCGCCCGAAGGAAGTACTCTGCGTTGGCCACAAGCGCAGGGCTTGTCCATACAGCCGAAGCGCAGTTCTGGGTAAAGGCTGATACACCGGCGGTGACTTCCGTGCCAAGCGTGAAAGCGGTGCCTGCAGCCAGCGAGACGGTTCCACCATTGCCTGCCACTGCGGTAGCAGCGACCGGCATCATGCCTATTGATTTGTCGATCACTGGAAGTTGAAGGGCCGAAAGCGGCATGGCTGCGACTGGCAGTGGGTCGAGCAGCACGAAGTCCACGCCGTCGTATTCCACGTCCACCAACTGGTTCACTGCGATAACCGCCGCTACCTTGCTGCCGCTGGCGTCGTACTGTTTCAGGCTCTGCGCACAACCAGCGGTCTTGAACTCCTGCACTTCAATTACGGCCCGTCCCGAATGCTCGCTCGTCAAAAAATCATGTGTAGACGGCACTGGAGCGACTAAGGACGATCCGAGTTGCGGGTATTTTGAGTTCGAGTATTCCTGCAAAAACGAACAAAAATCTTCTGGCGTCAATTGTGATACGCAGCAATTTTGTACCGACGGAAATTGTTTTAACGCGAACACGCAAGGGCAAGATACCGGTATATTGCAAGCGGTTTCTGCACTCAACACCCTCAAAAAATTTACCGACTCGGGTGTGCGGTCAAACACTCCCATTTTTGTAGGAGCAGAAAAATCTTGCCGAACCGGATTTGACCTTATTGGCCCCACCATTGCTTGTTGTAATACGCAAAGCACTGGCTTGGGTGGATTGGGTGACGCATTGCTTTGCAAGCAAGAAGAAAAAGAACTCGATCAAGCCAGACTCGCAGGCACCAATTACTACGCTGGAAGTTATTGCGGTTCGCTGCTTGCTCCCTACCCAAAAATCTCTGGCCGGTCAGTAACACTCGCCCGCAATAAATGTTTGATTCGAAATGAAGCGCACTGTGTATTTGGCTCCAAACTCGCGCGAATCATTGTCTCAGCCGCCCGTGAACAATTGGGACAAACCAAGTTTACTAATCGAGAAGGGCTGTATTACGACACCCATCAAACTAATTGCGATGGAATCACCGCCGAACAGATCACGCAAATGGACTTCTCAAAAATCGATTTCACTGAAATTGCCGATGACATCAAAGCCAAGTTAATTGACCCCAACAAAATTAACGAGTTGATCGAGAAAATCAAAAATATGGCTCAAAACCCGTCTGGCAAATGACATTAAAAATCAAATAAACGCCTACTCATTCCAAAGCCATCCATTTGTCAAAACTAAATATGATCTCTACGCCCCAAGCCCTCCGCCAACAACATCGTCACCAAAGTGTTCAACGAAGTGCCTTCGCTTTTAGCGCGCGCAGTCAAGCGTGCGTGCAGGCTTCTAGGGAGTCTTTGCATCAAACGGACCGGTTCCGCAGTTTGTCCGTGAAGAGTCGGTTTTGGTATGGTTTTTTGTTGGTGCGCCCGCGCGGCTACCCATATCTTAAATGCCTCCCTGCCGCTGGCAATTGTCTCTTCAATGGTTTCACCATCAGACATACAGCCAGGCAAGTCAGGAAAACTAATGACATAACCGCCGCCATCTTCGATCGACAAGGGCTCCAAAATCGCGGAATAGTCCTCAAAAGGAAACGGTGGAACAACTTCAGGAATCAGAATTTCAGTCATGATTATTCACCTTATCAATCATTTCAAGGAACAGGCGGATGTAAATAGGCTTGATAGGTCTTTTAGCCGGAACACTTAAATCAAAGTCCACCCCACTTTTTGAGAAAACTACATGACTCCCGCCCAATGTGCGCCATTCAATTCCATAACGAGTCGCAATCGATTGCAAAGACTCAATCCGCCAATCTCTTGGATTGGTGCGCATTTTAGTAAGGAGTTTATCGTGTTTAGTCACATTTTAATGATGTCATATACGACACTATCTGTCAACCATTAAACACTGCTATGAATAAGCATTTGTTTTACCTACCACTCTTGATAAGTGTCGCGATTAGTGCGAACGTCCAAGCTCAAACCTATACGTCATCAAGCGAGCAGACTAAACCCATTCCTTGGTGGGAGCAGTCTATCTGGGGAAATCCGAATCGTGATTATTTTTGGTATGGACCTCGGAAGTCCGACAAAGAGTTCAAAGAGGAAGCGCCTAAGCAAGCAAGTGTCGTCCCCAAAGAAGTCTCGCAACTCGAAAAACTGCAAAAAGACGTCGAGCAGCTAAAAGCCGTCGCCGTAGTCAATCCGACTCCGACAAATGTTAAAAACTTCCTTGAAAAGCAGCAACAAGTTTTTGCCCTATCGCAAAAATTTGCAGATGTTTTTCAAAAGGTTGTCTTTGCCAACCCGCAACTGGATAACACCTTCTCCGGTCGTCCCGTCGCTCCACTGGCCTTAACTGTCTATGAGGATGAGCAAAGAATCGGTCAACAAAATCGTCTCAAAACTATTGGCCATAGCTATGGCATGTACTTCTTTTTCCGCTCCGACTGTCCGTATTGCCATGCTTTCGCCCCGATTGTCAAACAGTTCTCGGAGCAGTACGGTATGACCGTCTTCCCCGTGTCAACCGATGGCAAGGGACTACCTGAATATCCCAGCCCGATAACCGATAACGGAGTCGCACGCACCTTAGGTGTCAGCGCGGTACCAAGCGTCTTTCTCGCCTCGCCCCAAACAGGAAATATCATCCCCTTGGGCGCAGGCATGATGAGTTTTAGTGAGCTACAACAACGCGCCGATCAAAACACTCGGCCAAACCCCCAACCATCTCTGAATTGATCATGAAAAAAATCATCGCACTGATTCTGGTTAATGCCTTAATCCTCTCGCAAACTGCCACCGCCGGTGGCATTAGTACTGAAAGCCTCAACGAGATGTTTACCTCTATGGGGGCTAACGCACAAGTCAACATTACAAAAAATGGTGCCTACAGTGGCCAAACCGCCAACTACTACACCGGTGGGTCAGCTTCTATCCGTGTTCCTAATAAGATCTACCGCCTTGCCTCCTTTCAACAGCCCAGCATCAAGGCCGGTTGCAATGGTATCGATATTTATGGCGGGTCTTTTTCGTTTATCAATGGGAATGAGTTCATTGATGCGGTAAAAAACATTGGCTCAAGTGCGCTTGGTTATGCTTTTATGCTGGCCCTTAACACCGTAACACCAATGATTAAGGGTACGCTTGACCAGATCAAAGGTGAAATGGACCGATTCACCCAATTTTCTAAATCCTCATGCGACATGGCTAAGGGACTGGTGGATGGCGCGATTTCGCTTATGCCCAGCAAGAAGTGTGAAGACCAACAAATATTGGACGGAAAGGATGCGGCTCAAGCCAAAGCATATTGTCAAAGCCAAGCTGGTATTAACGAAGCTGCGAAAAAAGCCAAAGACGATCCTTCGGCATCGACTTACTTCACAGGTGGCAATGTGATGTGGCAACTTTTAGTAAAAGCCGGTGTGCCAGCGGACGATCGTAATTTCATTATCAACGTCACCGGTACCGACGTGGTTACCATACAAGATGGCAAGGCTTCCAGTTATCAAATCTTTTCCCCATCAATCTATAAACCTGATGTGTTTTTTACGACTGAACCCGTGCAGGGGTATTTTGTCTGCGACTCAAAAGGAGAAAACTGCGCTACCAATACTGGGGCCGGTGCGGTTGTCGGCGATTTGGGCGTTGTCATCGGCAGCCGATTAGACACATATGTGACCTGGATTCAATCAAATAACTATCAAGACACTCAAAAACAAGACATCGCCAGTTTTTTGGACGCGACCACCTTACCCATTTTTAAGTTACTCGTTCAAGTCGCCTTAAACGATAAAGCATCGCCTTTGATCCACCAATACAAAAATGTGATTGCACAAGAGTATTTAAGAAGTTTGCTCGCTAAGACCGAAGTACAAATAAATCAGGCAATTGCCCAAGGTAGCGCCTACCCCGATGTACAGGTAAAAGAATTCTTGGCAGGTGTTCGGGACAATTTGCAAAAATTCAACGCCCAAATTGCCGGCTCTATCGCGAAAAGCTACCAACAATTGGCCAGCGTTAAAGCGGTGACAGACCAGATAGAAAGTTTCAATCGGCAGTTACACAAAGCCGTTGCTTTGGCCAATTTCAAAAAATGACTGTAGTTGCCTCTATAGTTGCCTCTACCTAGGAGTCCGAGATGCCCGTATTCGAGATATATAGCTACGGTAACGTAGCGGTATTAGCGCAAATTTTTAATGGCGTCGCCGCCATCATGGGTGGTAACGATTATCAAGGTTTACTCAAAACCCTAGCCTTGATTGGTTTTATGCTGTTTTTGGCTGTCGCCGTCGCCAAAATGCGTATGGACTTGGGTCATTGGTTATTTCACATCATATTGTTAAATTTTTTGCTATTGGTGCCTAAGACTCCGATCGCTATCGTTGATAAAGTCGGTACTCAACCCCCAGTAGTGGTGGCTAATGTACCGCTCTCCTTGGCGATATTTGGTCACGCCACTAGCAAAATCGGTGACTGGCTCACCACTCAATACGAAACCGCTTTAACGCTACCCAACGAAATCAAATATCAAGGCAACGGCATGATGTTTGGGGACAGTCTGCTGTCAGGGGTTAACCAGGCCAGTATTTCCGATCCAATCCTTAAAAACGACATCGAAATGTTTGTCGGGAACTGCGCTTTCTATGACATCAATCTTTACCATTTGTACACGCTAGAAGAAATTGCTAAATCCAACAATTTAGTCAGAGATTTATTTGAAAAAACCAATAAAACATTGTTCACCCAATGGCATCAAAAGGGGAGTGTTAAGAACGATACTTGTAATGTCGCCGCGGAAGATCTTAAAAAGAATTTTGTTGCCGAGTCAAACACGGTAACCAGTCGCATGGCGGCAAAATTTTTTCCGGCGTTTTATAAGGAAAACGCAAACAACGCACAAGTAAAATTCTTGACCGCCACCACCTCGGCCTATGCCTACATGACCAATACGGGGAGCGATGCCAGCACCATTATTCAAAACGCCATGCTGGCCAATATGTGGAAAGGATCGGATGCAACCATCGCCAAAATGGACAACGATGCCATCGGTGCCGCTGAAGCCTTGGCTCGCACACAGACAGAAATGACAACTCTTAACACTTATAAACAAAACGCTCATCTCGCTCAAACTGCGCTACCGCTCCTACGCAATGTAATGCAAGCAATCATCATTGTGCTCTTCCCAGTTATGGTGATGCTACTTTTTATTGGCGGTCCCGCCTATTCAGGCAAAATTTTAAGTAGTTATGTAATGGCCCTGTTTTGGATTGAATTGTGGCCGCCTCTGTACGCCATCATCAACGGGATCGCCACCGCCAATAGTGCGAGTAATGTGTTTTCGTTAGTACATGCCAGCGGCGGAGACCCCAATATGCTCAACAACTTTGACATAGTGGAGACCAGTCTGAGTGCCATGTCCGTGGCCAGCAACTTACTCTGGTCGGTACCCGTGATCGCAGGGGCCATCGTCAAAGGTTCTTTTGACGGGATAGCGAGTGCACTCCACGGGAGCACTTCTAGCGCCCAATCCGCTGCCGCAGGAGCGGCACAAAGTCAAACAACCGGCAATTACAGCTTTGGTAATAGGAGCTTTGATACGCTCACCGGTAACAAAACAGATTTATCTGAGTCAGACAGCAGTCCGTTTATTGCTAAAACTACCGATGCAAGAGGTGACACTTACACCCAGGGAGTCAGGAACTCGGCAGTATCGGAACTCATGAATAACCGCTCTATAAGTGCGGTTAGTACTAAGTCGCAGGTGGATTCCATGAATAAGATTGCCTCAGCACAAATAAGTTCCGCATTGTCTCAACAAACCACGAGTTCGACCGAGGCCAGAGCGGGGCTCACAAAGGCAAGTGGCCGAGAATGGACGAGGATCAAAACAGCTTTAACAGGTCAAGGCTTCTCAGAGCAAGAAGCTGCGGCAGTACAGGCATCATTAAGTAAATCCCAAAGCGCTGGGAATAGTGCGGGGAAGGCAACGCAAGTTACGGGTAGGCAGAATAATACAGTATTATCAAACGCCACCGTGGGGTTAACGACTCAGATGGGAGCAAGTATAAGTTCAACAGAGGCCTACGATGAAGGTAAGACAGATACACTATCAACCCAAAACACGACTGCAGAGGAAGATAAAGCGACTGCGCTTAAAAAATTCGATCAATTGTGGAGTAGTAGCAAAGAATTCAGAACGGCTATACAGGGAGCGACAAGTAAAAATTCTAGTGTGCAAGCCAGCCTAGGCCATGCTGCTGCGCTTGCAGAAACGAGTTCGGCAGCACTCACCCAAGCTCAGACATTAACAGAACAAGCGAGCAGGCTAGAGCAACAGGGTTATACCGTATCAATTGATTGGGCTAAAAATACTAATCGCAATCACGCAATAGAACATCAACAGGCCGCTATAGTAAATAGTGGGCGTATTGACGACTCCTTCAACTTTCAATCTAAAGGCCAACCTACGGTTGAAGGCCTTAAGAATACACCTGAGGGTCAAGCGCTCATGGCAAATGCTGCTAAAAATCAAGCGGACATTAAAGCAAAGGCTGATATCGAAAGAGAGGCCAAAAGATTCGCTGCCCAAGCAAACAAATCACCTCCCCCAAAAGGTTTAGGGGCCGGTTCTCTTAATAATGGCGGTCTACCCCAAAAAGTAGTCAATAAAGAGAATGCAGTCAAGCCCGAAATCGATAGTGCAGGGGTAGCATTAGTCCAGCAGAACAAGGACCTTACGGGGGCGGCAAACAAGGCTGCTGAAACCGACAATTTGACAGCAATCGCTGTAAAAGGCGTCTCAGGCGCGTTGGACGGGAAAATTGATCCTTCCAATGCTTCCGCTTTAAGCGGAACCGGCGAGAATCCTACGTAGCATCCCTGACCAGACGTACATAACTCGATTCACGTCTGAGGCTGTCCGAACGAGCACCCCAATTTCGGAACAACTCAGAAAAGCTCACAATCTCTACATCATTTGAATGCAGCAATGATGTGACTCGACTGGATGTCCAATAACTACTCGCTTGAGTGTTTGGAAACCACGTCGTATCAATTGGTGGGTTCTGACTTTTCGTAACAAGTGTTAATAGTTCGGCGCTTGTTGGTAAGCGCCAGTCATTAAAACCACACAATTTAATTTGGTTGATAGCGTTGATGTAAGCAATCGCATTAGATGCTGCATCTACGTCTGTTTGACTTACAGAGTTCCCGATTCCATCAGTGTAACCAATCTGATAGTTGGTATACCTATTTTTTCCAGAACGAAATCCCTCATTAGTTTTGCCTTCCCAAATTAAACCATTGGAATAATCCTTGACGCATTCGGTCAGATCAAAATTACCCCCAATACTTCGTTGAACATAGCCATATCGCGCACAAGTCACTTGAAGATTAACACTATAGTCCACCACACCCGATGGATCGCTGACCACGCAATTTAACCCTGTCGGCTGGGACTGTATGCTGACAGCATACAGTCCTCCTTCAGGTAATCTCTTAGTAAAAATAAATGTCTGAGCGTATGCAGGAATGATCAACAAGTCATTTTGATTATTTTGCAATACCAAACCGCTTGCAGTTAAACCTGAGATGGAACCACTCACTGCCCCAGGAATGCTTTCCATTTTAGGATCAAATGAGTTACTCGATGAATTGCCACAAGCCCCTACAAACACTAAAAGCAATCCTAACCATGCTTGACGTACCTTTTTCATGAGGATGGGCAATTATCTTAAATAATCAGATTTTAGTTATTTGGCGTTCTCCCCCTTTGATAACTTGTCATAGGCATTTTCGACTTTATCTGTTAAGGGGCCTGCTGCCGAATACACGTCAACTATTCCGTTGGCATCTTGAAATGCGTTAAATCCATCAAACCCTAAAAATCGCTTGAATAAAATAACGTTTTTTTGCGTTGAAATGTCCAATGCCTTGATCTCTGAGACACTCTCTCCCATAAATACTGCAAATTTCGCCCCGTCTGGGGTTGAAAACCAGTTAATCCAAGATTTCCCCTCTCGACTTGATCTACCATAAAACTGAATCACGTCATTTTTAGGGTCAGTAAATCTTTTGGATTCAATTTCAATCGTCTTACTATCCTCGTAATTCATGAGTTGATAGGTATTATCTTTTTTACCCACACCAAAAATAGAACCTAAACCCTTTACAGCACTTCCAAGACTTTTATCAGCAATTTTTTCGATCAGAACTAACTTTGTGCTCAACACATCGCCCACTTGTTCTCTGAAGAACGTAAAATTTTCGGGCGCGGTAAGTGTCTTGAGCGCTTTTCCTGGCTCCCACAGAAACGCTGTTGTTTGTCCACGAAAAACAAGCATTCCACCACCTTTAAGTAAGGCAACACGATCCCCAGAAATTTTCTTTCCCGTAACCGTCTCAATCACAACACCACGATTAGTCATTATTTTTGATGAAGCGACGACGATTGGCTCAACATCAACCCCAGCACGAAAAACTTTATAAACGAATTTATCACCAAGACGAACGGAGTAAATCCCCATCTTTGTCATCGGATTAAGTTGAGCATCAAATATCTCCCCCTCTGTATCTACGTAAGGGGTTTTATCAATATAAATAACGGGGGTAGCAGAAGAACGATCTAATCTGACAACTACCTCTTGTGGCGGAACAGGAAATTTGGATATTTTTTCTCCAATGGTCTGATCGCTTTCCAAAGGCAGCTCGCTCACTTTCTTTGACGGATCTTCTGTCGGAGCGGAAGAATCTTGCCCATACACCTGTCTTATTTTTTCTAAAATCTGTTGCTGGATTAATTGTGCTTGATTGACATCTTGGCCATGAGCCGCCAAGATAGCTAAAAATCCTGCAATTACAACGACTAGGAATGTTTTATTCATTTTTAACTCCAATAATTTGTGTAAGAGCACTTCTATAAATAGCGGAAAATCCCTCATAACGAACGCGACGTAAGCCGCGTTAAGGGGCGAGGGTAACAACGGGATGGTACTGATATGCAACTAGACTTTTTGAACTTAGTGCTCAACACATGACGATTCCCAGAAATTATATTCAGGCTTCGCTGGATCGGTGAAATCTAGAGATTCGTATTCTGGTTTTGCTGGATCCGAAGGATCATAGAATGACGCCCAATCATGATTAAATAACTCTTGATGAAGAACTGATCTCTGTGGCCGCTTTCCCTCCTCAATAGCATCGGCAACGAAGCTATCACTTAATTTGTATAAAAGGGTAAGGATGGCACTTGCAACAAATCCAAAGATCAGACCAACTGTGCCAACGATAGAAAAAAAGGCCAGGCTGGCCACGAGAAACCAAAAGAATTTGCTGCTATTGTCGAACTTCATTTGACACCCTCCGTAAAAACTTCAATAAAAAATAGTTTGAATTTTTAGGAACCCTTAAGGGGTACTTCGGTTCCAAAGATGGAGTCAGAAGGCTATGGTAGACTCAAGCTGACGAGGGTTTGCGCACTTTATTATTGCCTTTGGTATGGCTTTCTGGGGCATCGCCTCACCCATTTCTGGGCTAGATGGCTCAATTCTAACCTCAAATTATTTAGGTTTGCAAGTCAAATTTTTGTTTGAAGAATAAAACTATTTATGGCTTGTTTTTTTAGTTATACTTAAAATATAACAATAAATGAAAGGTCTGAACATGGAAGCGCACACAACTTGCCTACGCAAAGTCGGAGGATCTGTCATGATGGCTGTCCCGCCTGCTTGTCTCAATTTGCTGCAATTACGGCCTGGCGTGATGGTGAGCATCACGGTGGATAGTGGTCGGTTGATGGTTGACCCACAGCCCAAATCTAGGCCTCGTTACACACTGGAAGAGTTGCTAGCTGCTTCTGACTATACGCAGCCGCAGCCTCTGTCAGAGCGTGAATGGATCGATGCTCCAGCCGTTGGGCGGGAGCGGATATGAAGCGTGGTGATATTTACATGGTATCACTCGATCCAACCAAAGGACGAGAGCAACAAGGTGATCGCCCAGTCTTGATTGTTTCGCCTACAGTATTCAACCAAGCCACACAATTACCTGTCATATGCCCAATTACGAACGGTGGCGATTTTGCGCGGCGCATTGGCTTTGCTGTTCCTTTGGCGGGCATTAAAACGACGGGGGTTGTACGCTGTGATCAACCGCGCGTTTTGGACTTAAGTGAGCGCCATGCTCGGCGTGTAGAGGCCTTGCCAACAGCCTTGATGGACGAGGTGCTCGCCAAGATATCACCTCTGTTTGAGTAATTAAAGGAAAAGATGATGAGGTTTTCTCTTTACGTAAACGTCTTGAGGTCGCTTTAAGAATTACGAATTTTGATTTGCTTCGTACTTAAAACACCTTCTAAACGGATTGTTGACATGATGTATCTCCAAAAAAACGCGGGATACACCAATGCCCATGCGGGATTAGCGTATCCCGCGAGGGTTAAGAAACCTAACTCAATGTTAGGCAGATTGAAATCGCCTATAGATGCTTGGCGATGTAGGTGAAAGCAGCATTACTGGTAATGATGATGCCCAGTAACCAGTAAAGTTGATGACGAATCTCCAAACGAATCGAACTCATTTCTGAACGCAAGGGTCCAACTGATCTCTCGATCCGGTCTTCAACAGAAGACTCGTGTTCCATTGCAACTTTAGCGGCTAATTCTTCTGGCACGCCTTGGTCACGTAAATACTTGTAATAAGTCAGTGCTTGTTTTGACATAAGTAACTCCGAATGAAGCAGGATAACTCAATAGCCTTATGGACCTAAGTATCCCACAAGTTAAAGAAAACTACAAATCACCAAGGGACGAATCCCCTGGTGATTTGAGCTTGTGACGTCATACCCATCAAACGAAAGTTTCTTCTTCATTTTCAACCAGCACCACAGCAGTTTGTTCAACTGCTGGAGGTGTCGCTGGAACTTCGGTATCAACTGGTTTTTCAACTAATTGCGTACCTTGTTCAACTGGTGCAGAAGGAGCCAAAGAGGCGATGGTAGGCAGATCGATTACATCTTTGTCTGCCTTGGCGTAATTCAGTTTAATCAGGCGGCCTTTTAGAGACAAACCCTTTTGCCCTGCTTTTTCGCCTTTTTCGTAAGTGAACTCATGTGGACGAAGTTCGCCCACAGAGAAACTCACGAAAATTCTTTTACCAGCATCCATCGCTTTTTTCACCACAGCCATTTGTGCATTGGCTAATTTGCCAGTGACATTTAACTGTAAAAAGCGATATTTATCTTGTGGCTCAGCATTTGCATCACCGACTAACGCAGTGATCTTACAAGCAAGACCGCCTTGTTTGCTGATTACACGTAAATCATTAATGTAACCAACGCCAGTTGTAACGAAGTCGAAAAATTTAACTTGAGTAGATTGAGTTGTGTTTTGCATGGTAAAGCTCCTTAAAAAAAATAAAAAAAGGGAGCTCAACTCACCCCAAAGGGAGAATTGAACTCCCAGTGGGACACACAAAAACCAGTAGACATCACACCCTTGCGGGAGTTGAAGCCCACAAGGTGGATTAAGAAACACCTCTCCCGTAAAAGGGATTAGTGCAATTTAGTGCTTAAACAGAAACGAACCTGCATTAATCAAGACCAGTAAGGTAAACATCACGCCCATCATCCATTGCATAGTCGTGATCTTCGAACCTAAAGCATCGAACTTTGCATCAAACTTAGTTTCAATGGCATCAAACTTAGTTTCAATGGCATCAAATTTAATATCAATAGCATCGAACTTCGCTTCGATAGTCTTGAATTTACTGTCAATCCTGGTATCAATTTCCAAACCCAACGAAGTCACTACCTTAGCGGCAGTTTCTTTATCGCATCCAGAGTCAACCAAGTGTTGATAGTAAGTTACTGCAAATGTCATATTTGTCATCACACATACCTCCAAGAAAAAATGCTTGGAGATCAAGCCCAGCCTGCGGGATTGAATCCCACAAGCGGGTCGTAAAAAGAAATCTCAAACTGGTCAAGACCAGCCACACAACTTGCATGAGACTGTTGTGCTTCTTGCTACAAGGGCG
>JAVKLU010000062.1:0-14784 GCA_031538895.1 Burkholderiaceae bacterium | reverse complement strand
CACTTCTATCAATTCATTTTTGCGGCGAATTGCTTTGTTGCGCGGTACGCGAAATCCTCACGTACTGTATGTACGCTCCGGTTTCTGTGCGCTGTGCGCCTCGCACTTCATCCGCACATTCTGTATTTATAGAAGTGCCCTTTATTGATAATTTTTATTTTTATATACTGAAAAAAACTTGAAACCTTGCGATGAAACAAGTTTTTTTCGCTATATTTTCATGCCGCCCTGTCGTTTAAAGCGATCGACAGGGCGGCACAAATTTAAAGCAACAAATGACAACAATTATTTTGTTGTGCCAGCTTATTTTGTTGTGCCAGCTTTAGCAACTGCAGCGGCAGCGTCTTTGCTTTTCATATCTGAACTCATGAATTTAGCAACAACGTCAACAATCGCGCCTTGAGTCGCGTTAGGAACCGCCATTCCGTGGGCAAATGAAGGCACTAAGCCGCCGTTGGATGATGATTTGCCCATGTCCGCCATCGATAATTTGGCACAATCGTCAAATTTGTCAGTAGGAACGCCAGAAATACGTGCAGGAATCGAACCTTTATTCAAGTTAAACACTTCTTGAAACTCTGGGCTCATTACGGTTGACGCTAATGCTAATTGCGCTTTTTGAGCCGCAGGGTCTTTTTGTTTAAACATCGCTAAAGAATCGATGTTGAACGTGAACGACGTTGCGGTACCAGGAGCTGCAGCGCAGATATAGTCTTTGCCTGGTGCTTTATTGGCGGCAGTGAATTCGCCTTTTGCCCAGTCGCCCATAAATTGCATACCGGCTTCGCCTTTGATGACCATTGCGGTAGCCAAGTTCCAGTCGCGGTTGGCCGAATCTTTATCAATATAGGTTTTGATTTTGGCTAAGGTATCAAATACTTTGACCATAGTTGGCGAGTTCAATGCTTTTGGATCAAGTTTGACCAAAGCGTCTTGAAAGAATTTTGCGCCACCAACACCTAACACCACTGATTCAAAAATCGTTGCATCTTGCCAAGGTTGACTGCCGTGAGCCAAAGGTTGAATTTTGGCTTTTTTGAATTTTTCAGCTAAAGCAAAGAATTCAGCGTAATTTTTTGGAGCTGTTTTTACGCCAACTTTTTCCATTGCTGCTTTGTTAATCCACAACCAGTTAACACGATGAACGTTAACAGGAGCGGCAACATATTCGCCTTTAAATTTCATGACATCTGCAACGACTTTAGGCAACAAGGTATCCCAATCTTTAGCCGCTTCATTGATGTTTGCTAAAGCGCCTTCCTTCGCCCATTCTTGAATGGTCGGGCCTTTGATTTGTGCGGCAGCAGGTGCGTTGCCTGCGACGACACGTGCTTTCAAAGCAGTCATGGCAGCGTCACCACCGCCACCGGCGATCGCAGAATCAACCCAAGTGATGCCTTGTTTTTGCATCATGTCTTTTAACTCGCCGATGGATTTTGCTTCGCCACCCGAAGTCCACCAATGTAACACTTCAACGCTAGGACCAGCTGGTGCTGCTGCGGTAGATGCGGATGCGGCTGGAGCAGCTTCTTTTTTACCGCAAGCCGTTAAGGCCAGTGCAGCAAAAGATGCGATTAATAATACTTTTTTCATTTAGAGATCTCCCTTAAAGATAAGAACGCGACGAACCGAGGGTTCGCCACACGGCACTGAACATGAGCTACTTTTTACGCGGATAAAACTTTCGCGTAATTTAAATTAACACGTTAGCAGTCTTTCGATTTTAGGTGATTTTCAGGACGCTCGCCCAAAATATTACAAAATAATTTTTGTTTGGATGCGTATTCTCGAAGTCGAATGCGAGCTTGTATGACGCACGCTGATACACTTCGCCACTTCATATTTTGATTATCGTCATCATGGCAGGGCATTCCAAGTGGGCTAATATTAAGCATAAAAAAGCGGCGACTGATGCCAAGCGCGGGCGTATCTGGACTCGTCTTATTAAAGAGATTACGGTGGCTGCGCGTATGGGAGGTGCTGATGCGGACAGTAATCCGCGCTTGCGTTTGGCGATGGATCGAGCCGCCGCGTCGAATATGCCCAAAGACAATGTTCAACGTGCGATTACACGCGGTCTGGGCGAAGAGGGTGGGGCGAATTTTGAATCGGTGCGTTATGAAGGTTATGGCGTGAATGGTGTCGCCATCATCGTTGACTGTTTGACGGATAATCGCACCCGCACCGTGGCAGAAGTTCGGCACGCGTTTTCTAAAAACGGCGGCAATATGGCGACAGAAGGCGCGGTCGCGTTTCAGTTTACCCACTGTGGACAGTTTTTGTTTGCGCCAACAATTGATGAGGGCGCCTTGATGGACGTCGCTTTGGATGCCGGTGCTGACGACGTGTCCGGAGATACTGAAGATGGTTTTGAGGTCGTGTGCGCACCGATGGATTTTGCGCGCATTCAAGCGGCGTTAAATGAAAAAAAATTAAGCGCCGAGGTGGCTCAAATCGTGATGAAACCGTCGGTAGAAATAGAGTGCAATGCAGAGGATTCTGTCAAAACTCAAAAATTAATTGATGCTTTGGAAAACTTAGATGATGTGCAAGAGGTCTATTCCAACGCCTTGTTTAGTGAATAAAGGGTACTTCTATCAATTCATTTTTGCGGTGAATTGCTTTGTTGCGCAGTACGCGAAATCCTCACGTACTGTATGTACGCTCCGGTTTCTGTGTGCTGTGCGCCTCGCACTTCATCCGCACATTCTGTATTTATAGAAGAGCCCTAAATGGTGTAAAAATTATTGTTTGTCTTATGAAGATTCTTGTGGTGGGTAGCGGCGGGCGTGAGCACGCTTTGGCGCATAAATTATCGAGCAGTCCCAATATTCAAGCGGTGCATATCGCTCCGGGTAATGGCGGAACCGAAGGTTTTAGCCGTTGGTTAGTCAATGTGCCGCAAACCGATATTCATGCTCTGGCAGATTTTGTCGAGCAAGAGCGGATAGATTTTACGGTGGTCGGCCCCGAGATGCCGCTTGCGGCGGGAATTGTCGATGTATTTCGTGCGCGTCGCTTAAAAATTTTTGGGCCAACACAAGCGGCGGCGCAACTGGAGTCGTCTAAAGATTTTGCCAAAGCCTTTATGGCCCGTCACAATATCCCGACGGCGCGTTACCAAACTTTTACGGATGCCGCTTTAGCGCGTGCGTATGTTGCGCAAGAAGGTGCGCCAATCGTGGTCAAGGCCGACGGTCTGGCGGCAGGAAAAGGGGTCGTAGTTGCCCAAACCATTGATGAGGCGAATCAAGCGATCGATGCGATGTTGGCGGATAACCGCTTGGGTGCTGCGGGTGCGCGAGTGGTGATTGAGCAATTTATTCAAGGTGTTGAGGTAAGTTTTATTGTGATGGCCGATGGTACTAATGTGTTGCCACTTGCGACATCGCAAGATCACAAGCGTTTATTAAATGACGATATGGGTCCGAATACCGGCGGTATGGGCGCGTATTCACCAACGCCTTTTGTGACGCCGCCTTTGCACGCGCGAATTTTGCGCGAGATTATTAAACCCGTGATTAAAGGAATGAGCGCCGAAGGAGTGCCTTACAGCGGCTTTTTGTACGCGGGCATCATGATTGATCCAGAGGGCAATCCTTACACTTTGGAATTCAACTGTCGCTTGGGTGATCCGGAGGCGCAAGTTATTTTGCCGCGCTTAAAAAGCGATTTGGTGAGCGTTTTACGCAAAGCGTTTGAAGGGCGCTTGGATAAGGTTGAGCTGGACTGGGATCGTCGCGTTGCGGTCGGGGTCGTCATTGCGGCGCCAGGTTATCCCGACGCGCCAGAATTGGGTGGCGAGATTGCTCCTTTGCCCAGAAACACCAATGACAGCTTTATTTATCACTCGGGGACGAGGATTAAAGATAAGCAATTGCAGGTCTCGGGCGGCCGTGTATTAACCGCGGTGGGCTTGGCGGATACTTTGAAAATGGCGCAAAAAAACGCCTATGATTTGGTCGAAGGCATTTTATTTAAAGGCGCGCAGTGGCGCACTGATATTGCCGCCAAAGCAAATAAGCTTGCGTTGAAAAACAATTAAATGTGCTGGCGTAGTGGGGAAGCGCGTATTCATCACGCTATTGATTTGTCGGCGCATGGCCCAGCGAGGGACTTGCTTAGTAGGGTTCGCTTATTAAGACTTGTTTATTGCAACTTACTTATGCAGGTTTCCCAAAAATAAAAATGCACGGAATTTTATGCAGCGTGGGCAGGGGCGCGAGCGCCCATTCTTTAATTGAGCGCGTCATCACGAACTCCTTGGGGTCAGTGAGTTGCGCGGCAATGGTTAATAAGGTTTTTTCATTGCAATGTTGAATTATTTTTTTTAACAGTGATTCGTTGCGAAACGGAGTTTCAATAAAAATCTGACTTTGTCTTTCGGCGTGAGCGCGTGATTCAAAACGTTTTAAGGCGCTGATACAAGCGGCGTCACTAATCGGTAAATAACCGTTAAACGCAAAAGATTGACCGTTTTGTCCGCTCGCCATCAAGGCCAACAAAATGGCGCAGGGGCCAATTAAAGGCTCAACGGGAATTCCGGCGGCATGCGCGGCAGCAATCAAGGGCGCGCCCGGGTCAGCGATGGCAGGGGCGCCTGCTTCTGATAACAAACCCACGGCGCGGCCTTTTTTCAGCGGAGCGAGTAATGCCGCGATGGCGTCTGAGGGCGTGTCTTTGTTGAACTCTTGTAGGTTTAACTGTTGAATTGGCGCCGCTAAGGGCGAGAGCGCATTGACGGATTGCAAAAAAGCGCGGGCGCTTTTGGCGTTTTCAACATAAAAACAGGTGAGCGAGCTGATGCGCGAAATCACCACGGCCGGTAAAGATTGCACAATGGCTTCGGGTGTTGGCGCTACCAGCGGTGTTGGGATCAAATATAAATGAGCAGGTTTAGAGAGCATAGCAAGCGTAGGGAGGAAGTGCCAGTATCATAGGGCAGTGATCGCGTTAAAAACTAAAAAATAAAACAAAAATAAAACTATAGGGAAGAGTATTGATGAATTCATGGAGAGAACAAGCGCGAAAATTATCGATCGATGGACGCGCGTTTATCAATGGTAAACGAGTCGCCGCGCGGACTGTTTTCGATTGTGTGTCGCCGCGAGATGGGCGTGTTTTGTGTCAGGTGACGCGTGGCGATGCGCGCGATATCAATGACGCAGTCGCCGCAGCACGACAAAGCTTTAATCGCGGCGTGTGGTCGCAAATGTCACCGCGCGCGCGTAAAGATGTGCTCATTGCCTTTGCTGGCTTGATGCGCAGCAATGCGCAAGAACTTGCTTTGTTGGAAAGTTTAGACATGGGTAAGCCGGTCGCGTATAGCCAAAAAATCGACGTTGGCAGTGCCGCGCATTGCATCCGCTGGTACGGCGAAGCAATTGATAAATGCTACGATGAAATTGCACCGACGCCGGCAAATAGTTTGGCGATGATTACTCGTGAACCGATGGGGGTGATCGGTGCAATTGTGCCGTGGAATTACCCCATGCTGATGGCATCGTGGAAAATCGCCCCTGCTTTAGCGATGGGCAATAGCGTGGTGTTAAAGCCGTCTGAAAAATCACCTTTAAGCGCGCTGCGTTTGGCCGAATTGGCGATAGAGGCGGGTTTGCCCGAAGGCGTTTTGAATGTTGTTCCAGGGTTTGGTGATGAAGCGGGCAGTGCTTTGGCATTACACCCTGATGTTGATTGCATCGGCTTTACGGGCTCGACGCGCGTTGGCAAAATGATTATTCAATACGCAGGGCAGTCGAATTTAAAGCGCGCGTATACAGAATTGGGCGGCAAGTCGCCCTTCATTATTTTTGAGGATGCAGATATCGAGCGCGCGACAGAGTCTTGTGTGGGTTCGATTTTCTTTAATCAGGGTGAAAGTTGTAATGCGCCTTCGCGCCTGTTGGTACAGCGCAAACATTACGATACGGTGTTGGCGCGCGCGGCAGAGTTGGCCAAAGACTATCAACCGGCAGATCCTTTGGATGACGCTACGGTGATGGGGGCCTTGGTTGATAAAGGGCAGCTGGACACGGTGATGCGCTATATCGAAAGTGGCAAAAAACAAGGCGCGGCCTTGGTGTGTGGGGGCGAGGCGGTGACAATTAACGGCGCAGGATTTTTTGTGCAGCCGACGATTTTTGGCGGCGTGCATCCAGAAATGACCATTGCCTGTGAAGAAATTTTTGGTCCGGTTTTGTCGGTGATTCCGTTTGATACGCCCGCCGACGCGATTGCTTTGGCGAATGATTCATCATACGGTTTGGCTGCGTCGGTGTGGACACAAAATATAGATTTGGCGCATCAAAGCGCGCGCGCGCTACGGGCCGGAACCATCCATGTGAATTGCTATGATGAAGACGACATTACGGTTCCGTTTGGTGGGTATAAACAATCTGGCAATGGGCGCGATAAATCTTTGCATGCGCTGGAGAAATACAGCGAGTTGAAAACGACCTGGATTAAATTTCAAGACATGAAAAAATCTTGATCTATTTTTAGTATGGCAGCTCTGTTTTGACAAAGCAGAGCGCTGGTATTTCATTCGTGATATTAATTCCTGATATTGCTTGGTTTGAGGACATATTTAATGAATTTTTTTAGTCCCTGTCCGCGAGGGCTTGAGCCCGTTTTAGTTGAAGAGTTGCGTCAATTGGGCGCGCAAAAAGTCGAAGAGACTGCCGGCGGTGTCGGATTTCAAGGCGATGAGTCGCTGGTGTATCGCGTCAATTTACATTCGCGCATTGCCAGTCGCGTGTTATTAGAAATTGCGCGCAGCGCGTATCGCTCTGAGGACGATATTTACCGTTTTGCGTCGGCGCAAAAGTGGGAAGATTGGTTTGAGCCAGATACGACTTTTCGCGTCGATACGACGGCGGTACAGACGAATTTAAAAAGCACGGCATTTGTGACCTTGAAAGTCAAAGATGCGGTGTGTGACCGGATGCGCGCTAAATTTCAATGTCGTCCCGATGTGAATACTTTGAATCCAAAAGTTCGCGTCTCGATTTTTTTACACCGCGAAACAATGGTTTTATATGTCGATACTTCAGGTGAGGCTTTGTTTAAGCGCGGCTGGCGCATGGAAAAAGGTGATGCGCCTCTGCGTGAAAATTTAGCCGCAGGCTTGTTGGCCTTAGCGGGATGGAGAGTTGGCACGCCTTTGTTTGATCCGATGTGCGGTTCTGGAACTTTATTGGTCGAAGCCGCGCAACAGTGCTTAGGAATTTCCGCAGGGTCTTTGCGGCATTTTGGTTTTCAAAATTTACGCTTTTATGACCGCGATAAATGGATGGCATGCAAAGCAGAAGTCCCCGCGCCGGATGTAACAAAAACCAATTTATCTTTATTTGGCAGCGATATTTCGGGCGATATGGTGACGGTCAGTGCGGACAATTTATTGCGCGCAGGCGTGTCCGCATCAATTCCCTTGAAACAGGTTGAGGCACAATTTATCGAGCCGCCCGCAGCTTCGGGCATTATTGTGACCAATCCGCCCTACGGTTCACGCTTGTCAGTGCGCGGCGATACGACAATGGATACGGATGAGCGTTACGAGGCTTTTTTCAGCGCGCTCGCGACGACATTAAAACAGGGTTTTAGTGGCTGGCAGGTATTTATTTTGTCGGCCGATCGCGACTTGCCGCATTTACTGCGCTTGAAAGAGTCGCGTAAAACGCCGATTTTTAACGGCGCGATTGAATGTCGGTTTTTCCGCTTTGATATGGTTGCCGGCGGCAACCGCAAACCGACATCTGTGACGAAGACTCAAGAATAAATTGGGGTATCAGTACAAGAGTTTTGGCCTTGGCGAGGACTTGGCTCTCGGACCTGAACTTTCTCGACGAGCTTTTCTGGACGAACTTTCTCGACGAACTTTCTCGAATAAGGACTTGAAATCTCGATAGGGTGACTTACAACCCTATTCAGGTGAAGCAAGAGACACCAGAATAGGCGCGTATCTCTGCTATTCCTTTTGTTATTGCTTTTGTTTTTGCCGCTTCAGGCTCGAATTATTGACAAAGTCTCGTGCGAGTTTTTACGCCGTCTTTTGTTGTCTTTGCTGTTTTTTTATAGAGACTTATATGACTGATTCGACCACTCCTCTTTTTGACAGTATCCCCTCAAGTGATTCAGTTGAGGCCTCTGCCACAGATCATAAAAATGATGGCGCCAATCCGATTATTGTTTTGGACGCCACGCCGGATACTTTGCCGTTGTTGCCTTTGCGCGATGTCGTCGTTTTCCCGCATATGGTGTTGCCATTGTTTGTCGGACGGAATAAATCCGTTCGTGCTTTGGAGAACGCCACTGCGCAAGGAACACAAATTGTTTTGGTCGCGCAAAAAAAATCGATAGAAGATGAGCCCTTAATGGGTGATTTTTACCCAGTCGCTTGTTTGGCGACGGTTTTACAGATCATGAAATTGCCTGATGGCACCTTGAAAGTCTTGGTTGAAGGCAAATCGCGCGTGATGATTACCGAGACAATCGAGATTGATGAGCACTATCGTGTTCGTGTCGAACCGATCGCGGACCCAGAGTTGGGCCAGGACAGCGACAGTTTGTTGCAAATAGAGGGTTTGCGCCGCACTTTGTTTGATCAGTTTGAGCAGTATGTAAAGTTGGGTAAACGGGTCTCGCCGGAGATCATGAATATGTTGACCGGCATTGATGAGCTGTCGCGCTTTGCCGACACGATTGCTGCGCATTTACCGATTAAACCAGAGCAGAAACAAAAAATATTAAGCGAACATGATTTGGTTGCGCGCATGGAGTTGTTGCTCGATTTGATCGAAGGTGAAAAAGAAATTTTGACCATCGAGAAAAAAATTCGTGGCCGCGTTAAAAAGCAAATGGAAAAATCACACCGTGATTACTATTTGTCAGAACAAGTCAAAGCGATTCAAAAAGAAATGGGCGACGATGAAGTCGCCGATTTAGATCAAATTGAAAAGAAAATAAAAGCCGCCAAAATGCCTAAAGAGGCGCATGAAAAAGCAATGTCGGAATTGAAAAAACTCAAACTCATGGCGTCGATGTCGTCTGAAGCGACGGTGGTACGCAATTATTTGGACGCTTTGATCGCCTTGCCCTGGAGTAAAAAAACCAAAACGAATCCGGATCTCGATCAAGCTGAAGCGATTTTGGATTTGGAGCATCACGGCTTGACCAAGGTTAAAGAGCGCATCGTTGAATATTTAGCGGTACAAAATCGAGTCAACAAAATGCGCGCGCCGATTTTGTGTTTGGTTGGGCCGCCGGGCGTGGGCAAAACCTCTTTGGGGCAATCAATTGCCAAAGCGACCTCGCGTAAATACGTGCGCATGGCTTTGGGCGGCGTTCGTGACGAAGCTGAAATTCGCGGCCATCGTCGTACTTATATCGGCTCGATGCCTGGAAAAATTTTACAAAGTTTGGCAAAAGCGGGGACACGCAATCCTTTATTTTTGTTGGATGAGGTTGACAAAATGGGGTCCGACTTTCGAGGAGACCCGTATGCGGCATTGTTAGAGGTTTTGGACCCCGAGCAAAATCATACTTTTTCAGATCATTACATCGATGTTGACTTTGATTTGTCCGATGTGATGTTTGTTGCGACGTCGAATTCGTACAACATTCCGCCCGCTTTGTTGGACCGGATGGAAATTATTCGCTTGTCCGGTTATACCGAAGATGAAAAAGTCAGTATCGCGCATAAACATTTAATTCCTAAGCAAATTCAAGCCAATGGTTTGAACGACGCGGAAATCACGATTGACGAATCGGCGGTGCGCGATGTGATTCGGTATTACACCCGTGAAGCTGGGGTGCGTTCTTTAGAGCGCGAAGTGGCGCGGATTTGCCGTAAGGTCGTGCGTAGCAAGATGGTGCGCAGTAAGGTATCTTCGGCGCAAAAAAATACGGCGCAAAAAGGCGTCACGCTAATAGAACAAATGGAGCAAACGCGGGTGAGTTCGGCCAATTTAGAAACGTATTTAGGCGTACAAAAATATGATTTTGGTTTAGCCGAATCTGAAAACAAAGTCGGACAAGTCGTTGGTTTGGCGTGGACCGAAGTGGGCGGTGATTTGCTGACCATCGAAAGTTTGATCATGCCGGGCAAGGGCCAAATTTTAACGACGGGAACTTTGGGTGATGTGATGAAAGAGTCCATTGCCGCCGCGCGCAGTATTGTGCGTAGCCGTGCGGCAAAGTTTGGCGTGAAAGAAGAGGTTTTTGAAAAAACTGATTTACACGTTCATGTACCGGAGGGCGCGACACCGAAAGACGGTCCCTCCGCAGGGATTGCGATGACGACGGCGCTGGTGTCGGCGTATAGCAAAATTCCCGTGCGCGCGGATGTGGCGATGACCGGTGAAATTACTTTGCGTGGCGAGGTTTTGCCGATTGGTGGCTTGAAAGAGAAGTTATTGGCGGCGCATCGCGGTGGAATCAAGACGGTTTTGATTCCGCATAAAAACATTAAAGATTTGATCGAAATTCCCGACAACATCAAAAATGTGTTAGAAATTATTCCAGTGCGCTATATCGAAGAAGTGTTGCGTTACGCTTTGGCGAGTACGCCGAAACCTTTGCCAGAAGGGCTTGTAGCGGAGTTGCCAGTACCGCAAGCGGCTGGAATTACCTTAGATAATCCGCAATGGGCGGGCCATAGCGTCAAACATTAAGTTCCAGTTTTTTGTTTGACGTTTTTGCTGACGCTATTTTGGCATTACCGGTTGTTAAGCGCGGTTTACGTTTTAGCTAAAAACGTCAGCGCTTGGCGAATACCGTCCGAGACCGTTGCTCCAGCAGGCAATTGCGCGATTGCGGCGCGGACTTCGCGTTCGGAATAACCCAGTGCGGTTAAGGCTTGAGAAATATCATCTTGACTGGACGCTGGCGCACCATTGGCGCGTGAGGCCACCGAGCCGCTCCACGCACCTTTGAGTTCGAGCAGTAAACGTTCGGCGGTTTTTTTGCCGATACCAGGAACCTTGGTCAGTCGTCCTGCGTCTTGCATCACCACGGCATTGCGCAAATCATCGCTGGACATGCCTGACAAAATCGACAAAGCGGTACGCGCACCGACGCCGGAAATTTTGATCAGTTGGCGAAAGGTCGCGCGTTCGTCTTCGCGCAGAAAACCAAATAACAATTGCGCGTCTTCACGAACGACAAAGTGCGTGAGCAATACCAGATGCTGGCCGGTTTCTGGCAGATCGTAAAACGAGCTCATGGGAACGCTGACTTCGTAGCCGACGCCATGACAATCAATGACGACATTGGGCGGTGATTTGGCAAGCAGTGTGCCGGTTAAGCGTTCGTACATAGTGAATAAGAAAAAATTTAATCCGAGAATTGATGAAAATGGGTGACGAAAAGCCTTTTTCAGGATTCGCGCTTAACTCGCTGATAATAGCCGCCCGTCTTTTTACTTTAACCTCTGATGCCTGTGTTGCAGATTGCTGAGCCTAATCAAAATAGTGTGCGAAGCGCGTTACCAAATGACGCGCAAAACGGTGCACAAAGCGATGCGCAAAAAAGCGCGCCCGCGCTGCGCCGTTTGGTGGTAGGCATTGATCTGGGGACAACACATTCTTTAGTGGCCACAGTGAAAAACGACATTGCGCAAATTTTGCCAGATGCGGAGGGCCGGCCCCTATTGCCCTCTGTGGTCCATTATGCGACATCCGGAACTCTGGTCGGTTACGCCGCGCAAGCCTATTCTGCCAGCGACGCCTTGAATACTATCGTTTCGGTTAAACGCTTGATGGGGAAAGGCTTTGATGACGTTGCGACTTTGACGCATTTACCGTATCTGTGGGCGCGCGATGGTCAGACTGGTTCGCTTGGTCAGATGGGCCAGATCGATGCGACATCAGACTCAAGCATCAATACAAAGCTCACGATCGATGATCACGACAGCCTGCGGATTCGCACGCGCGCAGGTGATAAAACACCGATTGAAATTTCCGCCGATATTTTGCGCGTCTTGCGCGATCGCGCCGAACAACAGTGTGGCGACACCTTGCATGGCGCGGTGATTACGGTGCCGGCCTATTTTGATGAGGGTCAGCGTCAAGCGACCAAGGATGCCGCGCAATTGGCTGGGATTCAGGTATTGCGTTTGTTGAGCGAGCCGACCGCTGCCGCGTTGGCGTATGGCTTGGATCAAAGCATGCAAGGCGTGTACGCGGTCTACGATTTGGGCGGTGGAACGTTTGATATTTCTTTATTGCGCTTATCCGACGGCGTTTTTGAAGTGGTTGCGACCGGAGGAAATGCGCAATTGGGCGGTGATGATTTTGATCATCGCCTGTATTGTTATTTGATCGAGTGCGCATCTTTAGCGCCGCCCTCACCCTCGGATGCGCGCCGTTTGATGGCAGAGGCGCGTCGTTGTAAAGAATTGTTATCGACCCATGCCGAAGTTCCGGTAAATTTGTTACTGGACAGCGAAGAGCGCGTGCAAACGGTTTTGACGCAAACCTTATTTTGGCAACTGACCGAAGCCTTGGTGAGTCTGACGGTACAGTCGGTCAAAGGAGTTTTACGCGATGGCGGTTTGTCATTAAATGAAATTGACGGGGTGATTTTGGTGGGCGGTGCGACGCGGATGCCACATGTGCGCCGCGCGGTGGAACAGTTTTTTGGGCGTACGGCCTTATGCAGTTTAGACCCCGATCAAGTCGTTGCCTTAGGCGCGGCAAATCAGGCCGCTAAATTGGCGGGACAATTGATGGGACAATCGGGGCGTCAAGACAATTGGTTGTTGTTAGATGTGATTCCGCTGTCTTTGGGTTTGGAAACAATGGGCGGTTTGGTGGAAAAAATCATTCCACGTAACAGCCCGATTCCTTGTGCCTACGCGCAAGAATTTACGACCTATAAAGACGGTCAAACCGCATTGGCCCTGCATGTGGTGCAAGGTGAGCGTGAGTTGGTTGCGAATTGCCGCTCTTTGGCACGCTTTGAATTGCGCGGCATTCCGCCGATGTTGGCGGGCTTGGCGCGAATTCGCGTCAGCTTTCAAGTCGATGCGGATGGTTTGTTATCGGTGAGCGCGATCGAGTCGCGATCACAAGTGAGCGCCCAAATCAGCGTCAAACCCAGTTATGGATTGAGCGCCACAGACATCAACACGATGTTGGAGCAAATGGTGAATTGTGCGCAAGAGGATAAGGCGCAAAAACAATACGCCGAAACGGCCTTAGATGCGCAAAAAATGATGGACGCGGTGAATCGCGCGATCGAACAAGATGCAAATTTATTATCGGCAGTTGAGCATGCGGCGATTTTGCAAAGCCTCGCCCAATTGACTGAAAGCGTGCAACTTCGTGCGGCACTAGCGCAAGTGCGGGAACAAATGCGCCATTTACGGCAGTGCACCGAAACCTTCGCTCAGCGGCGGATGAATGCACATGTGCGCAAAGCCCTGACGGGACAGCACATCGATACCGTCTCGGTGGAGTCGGCGCCGTAAATAAAGTCACGCGTACTTGTTGATGCTTGAATAATTTTTTTCTTTTGATATGCCTTTTGCTAAAACCTCTGCGCTGACACGACCGAGCTTTTTATTTCGACTGCAACAGCATTTGCGCATATTCGATCCGATTTTGCTGCTGATTCTTTTTGTGATCATGTGCTTGAGTTTGCTGACCTTGTTTTCGGCAAGTTTTGCGTTTGAAGGGCGTTTTTTTGGGCATTTACGCAATTTGTTCCTGGCATTTTTGGCGATGTGGATGGCGGCAATGGTGCCGCTGAGCTGGTGGGTACGCTTGGCTTTACCGCTTTTTATTGGCGGATTATTTTTATTGTTTGGCGTGGCGGCATTTGGTTTAATTAAAAATGGTGCGCGCCGTTGGTTGGATCTGGGCATCGTGATACAGCCTTCAGAGATCATGAAAATTGCGACGCCGATGATGCTGGCCGCGTTCTTTCATCGCTATGGCGACTATTTAAAACCCCGACACTTCTTCGGCGCTTTTTTAATTCTGTTGGTGCCATTCGGCTTGATTGTGCGTCAACCTGATTTAGGCACGGCGACTTTAGTCTTGATGTCGGGTTTTCAGGTGATTTTTTTGGCCGGTCTTTCGTGGCGCCTGATCATCGGACTGGGCGTTGTTGGCGTCGTCAGTGCGCCGTTTGCTTGGAATTTTTTACACGGTTATCAACAGGAACGCATATTAACTTTTTTAAATCCGGAGAGTGACGCTTTAGATAAAGGTTTTCATATTATTCAATCGGTGATCGCCATTGGTTCGGGAGGCTTTATCGGCAAAGGTTGGTTAAAGGGGTCGCAGACCCATTTGCAATTTATTCCAGAGCGGACAACCGACTTTATTTTTGCCGCGTTTTCCGAAGAGTTTGGATTTATCGGTGCTGCGATTTTATTGCTGATGTATTTTTTATTGATTAGTCGCGCTTTTTTTATCGCCAGTCATGCGCCGACACTGTTCTCGCGACTGTTAAGCGGCTCGATTGCGATGCAATTATTTACCTATGTGTTTGTGAACATGGGCATGGTCATGGGGATTGTGCCGGTGGTGGGCGTACCTTTGCCCTTTATGAGTTACGGCGGCACGGCACTGATAACCTTGGCGATCAGTGTCGGTATTTTGATGGGTGTTAATCGTTCTCGGCATTTAATTCAAACTTAAGGGCATTTCTATCAATTCATTTTTGCGGCGAATTGCTTTGTTGCGCAGTACGCGAAATCCTCACGTACTGTATGTACGCTCCGGTTTCTGTGTGCTGTGCGCCTCGCACTTCATCCGCACATTCTGTATTTATAGAAGT
>JAVKLU010000061.1:0-1597 GCA_031538895.1 Burkholderiaceae bacterium | reverse complement strand
CCAAGCGTTTAGTTAAAAAACGCAAACGTCGATCAATTTCGCGCAGTCTTTTTTTACCGTAAATGTAATCCCCATTTTCCGAACGGTCGCCGTTGGACGCTGCCCAGGAAACAATATCGACCACTTGCGGCCGATCCACCTCGACCAATTGGCGCAATTCGCGTTCGAGTTCATCAAACCCAGCGCGGGTGATGTAGTTTTTTTCTTCAGTCGTCATAAATTATGAGGGAGCTCTAAACCTTTACCGATGCGGATGAGCGATTAAGCAGTATCTATCATCCCATGCGCCTATTCCATGCACCTATTCCATGCGCCATTGCGCCCAAGGAATTGCTTCGCCTTGCGTGTGTTGGTCAACACTGTGCAGAAAATCTGCCAAAGGAATCGGGCGTGCGCCAAAGCGCGCCAGATGTTCGGTTTGTTGTTGGCAATCAATTAAGGGCACATTATGTTCACGCAAAAACTCGACCAAAGTCAAAAGCGCAATTTGTGACATATTGGGTTCGCGAAAAAACATCGATTCGCCAAACACCATACGTCCAATGGACACACCATACAAACCGCCCACCAAAGTATTTTCAATTTTGGTACCCGCGTGATCACGCCGCCACACCTCGACACTGTAGGCAAAACCAGCGCGGTGTAATTCGATATAGGCGGTTTGCATTTGGGCAGTAATCCATGTCGTCGCAGAATCAAGACTGCTTGACGCTTCATTACGTGGCGCATTACGTGGCACATTACGCTGTGCACACGCGGCGACTACTTGATCAAACGCCGTATTACAACGCACCTGATAGTCGCTTGATACGCGCGGGAAAGAGTGATTATTAAAAGTCGTTTTAAAGCGTTGGCGACGCAGTTTTAATAAATTTTTGGGTGCATGAAATTGATCCAGCATCAACACCATACGCGGTTGCAAGCGCCACCACAAAATCGGCTGACCTTCAGAAAACCACGGAAAAATTCCGTGCCGATATGCGGCCAATAACCAAGGCACGCTGAGCTTGCCACCAATGGCCAGCAGACCTTGTTGCCAGATGTCTTGAGACTCGTCTTGGGGAACAAACGCGGCTTTGTCAGCCGAACTCACCAAGTCAGGAGAAACTAATTGCGCAAACTGCGCCGAGTCGGTGATCAAAATGGGGCGACGCATTAAACAATCAATTGAACAATAGATTAAACAATCAATTAAACAATCAAGTCGTTCGACAAGGCCGGATGATCAATTGATGATTTGGGGGAGCGAGATTAGCTTGGGAATTGAAACCGGAAATTGAAATTAACTGTGATCGGCCAAGTAGTTCACGTATTGCGCCACACCCTCCTCAACCGTCGCAAACGGCGCGGTATAGCCCGCCGCACGCAGGCGTCCAATATCCGCTTGTGTGTGACTTTGGTATTTTCCTTTTAAGGCATCCGGAAATTGAACATAGCGCAACAAGTCTTGCGCAAGCAATTGATCCAGCGGCAAGGGTGCTAACTGATGCCGTGTGCGCACAGTATTGACCGTTGACAAGGCAATGTCGTTAAAGGTTTGCGCGCGTCCTGTGCCCAAGTTATAGATACCCGACAGCGCGCTACTTTTATCGTCCTT
>JAVKLU010000060.1:0-15925 GCA_031538895.1 Burkholderiaceae bacterium | reverse complement strand
TGGGTACGCACTTGGGTACGCGATTGGGATACGCCTGCACTGCTCAGTCTTGCACTCTTGCTGCTGTGTATTTTGATCACCGCGTTTGGCGGGCCAGGCCTGCAGCGCACCGCCACGGAAATTCTGATTCGCGTTGTCGTGGTGGTAGGGCTTTATGTGTTTATTGGCAACTCTGGTTTGATGAGCTTTGGGCACGTCGCCCTGATGTGCGTGGGTGCGTATGGCGCCGCCTGGCTGGCGGTGCCGCCGGAGATGAAGGCGTACAACCTCACTGGCCTACCGGAATGGGTAGCACAAGTAGCTTATGGACACATGAGCGCCACACTGGCGGGTGTTTTATTGGCTGCCGCACTGGCCCTGCTCAGCGGGCTGGTGCTGATGCGTCTGTCGGGCATTGCCATATCGATTGCCAGCTTGGCCTTGTTGGCCATCGTCAACGTGGTGTATTCCAACTGGGACAACGTGACCGGCGGCACCAGTTCGGTGGTGGGGATTCCCACCACCGTCGGCATCTGGGAGGCACTGGCGTGGACTGTGCTGACCCTAGTTTTGGCACAGGCACACAGCACATCGCGCTGGGGTCTACAACTGCGCGCTCTGCGCGAAGACAGTGTGGCGGCGCGGGCCAGTGGTGTGAATTTGTACGTCACGGCGCTGCTCGCGTTTGTTCTCAGTGGCGCTCTGGTGGGGTTGGGGGGCGCGCTGGAGGCACAGTTTCTGGGGGTCATCAACCCCGATGCTTTTTATCTGGATCAGACCATTTTGTTCATCGCCATGTTGGTGCTGGGGGGCAGTGCTTCGCTGAGCGGTGCAGTGCTGGGCGTGCTGACGCTGTCGATTTTGGTTGAACTTCTCATCACTTTGGAGCAGGGCGTCACCTTGTCCTTGGGTGCGCACTCTTGGGTGTTGAGCGCACCTGGGGGCACACAAGAGATTGGATTGGGTTTGATCATGGTCGTGATGCTGGTATTTCGACCAGAAGGTTTGCTGGGTCGTGCCGAGTGGAAACTCTCTCGGCACTTTTCTTAAACGGCCAATAGGCCACATTAAAAGGAGCTTTTCGATGAACGACTTCAATCAATCCACAACAACGCGGCCATTTTGGCTGCACCGCAGTTTAAGCTGGCTCAGTGCACTGAGCATCAGTACGCTGGCCATCGGCACGCTGGCCGTCGGTGCGCTCAGTACACTCAGCTTGACGACTCAGGCCCAGAACAAGGACATCGTGGTGGGATTTGCCACCGCCAAGACCGGCTGGATGGAAGCCTACGACACACCCGCCACCAATGCCGCCTTGATCCGTATCGATGAAATCAATGCCGCGGGCGGGCTCAACGGGCGCAAGATTAAAACGATTTTTGTCGACACCAAGACCGACCGAGCGCAGGCCGCCAAGGCCGGTTTGCAACTGCTGGATCAAGGTGCCGAGATGCTGATGGTCAGCTGTGACTACGACTTTGGCTCACCGGCTGCCATGGCGGCTGAAAAAGTCGGCAAGGTGTCCATGTTCCTGTGTGCCGAAGATGCCAAGGCGGGCATTCAAGGCGTGGGCAAGCATTCGTTCAGTGGCTCCATCATCGCTGCCGTGCAGGGCGCCACCATGGCCGAATGGTCTTACAAAAAGCGCAATGCACGCAGCGCCTATGTATTGCTCGACACCATGATCGAATACAACAAATCCATCTGCAAGGGCTTCGATTGGATGAGCGAATCCCTCAAGGACCTCAAAGTCGTCGGACGCGACACCTTCAAAAACGATGACGCCTCCATCGCCGCACAGATCACCCGCATCAAGGCCCTGGACAAGGAGCCTGATGTCATCATGCTGTGCTCTTACGCTCCTGGCGGTGCAAGTGCAGCGCGTCAAATTCGCGCCGCAGGCATCAACGCGACCATCCTCAACGGCAGCGCGATGGACGGCACCTATTGGCTCAATGCAGTGCCTAATTTGTCGAACTTTGTGGTTCCTGTTCAAGGCTCCATCTACGGTGACGACCCTAACCCCAAAGTGGAGGAATTTAATAAAACCTTTGAGCGCAAGTTCGGTGCCCGTCCATCCAGCATGTACGCTTATCCAGGCTACATCTTGATGGATCTGTGGGCTAAAGCTGTCGTGCGCGCCAAAAGCACCGACGGCCAGGCCGTGGTGGCGCAACTCAATCGCATGAAAGACGAGCCTACGCTGTTTGGCCCACGGACTTTCAGTGACAAATTGCACATCCAAGACCGCGTTCAGTTGCTAATTTCAGAAGTTCGCAATGGCAAACCCGGCATCGTGGATAAATGGACCATATCGACCCCGGTGCCTTTGGATGTGGCACTCAAAAAGTAAGCTGGATAGCAAGCATGAACCAATGAACCAGTGAACATTACCACCGAAAAATTGGTGCAACGCCGTTCAGCCAGTGTGGCGCGAGCCATCGCTAGCGCTCACACAGTTTTTGCGGCGCGTGCTGAAAAGGCCGAAATATGGGACACGCGATGACGAGCACAATGACTGGCCCCCGCCCCTTAGCCAATTTCATTGGTGGCCAATGGGTGGAAGGCCACGCTGTACGCCCCAATGTCAACCCATCAGACACCGATGACATTGTGGGTCTGTATGCGCAAGCTGATGCCGCACAGACTCGACTGGCTATCGGAGCAGCGCGTGCGGCTTTTCCAGGCTGGCGTGATGGGTCTATTCAGGCCCGTGCCGATGCATTGGAGCGCATTGCCGCCGAGCTGCTGGCGCGCAAGGAAACTCTAGGCGATTTACTCGCGCGCGAGGAAGGCAAGACCCTGTCCGAAGCCATTGCCGAAGTGGCGCGCGCGGGTATGATTTTTCGTTTCTTTGCGGGCGAGGTCTTGCGTCTCAGTGGCGAGCATCTGGCCTCGGTGCGTTCGGGCATCACGGTGGACATCAGTCGAGAGCCTCTGGGCGTGGTGGGCGTGATCACGCCTTGGAATTTTCCGATCGCCATACCCGCCTGGAAAATTGCCCCCGCTCTCGCCTACGGCAATTGCGTGGTGTTCAAACCCGCCGAACTGGTGCCCGGCAGTGCCTGGGCCTTGGCCGAAATCATCAGTCGCAGCGGTATTGCGCCTGGCGTATTCAACCTCGTGATGGGGCCTGGTCGCGCCGTCGGTCAGACGCTGCTGGAGTCACCCGAGGTGCAAGCCATCAGCTTTACGGGGTCTACCAGTACCGGACAAAAAGTGCTGAACGTGGCGGGCATGCGCATGGCCAAACTTCAATTGGAGATGGGCGGCAAAAACCCCTTGGTGGTATTAGCCGATGCTGATCTGGATCAGGCTGTGGAAGTGGCGGTACAAGGTTCGTATTTTTCAACTGGGCAGCGCTGCACCGCATCCAGCCGACTGATCGTAGAGCGCAACGTGCACAACGAATTTGTGGAACGCTTGGTCGCCAGACTCAAGGAGTTGCGCGTGGGCGATGCACGCGCTCAGGGCGTGGCTATCGGTCCGGTTGTGGACGCGGATCAACTTGCTCAGGACGAGTTTTACATCCAACTGGGCATTCAAGAAGGCTGCGAGTTGGCTTTTGGCGGGCGTCGTCTTGAACGCAACACGCCGGGCTACTATCTGGAGCCCGCGCTGCTGCTGCAGGCTAACGCTACGATGCGCGTGGCACGTGAAGAAATTTTTGGTCCCGTGGCTTGCGTGATCGAAGCCGATGGTTACGAACACGCCTTGTCTATTGCCAACGACACGCCATTTGGACTATCGGCGGGTATCTGCACCACCTCGCTCAAACACGCCAGTCACTTCAAGCGTCACTGCCAAGCCGGCATGATCATGGTCAATGTGGCCACTGCCGGTGTGGACTATCACGTGCCTTTTGGCGGGCGCAAAGCATCCAGTTACGGCGCACGGGAGCAGGGACAGCACGCACGGGAGTTTTTTACCACCACCAAAACCGCCTATACCCAAGCATAAATCTGAGCTTAAACAGCGAGGCCAAAGACGAGCATCAATCAATTGCATATTACCCTTGACTTGACTAGAATCTCCAAAAATCTTACCCCGTTCGAACCTATGCAAACCGCCAACGCGAACCAGCAAAGTTTCACCACGCAGGGCTTAGCCCTCCAGCAGGAATTACCGCACTGGCGCGAGGTCATCGGAGACACTTATTTTCACTTGCAATTACAGGCGCCGGACGAAGATCACTTTCATGGTCGCCTGGACAAATGGGACTTGCCCACACTGTCGCTGTCTCGCCTGCAGTCGAGCGCCTTGAAATACCGTCGTCTGCCCCAGCATTGCAAAGATCTGGATCGCCAAATTCTGGTGACCGTGCCGATGGAGTCGGAAGTAGAGTTCACTCAGTTGGGTCGGCAAGTGCGTTGCGCACCAGGTCAATTTTTACTGGAGTACAGCGACGAGCCTTACGAGTTCAGCCATGGCAAAGACAATCTGCTGTGGGTGCTCAAAATGCCCGAAAGCGCCTTGCAGGCGCGTATGGGCAACCCCAGCCGCTTTTGCGCCAAGGCATACAACGCTCAGGAGGGTGTGGGCAAGCTGTTTCGTGACTATGTGCAACTGCTGGCCGCCCACAGTGCACAGCAAAGCATGGTGGCCCTTTCACTCATGGGTGCCCAGGCCATTGACCTATTGGCACTGACTTTGCACCAAAGTAGCGAGATCGCGCAAAGCAAGACAACTTTGGTGCGCTCTACCCATGTCGCACGGGTGGAGGCATACATCCGTGAACACCTGATGGACGATGGTCTTACGCCCGTGCGCATCGCCAATGCCTGTGGCATTTCATTGCGCTACTTGCATGAACTCTTCAAAGATGAACACGAATCGGTGGCGCAAAGCATACGCGTGCGGCGCCTGCGCGTCGCTTACGAACAACTCAACTGCGGTGCTGCCGAGTCGGTCGCCCAAGTCACCTACCGTACCGGTTTTGGCGACCAGGCACAGTTCAGTCGCCTGTTTCGTGCTGAATTTGGCTTGACCCCCAGCGAAGTCCTCAAACGCAACCGGGGCCGCGGTTGACTTCACCGCGGCACGGCTTGCACTCTTGTAGTTTGCTGCCATGACAGCCTCCGCCTAAACTCTTGGGCATTGACTTTTCAAACCCACAAGACATCACGCAGGATGACGGTGGTGGTATGGGCCCTGCGACTTCGCGCAGGATGACGGTGGTGGTATGGACCCTGCGACTTCGCGCAGGATGACGGTGGTGGTATGTTTTAGGTCTCCCATCACCTCCCGTCACCCTGCGCGCAGTCGCAGGGCCCAGAACGTGATCAGGGATGTTCTATAAATTCACTGCGCAAGCGCAATGAGTGCTGACCGAGAGAATTAAGTTTTTGTTTTTCATTTTTTACGCTTTACCTTCCGATTTTGATCGTTGTTGCGTTGATTTTTGGACGCATCGCTTCTGCTTTCTCGGAACGGTAGGCACTATCCGCAAATACATCAGCGCTCACATCAGCACCCCCTTCCCCTGGCGTGCGCAGCACAGACTCAAACGCCTCGCTGTCATGCACACTCGCGTCCGTGCTCGTCCACTTGGTCACGAGCTTGAGTTTGGCATCCACGTTCACGTGATTTTTGTAGCCCTAGTGGCTAACCCCGCCCTTTTTAGTCCAGCGCTTTTGTCTGCGTATGTCAGTGTCTTCGTGCGCCTCTTTTCAAGCCCACAAGACATCACGCAGGTCAAGCATGGATTAGATGGTGCGAATTTGCCGCTCTATTTGCCGCCCTTAAACCCCCAGTCTGATTGACCATTAAAGAGCACTAAGAATAATTAAAAAAATAGCAATAATTGACTATTTAGTGTATATTTCTCCGCGTCGCTACTAAATAAAGGAATCTGGGCGTACCGCACAGTAAACACTCGGGGCGATAGATGTTGGCACGAAAAGAATAAAAATAACGAATCAACATAAAACCGCAAAACATTGAATCAATCAATCGGAATATCCAATGACAACTATGCAAACTACCATTGATACCAAAAATTCTAATGCTCATCTCGAAGCTTCCGCCAATCACACTTATCAAGGGCCAGAAGCTTTAAATCCACAAAACACAACGGTACAGGACTACAAAGTCATTCGACGCAATGGCTCAGTGGTAGGGTTTGAACCACAAAAAATCACGATCGCGATGACCAAAGCCTTCTTGGCCATCAACAGTCAGCAAGGCGCCGCATCACAACGTATTCGCGAATTGGTTGAGGCGCTGACCACCTCGGTTTTAGACGCGTTTAAACGTCGCTTACCTTCAGGTGGCATCTTACACATTGAAGATATTCAGGATCAGGTTGAGCTGGCGCTGATGCGTTCTGGTGAACACGAAGTTGCACGGGCGTATGTTTTATACCGTGCTAAACGTCAAGAAGAACGTGCCAAAAAGCCGGCTGCAAAAACCAGTAGCGATCAATTGCCTCAGCCGCGTTTAATGGTCAATGGACAAAAAATCGCTTTGGATATCAGTGCCGTACACGAGCTGATTAAAGCGGCGACTAGCGATATATCGCACGTTGATGCCGACGCTATTTACCGTGAAGCCGAAAAGAACTTTTACGATGGCATGACGCCAGACGAGTTGAATCAATCTTTGATTCTGTCCTCGCGCACGATGATGGAGCGTGAACCAGGATATAACTACGTCACTGCGCGTTTGTTAATCGCACAAATTCAAGAAGAAGTCTTTGGAATTCCCTCGACACAAGCGAGCAGGGCCGACCGCACGGCAGAATATCAAAAAAACTTTGCCCGCTTAATCAAAAAAGGGGTTGAGGCCCAACTGATCAATCCAGAATTAGAACGTTTTGATTTAGCGCGTTTAGCCGTTGCCTTAAAACCCGAACGCGATGAACAATTTGGTTACATCGGTATACAAACCTTATACGACCGCTATTTTTTGCATATTGATGAAAAACGTATCGAAATGCCGCAAACTTTTTTCATGCGCGTTGCGATGGGTTTGGCCTTAAATGAAATTGACCGCGAAACACGTGCGATTGAGTTTTATGACTTAATTTCCAGTTTTGATTTCATGTGCTCTACCCCGACTTTATTTAATTCTGGGACTCTGCGTTCACAGTTGTCATCATGCTATTTAACGACGGTCAGCGATGACTTAGATGGTATTTATGAATCGATCAAAGACAATGCTTTACTCGCCAAATATGCGGGTGGCTTGGGCAATGATTGGACTCCGGTACGCGCTCTGGGTGCCCACATTAAAGGCACTAACGGTAAATCACAAGGCGTAGTGCCTTTCTTAAAAGTCGTTAATGACACCGCCGTGGCGGTCAATCAAGGCGGCAAGCGCAAAGGCGCGATTTGTGCTTACTTAGAAACCTGGCATTTAGACGTCGAAGAGTTTTTAGAGTTACGTAAAAACACCGGCGATGATCGTCGCCGTACTCACGATATGAATACCGCCAATTGGGTTCCCGATTTATTCATGAAACGGGTCATGGAACAAAAAGATTGGACTTTATTTTCACCGTCTGAAGTTCCCGATTTGCACGACAAATATGGCCGCGCATTTGAAATCGCCTATACCGAATACGAAGCGCGCGCGCAACGCGGTGACATCAAGCTGTACAAAACGGTTCCTGCGATCAATTTATGGCGCAAGATGCTGTCGATGTTATTTGAAACAGGGCATCCTTGGATTACCTTTAAAGACCCTTGCAATATCCGCTCACCGCAACAACACGTGGGAGTCGTGCATTCGTCGAATCTGTGTACCGAAATCACGCTCAATACCAGTGCGGATGAAATCGCCGTCTGTAATTTGGGTTCAGTAAATTTATCCACGCATATCAGCGATAAAAAATTGGATCACGCCAAACTTCAAAAAACGATTACCACGGCAATGCGAATGCTCGATAACGTGATTGATATCAACTACTACGCAGTCAGTAAAGCCCGTGTGTCGAACTTGCGTCATCGTCCGGTTGGTATGGGAATGATGGGGTTTCAAGATTCTTTACACATGATGCAAATTTCATATGCCTCAGAAGCCGCCGTCGAATTTGCAGATCGAAGTACGGAAGCCCTCTGTTATTACGCGTATTTAGCGTCGTCATTGTTGGCCAAAGAACGCGGTACTTACGCCAGTTATCAAGGTTCAAGCTGGCAACGCGGCATTTTGCCACACGATACTTTGGCGCAATTAGAAATCGAACGTCAAGGTTATTTAGAAGTTGACCGTAGCACGACTTTGGATTGGGACAAGCTCAAAAAACAAATTGCACAAGACGGAATGCGTAACTCCAACTGCGTCGCGATTGCACCCACCGCAACCATCTCCAATATTATTGGCGTATCGCCAAGCATCGAACCCAACCATCGCAACTTGTATGTAAAATCCAATTTGTCGGGTGAGTTTACTGAAGTCAACGAGTTCTTAGTTCGCGACTTGCGCGAATTAAACATTTGGGATGAAGTGATGGTTGCTGACTTGAAATATTTTGATGGCAGCTTGGTCAAAATTGATCGTATTCCTGAAACCCTTCATCAACTGTACGCGACCGCGTATGAAGTTGATCCATCGTGGTTAGTGGAAGCCGCCTCGCGTCGTCAAAAATGGATTGATCAAGCACAATCCTTAAACATCTACATGGCTGGTGCATCGGGTAAAAAACTTGACGATACCTATAAATTGGCGTGGTTACGTGGATTAAAAACAACTTATTACTTACGCTCTGTCGGTAAAACCGATATTGAGAAATCGACGATTGAACGAGGCAAACTTAACGCGGTGAATCAAAGCGGCGGCACAGGAATGAGCAGTACGGCAGCAAATACAGTGGCGAGTTCGGTAGCAAATGCGAGCGCGTCTTTAAGTGCGGCAACGGCGCCATCAACCTTTTCCGGCAAGAACCCCCGTGCGCCGCAACCTTCAGACCCGATCACTATCCCCGAAGGCATGGTCTGTGCAATGCGCCCTGGTGATGCTGGATTTGAAGAATGCGAAGCTTGTCAATAAATTTATATTAATTGTGTAATGACTTTTTCAGTTCAATGCGCCCGTTCACAAAAACGCGCACATTGAACAATTTAAACAGGAGCTTATATGTTGTCATGGAATGAAGAATCCGCAGCCGCCGTTGTTGCACCAATAGCGCCAATAGCACCAAACCCCTTAATCAATTTATTACCCGCAGAACCCGCAAACGATACCAATAAGGCGTTCAAACGCGTACAAGCTGCGGACAAACGAATCATCAACGGTAAAACCGACGTCAATCAATTGGTTCCATTCAAATACAAATGGGCTTGGGACAAATACTTAGACAGCTGTGCTAATCATTGGATGCCGCAAGAAATCAATATGCAGCGCGATATTGAATTGTGGAAAAACCCCAATGGTTTAACCGAAGACGAACGTCGCATCATCACACGTAATTTGGGATTTTTCTCAACTGCCGATTCGCTAGCGGCAAATAATATTGTTTTGGGAACTTACCGCCACATCACCGCACCAGAATGTCGTCAATATTTGCTGCGCCAAGGTTTTGAAGAAGCCGTTCATACCCACGCCTATCAATATATTGTTGAATCTTTAGGCATGGATGAAAGCGAAGTATTTAATGCTTATCAAGAAATAACCTCGATTCGTGATAAAGATGAATTTCTCATCCCCTTCATTGAAACCTTAACGGACCCGCATTTTCACACCGGAACAATGGAGGCTGATCAAAAGTTATTGCGCTCCTTAATTGTTTTTGCCTGCATCATGGAGGGCATGTTTTTCTATGTCGGCTTTACCCAAATTTTAGCAATGGGACGACAAAACAAAATGACTGGTGCGGCCGAACAATATCAATTGATTTTGCGCGACGAATCGATGCACTGCAATTTTGGAATTGATTTGATCAACACGATCAAACTTGAAAATCCACATTTATGGACGCCCGAGTTCCGCCATGAATTGATTGGTCTATTTGAACGTGCGATTGAATTGGAATACCGTTACGCGGAAGACACCATGCCGCGCGGTGTATTAGGCTTGAATGCGCCGATGTTCAAAAGCTATCTGCGCTATATCGCCAATCGTCGTGCCACACAAATTGGTTTGGCGCCCCTTTACCCCAACGAAGAAAACCCCTTTCCTTGGATGAGCGAAATGACCGATCTGAAAAAAGAACGCAATTTCTTTGAAACCCGTGTTTTGGATTATCAAGTCGGTGGTTCACTGAATTGGGAATAAATCAAAGGCTCGCCGTGCGGTCAATATCGCTTCAATCATGCATTCTGCAATGCCACAGGTGATGTACGGTAGGATTTGCGATCTTTTTTTCAGTGTGCACCTCGATGTCTGATACTCATTTTGGCTTTACTACCGTTGACGAAAAAGAAAAAGCAGCCAAAGTGGCGGCTGTTTTTTCATCTGTCGCACCCAACTATGATTTAATGAACGATGCCATGTCGATGGGAATGCATCGTGCGTGGAAATGGTTTACCGTCAAGCAAGCCGCTGTTAAAAATGGCGAACGTGTATTAGATATTGCCAGTGGCAGCGCTGATTTAGCGCGGGCTTTTGCCCCTCAAGTTGGCCCATCAGGAATGGTGTTTGCGACCGATATCAACGCCGCCATGCTGGAACACGGCCGTGACAAACTCATCAACGCCGGCGTGATTACGCCTTGCATCCAATGCGATGCGGAACGTCTGCCCTTTCCTGATCGTTATTTTGATGTCGTCACTGTTGCCTTTGGTTTACGCAATATGACGCACAAAGATTTGGCCCTAGCCGAAATGCAGCGCGTGTTAAAACCAATGGGACGTTTATTGATTTTGGAGTTTTCACAAGTGCTTGAACCTGTGCGCAAAATCTATGACTGGTACTCTTTTAACATCTTGCCCAAACTGGGTGACTTGTTGGCCAAAGACGGCGAGAGCTATCGCTATTTAGCCGAGTCAATTCGCATGCATCCATCCCAAGAAGCCTTGAAACAAATGATGGAAGCGGCGGGATTTTCACCGGTCCGCTATACTGACTTAACAATGGGTGTCGTCGCCTTGCACCACGGTATTAAAACGGTCTAATAAATTTACGTACGAAACAACAGCCCCTAATAAAGTCTGGGGAAACTGCGAAAATTTCTCGCATAAACAGTTGGTTTTTCATTTATTCTTCATTCAATGACTGTAAAGTTCTAGAAAGCCTCAAATAGTCAGTAGTGCATTTTTCCGCACTTCAGTCTAATAAACAAATGATGTGGCGCGAGGCCGACTTGTTTCAAAGGTTTTGCAGTTCTTTGGTAATTAATATAATCAGCGTCACCTAGTTTTTTAATGTTTGCCAGAACTTTCTCTGGTATTTTTTAGGAGCATTCAATGGTTAAAAAATTATCTGTCTTTTTATTTCTATTAGCGCCTTTACTGGCATTACATTTTAATGCCGAGGCGGCGCGACTAGGGGGTGGCCGTACGATGGGACGCAGCTATAACGCGCCCGCACGTCCTGCAGAAGTTGCGCGCCCAAGCGCACCAACATCACAACCAGGAGCCGTGGCAAAACCTCGCCCAGCATGGCAAGGCATTTTAGGTGGCGCATTATTGGGACTCGGTTTAGGCGCATTATTTTCGTCTTTAGGCTTGGGATCAATGATGGGCGGCATACTCTCCACATTGTTGATGGTCGGTCTGGCGTTTTTTGCCATCATGTTTTTGATGCGTTTTTTCAATCGTCGTAAAGAAGCCCAAGCGGGGCCTTACGCCTACAATCAAGCAGAGCCCACGAGTCAACCAACTGCGCCAGCGCAAGCCTATAGCGCGCCACCGGTTGCCAGTGGAACACCTGAAATTGGCTCTGGATTAGGACAAACGGCAGCTTCTAGCTCTGCTCCTGAATCTGATTGGACGATTCCCGCTGACTTTGATCAAGCCGCATTTTTACGCCAAGCCAAAACCCAATTCATTCGTTTGCAAGCCGCGTGGGATAAATCTGATCTAAATGATTTGCGCGAATTCACGACCAATGAAATGTTTGCGGAAATCAAAGTTGATTTGCAAGACCGTGGCAACGCAGTGAATGTCACCGAAGTGATTACTGTTGAAGCGCGCTTGTTAGGTATTCGCACGACTGACATCGAATATGTCGCCAGTGTGCAATTAACGGGTACGATTAAAGAAGCACTCAATGCCCCAACAAATGGATTTTCTGAAGTTTGGTATATGAGCAAAGGCAAAACTTCGGGTGGTTGGTTATTGGCAGGGATTGAACAGCGTTAATCATTTGACTGCTTGTTTGCTGTTGTTTTTTACAACTCTGTTGAAACCCAGAAATGCCACTGAAAAGTGGCATTTTTATTGTTTCTTTTATGTCTACTGATCTTTTTATTCAATTATTAAACCGTCTCCAAAACGATGCGGCACGCAAGAATCTCGCGCCCTGGGCCTCGCGTCGAGTATTGTTTGATATTGCGGGGATCAAATTACCAACAATGATTGGTGTGGGCGGCGAGTGGCTGATTGATTCATCAACTGATTCATCGACATCTGTATCTGATGTAAAACCTGATTTGACTTTACAGATCAATGGCGCTGATTTTGTCTGGCTGGTGCAAGGCTTCGATGCGCTCAGCCGACGTGCGCACATTGCTGGTGACGCCGGATTGTTAGAGGCCGTTGGTCATGCGTTTAAAGATATTGATCCGCAACAAATTTGGCCCACCAATCCTGATAGCGTGTTCCCGATGGCACAAGCTGCAATGCGGGCGGGCTTTGAATACTCCATAAAAATGATTCCTCAAGCGGCCAATCAACTGCTTGCACATCAACTAAGCTATTGGCGTGATGAACGCGCATACTTAGTGAGCAAAGAGGAAATGGCGCAACGTGATGCCACCCTATTGAATTTGTCTGATGCCGTGGCACGTTTAGAAGCTCGTTTGGAAGCACGTTTAGAAACAGGTTTACAAACGCCCTTAAAAACATCTTTACCAAAATACACCTAAGCGATTTATGTTTCGATTACTCAAAATTATTACGGTACTGTGGTGGTTTGGAGTCGATCAAATCTTGGCCCAGTGGGCACCCCGTCGCTGGCATCACTTTTTAATTTTGATGCGCTTGCGCCGCTTTACGCGTTCAAAAGGCGAACGCTGCCGTTTGGCCTTGGAACACTTAGGGCCAATTTTTATTAAGTTTGGGCAAGTTCTCTCAACCCGACGTGATCTACTTCCCCTCGAGATCGCCGACGAACTCAGTTTATTGCAAGACCGAGTGCCCCCGTTTAATAGTGCGGTCGCAATGCGAATGATTGAACAAGAACTGAAAACACCCATCACAACTTTGTTTGCGCGCTTTGATGCGACACCCATCGCCGCGGCCTCCGTCGCTCAAGTCCACCGGGCGCAACTCCACAACGGTCAAGACGTCGCAGTCAAAATTTTGCGACCCAACATCAAAGGCACCATACAACGCGATATCGCGCTGATGTATCGCTTCGCTGGTTTACTCATGCGGTTTTTCTCATCGGCACGACGCCTGCGTTTGCGCGAAGTGATCGGTGAGTTTGAACGTCACTTGCAACAAGAACTGGATTTGATGTTTGAGGCCGCCAACGCCAGCCAACTGCGCCGCAACTTTATCGACAGCGATGTGTTAATCGTTCCTGAAGTCTATTGGGACTATTGCACCAGTATGGTGATGACGATGGAATGGATGGAAGGCTTGCCGATTTCGCAACGCACGGCATTAGTCAAAGCGGGGGTGAGTTTGCAAAAACTCGGCGCCAATGGCGTTGAAATTTTCTTTACGCAGGTTTTTCGTGATGGTTTTTTTCACGCTGATATGCATCCGGGTAATATTTTGGTCTCGACCGCTCCGGCCACATTAGGGCGCTATATCGCTTTGGATTTGGGCATCGTCGGCACTTTGAATCAAACTGACCGCGATTATTTAGCGCACAATTTCTTAGCTTTTTTTCGCCGTGACTATCGCCAGGTCGCGCAAATTCATATCGACTCAGGATGGGCGCCACAAAGCACTCGCGTGGAAGAGTTTGAAATCGCCATACGCGCCTGTTGCGAACCTATTTTTGCGCGTCCGCTCAAAGATATTTCGTTCGGCACTTTGCTGCTGCGCATGTTTCAAACTTCGCGCCGATTCAATATCGAGATTCAACCACAGTTGATACTCTTGCAAAAAACACTGCTTAATATCGAAGGCTTAGGACGTGAGCTTGATCCTGAACTGGATTTATGGAAAACCGCACAACCCATTTTAGAAAACTGGATGAAGACCCAAATTGCTTGGCCCGCATTAAAGCGACAACTGAAAAATGAAGCACCTCATTACAGTAAATATTTAGTGCAGATGCCGCGCCTACTGCATCAGTTTTTACAAAACAAAGATCAAACCAACAGCGCTGATATGAAGGCCTTAATTCAGGCACAAAAACACACTCAAAATTTGTTACGACAATTGCTCACGTTCGTGTGGAGCCTGATGATTGGTGTCATTCTATTTATCATTTTGTTTAATTAAGACGATCATGACGACTTCTCTTGACCACCTCTTCGCCAACAATACACAGTGGGCGCAACAAAAATCACTCAAAGACCCACATTATTTTGAATCTTTAGCCCGTCAACAAAACCCACAGTATTTATGGATTGGTTGTTCCGACAGCCGCGTCCCCGCAAACGAAATTGTAGGACTCGCACCGGGTGAAATTTTTGTTCATCGCAATATCGCCAACTTGGTTGTCCACACCGATTTAAATTGCTTGTCAGTCGTGCAATTTGCCGTTGATTTACTGCAAGTGCGTCATATCATGGTGGTGGGGCATTACGGCTGCAGTGGCATCAAAGTAGCCTTGACCGAGCATCGCATGGGTTTGTCGGACAATTGGTTGCGACATATTCAAGACATCGCCGTCAAGCATACTCAAAAATTAGACCCTTTGAATACTAAAGATCGCTTAGAGCGTTTATGTGAACTCAATGTACTTGAACAGACACTCAACGTGACCCGCACAACGATCGTGCAAGAAGCCTGGCAACGTAATCAAAACTTGACGATTCATGCCCTGGTGTATGGATTGCATGATGGGCGACTGCGTGATTTGAATTGCTCAATCAGCAACAACAAAGATACCGCCCTAGTGTATGAAGCCGCGATTCAGCAACTGATTTCAAAGTATTAAAAGTGGGTGGAAATTTGACTTAAGGGCACTTCTATAAATACAGAATGTGCGGATGAAGTGCGAGGCGCACAGCACACAGCACACAGCACACAGCACACAGAAAGCGGAGCGTACATACAGTACGTGAGGATTTCGCGTACTGCGCAACAAACCAATTCGCCGCAAAAATAAATTGATAGAAGTGCCCTTAACTATATTTAAAGTCTTGCAAACGAAATCCCAGTAGCCACAGGGCCACAAAATATGTCACGCCCGATGCGCCGACAATGCCACTAAACACGATGCCACGCCACAAGGGTTGTGCGCCCAGCAGCACCCAATCAAAGGATCGCTCCAAATACGCACTAAGACTGGCGAAAATTATCAAGGCGATGCTTAAACGCAAAACAAATAAAAACCATTTGGGTTGGGGACGATAGATTTTAGTTTTCAATAAAAAACCCGCCAAAATGGCACAATTGATGATCGCCCCTACACTAATCGACAAGGCCAAACCCGCGTGACCCAACCATGGCACCACGACGATATTACACAACTGCGTGCTCACCAAGGCAATCACTGCCGCAATCACTGGTGTACGCAAATCTTGCTGAGAGTAAAACGCAGAGCTTAAAATTTTTAACACAATCAGGGCCCACAAACCCACGCCATAACCCATCAAAGCCTGTGCAGTCATGGCCATATCTCTTGGGCTAAAACGTCCGTATTGAAATAAAGTCGCGGTCATGGGTTCGGCCAAAGTCCCCAATGCAATCGTCGCCGGTAGCGCCAACAACAGCACTAAGCG
>JAVKLU010000059.1:0-3742 GCA_031538895.1 Burkholderiaceae bacterium | reverse complement strand
TAAAACCCAGTAGGGTGGCAAAAACAATTCCGATGAAAGAGACGACTAGAGTGTTGGCTAAGCCAATAAAGAAAGCGTCCAAGTAGGTTGACGATTCGTTATAGCTCAATAAGGTTTGGCTGATATCAAAGCCGGCGGTCGAGTACAAAAAACTGATCCCTAAATCGATCCCGCGTGCGGCGAGATTCGATTGCGTATTGATCACCGCCGCGTATGCCAGCCACAATAACAAGATGACGGTGGCGACTTGATATACCACAGTTCTTATTTTGGGGTTAGACCATAAATTCATAAACGCTCCTTTATTTTTTATATCGCCAGTGGTTATGTGTATATGTGTGCACTGGTCGCGAAGTGATACGAGGAATGACTCTTTGATCCAGAGTACTTTTATTAAGGTGCTCCATGTATTGTATTAAGAATATGTCGGAAAAATTCCGACATATTTTGCAACTGATATTGTGCAACTGATTTTTTTATGTCTTAAATAGGTGCGAAAAACAGATACTAAAAACCTCCTTTTAGAACATCAAAAGGAGGTTTTGTGACAATTAACGCATTGGTGGCGCGTATTGCAAACCACCTTTATTCCACAAATTGTTCAAACCACGTGCCAATTTCAAAGGTGTTTTTTCACCGAGGTTACGTTCGTAAGATTCACCGTAGTTGCCGACGGCTTTAATAATACGAACTGCAAAATCAGCAGGCAAGCCTAAACCTTTGCCCAGTTCACCTTCAGCACCGACAAAGCGACGAACTTCAGGATTGGTGCTGCTTTTCGCTGCGTCAATATTGGCCGCGTTTAAGCCCAATTCCTCAGCCGTTAACATCGTCCATAAAGTCCAACGAACGATATCGCCCCATTGGTTATCGCCATGACGCACAGCAGCAGCTAAAGGTTCTTTAGAAATCACTTCGGGTAACACGATATGATCATCAGGATTTTTCAGTTTAGTGCGTAAGCCAGCGAGACCTGAACGATCGGTCGTGTAAGAGTCGCAACGACCTGCTTCGTAAGCCGCTAAAGCCTCGTCGTTTTTGTCAAAAGTCACTACTTTGTATTTGAGTTGGTTCGCACGGAAATAATCAGCCAAGTTTTGTTCAGTCGTTGTACCTGTTTCAGTACAAATCGCGGCACCGGCTAATTTTTTCGCAGACGTGACTTTTGATTTCTTTCTAACGATAAAACCTTGACCGTCGTAATAAGTGACACCACCGAAATCTAAACTTAATGCTGAATCGCGGCCCACAGTCCATGTGGTGTTACGCGATAACAGATCAATTTCAGATGATTGCAAGGCGCTAAAACGAGTTTTCGCGTTGAGTGGGAAAAATTTCACTTTACTCGCATCATTGAATATGGCTGCTGCAATACCACGGCACAAATCAACGTCGATACCTGACCACGCACCGTTGTTATCAGCTTGTGAAAAACCAGGTAATCCTGCGCTGGCGCCACAGTTCAATACACCACGTTGTTGTACGCTTTCCAGCGTAGTCGCCGCTTGAGCGACTGCACTACAAAGTAAAGCCGTTAACAAAATAATTTTTTTCATCAATATCTCCTCATTAAACATAATCAAACGCTCCTGGGAGGGAGCATGGATACTACTTACGCAGAATAGCGTAATTTAAAAACATGCCAAAGTAAAACTCTGTAATTATGCATAGAAAAATATATAAGAGAACACTCTGACACGCTTTAATTTTGGAATGGGACTCCCCACCCACTTTATTCTTCAATTGCTTTACTTAATTCTTCGATGATTTTTTTAGCGTCGCCAAATACCATCATGGTTTTGTCCAGATAAAACAATTCGTTATCAAGTCCGGCGTAGCCCGCGGCCATCGAACGTTTATTGACGATGATGCTTTTGGCTTTGTAGGCTTCTAAAATCGGCATACCGGCAATCGGCGATTTGGGATCATTTTTTGCCGCAGGATTGACCACATCATTAGCGCCCAAAATGACGGCCACATCGGCCTCACCAAACTCACTGTTGATGTCATCCATTTCAAATACGTGATCGTAGGGAACTTCGGCTTCAGCAAGCAACACGTTCATGTGGCCAGGCATTCGACCGGCGACCGGGTGAATCGCGTATTTCACGATTACGCCACGCGCGATGAGTTTCTCAACGAGCTCTTTTAAGGCGTGTTGCGCGCGCGCGACTGCCAAACCATAGCCTGGAACAATGATGACTTTTTCGGCGTTGGTCAGTAAAAATGCAGCATCGTCGGCGCTACCGGTTTTGACGCTGCGCGCCACTTGGGAGCCCGTAGTAGCACTGCTACTGTCATTACCAAATCCGCCCAAAATCACATTAAAGAACGAGCGATTCATCGCTTTACACATGATGTAGGACAGGATCGCCCCTGAAGAGCCGACCAAAGCCCCCGCAATAATTAACATTGGGTTATTGAGCGAGAACCCAATTCCCGCTGCCGCCCAACCTGAATAACTGTTTAACATCGATACGACCACGGGCATATCTGCACCACCAATGGGGATGATGATGAGTACGCCGATGATGAAGGCCAGTGCGAGCAAAATCAAAAAACTATTGCCTGATTGACTGACCGTGTAGAGACCGATAAAACCAATTAAGACGATACCCAGTACTAAATTGACGATGTGTTGGCCCTGAAATTGGACCGGTGCCCCTTGAAATAATCGGAACTTGTATGTGCCCGAAAGTTTGCCAAAAGCGATGACCGAACCCGAAAAAGTAATCGCCCCAATTGCGGCGCCCAAAGCCAGTTCAAGGCGGTTTCCCATAGGAATATCGATACCACTGGCGACGATACCAAACGCTGATGGCTCAATCGCCGCCGCACCTGCGATAAACACTGCGGCCAAACCAATCATGCTGTGCATAAAGGCCACCAGTTCAGGCATTTTGGTCATCTCAACCCGATTGGCCATGATGGTTCCGATGCCGCCGCCAATGAGCAGTCCTAATAATACCCAGGACAAACCGATGGAGGTATCACTTGAAATTTTTACGATTAGGGCGACCGTTGTCAGAACTGCGATCAACATGCCGGCCATGCCGAATTGATTGCCTTTAATTGAAGTCGTGGGGTGCGACAGTCCTTTGAGTGCCTGGATAAAGCAGACTGCGGCGATCAAATAAAGTAGGGTAACAAGATTAAGGCTCATAAACTTTTCCGTTCTTTTTTCTTAAACATCGCCAGCATGCGGCGCGTGACTAAAAATCCACCAAAGACATTAACCGAGGCCAGTATAACGGCCAATACGCCTAACACCTTGGCGTCGTTTGAAGTGGTCAAGGCGGCGGCTAACATGGCACCGACGATGACAATTGCAGAAATCGCGTTGGTGACCGCCATGAGCGGCGTATGTAATGCAGGGGTGACGTTCCAAACAACGTGATAACCGACGTAAATGGCCAGTACGAAAATCGACAAATTCGTGATGAGGTGTGATGTGCTTTCCATAGGATTCCCTTCAAATACCCTTCAGTTAACAGGATTTAAAAATATTGATTCTTCAGTGAAGTGCGGCAGTGTAACAAAAACAAAATTTGCGGCATAACGGAATCAGTTGGTAATTAAAACTGCAGCCCTTAAAAACTACAGGGCACTTCTAACAATTCATTTTTGCGGCGAATTGCTTTGTTGCGCAGTACGCGAAATCCTCACGTACTGTAGGTACGCTCCGGTTTCTGTGTGCTGTGCGCCTCGCACTTCATCCGCACATTCTGTATTTATAGAAGTG
>JAVKLU010000058.1:0-20553 GCA_031538895.1 Burkholderiaceae bacterium | reverse complement strand
CACTTCTATAAATACAGAATGTGCGGATGAAGTGCGAGGCGCACAGCGCACAGAAACCGGAGCGTACATACAGTACGTGAGGATTTCGCGTACCGCGCAACAAAGCAATTCGCCGCAAAAATGAATTGATAGAAGTGCCCTTGACATGTTTGACAAGCGCACGCCAATTACGCCTTGATATGAGATTCATATAGCTTCCCCGATAATCTACGCCATACATTTACTGACCACTATGTTCCCACCATCTGCTGATTTTGCTCAACTGGTCAAAGACCAACATTATCCTAAAGGGGCGCTGTTTGTGGTTGCCACACCCATTGGTAATTTAGCGGATATTTCAGTGCGTGCGTTGTGGACGCTGGGGCAGTGTCAGGTTTTAGCGTGTGAAGATACGCGCACAACGCGGCATCTGCTGTGTCAGTACGGATTTGACCTGACGCAGTTTCAGTATGTAAGTGTGCATCAACATAATGAAGAGGAAGCCTTAGCTGAGGTATTGCAACATTTGGCGCGTGGCGCACGCGTGGCCTTGTTGAGCGACGCCGGAACGCCTGCGATTTCAGATCCGGGCAGTCGATTGGTGTCGGCGGCCGGCGCGGCCGGTTATGCGGTGATTCCTTTGCCCGGGGCCAGCGCAATGGTGAGCGCGTTATCAATTTGTGGCTGGGAAGCTGCGGCCAGTTGCTTTATCGGATTTTTGCCCGCCAGTAAAAATGCGCGCCTAGAGGCGCTCAAACACTATCAAAATTTTGTCGGGATATTGATCGCGTTTGAAGCGCCGCATCGCATCCATGCATTGATTGGCGCGATGCAAGAAATTTTCCCCGCGCAAACGGCGATTGTTTTGGCGCGCGAGTTAACGAAACAATTTGAAACGGTACATCGCAGCACTTTGGGAGAACTGACGGATTTGTCGCTGATTCCCGAACGTGGCGAGTTCGTGGTGTTATTGCGCTTAATCGCGCCAGAACATTCGGCGCAACTGGACGATAAAGTGCTGCAATGTTTAATGGCGGAATTGCCCTTAGCCCAAGCGGTGCGATTGAGCGCGCAAATTACCGGCGCGCGTAAAAATGCTCTTTACAATCGCGCCCTCGCGTTTGCGAGTGATGCAAGTGATTCGAATGATGCGAGTCTTTCAACATCAGATTCAACACCAGACGCGTAAGAAATTTATAGAAGCTCCTTGTATTTAATCGAGAGGATGGAATATGTCTTTGATACCGACTTCAAATGATCGTCAAGAATCGGCCCTTGCGCAACAAACGCGAGATATGCAATTATTGATTGGGCGCGTGCTAATTGGCGGCGCGTTTATCGTCTCTGGCGCCGAGAAATTGATTAACGTGGATGCGTACACGGCCTTGTTAGCGCAGTTTACGCAAGCGATGCTGTGGATCAGTATGACCGCGACGATAGAACTGGTTGCGGGCTTGGCGATTCTGTCCGGCTTTAAATTGCGGATCGCGTCGCTGGCCTTGTTTATCTGGTTTTTGCCAGTAACTTTTGTGATTCATAACCCAAGCCACGCGGAACAGTTTTTGTACTTTATCAAGAACCTGATTATTTTGGGAGCGTTTCAATTGCTGATGATTATTGGCCCTGGACGCTTTAGTTTGGATGCCTTCCTGGGCGAAGACAAATAAGTTTGAGCATCCACCAACCGAGCACTTTGTTTTTATTTTGGTCATTTTTATGCCACAACCTTTTTTTGTCCATTTACGCGTTCATACTGAATTCAGTGTTGTTGATGGAATCGTGCGCATCCCTGATTTGATTGCAGCGGCAGCGGCGGATCAACAGGGCGCTTTGGGCATTAGCGACTTGTCGAATTTATTTGCGACGGTGAAGTTTTATTCAGGCGCGTTAAAGCAAGGGATTAAGCCGATTATTGGTGCGGACGTGTGGGTCCGCAGTGAAGACCAGCGCGTGACGCGGGCTTTGCTGCTGGTACAAAATAATCAAGGTTATCAGTCGCTTAATTCTTTGCTGTCGCGCGCGTGGTTGACGAATCAAGAACACGGCCGCGCCATTGTGGAGTTTTCTTGGTTTGCCCAAGCGCAGGGTTTGATCGCCTTGTCAGGGGCGCAATCAGGTGAAATCGGGTGCGCGCTGGTAGATGGTCGCCACAAGGACGCCGAGCGCGCCTTGCAGCGTTGGACGGCGGCCTTTCCAAATCGCTTTTATGTGGAACTACAACGTGCCGGTGCTGTGGACGAAGCGGCGTATCTTGCGGCGGTGCTGCCGCTGGCGCAACAGCATCAAGTACCGGTGGTGGCGACGCATCCGATTCAATTTATTGCCCCTGATGATTTTCGCGCGCATGAAGCGCGAGTGTGTATCGCTCAAGGCGAGCTGCTGAACAACAATAAACGCGCGCGGGTATTTACGAATTCGCAATACTTCATGACGCAAAGTCAGATGATGACTTTATTTGCGGACATTCCCAGCGCGATAAGCAACAGTGTTGAAATCGCCAAGCGCTGCAATTTAACGCTGACCTTGGGACAGCCGCAGCTGCCTGACTTTCCAACACCTGACGGATTTTCTGTCAATGATTTTTTTGTGCAAGAAGCGCAGCTGGGGCTGAAGCGACGTTTAGAGACTTTGTATCCAGACCCTGAAACGCGCGCCGCTGAAACACCACGTTACGAAGAACGTTTAGCGTTTGAGTGTGAAACGATTACGAAAATGAAGTTTGCGGGTTATTTTTTAATCGTCGCCGACTTTATTGGATGGAGTAAAAAAAATGGCATTCCCGTCGGCCCTGGACGCGGCTCTGGTGCCGGGTCTTTGGTTGCCTATGCCTTATCGATTACCGATTTGGACCCTTTGAAATATCAATTGTTGTTTGAGCGATTTTTGAATCCAGAGCGTCAATCAATGCCCGATTTTGATATTGATTTTTGCCAATGGGGTCGCGATCGCGTGATTGAATACGTGCGTCAAAAATACGGCCGTGATGCGGTGTCACAAATCGCCACCTTTGGCACGATGGCGGCCAAAGGAGCGCTGCGCGATGTGGGGCGCGTGTTAGAGCACAGTTATTCATTTTGTGAAGGTTTGTCAAAATTAATTCCTCAGAAAGTCGGCATTTCTTTAGCGCAAGCACTGATTGACGAACCCGAGTTGCAAAAGCAATTTGATGAAAACGAAGAGGTCAGCGCTTTAGTGACGCTGGCGCAAGAGGTCGAAGGAATTATCCGCAATGTCGGGATGCATGCGGGTGGTGTTTTGATTGCGCCGGCGCCTTTGGATCATTTTTGTCCGCGCTATCGTCAAGCCAAAGGCGAAGATGAAGGTGTGATCGCGCAATTTGATAAAGACGATGTGGAATCAATCGGTTTGGTGAAGTTTGATTTTTTAGGCTTGACCACGCTGACGATTTTGAATCAGTGTTTGCAAGATATTGCGTCCTTGACGCAAGTTGACATTGATTTGGCCGGCATTCCGCTGGACGATAAAGGAGTCTTTAAAAATTTATCACGCGCCCAAACCGTCGCGGTGTTTCAGTTAGAAAGTCGCGGTATGCAAGGCATGTTGAAGGAAGCCTTGCCGGATCGTTTTGAAGACATCATTGCGCTGGTTGCCTTGTTCCGTCCAGGCCCGATGGAGTTTATTCCCGACTATTGCCGGCGTAAAAAGGGGGAGCCTTTTGATTACCCGGATCCGCGGACAGAAGCGATTCTTAAAGAGACTTATGGAATCATGGTGTATCAGGAGCAGGTGATGCAAATGGCGCAAATCGTTGCGGGGTATAGCCTCGCCGAAGCCGATTTGCTGCGTCGCGCGATGGGTAAAAAAGATGAAGTCGAAATGTCCAAACAGCGCGCAGTGTTTTGTGCGCGTGCCACCAATAATGGGTTGAGCGATTTCAAAGCCAATGAAATTTTTGATCTGATTTTTAAGTTTGCCGGTTATGGGTTTAATAAATCGCATGCCGCCGCCTATGCTTTGCTGGCGTATCAGACCGCGTGGTTAAAACATTATTACCCGGCCATTTTTATGGCCGCCAATTTAACCTTGGCGATGGACGATACCGACGGCATTAAGGTTTTGATCCAAGATGCGCGCACCGTCTGTGGCGTCACCTTGTTGCCGCCAGATATCAACATTTCAGACTATCGTTTTTTACCGCAAAAAGAAAGTGATGGCAGCATTAAAAGCATTCGTTACGGCCTGGGCGCGATTAAAGGTTTGGGCCGCAGCGCGATAGAGGCCCTAGTCGATGCGCGCAATGGTGTTGGCGTAGGTGGTGGCGTAGATGGATTGATGGCGGCGGGGCCATTTACCGACTTGTTTGATTTTTGTGCGCGGGTTGATAAACAGCGGGTTAAAAAACGCGCGATCGAAGCGCTCATCCGCGCCGGTGCATTTGATTCGCTTTATCCCAATGGCGCCGCCGCGCGATCGACTTTATTGAACAGTGTTGGCAGTGCGTATGAATGGGCAGAAGCTCAAGCCGCCAACGCGCTGCAAGTAGGATTGTTTGATGATGCCGGCGATTCGAGCATCGACCCCATTGAACTGGCTCCAACGGAATCTTGGGCGATCGCACAACAATTGGCGGAAGAAAAATTAGCATTGGGATTTTTCTTGTCGGGATATTTGTTTCAACAATATGAAACCGAATGGCGACACATTAGCAGCGCGCGTTTAGCGGATTTAAGCGCGCAAAAAAATATTCAAAATATCGCTGGCGTGGTCAAGGAAGTGCGCCGGATTCAAACGCAACGGGGACTGATGAATATCGCCGTCATTGACGATGGCAGTAAGGAAGTCGAATTTCGTATTGATGAACGATTTTTATCCGAGATCAAGCTTGATCAATTTATTGCCCTAGAAGGCAAGGTCGTCGAAGACCGTTATAAGGGCGGCTTGTCGATTCAAGTCAATGAAATCTATCGCTTAGATCAGATTCGAACTAAGCATGCGCAATATATTCAGTTAGCCTTACGTAAACATATTTCGAGCACGCAATTAAAAGAAACCTTGCGCCCGTTTCTTGACCCGCAAGGCTTGGCCTTGAATCTTGATTTGACGCTCAGTTCAGACGCCGGCGATATTCAATACCACGCCAATTTGTCCAGTGTGTGGCGTGTCCGCCCAACGGAAGAATGTTTAGCCGCGTTGGATACTGCGTGCGGTCACGCAAAAATAGTGTATTGAAATTGAGCGCGGCTGAGCGCCCAAACGGTAGCGATCAGTCTTTCCCTTCGGGGCACACTTCGGCAGCTTTTCAAGGGGCCGAGTTTATTCATGCTCGCTAAGGCTTTGAACAGGCATGGCCTGCGCAGACGTGGAAGTGAACATGCTCGTTCAGGCTGGAGCCGAAGCGGTGGATGAAGGCGACTGCGCCGATGTGCAAGGCTGCCTTGTCCACATTGGCCGCACCAGGGCTGTTGGCTTGCAGCGTTTGCGCGATGACCCGCAGGAAGATACGCAGCACCATGCCCAGCACCGCGCTGTCGCGCTGCATAAAGTAGCGCAGCCGCTTGGGCACCGATAATTTGGTGAAAACCCTTACGGCGGACGAAAAAAAACCCGCCGAAGCGGGTTGAGCTTTGTCTAGGTCGGGTGGGGCTGGCTATCTGCAGTTGGTCATTACCTGCGATCCCAGCATGTAGCTGTTGCAGTTGATGGGCTGTGGCGAGTTGCGCCGCATCGAATTGCCCATGTTCTGAAGGAATGAACCGACCGCGTTCTGCCTGCGCTGTTCATCAATTTGTCGTTGCGATTCCGCCATAGCTGCCTGTTGTTGAGCATCCTCTGCGGATTTTCTTTCTGCCAGAGCTTGGTCAAAACGTTGCTTTCGTTGTTCCACAAGCTGCGTCAGTTGCTCAATGGAAATTTCGCCGCGTTCAAATTGCGTCGCGTAGCGAACGAAGGATTCATTGCGCGCATTCAGCAGCTTGTCTTCTGGAAAATATGCCCGGCTTGCTGCCTCGATTTCCAGCATTGCTTCCTTGACCCCAATGGATGCAGTTGACAACTGTTGAAGAATTCGCGCTTCTTCAGCGTTGTACATCTGGCTTGGCGACTGAGCTGGGGCGACAGTCACGAAAGCAGCCAGTGCAATTGACACTACGAGTTTCTTCATTACCTTCTCCTGTACTTCCTGTGTTCCACCATGGTGCCCACGATCCTGATCGGGGCAGCGTCAGATCGCATGGTGGGGTAATCGTCGTTGAGCGGCACCAGCTCAAAGATGATATTGCCGCTTGGGCTTGGTAGGCTAGGCGTGTGTATTGAAATTGGGCGGTCATGCTATAGCTCAAAACCACCCCCTCGGTGACTCGAATTTTGTTCATCAATGCAATCGCATCCATGTCAGCCCTTTGAAAGCTTGTGCTTCAACACACGTTCATATCGATTTTTGAAAGCTTTTTCTCCACCTTCCATCACGTCACAAATTTTTTGACGAATGGATACATCCTGCAAGCCACCGGCTGTGTCAGCTTGAATTTGGCCACCACGGAATGCCATCAGGATCACCAATTCAGCATCGCCATTGACCACAATCACCTGTCTGCGCGATTTGGTTTGGCGCAATTGCTCCACCACCAGCTTGTAAACGTTTTCGTTGTCCAGGTCATCTTCGGGTTGGTCAAGAATCAAAGGCTCTTCACCTTCGTTCACGATGAAGGACAACAAAGCCCCCGTTTTTTGCCCTGCCGAGCCTGTGCTGATGTCTTGCCAATTGTCTTTTGGCGCTTGCCGGAATTTAATTTCCACTTTGTCCTCTGGGAACCAAGTCCAGAGTTCATCGAGTTGACGAGGCGTCAAGGCTTTCAGCGCGGCACGAATTCTGGCGCCAGAGATATCGATCTCCAAAATTTTTTGAACTTGCTCCGCCTCGCCCACAACAAATGCCTCAATGCCTTTTTTCAGCTCATCTAAACGCTCTGGCTGTTGGGCTAGTGTCGGCACGATACCTTTTGATACTTCATTTTCCAAATCGCCTAAGAACGAATTGGCGTAATCCGCTGTGTTCAAGCCCAACAATTTGCGCAGTTCATTTAAGCTGACATCATCGTATTGCGCCACTGGGTGAACCGTGATTTGCAAGGTTTCCTCCGGCGCATTCTGAATCACAGCATTCACAAAATCTTGACGCGCTTGGGTAATAGCCCGCCGTGCGTTGACCATTTCTTGGTATCGCTGCTCTCGCAGTACCTTGGCGGCCTCTGGTTCCTTCGCCTTGAGTTCAAAAAGTTGGTTTTGTTTTTCCAAGTCTTCTTTTTGCTGCTGCAACACACCCACTTGCTGGAGCTGACCGCCAAGCATGGCTTTGACGTTTTCAAGTTCGCTCAGGTATTGCGTCTCTTGGGATTGCTGCTCTGTTGACCATTGTTGATAAGCTGCATCCGCAGTCAGTTGTTGCGCTTGCGTTTGCAGGGTTTGCATTTGTGCCTGCACATTGGCCCAAGTGGTCTGCATGGCTTCAAAGACTTGTTGCCAGCGCTGTGCAACTTCCTTGGCCGATGCTGAGGCGGTTTCTGGCAAGTTCACCGCCCACGCGTTGAGTTGCATAGGTGCAAACGCGTTTTGCAAATTCGATACCTCAGAGGAAACCCCTTGCTCAAAGTCTTCAATGGCACGTTTTTCAACACGCAACTTTTGCAGCAACAACACTTTGTCACTGACTCCTTGCTTGGCATAGGTATCCAAACTCTCTTGCACTTGGGCCAGATTGCTTTTGATTTGGGGCCATGCAGACAATTCGTTTTGTTTGGTCCGAACATCTTTGCGGGCATCTTCAAAACGACTTACGCTGCTGCTTGTTGATGCAATGACAAACGAACCACCTCGCTTCATGGCTTGTGAATGTGTAGCTTGCTGCGCTGACTTCGGATCAGCGTTGAAGTTTTTCTTGAGCTGATAAATTTTTAGCCATTGATCATCTGTTCGCGATGAATCTAAATAACCCAACAATCCACCTGGTTGATTTGCCAAAGCATGAATTTGTTTTTGGCTGAACAAGCGAACTGGAAAATCATCAAGAACCTTGTTGTGCTCAATTCCAGTGTCAACCCAGCTTTCCGTCACCTGACCATCAGGACGCATCACACGCTTTTCGTTTTTAGACCAGTCGTACCGATTGATCCCACCTAGCTGGCCTGCGCCTTGAACCGCCGCCGACAACTGTGTCTTATCCAACACCATGGATTCCGCAAATTGAGCAATGGCTTTGCTGACTTCGTGCTCACGACTTAATTGTTGCTCAGCTTCCTGCTCACGCCCCAAAGCCAAGCGCAAACACTCGACCACGCTGGACTTGCCGCTACCGCGACCGCCAATGACTGTGTTAAGCCATGGGTTGAAGTCAATCGTCAACTGACGATGGCGTTTGGCCAAACCTTGAATCTGCAAAGACTGAATCCATTGCTTGGGCAAGGGTTCGGGACTCTGATCGCTGCGGCGCACGGACAGTTGAGGTTCAGCCAAGGCTAATTTCAGGCCTGACAGCGAGGGCATAGTCAATTTGACCCACGTAAACACTTCGGCAAAGGTTTGCTCTGCATTGTGAGAGTCACTTCCTTGAACATGGGCAAGCTGGTCAATTAACTTACGGCAATCATCATCTTTAACCAGGGTTGCAAGCGCTTGAACATCCAATGTCTGCAAAGCATTCGCAGTTTTCAAAACATCCTTCAACGTTTGGCTGTCTTGTATGGATTTAAATAATCCCTTTGAACAATCGACATGTGCTGGTATGGCCAACCCATTCCATGGAGCCCCCTGAACGATCTTCATCACTTCGACTACGCTGGTCGTCGTTACGGCATCGCTATCCCCCAGGGTCCCTTGATAGCCACATTTGCCGACCATGGCTGCAATATCTTTGGCTTTGGCAGCTTCATCCAAAATCGCCAAAACATGCACGCCACTGGAGCAACTGATTTCTACACCAGGAAGAACAAAGAAACTTGCCCAAGCTTTATCAGTTCCCCTCAAGCGAACCAACTCCACCTGAAGTTCATCAAGCCATTCACTGCCGTTGTGATCTGTCACCACAACACAATCGACACCTCGATTTTTATGATGCGTCAACCAATCTTGGGCGCTGATGGATTTGTCACCTTTGTAATCTGAAGAGCCTTGAGGCGTATGCGTATGAAAGTCAATCTTCCACCACCGCGACCCTGGAAATTGTTGTTCAGTCATTCCATCTCCTTTTATCCACGCAGCCGTAGCTTGTCTTCCGACAGACCCAGCGTTTCAAGCAAGGTTTTCAGGCCCAGCAGGAAATTGTTGTCCTGCACCCAAGGCGGATAGGAAATCCAACCGCATGAGCACGATTATGGCTCGGGTTTTGGGCATCACAGGCCTTCAGGCTGGGCCTGCCTCAACGCTTGTTCAGACGCTTGCTCTGAGCCAGTTGCCCGAGATTTTTCGGTTTGCACATTTTTGGGCAGTGTCAGGCGCAGCCCTGCCCCGCAGCGCCTGACAAAACCGCTGTCGCCACCCCTTGCCTTACCCTCACCAACTGACGCGCTGATCGACCTCAAAGTCCGGCGCCGGTTGGGCCGCTTCGTCCCAATCTGGCATGGCCGAACACAGACAAATTTTGGCGCTGCACTTGTGACAGGTAATTTCTTGCTTTGCCTTTTTTAGGAATTTCAATATCTGGCGCCAAGTCCAACAAAGGTTTTAATATAAATGCCCGTTCGTGCATGCGCGGATGGGGCAGCGTCAAATCTGGCGCATCACAAATCAAATTGCCAAATAAAAGTAAATCCAAATCCAAAGTTCGCGCTTGATTGCGCGCACCCTCATCGCGCACACGGCCATATTGCGATTCAATTTGATGCAAGAGCTGCAAGAGCACGCGCGCCGGCTGAATCAGTAAATCACTTGGGCTCGAAGCGTCTTGCTGATTCGATGTTTCTGGTGTATTGATTCGCATCGCCCCTTGCGCAACTGTATTCAAATACGCGCCGCCACTGGCACCCTCGCCGATGGGCGCGCTTTCATACCACGGCGCAACGCAAAATTCAGTCACTCCCAATTTTTGCATCAACACAATTTGCAGATCGGCAATCGCCGCATGTAAAGTCGTGACCCGATCACCGAGGTTACTTCCCAAGCCAATATAAAAAACTAGGGAATTCATAAAACCTTATTCAGCTGATGATGTTGCTAATGGTGCTATTGCTTTCTTTTTTCGACGGCGACGCGTGCTCGTAGTACTGGATTTTTTAATCGCTTGCAACAAATTCGCGCGCGCGTCTTCATCCCCATGATAAAAATCAGTCCACCATTGCGCCAGCTCCGCAGGCGCATTTCCACTTTGCGCGCGCAGTAACAAAAAATCATACCCCGCCCGAAAACGGGGATGTTCAACCATACGCAGCGGCATTTTTCCCGTCGTTTTTTGCAGGCGCGCTTGCAAGTCCCAGATTTCTCGCATGTCGGATTCAATTTTTCGCTGCACGCCAAACTGTCCTAATTTTTGCGCAAACACTTCATCTGCGGCTTGATGCAAGGCGGGCATAGGAAGCGCGCCACCGGCAATCAAGGCTTGCCACCGTTGATCAAACGCATCCCAGCACAAACCCGCTAACAAAAATCCAGGCGACACCGATTGATCGTTTTGAACCCGCTGATCGGTTGCGTACAACACCGCCTCAACAAAAGCAGAAGGCGTATCCACAATTGCCGCTAACTCGCGCCACAACACCCGATGCAAGCCATATTGATGCAGGGCCTGCAAACACGCTAAGGCTTGACCGCTCATGACCAGCTTCATAAACTCCATAAACAAACGCGCTTCGGGCACGTCTTTTAATAAATGTGCGGCGCCCCGAATCGGCGTCTCGCTGGCGTGATCAAGTTTGAAATTCAGTTTTGCCGCAAAGCGCAATGCCCGCAAAATCCGCACCGGATCTTCGCGATAGCGCGTTAACGGATCACCAATCATGCGCAGCATTTTTGCTTTTACATCAGCAACACCATCAAAATAATCATAGATGATTTCTGCCACCGGATCGTAATACAGTGCGTTGACCGTAAAGTCACGGCGCGCGGCGTCTTCGGACTGTGAGCCAAAATCATTGTCATCCAACACCCGCCCCAATCGCCCCGTCATTTGAGCTTGGCCTCGATTTTGACCTTGAGTTTGACCTTGAGTTTGACCTTGATTTTGTGGCGCGGCGCGGAATGTGGTCACTTCAATGGTTTCACCTCCCACCATCACGTGAACAATTCGAAAACGTCGCCCAATAATAAAAGCGCGCCGAAATAAACGCTTCACTTCTTCAGGTGTGGCGTTGGTCGCGATGTCAAAATCTTTGGGCCTCATCCCCAACATCAAATCACGCACGGCACCACCAACGATCAAACCGGCAAACCCTTTATTTTGCAAGGTCTGGGCAACGCTATAGGCAGCGCGCGAAATGTTGGACGAGTCCACCCCCAAGCGTTTCGCTTTATATTGCGTCGCGGGACTCGCCTTGTTAGCTTTATTTTTTGCTGGGGGTTTGCCCGTTGGGGTTTTGCCCGTTGGGGGCTTACCCGTTGCGGGTTTACCCATTAAGGCACGAATAAATTGAGTAATCATCTATCGATGTTGGTTCTAAAGGATTTCATAAGGGTTCATGAGGATTTCATGATCAATCCTTTTTACGGGTTATCAGAAGTTGGCACATCAAATATTGTGTGCGCCGGTCACTTCTAAGTTATCAATTAAGCGTGTTTTGCCCAGTTTAGCGGCGGCCAAAATGACCAGCGGCACTTTGTGCAAAACCTCGTCATCCGAGGGCGCGAGCAAGTTATCTTGCCGCCGCACCGCGATGTAATCGGGCGCCCACCCACGCGCCGATAAACCTGCCGTCGCAGCACTCACCGCCTCGTTGACTTGCGCCAGCGTACTGGCCTTGTGTACATGCGCCGATAGCGCGGTCAAGCTTTGATACAAATACGGAGCCTCAACACGCTCGCGCTCGCTTAAATACGCATTGCGCGACGACAGCGCTAAACCGTCTTCAGCGCGACGGGTTTCTGCGCCAATAATTTCTGTCGGCAAAGAAAACTGACTGCACATTTCTCGCACAATTCGCCACTGCTGGTAATCTTTTTTTCCAAAGACTGCGACACGTGGCTGCACGCAAGAAAATAATTTCAACACCACGGTAGTGACGCCCTCAAAAAAACCCAGGCGAAACTCTCCTTCCAAAATATTCCCTAAATCATTGGGCGCCTGCACGCGAAAACGCTGTGGCTGCGGATACATATCAGACACCGACGGCGCAAACAACACATAAACACCCTCCCTCTCCAGCATTGCCGCATCTTTCGACAAATCACGCGGATACGATTCAAAATCTTCGCCAGCACCAAACTGCAAAGGGTTCACAAAAATCGACGCCACAATCGGATCACCATGTTTTTTCGCCAAACGAACCAGCGATAAATGACCTTCATGCAAACTGCCCATCGTCGGCACAAAAGCGACTCGCAATTGACCGCTTAAATGTTGGCGCAATTCCGCAATAGTCGTAATAATTTTCATAAAAAACAAAAAGATTGGCGTTCGTCAATACGACGATTCTCACTTATTGTGGCGTAAACGATAGCCGAACATAAATTGCCTGGTAATCGCCCGACTGATCTATCACGATCAAATGCTCACGCACCAGCTCCAGCATCGCAATAAAACTGACCACCAGCTCGCCAATCGAGAACTTCTCCTCAAATAAATTTAAAAACTCTACTGGCACGCCGGGTTTTAAACGGCGCAGTATTCGCGCCATGTAGTCGCGCACCGACAAGGGATCGCGTCGTACTTGGTGATGGCTATTGAGATGAATTTTTTGCACCAAGGATTGCCACACTTGCCACAAATCAATCGCGGCAACTTCTGGCAATACTGTTATTGTTGAATGATCATGATGCGCGTGACTGGCTAAAAAATCATAACCATTTTGCGGCAACAGCGCCAATTGCTGCGCGGCCAATTTCACTTGCTCGTATACCAATAAACGTTTTACCAAGTCTGCACGCGGGTCGCCAGAATCTTCATTTTCAATCGAAGGCGGAACAGGCAACAACATGCGCGCCTTAATTTCAATCAACAAGGCCGCCATCAATAAATACTCGCCCGCAAGTTCTAGGTTATGAACGCGAATTTGTTCCACATACTGCAAATACTGCGCAGTCACCTGCGCCATCGGAATATCTAAAATATTAAAATTCTGCTTCCGAATTAAATACAACAATAAATCCAAAGGTCCGGCGAAGGTTTCCAAAAAAACCTCCAAGGCATCAGGAGGAATATATAAGTCGTTGGGTAAATTAAATAAAGGCTCGCCATACAAGTGCGCCAAAGCCACGCCATCAACCACTTCACCAGAAAAGATGCTGGGACGCGCGTCGGCAATCGCGAAGTCTTTATCGCTATCAAATAAGGTGGGCATCTGCGTTTGACATAGGCGGTCAATTGGCAATTAAGCGAACAGCAAGCATCGCGGGACAGAAAAATTTCTGCCACCCCCACCGAAAGCGTCCCTACACGAATCAATCACAAGGGGTCATTACAGGGTTTGATAAACGTAGGGCGCTTGCGCCACCCGTGCTGCGCGCAAACGCGCCGACTCATCTAAAGTCAAGACGACTTCACCCCACAACAATTGACGGCCTTGCTGTTGTTGTGCACCCAGCTCCGGATGCTGTGTTTTTAGTTCAGTCAAAAACTGTGTGAATTCCGATTGGTAACCTGAAGTTCTCATTTGCAATGTACTCAATAAAAAGGAGGGGAATGCGTGTTACTGTCTTTGTACTGTCTTTGCATTGTCTTTGATTCATCTCGAAAAATTTGATTTTCCACGCGCAAAGCTAACTGTCATTTTCGCCACGCCAGACTGGCGTCTCATTAGCGATTGTTCTGATTTGGCGCCGTACCCAAACCTGACCCCGCTGACGCTGGGACGTTAGATGAAACGGCATTGGCATTCATATTTTGCGCGTTGACTTTGCTCGTCGAGTCCCCCGATGTCGTCGCGGGATTATTTCTTACCGGCAAAGTCAGCACCTGTTCTTGATCTTGAAAACGGATGATGACCGAATCTTTTTTGATGGCGTGCACCACATAACCGGCACTGATTTTGGCGCCTTGGGCCAATACTTTTTTATCCGCTCCGACGATTAAGGCCACGCGTGATGCGGCGGCATTTTTGGCTGAAAAAATAATCCCAATCAGTTCAATTTTAGGCGCCGAAGAAAGAACGGGATCGCCAAATAGAGACCAGTTCAGCACAGTCCGCGTATCCACTGCGACTTCCACTGGTGCGAGCGGCGCGGGAAAAGGTGGCGGCGCGCTCAACACCACAACCCAATAAGAGCAGACTCCTAAGGTCAAGGCGATAAGCGCGTAGTACGCCAGATGAAGGATTCGCTGAGGCGCGCGTGTCTGCATATCTCTGCATATGTTAATAAAAAATCACTGAGACCCACAAAATCTTAAACTACAAACTGGCCTTGTTTATCTCTCGCTGACTTTACCTTTTGACTTTACATTTTGGCTTGACGTTTACATCAACGTCATCACTATCATCAGATATGCAAAGTTAGCGGCTTCATTCAAACTAAATCTTATTGCAAACAAAGTCTTATGACAAACACCGCTCGCTCAAAACACAAACAGGTATTCGCAGTCACCCACGAACACCCGTTGTTAAAGTATCACTCGTTAACTGGCCATCAACACTACTCTGATTGGGCTTCTTCAGCTTCGCGTTCACTTTGTAAAATTGAACGACGATCTTCTGCATCCCAAATTTCGCGCTGTGCACGAGCGCGGTGGTAGGCCTGACCCGTTCCCGCCGGAATCAAACGCCCCACAATCACATTTTCTTTCAAGCCGCGCAAACCATCTCGTTTACCCATCACCGCAGCTTCGGTCAGAACGCGCGTGGTCTCTTGGAACGAGGCCGCAGAAATAAACGAATCGGTTGACAAAGAGGCTTTGGTAATCCCAAGCAGAACGTTATCGTAACGCGCCGGTTCTTTACCTGCGGCAATCATGCGGTCATTTTCATCCAGAATTTCCGAACGCTCAACTTGCTCACCAGGGATAAAGGTTGTATCGCCCGAATCAGTAATCACGACGCGACGTAACATTTGACGCACGATCACTTCAATATGTTTGTCATTAATCTTCACCCCTTGCAAGCGGTATACGTCTTGAACTTCATCAACGATGTAACGCATCAAGGTTTCGATGCCCAACAATTTCAAAATGTCTTGCGGGTCAGAAGGCCCATCAACAATCATCTCGCCACGATTGACGATTTGGCTGTCATGTACCAAAACTTGTTTGTCTTTAGGAATCAAGAATTCATGCTTGGTCCCATCAGCTTCGGTAATTTCCAAGCGCACTTTGCCCTTAGTCGCCTTACCAAAAGAAACCGTACCGGTCACTTCGGCCAAAATACCCGCGTCTTTGGGCGCACGCGCTTCAAACAACTCTGCAACTCGTGGCAGACCGCCCGTAATATCCCGTGTTTTTTGCGATTCAATTGGAATCCGCGCCAAGACTTCACCGCCAGTGATTTGTTGACCGTCACGCACCATAATTAAGGCGCCCACTTGCAAGTTAATCGTAACCGGATGATCCGTACCGACCACGGTAATTTCATTACCTTTTTTATCCAACAGTTTGACCTGAGGACGGGCGGGATTTTTAACGTTACCGCGCGCGGCGCTATCAACGACCACCAAGGTTGAGATCCCCGTCACATCATCAATTTGATGCGCAACGGTTACACCTTCTTGAACGTTTTCAAATTTAATTTCGCCGGAATATTCACTGATGATTGGACGGGTTAAGGGATCCCAGTTAGCTAACACTTTACCGGCTTTAATCGCATCGCCTTCTTTCACTGCCAACATCGCACCATAGGGCAATTTATGACGTTCGCGCTCACGCCCCAGATCATCGGCAATCACCAATTCACCCGCACGCGACACCACGACGGCTTCGCCGCGACCGTTTTTCAACACCCGCAATGAAGAGGAATAACGCACCGAACCGTTAGATTTGGCTTCCACCATTGAAATAATTGCGGCACGTGATGCCGCCCCCCCGATATGGAAAGTCCGCATCGTCAACTGTGTCCCAGGTTCGCCAATCGACTGCGCGGCGATCACACCAACGGCCTCACCCGCATTAACTAAACCGCCACGCCCCAAATCACGACCATAACATTTAGCGCACAGGCCATAACGCGTTTCGCACGTAATTGGATTGCGCACTTGTACTTCATCAACACCCAAAGCCTCGATATTGTCGACCATGTCTTCGTCTAACAAGGCGCCAGTGGGATACAAAGTTTCTTGTGTTTGCGGATCAATCACATCAGCGGACAACACCCGTCCTAAAACTCGATCGCGCAAGGACTCAATCACCTCACCACCCTCGACCAAAGCTTTCACGCTAAAGCCCAGTTCAGTACCGCAATCGTCTTCGATAATGACCAAGTCCTGCGTCACGTCAACCAAACGACGTGTCAGGTAACCAGAATTCGCGGTTTTTAACGCCGTATCTGCCAGACCTTTACGCGCACCATGCGTCGAAATAAAGTACTGCAACACATTTAGACCTTCGCGGAAATTGGCGGTAATCGGCGTTTCGATAATCGAACCATCTGGCTTGGCCATCAAACCGCGCATTCCCGCCAGCTGACGAATCTGCGCAGCCGATCCACGCGCCCCCGAATCCGCCATCATATAAATCGAATTGAATGATTCTTGAGTCACTTTTTTACCAAAGCGATCTATTGTCTCCTCCACTTTCAATTGATCCATCATGGCCTTACCAACGCCATCACTGGCCTTACCCCAAATATCCACCACTTTGTTATAGCGCTCGCCTTGAGTCACCAAACCAGAGCCGTATTGTTTTTCAATTTCTTTCACTTCCTTTTCTGCACGGCTAATGACTTCTTGTTTTTGTGGCGGCACTAACATGTCATCCACACAAATTGAAATCCCCGCACGCGTCGCCAAAGAAAAACCTGACTGCATCAGTTTGTCTGCAAAAATCACCGTCTCACGCAATCCGCAACGGCGAAAAGACGTATTGATTAAACGTGAAATTTCTTTCTTTTTAAGCGGCCGCTCTAGGTTTGAAAATGGTAAACCTGGTGGCAAAATGGCCGACAACATCGCTCGTCCCACAGTTGTTTGATAACGATTGGTCACGGTTTCCCATTCGCCTTGCGGTGATTTCACCACCTCGTCCAAACGCACCGTAATGCGCGACGTCAGCTCAACTTGTTTCGCATCGTAAGCGCGCTGTACTTCATCTAAATTGGCGAAGAACATGCCTTCGCCTTTTCCATTCACCCGCTCACGAGTCGCGTAATACAAACCTAACACGATATCTTGCGAAGGCACGATCGATGGATCGCCGCTAGATGGAAACAAAATGTTATTCGACGCCAACATCAAGGTCCGCGCTTCCATTTGCGCTTCTAGGGACAAAGGGACGTGGACCGCCATTTGATCGCCATCAAAATCGGCATTAAACGCCGCACAAACCAAAGGATGCAACTGAATCGCTTTACCTTCAATCAGAATCGGTTCAAACGCTTGAATCCCCAAGCGATGTAAAGTTGGCGCACGATTCAATAACACGGGATGCTCGCGAATCACCTCTTCCAAAATATCCCACACTTCGGGAATCTCTTGATCGACTAATTTTTTCGCGGCTTTAATCGTTGGCGCTAAACCTTGCAATTCGAGCTTGCTGTAAATAAACGGTTTGAACAACTCCAAAGCCATTTTTTTCGGCAGTCCACATTGATGTAACTTCAATTGTGGGCCCACCACGATCACCGAACGACCGGAATAATCGACTCGTTTGCCCAAAAGATTTTGACGGAAACGACCGCCTTTACCTTTGATCATTTCAGCCAATGATTTAAGTGGGCGCTTATTCGCACCAACCATCACTTTACCGCGACGGCCGTTATCCAATAAAGAATCTACCGCTTCTTGCAACATCCGTTTTTCATTACGCGTAATAATGTCTGGCGCGCGTAATTCCAGCAAACGCCGTAAACGATTGTTACGGTTGATCACGCGACGATACAAGTCATTCAAATCTGAAGTCGCAAAACGCCCACCATCCAGCGGCACCAAAGGCCGCAACTCTGGCGGCAAGACTGGCAACACGTCCATAACCATCCAATCAGGTTTAATCCCTGAACGCGAAAAGGCATCTAACACTTTTAAGCGCTTTGCCAGTTTTTTGATTTTGGCTTCTGACTTGGTGGCTTTTAATTCTTCGCGCAATTTTTCAATTTCAGCATCCAAATTAATTGTGCCTAAAAAAGTGCGTATCCCTTCTGCCCCCATGCCGACAGCAAAACCATCGCCATGCTCATCCAATTTGGATTGAAAATCGTCCTCTGACATGATTTGACCGCGCTTTAACGGCGTCATACCTGGATCAATCACTACGTATGCTTCAAAATACAAGACGCGCTCAACATCACGTAATGGCATATCGAGCACCATCCCCAAACGTGAGGGCAATGATTTTAAAAACCAAATATGCGAAACCGGCGACGCCAATTCGATATGGCCCATACGCTCGCGTCGGACTTTTTTCAAGGTCACTTCAACGCCGCAACGTTCACAAATCACACCGCGATGCTTCAAGCGTTTGTACTTACCGCACAAACATTCGTAATCGGCAATAGGGCCAAAAATTTTGGCGCAAAACAAACCTTCACGTTCGGGTTTGAGCGTGCGGTAATTAATCGTTTCAGGTTTTTTAACTTCGCCATAAGACCACGAACGAACTTTGTCCGGAGAAGCAAGACCCACCCGAATAGCATCAAATTCTTCTGTGGGTTGGGTTTGTTTGAATAGGTCTAGTAGAGCTTTCATTTTGATTCCTCAGAAATTCTGAATAAATTAGTCAATATCACGTGACAACATTCGCATCGGCGCAAGATTTGGTGCAAACACTTAGTGCAAATCAGTATGCTCCGCATCCATAAAAATCTTTGCAGAGCACACTCGCACGAATTAAGTTTTACTGCGCTCCAACTCCATGTTCAAGGCTAATGAACGCACCTCTTTGACCAGCACGTTAAACGATTCGGGCATTCCTGGCTCAATCGCGTGCTCGCCATTCACAATGTTTTCATAGACCTTGGTTCGGCCATTCACATCATCGGACTTCACCGTCAACATTTCTTGCAAGATATACGATGCGCCATAAGCCTCTAGCGCCCAAACCTCCATCTCACCAAAACGCTGTCCACCAAACTGCGCCTTACCGCCCAGGGGTTGTTGTGTCACTAATGAATAGGGGCCGGTTGAGCGCGCATGCATTTTGTCATCAACCAAATGATGCAGTTTCAGGACGTGCATGTAACCAACGGTAACAGGGCGTTCAAACGCATCTCCCGTACGGCCATCATACAAAGTCACCTGATTTTTAGACGCCGTTAAACCCAGGCCATCTGCCACTTCTTTGGGATAGGCCAAGTTCAACATTGCACTAATTTCAGCCTCATCCGCACCATCAAAAACTGGCGTTGCAAAAGGCACTCCGGCACGCAAATTTTGCGCCAGCTCTAAGACTTCCTTATCTTTCAACTTATCTAAACCCTCTTGCCGACCTGAGGAGTTATAAATATCTTTTAAGAAAGTGCGCACTTCTGCCGCTTTGGCTTTAGCTTGCATCATGTCGCCAATTCGCTGACCCAAGCCTTTTGCCGCCCAACCTAAATGGGTTTCCAAAATCTGGCCCACGTTCATCCGAGAAGGGACACCTAAGGGGTTCAGCACAATATCCACTGGCGAACCATCGGCCATGTAAGGCATGTCTTCGACCGGCACAATACGCGAGACCACCCCTTTATTACCATGGCGCCCCGCCATTTTGTCACCTGATTGCAGGCGACGTTTGACCGCGATGTATACCTTAACCATTTTTTGCACACCTGGCGATAACTCATCGCCTTGCGTCAATTTTTTACGCTTTTCTTCAAAGGCCAAATCAAAATCTTGACGTTTTTGCGCCAAACTGTCTTTGATGACTTCGATTTGCGTTGCCAAAGTTTCGTCTTGAACGCGAATATCAAACCAATGATGCGGGTCCAAATCGCTTAAGTAGGCCTCGGTCACTTTTTCACCACGCGCTAAACGCTTTGGCCCGCCATTAACGACTTTGTCCACCAACATGGTCCGCACCCGCTCCATCGTATCGGTTTCAACAATCCGCATTTGATCGGATAAATCGATACGGAAACGGCGCAACTCGTCATCAATAATTTGCTGTGCACGTTTATCACGCGCAATACCGTCACGCGTAAAAATTTGAATATCAATCACCGTACCGGACATACCCGAGGGGACACGCAAAGAAGTGTCTTTTACATCCGAAGCTTTTTCACCAAAAATGGCACGGAGTAATTTTTCTTCTGGAGTCAGCTGACCATCTCCTTTGGGGGTCACTTTACCAACCAAAACGTCGCCCGCTTCAACTTCGGCACCGATATACACAATCCCTGATTCATCCAAACGGCCCAATTG
>JAVKLU010000057.1:0-6961 GCA_031538895.1 Burkholderiaceae bacterium | reverse complement strand
CACTTCTAACAATTCATTTTTGCGGCGAATTGCTTTGTTGCGCAGTACGCGAAATCCTCACGTACTGTAGGTACGCTCCGGTTTCTGTGTGCTGTGCGCCTCGCACTTCATCCGCACATTCTGTATTTATAGAAGTGCCCTTTATACAGAGAATGATTTGCCGCAACCACATTCCGCTTGCGCATTGGGATTGTTGAATTGAAATTTTGCATTCAAACCTTCGTGAACAAAATCTAACTCGGTACCTTGCAAATATGACAAGCTGGCGGGGTCGATAAAGATCGTGACGCCTTGACTTTCAAACTTCAGATCATCAGGTTGCGCTTGATCGACGTATTCCAAATCATAGGTCAAACCCGAGCAACCACTAGGCCGTGTTCCAAAACGCAATCCAATGCCATGACCACGACTTTTAATAAAGTTTTCAATATGTTGCGCGGCGCGTGGAGTCAAGTTAATCACGGATGTAGCACTTGTACTCATGCGGCCTCCTTGCTGGCGATGTGTTTGGCTTGATAGTCTTTAATTGCAGCTTTAATCGCATCTTCTGCCAAAATTGAGCAGTGGATTTTGACCGGAGGCAGCGCTAATTCTTCCGCGATTTGAGTGTTTTTAATCGTCATTGCTTGGTCCAGTGTTTTGCCTTTGACCCACTCGGTCACCAAAGACGATGAGGCAATCGCAGAGCCGCAACCGTAGGTTTTAAAACAAGCATCCTCAATCACGCCTTGGGCGTTGACTTTAATTTGTAATTTCATCACATCACCGCAGGCGGGCGCGCCAACCATTCCCGTACCGACTGATTCGTCGTCTTTGTTGAGACTGCCGACGTTGCGAGGATTCTCGTAGTGGTCCAGTAATTTATCTGAATAAGCCATAGTTATTTTCTCGGTTAATTAGCGAATAATTCATTTATGGGCACTTCTATCAATTCATTTTTGCGGCGAATTGCTTTGTTGCGCAGTACGCAAAATCCTCACGTACTGTATGTACGCTTCGGTTTCTGTGTGCTGTGCGCCTCGCACTTCATCCGCATATCCTATATTTATAGAAGTGCCCTTAATGAGCAACCCATTTAATGAGCAACCCATTGCACTTTTTCGACATCGATGCCGTCTTGAAACATTTCCCACAAAGGTGAAAGCTCGCGCAATTTAGTGACACTTGTCGTCATCAGATCAATGGCGTAATCAATTTCCGCCTCGGTAGTAAATCGACCAATGGTAAAACGAATTGAGCTGTGCGCCAGTTCGTCCGAACGACCCAGAGCGCGTAGGACATACGAGGGCTCTAATGACGCTGAAGTACACGCTGATCCGGAGGACACCGCGATTCCTTTGACCGACATCATCAAAGACTCGCCTTCAACGTAATTAAAGCTGACATTGAGGTTATGTGGAACTCGAATGTTGGGGTCCCCGTTAATAAATACTTGATCCATTTTGCACAAGCCAGTTCGCAAGCGATTGTGTAAATTTTGCACGCGGATACGTTCCGTATTCATTTCTAAACGCGCCAATTCAAAAGCTTCGCCCATCCCGACGATTTGATGCGTCGCCAGTGTGCCTGAACGCATACCACGTTCGTGACCGCCACCGTGCATTTGCGCCTCGATACGAACACGTGGTTTGCGCCGAACAAACAAGGCCCCGATACCTTTTGGGCCATAGGTCTTGTGCGCGGTGAAAGTCATTAGATCGACGGGTAATGTGGCCAAATCAATCGCGATTTTGCCGGTGGCTTGCGCGGCATCGCTGTGAAAAATAATGCCACGACTGCGGCAGATGGCGCCGATTTCTGCAAGGGGTTGAATCACTCCGATTTCATTGTTGACCAACATCACCGATACCAAAATCGTATCGGGACGCAAGGCGGCTTCAAACGTGGTTAAGTCGACTAAACCATCCGATTTTGGTTCTAAATAAGTCACCTCAAAGCCTTGGCGCTCTAATTCGCGCACCGTATCTAAAACCGCTTTATGTTCGGTTTTCACCGTCACAATGTGTTTGCCCTTGGTTTTGTAAAAATTCGCCGCACCTTTGATGGCTAAATTGTTACTTTCGGTGGCGCCGGAAGTCCAGATGATTTCTCGGGGGTCTGCGTTGACCAGTTGAGCGACTTGTTCGCGGGCGTGCTCAACTGCAGTTTCCGCGCTCCAGCCATAGGCGTGGCTGCGACTGGCCGGATTGCCAAAAGATTCGCGCAGATAGGGTAACATTTTGTCGACAACGCGCGGATCAATTGGCGTGGTTGCCGAGTAGTCCAGATAGACGGGAAAGTGAGGAGTGGTCATGGGAAGGGATAAAAACTAAGCGTTGACGGTTTTTCCGCGAAATGATTTTTTCAAATCATTGGGCTTGGATCGTTTTTCAGGAACAATAGAAATTTTTTGCGACTGTGTCTCTTGGATACGATTCTGTTTTTGTTGCTCAACTAAACTGGCCAAATTTACAGAATCCAAATAGGCAATCATATGGCGGTTCAGATTGGTCCATAATTCATGCGTCATGCAGTACTGCAAATGATTGGCCTGGGCACTGCGACATTCGCCTTTGCTGCCGCATTCAGTGGTGTCCATAGGCTCATCCACGGCAAAAATGATGTCGCTAACTTTAATGGCGGCTAAATATTTATTCAGCAAATAACCGCCGCCAGGCCCTCGCACGGCTTGCACGAGTCCATTGCGACGCAAGCGACTGAACAGTTGTTCTAAATAAGAAATTGAAATCCCTTGACGTTTGCTGATGCCGGATAAAGTCACCGGATCCCCATTACTGTTCAACGCTAAATCAATCATTGCGGTGACGGCAAAACGTCCTTTGGTTGAGAGATGCATAGGAATTTTGTCAAAATGATGATGAATAATAGTTGACTATTTTAGTGGGGTATTGTGTTTTGTGCAAGAATATTGTGCAATGTGTCTTTGAATTGAATCCCGTTTCGTTATGAAAAAAATTGTTTTTATCCATCAAAATTTTCCAGGTCAATTCATTCATATCGCACGGCATTTGTTGGGGCGTCCCGATGTGCAGATATTTGGCATCGGTATGGCCGATAACGTCAAAACAAATTCACATCAGAATTTGCAGGTGCTCACTTATCCTAAACCGACCAAGCCGATTGATGGCGTGCACCATTACGCGTATTTTTTTGAGGAGTCGGTGCGTTATGGGCAATCGGTTGCGCGGATTTTATTGGCCTTACGCGCCCAAATTGGCGCGCCTGATTTAATTGTGGCGCATCCGTCGTGGGGCGAGGCTTTATTTATTCGCGATGTATTTCCTGCGGTACCGCTACTGCTTTACAACGAATATTTTGATGCCGACCCGGACCCGATTGCGCGTTTTGATTCAGAGTTTGAGTTAACGTTTGATGAGTGCTTAAAGGGACGTGCGCGTAGCGCGATTCAGTTAATCAGCCAAGTGCAAGCAACTGCGGGAATCTCGCCGACACATTGGCAGGTGCGGTTGTTCCCCAGTTTTGCGCGGGCGAAAACGCAAGTGATTCATGATGGTATCGATAGTGAAAAAATTACCCCTCTGGAGTCCTCTCCGTCAGGCATCCCCGACCTGACTATTGCGGGGGCGACTTTCCGTGCATCGGATCAAATCATTACGTATTTAAGTCGAAATCTGGAGCCACATCGAGGTTTTCACCGCTTTATGCGGGCCTTGCCGCGCATACAAAAAAACTGCCCCAATGCCATCGCCGTGATTGTTGGTGATGATGAGGTGAGTTACAGCAAGCTTCCCAAAAACTTTCCCCATTGGCGCGCGGCGATGTTGGCGGAGGTTGAAGCCGATCTGGATATGCAGCGTGTGTATTTTTTTCCGAAACTTAACTATCTCGACTATTTACAAATTTTGCGGCGCTCAAAAGCGCACGTATATTTAACCTATCCATCGGTGTTGTCCTGGTCTTTTATGGAAGCCTTAGCTTCAGGTGCGGCAGTGATCGGGTCGCGTACGGCACCGGTTCAGGAAATGATTCGCGATGGTGAGAATGGAATACTGGTTGATTTTTTTAATCAGGATGAATTGGTCGAAGCGGTCACGCGAGTGCTTAACAATCCGGAGCAGACGAGGGGCCTTCGTGAAAATGCGCGCCAAACCATAGTGACGCAATATGATTTAAAAAGCATTTGTTTGCCACGTCAAATGAATTTGTTTCAGGAACTGGGAATTTTAGTGAACGAGTCGTTCAATTGATGTACAGAAGGGTTGCCGCGAGTCAGATTCAAGCAACTCGCGGAAACGCCCAAAATGGCAAATAAGAATTTATTTTTTGGCGGAAGCAGAAGCAGAAGCTGCCGCCGAAGCTTTAGCCTTAGCCGCTGGAGCAACAGGTGCGGCGGGCCCCGACTTTGCAGCAGGTGCTGCTTTTTTGGCATCGGCGGGCATGGTATAGCTTTGACCACCAACAGTAAGGCCTGCTTTTGACATGCCTAATGCTGTTTTCTCGCCAATACCTGGGATGCGGGAGATCAAGTCATCCCATGATTTAAACGGTGATTTTTTACGGGTTTCAATGATGGATTTGGCTTTCGCTGGACCAATGCCTTTAACCGCAACTAAGTCCGCTTCTGATGCCGAATTCACGTCCGCAGCTTGAGCCAAACCAACACTTAATGCGCAAGCTAAAACTAAGGCTAATTTTTTTAACATAGTTAACACTCCTTAAAATAAAAATACACAAAAATGTAGAACCCATTTCAGGTTCTGTTTAACGTGAGACAAATTTACTGCTTAAAAAAACTGCGATAACACGGATAAAGTGAGCAGTAAAGCATCACCGATACCCATAGTAAATAAGGGACGATCAGAATCGCAAATAGCTGCGGCGCGATTGTACCGGACACAAAAACAAATAGCGTCGGAACGACGAGTCCAATAAAGACAAATACTGAGATATAACCTAACCACGCCATGACATGTTTGCGCCAGGCCATTAAGCTGAAAAATAGTGACTTGAATAAGGGCATGTTATGCCATGCAACCAGATTGGGGGCGAACCAAAATGCCAAAAATACCGGCAACAAGCAGACCGAAACGAGTATCAAGCCGCCTAATAGATGTTGAAACGAAACTTGTGCGAGATTGCCTTCAGCGTTTTGTGCAGCTGAAAGCAATATTTGAGTGAACGAATCGCCGTAAAAATATAAACCAGGAAGCGTGGCCACCAATAAAAATAACAAATACAACCCACCCAGTTTGAGCAACTGCTGATAATGAGGAATCGCACGAATATTGAGCAGTGAGACGAGTTCCACTCGTTCATCATCAGAAATTTTTTGACAGGCACTCATAAAAATGATCGAGAACAAAGGCAACAATACGATATTGATGATTTGTCCTAGAAATGGCAAGATTGCCAATACAAACATTGCGGCCGAGTAAAGTGAAAAAATGCTGATTAACACCAGCGGTTGTCGCCGAAAAATTTGCCAGCCTTCGACAAACCACCACATGCCAGTGCGAAATGAAATGGACTTATTCATGAAAAAAAGTATCTATAGATGAGGTTGAAGTAATCAATTGATGATGAGGCCTGGCGCGCCAAAGAATGCCTGTGCTCTTTCGTCGTCGGCTATTGTATGAAATATTGTGTAGGAGTTGCGGAACTGACGGACGCACATGGCGCGGCTTGGGCATGGGTCTCCGCATGGATACCTGCATGAATACGTAACAGTCGTTCAAAATGCGTGGGGTCGTGCGGCGTCAACATTGACGCGTTGCGTGGTTGATGAAAGTCATACAGTCGCGATAACCAAAAACGTAATGCGGCGCCGCGTAAAACGATGGGCCAGACATTTTGTTCCGTCTTGTTGAGTGGGCGAATCGCGCCATACGCATCAACAAAGGCTTTGACCAATTCTGGATCAAAATGATCGCGTGACGGGGCGAGGCACCAATCGTTGACGGCAATCGCCAGATCGTAAACATAAGCAGCTACACCGGCAAAATAAAAATCAAATACGCCGGTTAATTGGCGGTCTAAAAACATCACGTTGTCACGGAATATATCCAGATGTACCGCGCCGCGTGGTAAGTCGGCGAGACGATCGGCAGAGGCGATTTGAAGATCTAACTCGGTGGTGAGAAGCCGCAATTGTGATGGTGTCAAATATGGCACAACATGCGGTGCGATGGCTTTGCTCCAGACCAGATTGCGGGGGTTTTCTAACACGCCAGAATAGTCTGTGCTAGCCAAATGCATTTTGGCTAAACACGCGCCCATTTGCGCGCAGGTGCTGGCGTCAGGTGTCAGATTGGACGCGCCGCTGAGTTTGGCGATCAAGACTGCCGGACGTTGATTCAAAGTCGAAAACAAAGTGCCATCGCGCGCAGGTAAAGGGCGCGGAACAGGCAGTCCTTTATCGGCTAAATGCATCATGAAATTCAAATAAAACGGTAATTGCTCGGCTTGAAGTTTTTCAAATAAAGTGAGCACCCATTGTGTGGGTTGGTGCGCAAAGCTCACAAAAAAATTACTGTTTTCGATGCCGCTGCTAATTCCTTCTATTTTGCTCGCCGGCCCCAATTCATAGCGCCTTATCCAGTGATTAAGTTCATCCAAACTGACTGAAGTAAAAACGGCCATGAGAACAATAAAGTAAAGAAGAAAAAATAATGTGCAGATTTTTTTGTGTATAAGCCGCGTTATTTTTTAGGCAGAGTCGGTGTCACGGTGCTGGGCGGCTCTACGATAGCGACAGAGTTTTTGCGTGCGCTCTCGTTAAAAGTCCCCAGTTCCCACATCGCCGGTTGCAAAGTCTGCGCGCCGATATTGAGTGGGGGGCGTAACACATAGCGCGATTGGGTGCTTTTGACTTCAATCTCTTTAATTACTCCATTGGCTTGATTTTGAATAATTTTGCGCTCGCCATTTCGCACTTCTTGGTCGGGCGCGTTGACGACAATATCGTCAAGCCCTTGATCATCTAATTGCGTTAAGTCGGTTT
>JAVKLU010000056.1:0-29939 GCA_031538895.1 Burkholderiaceae bacterium | reverse complement strand
GCCACGCAACGCCCTTGAGCATTGCAAGCAACTTGCTGCAACTGTGCGCGACTGTCGGGCGCAGCCTGCACGGTCCAGTTTTCGGTTTTTGTTCCCGTCGCCCAGCCCAAACCGCGCTCGCTGATTTGGCCACTGGTTTGGTCACTGGTTTTCTTACCACCCACCACCACCAGGCGCGCGTTCTTGCTGTCATAGGCCAGACTAGAGGCCCACCCCCCGTTTACCGCATCACCATTTACCGCATCACCATTTACCGCATCACCTATCCACCACCACTTGTCGGTCAGCTTGGGTGGCAAAACGTCCGAGTAATACGCGCTGCCCTTATCCGCCGCCACTGAGATGTAATGCGGATTGCTATCGCCAAACGGCGCGCGCACCAGACCCACGACCTGGCCCCACATCAGGGATGTCGCAGGGTCTCCCGCATCGCCGCTGATTTTTTCCTGCACCCAGGTTTGTCCATCGGCGCTGGACACCACCACCGAGCTGCTGTCCCAATCGCCTTGATCATTTTTTAATTTCGGACCAGCGGCAATAAAGCGTTGCGCCGCGTCATCAAAAAAAACATGCGAGAAAGCAATGGCCGGCCAATCGCTGGGCAAACTCACGCTGGTCCAGGTGTCGGCGTCGGTACTGGTCAGGATGGTTTTATTACCCACGGCGACAAAGCGTCCCGCACCTGCCAATCCACCTGCCAATCCACCTGCCAATCCACCAGCCAATTCGCCCGCAAATTCACCATACGCCACGGATTTCAAGTCTTGCGTCGTGATGTGATAAGAGGCGCGCGCTTGGCGCACACCAGGCTCGCTGCCCACGCTGCTGGCCCCCCCGCAGGCGGATAACACAGCCAGCGCACAGCTCGCGATACCCCATGCCCCGAACAATCGTGCCTTGTTCATCTTGCGCTCCTCTTCATCTTGCGCTCCTCTTTATCATTCAAAATCTATCTGTGGCTCATGACGCGTTTTAAAGCGGGGGGCTGGCCCCCCGCTTAATCCGCTTAATCAGCTTACAAACCCTTGATCGACACAATGCCACCGGACTCACTGACGGCGATGCACTGCGTACTGGTGCATGCCACACCGCGCAAATAGTCGCCTAAATTCACATCCGATTTATCCGCCCAAGTCTTGCCATAGTCGGTGGTGAGAAGCACAGCAGACTTGCTGCCGTTATTGCCGACCGCGATAAATTTAGCACTATCGATACTGGCGACCCCGCGCAATTCATGCGTTGAGCTCCCGCCAGCCGTCCAGGCTGTGGCATCACCGCTGTAGTAATTGCTGCCGCCTTTTCCGACGCTCACACACCAGGCACTGGAACACGCGACACCAAGCAGTTCTTTTGCGCCGGTCGTGGTTTGTACTGTCCAATCAGCATTTGCAGCTACCGTGCTTGCTGCCGTAATCAAAGCGCCAGTGCTGCCGGCTTTGGATGCCACCGCAATGACTTTGCTGTTTTTCGTGTCGTAGGCCAGTTTTTGGTCCCAAGAGCCAGCGGAAGCATCGCCCGCCCAAGTCCAATTTGCCCATTGATCCGTTACGTCAGGCACGCTATAGGCGGAGCTATTGCCCCCCCCCATCACGATTGTTTTTCCGCCGCCCACGGTCACGCCGTTCAGTGCGACTGGATATTTTGCCCCATCTACCCAAGCGTTTCCGCCTGCGTAAATTGCAGTCCAAGTATTACCATCGGTACTGTAGAGGGCGTAGCCCTTGTCCTCATAGGTGGTGGTGCCTGAAGTAATTACTTGCCCTACCGCGATGAAGCGCGTGCCGTCGTGTATCACTTGATACCACTCGGCGCTTTGCTGCGCCGCAGGGACTCCTGTCGCCGCCGCCCAAGTGACGCCATCCGCACTGGTGTAAATACTTTTCACTCCGACCGCGACCCATTTACCACCACCCGTGGCGATGCTGTTGAATTTGGCGAGGGATGTGGCCGGTTGCACTTTTTTCCACAAGGCAATGCCTACATTGCCCGAGCTTTTAATCAGGTTGGTGCCATCTTTAACTGCTGCCGTGGCCGTGCCGGTGGTATTACCCAACACGCAAGAATAGGCGCGCGATGTCGCCGTGCCGCCTGCTTTTTCACGTGCAGTTGCCACTGGACTGGCCGCGCACACATCCTTGTCGCCAATGCTGACGGTAAAGCTGTAGCCCGCCGCCAAGTTGACGCCACCCTTGAGCGTACAAGTCAAGGTGTCGCCCACCTGTGCAATGGCAGTTAAGCCGCAGTCCAAGTCCGTCGCTGAAGCGGTGGTGCTTGGCGTGGTTGGCGTGGTTGGCGTGGTTGGATCGGACGAACTTCCACCGCAGGCGGTCATGGCCAGGGTCGCGCCCAGGATCATGCAAGCCATACTTGATTTCAGTAATTGCTGTTTTATGTTGTTTTTCATGCTGTTTTTCATGCTGTCTCTCCTGTTGTTCAAAATTGCCATTGAAAAAACCACCTGTAAAAAACCATTTACCGACGACTTACTCAGTTACTATTTACTCAGTTACTACTTACTCAGCTAGCAGTCCGTTAGTGCGATTCGCGCAACACCTGTGCGCCACGCTTGCCGCGCAAGAAATCAAAATCTGCCCCCTCATCCGCTTGCAGCACGTGCTGGACATACAGATGCGCGTAGCCCGACTGCGGACGCGCGGGTGCCACCCATTGACTGCGCCGCTGGGCGAGTTCGGTATCGGAGACTTCGAGTTGCAAACTGCCCGCCAACACATCCAGCGCAATCCAGTCACCGTTTTGCACCAGAGCCAGCGGGCCACCGGCTGCCGCTTCAGGAGTCACATGCAACACCACGGTACCAAAAGCAGTGCCACTCATGCGCGCATCCGAGATGCGCACCATGTCGGTGATGCCTTGCGCCAAGAGTTTTGGGGGCAAGCCCATATTGCCCACTTCGGCCATGCCTGGGTAGCCTTGCGGGCCACAGTTTTTAAGCACCATCACCGAGTCCGCATCAATCTCGAGGGCTGGGTCCTGAATGCGGGCGTGATAGTCCTCGATGTTTTCAAACACCACAGCGCGGCCGCGGTGTTTTAGGAGTTTTTCACTCGCCGCAGAAGGTTTGATGACCGCGCCACGCGGTGCCAAATTACCCTTGACCACGGCCAGACCACCGCTGGCACAGATAGGCCGGTCAATTGGACGAATCACCTCATCGTTAAAGCATTCCGCATCTTGTACCGTTTGCGCCAATGTTTGTCCATTGGCGGTGAGGGCACTGCCATCGAGCAGGCCTGCGGCGAGCAAACGTTTAAGCACCACAGGCAAGCCACCGGCGTAATAAAAATCTTCCATCAGGTATTGCCCCGATGGCATGAGGTTGACCAAGGTGGGGATGCCACCGTCGCCGCGTCCGACACGCTGCCAGTCATCCAAGGTGAGCGGCACGCCCAAACGCCCCGCAATCGCAATCAAATGAATCACGGCATTGGTAGAGCCGCCAATGGCGGCGCAGACACGAATGGCATTTTCAAACGCCGCGCGCGTCATTAAATGGCTGGGGCAACGATTGGCCTGCACCATTTCGACAATCGCGCGCCCCGAACGCTGGGCCAATTCGTAGCGGCGCGAGTCCACCGCAGGAATGGCAGCATTGCCCGGCAAAGTCATGCCCAAAGCCTCGGCCAAGCAGGCCATGGTAGAGGCCGTGCCCATCGTCATGCAAGAGCCTGCCGAACGTGACATGCAGGACTCGGCTTGCATGAATTGCGTCTTGGTCATTTGCCCAGCTTGCACGGCTTCGGAAAATTTCCAAACATGCGTGCCCGAACCAATCGGTTGACCGCGATAGTTGCCATTAAGCATTGGGCCGCCCGACACCAAAATCGTGGGCAAGTCCACGCTGGCCGCGCCCATCAAAGTTGCGGGCGTGGTTTTGTCACAGCCGGCGAGCAAGACCACACCATCCATCGGGTGCGCACGAATGGCTTCTTCTACATCCATCGCGGCGAGATTGCGAAACAGCATTGCCGTCGGACGCATCAAGGTTTCACCCAAAGAGCTGACCGGAAACTCCAGCGGCAGCCCGCCTGCTTGCAAAACACCCTCGCGCACCTTTTGTGCGATCTGTCTGAAGTGCTGATTGCACGGCGTGAGTTCGCTCCAGGTATTGCAAATGCCAATCACCGGACGACCGTCAAAGCTGTCGTCTGGCAAGCCCTCGCTTTTCATCCAACTGCGATGAATGAAGTTGTTTTTATCGGTTCCGGTAAACCAAGATTGGGAGCGGAGCAGTTTTTTTGTCACCATTTTTGTCTCTTTTAAATTTTTATGAGGGGAATACTAATTGTTAAGACCTAAACAAAATAATATGATTTTTTCAATTATGTATAATAAAAAAGAATATCTAGAAACTTTGTCGTTCAGCAATCTGAGCTGCTTTTGTCGTGCGTCAAGCGATTATTTTCAGTCGAGAGAGTGGCTTTAGATACGTAGTTTATTTTGGGTAAAAAATGGACTCAATCGAATGAGCTCAATCGAAATTTCAAAATTTTTGCGCTATCACCTAAAGATGCGCCACGTCTTGTTGTTGGTTGCTCTGGCCGATCACGCCAGTATTTTGGCGGCCGCCCAGCAATTAGAAATCGCCCAACCCGCCGCGTCCAAACTGCTGGCCGAACTGGAACACGCTTTAGGGATGACATTATTTGAACGTCACAGTCGCGGCATTACGCCCAATCTGTATGGTGAAGTGTTGATTCGACGCGCGCGCTCGATGTTGTACGAGATGCAGGCCGCAGAAGCAGAAATTACCGCCTTGCGCAAAGGTACGCAAGGACACGTCGCATTAGGTACCATCAGCGGCCCTGCGGCCCACAACATTCCCAATGCCTGCCTGGCCTTTAATCAACGTTACCCAGAAATTCACTTGTCAATCGAATTGGATTACAGCTTGCCTCTGATTAAACGTTTATTGCAGCGACAGTTAGACATTATTGTTGGACGTATGCTCGACAGCAGTTCCAGCGAACAACTCCAATTTGACGTTTTGGGAGAAGAAAATCATCTCATCATCGTCGGCAAGACGCATCCTTTGGCGCGGGTCAAAAAAGCGCATTTAACCCTGGCGCTGTTAGTGCAGGAAGCTTGGATTTTGCCGCCCACCGGCAGCTTTTTGCGCACACGAATTGAAACGGCGTTTCGTGTCGTCGGCCTACATTTACCCACCAATGTGATCGAAACTGCCGATACGCGTTTGGTGGTGCAACTGCTGCAACACGGCCAACACCTTGCCGCCTTGCCGCCTGAGAGCATACAAATGCCGCAAAAATTAAACTTGGTTCAATTACCGATTGATTTAGACATTCAACTGGAGCCTTACGGCATCATCACGCGCACCGATCACGCCTTGTCACCCGCAGCCACCTTGTTTGTCGCAACCTTGAAAGAACATTTTCAGAGCAACACGGTATCCGCGAAGTCAATAAATCTGCGTAAATGAATTTGGGTCAATGAATTTGGGTCAATGAATTTGGGTCAATGAATTTGGGTCAATGAATCACTGGCTAAGCATGTCGATTTTTTGATCGGCAATGTTGCACCTCAAATGCACCCGCCTATTCATGCGGCTTCGCTGAGTGGTATTCCAAAATTTTTGCCTTTGAATAAGCATAAAATAAGCGCAATGAACTACAGCCCTCATCAAGGGCGTTATTCTTGCGGACGAAGTTGGTTTGGGTAAGACCATTGAGGCTGGCTTGCTGATTGCTCAACGTTGGGCTGAACGCAAGCGCCGTATTTTGGTGATTACCCCAGCCAATTTGCGCAAGCGCGATGGACTGATTGATGCGCTTGAACGGCAGTTAAAACAAGAAATAAGCGTCAGCACAGTGTTGACATGTGAATGGGAGTTGATATGACAAAAGAAGGAATGAATCTCACCGCTCAATCGAGTTTTGAGGCACTTAGAAAAACAAACGAACACAGTGCCCAATACTGGAGCGCCCGTGACTTGCAGCCCTTGCTCGGCTATAGCCAATGGCGTCGGTTTGAAGACGCCATCAAGCGCGCCATGACATCCAGCGAAACCTCTGGCAATGACCCCACGTATCACTTTGCCAGCGCCGGCAAACCGATCCCAGGCGGAAAAGGTGCAGTTCAATTGGTGGACGACTATCAATTATCCCGTTTCGCCTGCTACCTGATTGCCCAAAACGGCGACCCGCGCAAGCCAGAAATTGCGCACGCGCAAAAATATTTTGCCATTCAAGCCCGTAAACAAGAGTTGAGCGACCAAGCCACCGCCGATGCTGAGCGCTTGGAGCTGCGCAAGCAAACCAGTGAAGAGTTCAAAGCACTGTCAGGTGCCGCGCAAGATGCGGGCGTGCAAAGCAAAATGTTTGGCGTGTTCCATGATGCGGGTTACAAAGGCCTGTATGGTGGGCTAAGCGGTACGGCCATCAAATCGCGCAAAGCCATACCCGACAAAGACAGCCTGCTTGACCGCATGAACGCCACTGAACTGGCGGCCAACCAATTCCGCATGACACAAACGCGCGACAAACTGGCGCGAGATAAGGTGCGCAACCAAACGCAGGCCATTCAAACGCACGAACAAGTAGGCAAAGAAGTACGCGACGCCATTAAGCGAATTGGCGGTACGCTACCGGAACAAATACCTCTCGCCGAGCACATTAAAGAAGTGGAAAAGCGCGTTAAAAAGGCAACGCCAAAACTTACGCTGGACGAAAACCAAGCGGGCGGTTTGCTGGGCGGAAAGAAAAGCAAATGACAAAAAAACAAAAACTAGAACTCACATGGATTGGGAAGGATGCCCATCCGAAGTTGGAGCCGCGCATTCTGCTTGAAGACCAGAGCAAGAGTTATCACGCCAAGCATCGCGTGGGTGAGGCAGATTGCTTCGACAACCGGCTTATCTTTGGTGACAACTTACTCGCCCTGAAGGCGTTGGAGCAAGAGTTTGCGGGAAAGGTGAAGTGTGTTTTCATTGATCCCCCTTACAACACTGGTAGTGCGTTCACGCATTACGACGATGGGCTTGAACATTCAATTTGGCTAGGTTTAATGCGCGACCGTCTCGAAGTCATGCGTCGCTTGATGTCAGATGACGGGTCACTTTGGATCACGATTGATGACAACGAAGCGCATTACTTGAAGGTGCTTTGTGATGAGATTTTTGGGCGGGCGAATTTTGTTGCAAATGTGGTTTGGCAGAAAAAATACTCAGTTTCTAGCGATGCCAAAGGAATACCTTCTTCTCATGATCACATTTTAGTTTTTTCAAAAACGGGGGGCATGACGCGGAATCTACTTCCTCGATCCGAAAAACAAAATGATTTATATAAATATGACGACAAAGATGGTCGTGGCCCATGGCGAACAGATAATTTGAGTGTAAAAACAATATCTCAAGCGTACTTGTATGAAATAACCAATCCGAACACGGGTGTAGCCTACTACCCACCGACCGGTCGAGCATGGATGACCAGCAAGGACAGAATGCTAAACCTCATTGATGAGCATCGTGTTTTCTTTGGTCGCGATGGAAAAGGCGCGCCTCAATTGAAACGCTATCTTGCAGAGGTTCAACAAGGTGTGGTCCCAACAACTTGGTGGCCATTTGACGAAGTGGGACATAACGACGAGTCGCGTAAAGAACAAAAGATTTTGATACCAAGAGACCCGTTTGCAACGCCAAAACCTGAACGTTTGCTTAATCGAATTCTCAACATCGCAACTAACCCCAACGACCTAATCCTTGACTCCTTCGCCGGTTCAGGTACGACTGGCGCAGTTGCTCAAAAAATGGGGAGGCGCTGGATCATGGTGGAGTTGGGTGAGCATTGCCACACCCACATAATCCCGCGCTTGAAAAAAGTCATCGACGGCGAAGATGCAGGTGGAGTGTCAGAAGTCACGGGCTGGCAAGGCGGTGGCGGTTTCCGTTACTTCTCGTTGGCACCAAGTCTCTTGGAAAAAGACCGCTGGGGCAACTGGGTGGTCAACAAAGATTACAACGCTGAAATGCTGGCTGCGGCGATTTGCAAGTTGGAAGGGTTTACCTATGCACCGTCCGACACTCACTATTGGCAGCACGGCCACAGCACCGAGACAGACTTTATTTACGTGACCACACAAACGCTGAATGCTGATCAGTTGCAGACTCTGAGTGATGAGGTGGGGGGCGAAAAAAGTCTGCTGGTGTGTTGCAGCGCCTTTAAAGTGGATGCCAAGCGCGCACTTTCAACACTGGCCAACCTCACCCTCAAGAAGATTCCCAAGATGGTATTGACCAAGTGCGAATGGGGCCATGACGATTACAGTTTGAATGTCGAAAACTTACCCATGCAACAGCAGTCAGCCGCCGCGCCTGTGCCATCAAAACGTGCTGCCTCCGCGAATGCAGTGCAAACGGCGAAAGATGGTTTGTTTGGTGGGGAGAAGCAGGTATGACCCAGTTAAAGCAACAAGATGTTTTATTAGCACGCATACGTGAAACTTGGGAGTCTCAGCGGGCGCAGGCGGTGCGCTCTGTCAACACGGCGCATGTGTGTGCCAATTGGTTGATTGGGCAGCAAATTATGGAGGCCGAACAGGGCGGTGCCAAGCGGGCGGGCTATGGCAAGACTTTGTTGCAAGGCGTTTCTGCGCAGCTTAAGCACGAGTACGGCGACGGCTTTTCAGTGAGCGCCTTGCAGTACATGCGCAGTTTTTTTCTGGCTTATCCCGAGCTTTTGGCAAAACAACACGCACTGCGTGTTAAATCTGACATCTTGCTTGAAGACTGGCAACCAGGGACTCTGCACCCCGGGTTGTCGTGGACGCATTACCGCAGGCTGTTGAAGGAGCAGCGCAGGCCGGTGCGCGATTTTTACGAAATTGAATCTGTCAAAAATGGTTGGGCAGCGCGTGAACTTGAACGGCAAATGAATTCGTTTTTGTTTGAGCGGCTGGCCAAAAGCAAAGACAAAGCGGGTTTGCTGGCGTTAACGCGGCAAGGGCAGTTGGTGGCACGCCCGCAAGATGTCATCAAAGAGCCCTTTGTTCTGGAATTTCTCGATTTGCCCGAATCGCATCGGCTGGTGGAGTCCCGCATTGAAGAGGCGTTAATCAATCAGTTGCAGGCATTTTTGTTGGAGCTTGGGAGCGGCTTTGCGTTTGTTGGGCGGCAAAAACGGTTGACGTTGGACGGCGACCATTTTTACCCCGATCTGGTTTTCTATCATGTGAAATTGAAGTGCTATGTGGTGATTGACCTCAAGGTGGGCAAGCTCACGCATGGGGACTTGGGCCAGATGTTGCTCTATGTGAATTTCTATGATCAAGAGGTGGCTGCAAAAGACGATAACCCGACGATTGGTTTGGTGTTGTGCAGCGAGAAAAATGACGCGGTGGTGCGGTATGTATTGGCTGATAAGCATGAACAAGTGTTTGCCAGCCGCTATCAGTTTGCGTTACCCAGCGTGGAGGATCTGCGCACAGAAATTTTGCGCGAGTTAGAAACACTAGGCAACTCTATTGCATTGAAAAACGATGTCGATAACGAGGGGGTGGTATGAGCGCAGAAAAAATAGTGCGCGCAATATCTGGGCGCTTGAGCCTACGTCAGCCGCAAACTGAAAGTCTTGAAATTTTGCACAAGGCGCTGCAAGCCGTACCGGCATTGCGCGATTCTCACGCCCGTTCGCAAGAACAACTCAAGGCCATGCAAGCGGCGCTGACAAGTCAGTTTCCAACACTGACTGACTTTGAACGTGAATTTCCGTCAATGTGTTTTGCGCTCGCAACGGGCGTTGGCAAGACACGCTTGATGGGCGCATTCATCAGCTACCTGTACGCCGCATATGGGTACAAGCACTTCTTCGTTCTTGCCCCCAACCTCACCATCTACGACAAGCTGATACGGGACTTCACGCCCAACACGCCCAAGTATGTGTTCAAGGGGATCGCAGAATTTGCCACCGCTGTGCCGGAAGTCATTACAGGCGAAACCTACGAGCAGCGCGGCGACTTGGTCAACCAAGCCATTGATGCGCCCGTCCAGGTCAACATCTTCAATATTTCCAAGATCAATTCCGAAGTGCGCGGCGGCAAAGCGCCAAAGATCAAACGCCTTTCGGAATACTTGGGGCAGAGCTATTTTGACTACCTTGCAGGCTTGCCCGACTTGGTGCTCATCATGGACGAGTCGCACCGTTACCGTGCCGGCGCTGGCATCCGGGCGCTGAACGAACTCAAACCATTGTTAGGTTTGGAAGTGACTGCCACGCCGTTTACCGAGGCCGCTGGCGGCAAGACTGTGCCCTTCAAGAATGTGGTGATGGACTACCCACTGGCGCGTGCTATTGAAGACGGCTTTGTGAAAGAGCCCGCGGTGGTCACCCAGCAGAACTTCAACCCGGCCGATCACAGTGCTGAACAGATCGAAGTCATCAAGCTCAAAGACGGCGTGCGGGTGCATGAGGAAACCAAGGTTCACTTGCTGACTTATTACAACAATTCGTACAACAATTCACACCACAATACGGCCGCGCAAACTGAACTGAAACCCGTCAAGCCGGTTAAACCTTTCATGCTCGTGATTGCGCGTGACACCACTCATGCGGCGCAATTGCTGGCACAGATTGAAAGCGATACCTTCTTTGGTGGCAACTACAAGGACAAAGTCATTCAGGTCGATTCAAGCCGTACCAGTGCGGAAGAAGAGGAAATGATTCGCCGCCTGCTGGCAGTGGAAAGCTACGACGAACCCGCCGAAATTGTGATTCACGTCAATATGCTAAAAGAAGGCTGGGACGTGACCAATCTGTACACCATCGTGCCGCTGCGTGCAGCCAATGCCCGCACGCTGATTGAACAATCTATCGGGCGCGGCTTGCGCTTGCCTTATGGCCGCAAGACCGGGGTGGAGGTTGTAGACCGCTTGAACATCATTGCGCACGACAAGTTCCAGGAAGTTATTGCCGAAGCCAACAAGGGCGATTCGCCCATTCGGCTGAAGCAACTCCAGCTTGACCCGACCGATTCCGAAGGCAACCGCCTCGCCAGCTATGCCGTGCCGTCCACGATGGCCGTGGTGCTGGGACTGGCGCAGGCACAAGGTACAGGTGCCCGTGGAGAAAGCTTTGTGGCAGGTGACCCTGTTGACAGTGAAGCTGTGACTGGCGCGATCAACACAAGTGCGCCCCCCGACGCAAGCACCCCACAGCAAACCACGGGCCATATTGCGACCGTGCTGCATACGGTTGAGGATCGACAAATTGCTTTTGCCACGATAGAGGTCATTGCAGAGCTTGGGCGCTTGCGTCACGCAGTGGATAGCATGGGCAGTGGCGAGTCTGGCAAGTTGATCGCGCCAACCAGTGCCGCCTTGTCTACTCCCAGCGTACAAGAGCACATTGCCCAATTAGTGCAGCAGCGATTGCTTATTTCCCCATTCATGCCGCAAAGTAGTTTGACCCTTGAAGGGTTGGAGTCGAAGTTAAATGATGCGGCGGCAGTCGCTGAAGTGGTTAAGCAAGCGGTCGATATTTTCGTGGAGCACACGATTGACATTCCACGGATTTCAATCGTACCCAAAGGTCGAAATGGTGGCCCCGTGACTAGTGGATACGCGCCGTTCCAACTGGACATTTCACGCCTGAACTATCAGCCACTTGCCAATACCCTGGAGTCACACGGACTGCAATCAAACAAGGTGTTGACCTATGGCGCAAATGCCAATGGGGCGGTGGTTGAGGAGTCTCGGTTTGCTGACTACCTCGTGCGGGAATTGATTAACTTTGACGACGTTTCCTACGATGACCACGCCTCTTTTCTCTACCAATTGGCCAATCAGGCAGTCACGCATTTTCAAACCTACCTGACCGATGACGACGCACTTCATAACGTGCTGGCGAACTATGCCAAGCCCATTGCTGACATCATCCACACGCAGATGACCAAGCACTATGTCGAGGAATCGACTGGTTCTGACGTGGTTGTCAGTCAAGGCTTTGTGCCACTTAAGCCCTGCGCATTTACCGCAAAAGACGACGTGAAACCGCTGCATTGGGCGCCCGACGACAAGCGCACCATCGGCCAGTATCTGTACGGTGGTTTTATGCGCTGTGCCTACCCCTATCAAAAGTTTCATTCTGACACCGAGCGCATTCTGGCGACCGTCCTTGAGCGGCAAGCAAAACGCTGGTTCCGCCCCGCTTCAGGCCAGTTCAATATTTATTACCGCTCTGGAGCAAGCCAACCTGAGTACATCCCCGATTTTGTCGCGCAGCTTCCCGATATGGTTTTACTGATCGAGACCAAAAAAGCTCAGGAAGTAGCCGCAGCGCAAGAGTCAGAGACTGACGTGAAAGCCAAGGCCGAGCAAGCCACGCTGTGGTGCAAACATGCGTCTGACTATGCCAAAAAAGTGGGGGGGAAAACCGTGGAAGTACTTGCTGATTCCACACGACGCTGTAGCGGCCAATGTGACGCTGGAGAATTTAGTCGCGCGCTACGCTGTGAGCGCATCTACTGTTCAAGCGACTGCCGAGGCAGTAAATTCAAAGACGATGTCTTGAAGAAAAATGGCGCGACGAGAGCCTCTGCTTATTACGCGCTATGAAATGCTATGACACGCACGCGGCCGGTCTGGTCGCGGAGGGAATACCCTTGTTTAAAAATAAACTTGAGCATTCCAAACCCAATAACATCCGCGCATATCTAGCCGCTGCACTCATTTTCTAAAAACGCCAGAAGCCCGATTCATCGTCGCGCTGGCACTGGGCCACAATTCTGCCGCCACGGCAATATTGGGCAAGGCCAAAACCTCATTACTGGCATTCACCACCACCGGATAGTGATGACGTTGCCACGGCGGAATGCCCTGTTGTTGAAATAAATACTTCAAATCGCGACGCGGTTGGCGTGGATGCGTGCGCAAGCGATCACCAGGTACACGCGTACGAATACGAATGGGGCCCAATTTTTGCCACACCTCTATCGGTGTCAAACTAATCCATTGTTGCTGCGGCATCCAATACACGGGCTCGCCCGTCCATTCAATCGGCGCGATGACCTCGACGCTATCGTCCGATAACAATCCCGCTGTTGCATCAAACATGGTTGCACTAAACATTGGCGGTTCAAAAAAATCATCGGCCGCTTGTATTGCGTGCGTTGCGTGTGTCGTTTGCTGATGTTTTGAAGGATGGGGAGTTGTATCTGATCGCGTCAGCCACACTCTTTGACGCCAGTAATAAAAGACATATTCGCCCAACACCCAGTCGCCCAACACCCAGCGCGTATGACGATTATCATCTGGATGCGGCGCAGCATTTGCGACACGAATTTGTTCAACCCATTGATTCAAAGTCCGATGTGACGGCACCAAAATATGATGCGTATGTAACCAGTAGCGCAGTAAATTTTTTTGTCGGGCCGGCGATAGCGTCGGCGCAATTCGCAAATTTTGGCCATGCTGATCACTATTTTGTGAATCAGTATCTTGTGTACTGCGCCAATCCGACTGCGCGACTTCATCCAAAATTTCTTGCGCCTCTTGCGCGTGATGCGACAACCGAATTAAGGAATCATCAAGTTCAGGCCAATGCTGGCGAATGTTGGGCAATATTTTTTGGCGCACAAGATTACGGCTAAACCGTAAATCCTGATTGAACGAATCTTCAAACCAAGCCAAATCATGCGCCGCCGCATACGCCCGCAAATGCGCGCGCCGATAATTCAACAAAGGCCGGATCAACAGTCGTCCTTGCCATGGTGTTAACACGCGCAAACCATTTAAACCTTTAACCCCACTGCCACGAAAAATATTCAGCAATACGGTTTCACTGGCATCGTCTGCGTGGTGGCCCAAAATCAATGCCTCAGCCGCAAATTGTTCACACAGCTCTTGCCAAAATTGATAGCGCTGATGACGCGCCGCCGCTTCCAAGCCACGCCCCTCGGCACGATCGACTCGGCCTGTTTTCACATGCAAAGTGCAATTCCATTGACGACAAATTTTTTGACAAAAGGCCAACACTGCCGCGCTATCGGGAGCGAGATCGGGATCGATATGTTGAATGTGCGCGGCGTATATTGTCAGATCGGGCCGTTGTTGGCCCAGGGCATGCAGTAAAACGACTGAATCTGCACCACCGCTAAAACCAAGTACGACAAGACTATGCAATGGCAGCATCGATAAATCAAGATCGAGTTTTTCTTGAGGATTCACAACATAACCTAAAGTAAATGACTCGACATATCGGGGGATATTTTCAGCCGCACTGAAGAATCATTGCAAGCAATGAAAAAATACCAAGATTTCTAAAAATATTGCCTTGATATTTTGCTCAAATTACGCAACGCGTTGACGCAAAAATTCAGTCAACAAGCGCACCGGCCGCCCCGTTGCACCTTTATCTTTGCCCGAATTCCACGCCGTGCCTGCGATATCTAAATGTACCCACGGATAATTTTTGGTGAAGCGCGCGAGAAAACACGCCGCCGTCACACTGCCCGCAGGCATGCCACCAATATTGGCGATGTCGGCAAAATTGGAATCCAATTGTTTTTGATACGCATCATCCAAAGGCATACGCCATACCGTGTCTTGACTGGCTTTGCCGGCTGCAATCAGCGCATCGGCAATCGCGTTATGGGCCACATCGTCACGCGTAAACATGCCTGAATGATGATGTCCCAAGGCCACCACACAAGCACCGGTCAAAGTCGCAATATCAATCACCAATTGCGGTTTAAAACGTTCGACAAAAGTAAGCGCATCACACAAAATCAAACGCCCTTCTGCATCAGTATTCAGCACTTCAATGGTTTGTCCCGACATCGACGTCACGATGTCACCCGGTTTAGTCGCGCGTCCTGACGGTAAATTTTCACAGGTCGGAATCACGCCGATCAAATTGATGGGTAACTTCATTTCCGCCACGGCGTACATCACGCCTAGAACGGTTCCCGCGCCGCTCATGTCGTATTTCATTTCATCCATGCCCAAACCAGGTTTGAGCGAAATACCACCGGAATCAAAAGTAATACCTTTGCCCACCAATACCACCGGCGCGGTATTTTTATGGCCACCTTGATAGTGCATGGTAATCAAACGAGGCTCCTCATCAGAGCCCTGCGCGACGGCTAAAAATGAATTCATTTTTAGGGCGGCAATTTTTTTGGTCCCTAAAACTTCAACCTTGATGTCATGCGTGTGCGCCAGGTTTTGTGCGCACTGACCCAAATGAGTTGGCGTGCAATAGTTGGGCGCGAGATTGCCTAAATTGCGCGTCAAGTCGATACCCTTGATCAAAGCCTGTGCTTGCACCAAGGATTCTTTCAAGAATTTTTGTGCGTCTTCTGGCGCGGCAATTTGACACACTTTTGGCCATACCGGCGCGTTTTTTTGACTGCTGGGTTTGGTTTGGACAAAGCGATAGGCCTGCGCATTCCAATCGACTACCCACTGCGTCGCGCCGCGATGCCACGCATCTGTTTTATTTGTCGCATCACTGATCTGGGCATAAGGCAGGGCCAAAGTTACTTTGGCGTAATCGTGTTTTAAGTGCGCGCAAATCGCGTGATGCATTTTGCTCAATTGTGCCATCGTGGTATTTTTCCACGTACTCAACTCACCCAAACCAAGCACTAGCACTCGCGGCGCGCTAAAACCCGCAACATCAAATAAGGTCGTGCACACATTGGCATCGGCGTTTAAATCTCCGCGTTTGTATAAGGCCAATAAATCTGGATTTTTCGCCAAAGAAGCATGTGCTGGCGTGAATTTATTTTTATCAGAAAAAATGCCCACAATTAACAAATCCGTTTTGAGGGTGTGTAAATCTGTAGGTGAAACGAGTGCAGAAAATTTCATAGTGATCAAAAAATAAAACTAACAATATCAGTACTAAAAATTAAACCGGAATCAACCGATTGATGAAAAGATGATGAAAAACGCTAGCGAAAATTAGTGACCGTTATTAGTGGTCATTGAAGGGGGTGGGGCAATTTGAATCACCCCACTGTCGCTGCGCGGATTATTGCTAGAGTTTTCCGCAGAGAGCACTTGAATAAAAATTTCTCCGGGTTTAATCAAACCCAAGCCATAACGGGCTTCCTCTTCCAACGCCCCTTTTCCGGCTTGTAAATCTTCAACTTCTGAACGCAGGGCCTGATTACGCAATTCTTTATCGGTATTATTGCTCTCTAGCGTTTTGACTTGGTTTTGCATTTCCCGTACTTTGAGTACGCCCCCCTTACCAAACCACAAGGGGATTTGGATAAGCAACAACAAAACCAACAAAATTAAAGTGAGGGCGCGCATGAAGAGTTGAACCAGACATCCGTGACAGCGAAGTAGGTCAGAGATATTAAATCAAATGCGCTTCGCTTGAAGTGATTGTACTTGCCTTCAGCCTTCAGCAAGTCTCTAGAATAAGCAACTCGCATCAACGTTAAACCGACACCGTACGGGTAAGCGAAGTCGGTATATTCATCGATATAAACCGCTAAAGTTGTAGCTATTTAGCTAGTCAATCTTGGCTACCCAGTCAATGTCGCTTACTGCTTTAGGGCATTTCTATCAATTCATTTTTGCGGCGAATTGCTGTGTTGCGCAGTACGCGAAATCCACGCTCCGGTTTCTATGTGCTGTGCGCCTCGCACTTCATCCGCACATTCTGTATTTATAGAAGTGCCCTTTACAGTTTTACATATGCTTGATCATCACATTACCAAAGGCAGAACACGATACTTGGGTAGCGCCTTCCATCAAGCGTGCAAAATCGTAAGTCACGCTTTTTGCGGTAATTGATTTTTCCATTGAACTGATTAACAAGTCCGCCGCTTCCAACCACCCCATATGGCGCAACATCATTTCGGCCGACAAGATCAATGAACCCGGATTCACATAATCTTTGCCCGCGTACTTGGGCGCGGTGCCATGAGTGGCTTCAAACATCGCCACTGAATCCGACAAGTTTGCGCCCGGCGCAATACCGATACCACCGACTTGTGCAGCCAAGGCGTCAGAAATGTAATCGCCATTCAAGTTCAAAGTCGCAATGACACTGTATTCAGCAGGACGCAACAGAATTTGCTGCAAGAAAGCGTCAGCAATCACGTCTTTAACAATGATTTCTTTGCCTGATTTTGGATTTTTGAATTTACACCAAGGGCCACCATCAATCAATTGCGCGCCGAATTCTTTTTGCGCCAAGGCATAAGCCCAATCACGGAAACCGCCTTCGGTGAATTTCATGATATTGCCTTTGTGCACGATGGTCACTGAAGGTTTGTCGTTATCAATCGCGTATTGAATTGCTTTGCGAACCAAGCGTTCTGTACCTTCGCGTGATACCGGCTTAATGCCAATTCCAGACGATTCGGGAAAACGAATTTTTTTCACACCCATTTCGTCGATCAAAAATTTGATCAATTTTTTAACCTGCTCGCTGCCTTCTGCGTATTCAATTCCCGCATAAATATCTTCGGAATTTTCACGAAAGATCACCATGTCCGTTTTTTCAGGTTCTTTCACAGGCGAAGGAACGCCTTTGAAGTAACGCACTGGGCGCAAACAAACGTATAAATCCAACTCTTGACGCAAAGCCACGTTCAAAGACCGAATCCCACCACCCACTGGCGTCGTCAAAGGGCCTTTAATCGACACCACGTAATCTTTTAATACGCTTAAAGTTTCTGCCGGCAACCATACATCTGGACCGTATACGCGCGTCGCTTTTTCACCGGCATAAATCTCCATCCAACTGATTTTTCGTTTACCACCGTAAGCCTTTTCCACTGCCGCATCGACCACTTTTATCATCGGCGGCGTGATATCAACACCCGTACCGTCGCCCTCGATATAGGGAATGATCGGTTGATCCGGAACGTTTAACGAATAGTCTTTATTGACTGTAATTTTTTGTCCTGTGGTAGGGACTTTGATATGTTGGAACATAGTTTTCTCCTGATTGAAAAGTTATAAATTGGGTAAATAAAAATAAATCGGAATGAGCGACAACAAATTTTTGTCCTCGTCATTTAATTTAGGATAGAACTCTTGCCATAACGCAATCAAGTGTTTTAAATCAATTAGCTCAATATGTGTATTGGCACTACGCACTTCAAGTTTTGCGTCAACGGTATATCCGCCGGTTGAAACAAAAATACCAACATCTCCATCTTTTCTCAATAACCCCAGCAACTCACGTATTTCTTTCACGGTAGATGGTGTATCCGGCCGATGTTTAACCTGTACCTTAATGCGCGGTGAGACAGAACCCAAGGGATCGCGATAGGCAATCACATCAACTCCGCCATCTTTGCCTTTAGGGGCGGTAAAGGGGGTGTAATAACCCATGCCACGTAGCAAGGCCGCCACCAAATCCTGCAACTGATAGGGGTCTTTGCGTAATATTTGGGTTTTTAATCCTTCGTATGCGCGACCTTGCAAATCATCAATCACCAAGGCTTGTTGCGAGACTGGGTCAGTTTCTAAATCTTCTTCTAAATCTTCCGAGGGTTCATCATTTGAGCGCTGACGATCAATTCTCTGGCCGCCCTCTCGCTGCTTGTCCCAGCGACGATACTCATCTATACATCGATGCCACAGTCCTTCCTCTCCTAGCTTTAAGGCCTGACTACCTTCTGGCGTTAAATACCAAATGCCCTTTTGCTTTAATAAAAACCCCGCCTTACCCGCAGCGACTGAGAAAAATCGCAAGCGCAGCTGCCACGAAGTCGAACCTTTTATGCCATAGCTAGATAAGTTTTTTTCATCTGGCGTCAGACGCTGATCCAGTTTGACAAACAACTCCTGCGCCGACAATTCACTGCCGTTGTCTTGCAAAATTTGCAAAGCTGTAAAAAGCAATTTTGCTTCTAATTTTTTTGCGCCAGATAACATAAAAACGTTTTTAGGATGAAACGAATAGAGATAAAGAGGAGCGATCCGTGTTTATAGGATTGTCCTAAAACCAAGCGCGCCTCTCTTTATCACCAGGCTGAGGTTTATGTCGCGACCTCTGTCAGCATTTATGCCGCCATCAATTGACGCAATACAAATGGCAAGATGCCACCATGTTCGTAATAATCCACTTCGATCGGTGTATCAATGCGCAATTGCAGGGCGACTTCTTTGACTTCGCCATTGGCGCGACGAATCATCAAACGCACGTCTTGTTGCGGTTTGAGCGCGCCTTCAATCCCTAACAGATCAAACGTTTCATCGCCTTTTAAACCCAAAGTTTGAACGCTGTCCGCGCCTTTAAATTGCAGGGGCAAAACACCCATACCCACTAAGTTGGAGCGATGAATCCGTTCAAACGAACGTGCAATAACCGCGTTCACACCTAATAACTGAGTGCCTTTAGCCGCCCAGTCACGCGATGATCCCGTGCCGTATTCCTCGCCACCAAATACGATAGTCGGCGTGCCGTCTTTTTGATATTTCATCGCCGCGTCATAAATTGACAATTCTTGTTTTGAAGGTTGATGCAAAGTCACCCCGCCTTCAATACGTGAACCATCTGCTTTTAGAGGCATCATCAGGTTTTTAATCCGCACGTTCGCAAAAGTTCCGCGCATCATTACCTCGTGATTACCACGGCGTGAACCGTAGGAGTTGAAATCGGCTTTTTGCACACCATTGGCCAATAACCATTTACCCGCTGGGCTGGATTCTTTGATCGAACCGGCCGGTGAAATGTGATCCGTGGTAATTGAATCGCCAAAAATTCCCAAGGCACGCGCACCGCGAATGCCTTGAACAATGCGTTTAGGCTGCATCGAAAAAGCATCAAAGAACGGCGGCTCTGCAATATAAGTCGATTTTGGCCATGCATAAGTTTGACTGCTGCCGCCACCGGCAATCGCTTCCCACAAAGCACCTGGTTGCGATTTCACTTTTGCATAATTCGAGCGGAACAATTCGCCATTCATCGCAAAACGTAAGACTGCTTGAATCTCTGCCGCGCTTGGCCAAATGTCACCCAAGAAAATATCTTTACCCTCTTTATTTTTTGCCACCGGTTCAGTCATCAAGTCTTTGCACACAGTCCCTGCTAAGGCATACGCGACGACTAAAGGAGGAGACGCTAAAAAGTTGGCCCGAATATTGGGATGAATCCGCGCTTCAAAGTTACGGTTACCCGATAACACTGCCGCCGCGACCACATCGTTTTTAGCAATGCTTTCGTTCAAAGCTGGCGTTAAATCACCCGCGTTACCGATACAGGTTGTGCATCCGTAGGCGGTCACTCCAAAACCCAATTTTTCTAAGTAAGTCAACAGGCCCGCTTCTTGCAAATACTGTGTCACCACGCGCGAACCTGGTGCTAAAGATGTTTTGATATGCGGTGCAACCGACATTCCCGCTTCAACCGCTTTTTTCGCTAACAAGCCCGCAGTCAGCAAGACCGATGGGTTAGAGGTATTGGTACAAGAAGTAATCGCGGCGATCAAAACATCACCATTTTTGATACTGACCCCGTCATTGGTCGAATACGCAACGGGTAAGTCTTGCGCTTTTTTACCAAAACCATTGTCGGCCACTGATTGACTGAACAAATCAGCAAAATTATTTTTGACTTTACCGAGTTCGATCCGATCTTGCGGGCGTTTTGGACCGGCTAATGACGGTGTCACGCGATTGAGATCTAGGCTTAATTCTTCGCTAAAATCGATTTGGCCTTTTTTCGCCACGCCAAATAATTTTTGTGCTTTGAAATAAGCGCGGAAGGCATCGATTTCTTCTTTGGTGCGGCCAGTACCTTCAAAGTATTCAATCGTGACCTCGTCAACAGGGAAGAAGCCCATTGTTGCACCGTATTCCGGCGCCATGTTGGCAATCGTCGCACGATCGGTTAAAGACAAGGCGCTCGTTCCTGGACCATAGAACTCTACAAATTTTCCGACGACTTTTGCTTTACGCAACATTTCGGTAATGGTCAAAACCAAATCTGTTGCCGTCACGCCTTCGCGTAATTGACCGGTCAAATGGACACCGACGACATCGGGGGTCAAGAAATACACCGGCTGTCCCAACATTCCCGCTTCGGCTTCGATCCCGCCCACTCCCCAGCCGACCACGCCAATCCCGTTAATCATCGTGGTGTGCGAATCCGTGCCAACCAAAGTATCGGGGTAATACACCCCGTTTTTTTGGTGCACGCCACGGGCCAAATACTCCAAATTGACCTGATGCACGATCCCAAAACCAGGCGGCACCACGCCAAAGGTATCAAACGCTTGCATGCCCCACTTCATAAACTGATAGCGTTCGCGATTACGCGAGAACTCGAGCTTCATATTTAAGTCCAAGGCGTCTGCTTGTCGGAAATGATCAATTTGCACTGAGTGATCAACGACTAAATCGACTGGCACCAAAGGTTCAATTTTTTTCGGATCCTTACCCATTTTTTTGGCGACACCTCGCATCGCGGCGAGATCAGCCAGCAAAGGAACACCCGTAAAATCTTGCAACACCACACGCGCGACGACAAAAGGAATTTCATCGGTACGTTTGGCGTTCGGTTGCCAATTAGCCAATTGTTTAACGTGTTGAGGCGTCACTTTTTTACCGTCGCAATTACGTAATACCGATTCGAGCACAATCCGAATCGACACGGGCAAACGCTCTAAATCAATATCTAATTTTTTGGCTAAGGCCGGCAGAGAATGAAACTGGCCTTTTTTAGTTTTTCCGATCGGGAATTTTTTAAGGGTTTTGAATGGTTCATCAGACATAAACAACTCCTATGAATACAAAATAACGGGAATGGCGTTGTGAGGGTTATGCCAGCACTATGCCAGCGGTAATACGCAAAATCTTCATTAACAGACCTCACGACTCACTGCTCACAACGTCTACTTAAAACAAAAATACTCGTAAACAGCTTACAGCAAATGCGCCACACCTGCGCGCTCTTCTTCTAATTCTTTAAGCGTCACGTTGATTCGCTCTTGCGAGAAGGCGTCAATCGCCAAGCCCTGAACGATTTCGTACTCACCATTTTGAGTCGTGACGGGAAACCCAAATATGACGTCTTTAGGAATGCCATAACTACCATCTGACGCAATCCCCATCGTCACCCATTTACCATTGGTGCCTAAGAACCAATCATGCACATGATCAATTGCCGCATTGGCCGCAGAAGCGGCTGAAGACAAACCACGCGCTTCGATAATTGCAGCACCTCGTTTACCGACCTTTGGCAAGAAGGTATCTTTAATCCACGCTTGGTCATTAATCATTTGTTGTACCGATTGACTGTCAATCGTTGCAAAACGGGTATCGGCGTACATCGTTGGCGAATGGTTACCCCAAACGCATAATTTTTCGATTGACGCCACGGTTTTGCCGGTTTTAGTCGCCACTTGCGACAAGGCACGGTTGTGATCCAAACGCAGCATTGCCGTAAAGTTTTTGGCAGGAATCGATGGCGCTGATTTCATCGCAATGTAGGCATTGGTGTTCGCGGGATTACCTACGACTAAAACTTTGACTGTTTTTTTCGCGACGGCATTTAAGGCTTGACCTTGTTTGGTAAAAATCTGCGCATTGGCTTCGAGCAAGTCTTTACGTTCCATACCTGGGCCACGTGGGCGCGCACCCACTAACAAAGCACAGTCGATATCTTTAAATGCCGTCATTGGATCGCTGTGTGCGCTCATTCCTGCCAGTAAAGGAAATGCACAATCATCTAATTCCATCATCACGCCACTTAAGGCTTTTTGAGCTTTTTCATCAGCGATTTCTAACAACTGCAAAATCACGGGTTGGTCTTTACCCAACATATCGCCATTAGCAATACGGAACAATAAAGAATAGCCAATTTGGCCGGCAGCACCGGTAACGGCAACACGAAGTGGCGCTTTAGACATAATTTTTCCTCTAGAGATAGTTAAAACGAAAATTGCAAATTTTGATGAAAACATTCAATTACAAAGTGCTGATGGTAATTCAAAAAATATCCACCGATAATTTCTTGGGCAGCTTAATCATAAAGATAGACATTACACCCGCCTTGCGCTGATTCGAAGACTTGAATCAGCTGCTTTCGATTTTCGCCAACACACGACTCATAATTTTTGTAAGAATTTTTTAAAAGGTGCCGGCATAGGCGCTTCGCTGATTCGATGTAAAGGCCACCAAGGCTTTAATCGTAATTGTTCAGAACTGAGCGCCAAGGCTGGACTCACATGAATCTCTAATACATAAATATCTAAAGCAAAATGCGTGAATTTATGTGTCAATTTTGGCCACAATTTGACAGTTTCTGATCCCACTAATCTAATATTCGCCAAAGATTTAGCGCGCTGTAACGCCAGTTTAGTGCCGGATTGGGCAAAATTTTGTTCAACAAAATCACTTTTCACCATAAATTCAGTCAACTGCGGCAGCGCCATCATGCCGCCCCAAATGCCTTGCTCTATTCGCGTTTCGATCAATACATGATTGTCGTGCACCAATAACAAAAACTGCGCGACTTTGTGCGGCAATGTTTTTTTAATCGGGCGATTGGGGTAGCTTGATTGGCTTGCCCTTTGCGCCGCTAAACAGTCATGCGACAAAGGGCATATTGAACACTGGGGGCGACTGCGCGTACACACACTGGCACCTAAATCCATCAAACCTTGGGTATACGCTTTAATCGCGTCGCCTCGCTTCAGCGCATTCGGTAGTAAGGTCTCGGCCAGTGGCCATAATTTTTTTTCTAGATTGGCGCCAACGCCATCAATCGCTAAATAGCGCGTCAAGATACGTTTGACATTGCCATCCAAAATCGCCGCGTCAGCGCCGACGCTAAACACCGCAATCGCCGCCGCCGTCGAACGCCCAATTCCCGCCAGCGTAATCAATTGATCGACGTGTGTCGGCACGACACCGGCGAAGTCCCGACATACTTGCTGCGCGCCTTTATGCAAATTACGGGCTCGGGCGTAATAACCTAGCCCACTCCACACCGAGGCAATATCTGCAAAAGTTGCGCACGCCAAAGCCTCCACTGTCGGAAATCGCGCCATAAAACGTGGGTAATAATGTAAAACGGTTTTGACCTGCGTTTGTTGCAACATGACTTCCGACACCCAAATCGCATACGCGTCGGTACGCCCCTGCCAGGGCAAATGATGGCGGCCAAATTGTTTTTGCCAAGCAATCACGCGACCGGCAAAATTCTGTGGATCGGGGTGTGACATCGGTGTTTTTAAAATCACTTTTGTGAATGAGGAATCGCCCACTGAATGAGACCCTACCGGACAAGGCCTGCAAACAGATAGAATGCTGAACTCATAGTATTGGTTAATTTTAGTATCGGATAAATTTGAACCGTGACGGCTCTGCATTGTTCTGGTTATTTTTGAGCATTGACTTTGAGTATTGACCGCTTTTAAAAAAGACTTCATTTCCTAACATGCGCCCTTTATCGCTGACCGAACTTTATCAAGATTTAGCGTCTCGTTTGCAACTCAGCTGGGTCAGTGGCAATTTAGAAATTCCACGTCCGGTCTCTAGCGACGCCGCCTCTGCGGCCGATTTAGTCGGACATTTGAATTTAATTCACACACGCCGCATTCAAGTTTTCGGTCACCAAGAAAACGCTTATTACGAACGTATTGGCGAAGCATCGCGCGCACAACACACACAAGATTTGCAAGTCAGTGAACCTTTGGCCTTAATCATCGCCGAAGATTTACCGATTCCGCCTGATCTCGCCAATTTATCCAAAATCAAAGACATCCCTCTTTTTAAAACACCGCTGGCCGCCGCCGCAGTCATTGATCATTTACGAATTTATGTCACCAAACGACTCTCGCCCAGCGTGTTATTACATGGCGTTTTTATGGATGTATTGGGTTTGGGGATTTTGATTACCGGTGATTCTGGCTTGGGTAAAAGCGAATTGGGGCTGGATTTAATTACGCGGGGACACGGTTTGATCGCCGATGACATGACCGAGTTCTCGCGTATTTCGCCCGATGTGATCGAAGGCCGCTGCCCACCCCTCTTACAAAATTTTTTAGAAGTGCGCGGTTTGGGCTTGCTCGATATTCGGGCAATTTTTGGTGAAACGGCCTTACGCCGCAAAATGCGCCTGCGTTTGATTGTGCATTTGGAACGCAAGGACAAACACGATTGGAGCGGCGATCGCTTAGGACTGGATCGCGCCACGTTCGATGTACTAGAAGTGCCCATCCGCAAAGTCGTGATTCCGGTGGCTGCGGGGCGTAATCTGGCGGTATTGCTCGAAGCCGCCGTACGCAACACCGTATTGCAATTGCGTGGCATCGATAGCATGGCCGAATTTAGCGCGCGTCAAGCACAAGTAATGGCCGCAGAAAATAATCACTGACGATTTAAAGCACTTTATTTAAAAATTTTCCTCGTCATCATGCCCAGTCAGCTTCTCAGTCAGATCAATTGCCCCGACGATTTACGCAAGATCGCGCGCCCACAATTAACCCAATTGGCACAAGAATTGCGCACCTTTATGTTGAATTCAGTCGCGCAAACAGGGGGACATTTGTCGTCAAATCTGGGCACGGTGGAACTGACGATTGCTTTGCATTATGTGTTTAATACGCCCGACGATCGGCTCATTTGGGACGTTGGTCATCAATCCTATGCACACAAAATTTTGACCGGACGGCGCGATCAAATGTCGTCTTTGCGCCAGTTAAATGGCATTTCTGGGTTTCCGCGTCGCAGTGAAAGTGGATACGATGCCTTTGGCACCGCGCACTCTTCAACCTCGATTTCGGCGGCGCTCGGTATGGCAGTGGCGGCACGCGAAGCCAAACTGTCCCGCCATTCTGTCGCCGTTATTGGCGATAGCGCACTGACCGGCGGTATGGCTTTTGAAGCACTCAACCACGCGGGAGTTGAAAAAAATTTACGCATGTTAGTGATACTGAATGACAACGATATGTCGATCTCGCGCCCTGTTGGCGCGCTCAATCGTTATTTGGCTCGACTGTTGTCAGGGCGTTTGTACCAAGGCGCGCGCAACGCCGGCAAAACAGTTTTGGAACATGCTCCGCACACAGTGCGCGAATTGCTCAAACGTTTTGAAGAACATGCCAAGGGCATGATCGTTCCCAGCACTTTGTTTGAGTTTTTTGGTTTTAATTACATCGGCCCGATTGATGGTCACGATTTAGAAGCCTTGATTCCTACGCTGCAAAATTTACAACAACTGACGGGGCCGCAGTTTTTGCACGTCATCACGCAAAAAGGTCACGGTTATTCGCACGCGGAAAGGGATCCGATTTTGTATCACGGCCCGTCGCCCTTTGACCCGAAAGTCGGCATCCCATCTACATCGTCTACATCATCATCGAAACCAAGCCCCCAAGCTAAAACTTCATTCACTCAAATTTTTTCAGACTGGATCTGTGACATGGCGCATTCCGATACGCGTCTGGTTGGCATTACTCCGGCAATGTGCGAAGGTTCGGGTTTGGTCAGCTTCGCGCAACAGTTTCCGCAGCGTTTTTTTGATGTCGGCATCGCCGAACAACACGCAGTGACTTTTGCGGCGGGCTTTGCCTGCGAAAATTTCAAGCCCGTTGTCGCGATTTATTCAACCTTTTTACAACGCGCCTACGATCAACTGATTCACGATGTGGCGCTACAAAATCTAGATGTGACTTTTGCGATTGATCGAGCCGGCATCGTCGGTGCAGATGGCCCGACACACGCCGGGTTATTTGATATTGCCTATTTACGCTGCCTGCCCAATATGGTGTTGGCCACACCGTCGGATGAAAACGAATGCCGCGCCTTATTAACTAGCGTCTATCAGCACCTTGGGCCTGCCGCCGTGCGCTACCCACGCGGCGCGGGAGTCGGCAATTTACCGCGCGACCAGAACTTACCGATTGTGCCTATCGGTAAAGGACGCATGATTCGCGCACGCGATGGTTCAGTTTCAACATCCGCATCCCATGCAACCGCATCAAAAAATCCGACGATTGCGATTTTGGCGTTTGGCCCAATTTTGCATACCGTCGCACCGCTGGCACAGCACTACAACGCCAGTTTGGCCGATATGCGTTACGTCAAACCCTTAGATCACGAATTGGTGTTGGAGCTGGCGCGCACGCATCACATTTTGATTACACTGGAAGAAGGCGTGATTCAAGGCGGGGCGGGCAGCGCGGTGTTGGAACTCCTCGCCCAAAACAAGGTCATGCGTCCCGTCTTGATTTTGGGCTGGCCAGACAATTTTCCTGAACAGGGCACACAAGCGCAAATCATGGCGCAAGTTGGTTTGGATCGTGCGGGCATTCAAGCAAAAATTGACGATTTTTTGCGCCTTAACACCCCATTTTGATGCCGCGCCAACTCTGTTAATTCATTCACTACTTTACGCTGAACATGTCTGAACCTAACACTTTTGCGATTCGCGTCATTACTTTTGGTTACAGCGACAGCGAAGACCGGCTGTGGTTGCGGCTGGTGATTCAAGACCACGCCGACGTGCAGTATTGGATGACGCGGCGATTTTTATTACGCTGGATTAGCAGTATGTCCGAATGCTTGTTTGATACGGTGCAAACGGGGTCTTTTCCCGCACCCTTCAAACCCGAAGATTGCGTCGCATTGGAATTTATCGAAGCGCGCAATAACCGCGAACCCGAAGCGCCGCCACCGCCGCCTGAAGAAGACGGCGAAAACGGGCCGACGCTCAATCGCGGTTTACTCAACACCATCAAAATCAACGCTGCCCGCGGCGGAACCAGCGTGATTTTTAGCGCGATGGACAGCGCAAGCTATCGCCTCGACCTTGATCGCATCGCGTCCTATCACTTGTTAAATGGTTTGATTGTGCAAGTAGACATCGCCCAATGGAATCGTCCGGATGAAGCTGCCGCGCATGCACCGTATCACAACGGCGCGACTCTTGAACTAAACAATCCTGTACGCTCCCCCTCATTACGACGCGACTGGAGCACGCCCTCGTTTCTACAAAAATTTGAGTAGGGCTAATGATTTTTTGAACTCCTGCTCTGGGGGTGTTATGCCGATATCCAGGTCAGCGCTCACTTGGCAATTACTCGGCGATTAAATCAAAACTAATTCAAAATCAAATAAATACCTTGATGAAGGCTTACCTGACAATTGGGTAATCAATCTGTGTAATCGTCAAGATTTCTTGTCCACCGTCGGGCGTACGCAAAATCACTTCATCATGTAAACGCGCTTTTAACAAGGCGCGCGCCATTGGCGAATGCCAGCTAATTTTTTGTCCACCGCTGTCGATTTCGTCAACACCGACTATCGTCACGCTGGATTCCGGATGCACCTTTGTACCATCGTCACGAATAAATTTGACCGTCGCGCCAAAGAATATTTGGTCGCCTCCCACATGCAGGCTGGGATCAACAATCAGTGCGACATCCAAGCGTTTAGTTAAAAAACGCAAACGTCGATCAATTTCGCGCAGTCTTTTTTTACCGTAAATGTAATCCCCATTTTCCGAACGATCACCATTAGACGCGGCCCAGGAAACAATATCGACCACTTGTGGCCGATCCACCTCGACCAATTGGCGCAATTCGCATTCGAGTTCATCAAACCCAGCGCGGGTGATGTAGTTTTTTTCTTCAGTCGTCATAAATTATTGGGATGGCCTTCTAAATCTTTACTGATGCGGATAAGCGATTAACCAGTAGCTATTCAAACAGTATCTATTCAATGCGCCATTGTGTCCAAGGAATCGCTTGACCTTGCGCGTGTTCGTCAACACTTTGCAGAAAATCTGCTAAAGAAATCGGGCGTGCGCCAAAGCGCGCCAAATGTTCGGTTTGTTGTTGGCAATCAATTAAAGGCACATTATGTTCACGCAAAAACTCGACCAAGGTCAAAAGCGCAATTTGTGACATATTGGGTTCGCGAAAAAACATCGATTCACCAAACACCATACGTCCAATGGAGACACCATACAAACCACCCACCAAAGTATTTTCAATTTTTGCACCTGTCTGATCACGCCGCCAGACCTCAATACTGTAGGCAAAACCCGCGCGGTGTAATTCGAGATAAGCGCTTTGCATCTGAGCAGTGATCCATGTCGTCGTCTCAGAATCTCGATTGCTGAGCAGTGCCCCACGCTGTGCACACGCGGCGATCACTTGATCAAACGCCGTATTACAGCGCACCTGATAGTCGGTTGATACGCGCGGAAAAGAGTGATTATTAAAAGTCGTTTTAAAGCGCTGGCGACGCAGTTTTAATAAATTTTTGGGTGCATGAAATTGATCCAAGATCAACACCATACGCGGTTGCAAGCGCCACCACAAAATCGGCTGACCTTCAGAAAACCACGGAAAAATTCCGTGCCGATATGCGGCCAATAGCCAAGGCACGCTGAGCTCACCACCAATGGCCAGAAGACCTTGTTGCCACCATTCTTGAGACTCGTCTTGGGGAACAAATGCGGCTTTGTCCGCAGAGTTCACACAATTCACACCATCAGGAGAAATTAATTGCGCAAACTGCGCCGAGTCGGTGATAAAAATGGGGCGGCGCATTGAATAATGAATGAAACAAGCAGTAGATGCCACTAAGCGATCAAGCACTTCGACACAGCAGAATGACAAATTAATGATTGGGGGATTACCTTGGGAATTAGAACTGGGAATTCAAATTAACCATGATCGGCCAAGTAGTTCACGTATTGCGCCACACCCGCCTCAACCGTCGTAAACGGCGCGGTATAGCCTGCCGCACGCAGGCGTCCAATATCCGCTTGTGTGTGACTTTGGTATTTGCCTTTTAAGGCATCCGGAAATTGAACATAGCGCAACAAGTCCTGCGCAACCAATTGATCCAGCGGCAAGGGTGCTAACTGATGCCGTGTGCGCACAGTATTGACCGTTGACAAGGCAATGTCGTTAAAGGTTTGCGCGCGTCCTGTGCCCAAGTTATAGATACCCGACAGCGCGCTACTTTTATCGTCCTT
>JAVKLU010000055.1:0-44617 GCA_031538895.1 Burkholderiaceae bacterium | reverse complement strand
GGGAGTAGATGTGGGCGTATTGCCCGCAGGGTTGAGCTTTAATACAAGCACGGGTGAAGTCAGTGGAACACCGACAGTGTCCTTCCCAAGTACTAGCTATAAAGTTGTAGTGACAGATCCTCGTGGTGCGGTGTCAAGCGCAAACTTTAGTTTATCGATAGCCAGCGCCTTGACTGCGACTAAAACTGCAGATGTGAATGTGACTGTGGGTCAAAACATTAGTGTGACGCCGGTGACGGCCAGTGGGGGGAGAGCGCCTTATACCTATGCGATTACACCGGCTTTGGATGCTGGGGTGAGCTTTAATACCTCGACGGGCGTATTGACGGCCAATCCGACCAGCGATGCCGGCCCTGCAAAAACCTATACGGTGACGGTGACTGATGCCAATGGTGCGACGACAAACGCGAGCTTTAGCTATGATGATTTGCCGGCTTGGACTTTGACCAGTCGCGATGTGTTAATGGTTGTGAACCGCAACTATAGCGCGACGCCGGTGACGGTCAGTGGGGGGGCGGGGGCTTATACCTATGCGATCTCGCCAGCGGTGGATGCTGGGGTGAGCTTTGATACCTCGACGGGTGTTTTATCGGGGGCTCCGACCAGCAATACCGGCCCTGCAAAAACCTATACGGTGACCGTGACTGATGCCAATGGTGTGAGAAAGGCCGAGACCTTTAGCTATGATGATTCGCCTCCCTTTAGAGTTCTCTTTGTACGCAATGTGATTGCGACTGTGGGCCTAAATATGAGCGTGATTCCGGTGCAGGCCAGTGGGGGGAGAGCACCGTATACTTATTCGATCTTGTCACAGGTGAGTGAGATGAATTACAACAGATCGACAGGTGTTTTATCGGGAAGTCCGACCCGTGCTTTCGGTGGGGTGAGAACCTTTTGGGTGACGGTAACCGATGCCGATGGGGTGACTGGAGGCAACTCCTTTACCTATAACGCATGGTAATTTAAGCGGAGCTTACCCCCTCTTTGATGGCAGCTAAACAGGGGGGGCTTTAAAAACAGGGGCTTTGGCCCCTGTTTTTTTATGGGCAAGAATCTCAGATAAGCTCATACTTCTCGAGTTATGATCGCCTTCTGAATCCTTAATCGTTTTTGCGGATATTAAGTATGAAAGCTTTTATTGACCTGATTAAAACGGCCGCGACGAGCGGGCACAGAGTGCGTATTCGTGGTGGCGGTAGCAAAGATTTTTTGCGCCCCTTGTATGCTCAGAGCTCTCGCGAGCTTGATTTGGATAACAGGCCCATTATCGATTTGCATACCGGCGCGTGTACGGGTATAGGCAATTACCAAGCCAGCGAATTGGTCATGACGGTAAATGCAGGAACGCCTTTGGCAGAAGTTGAAGCGGTGCTTGCCCAAAACAATCAAATGCTGCCTTTTGAGCCGCCGAGTTTCGTCCATCCAGAAGGTCTGAATTCAAACATTTCAACCGCGCCCAGCATCACGCCAACCATTGGCGGCGCCGTCGCCTCGGCATTGAGCGGCCCACGCGCGCTCATGATTACGGGTGTGCGCGATTTTGTATTGGGCGTGCGCGTGATTGATGGACAGGGCAATGCTTTGCGATTTGGCGGTGAGGTCATGAAAAATGTCGCCGGTTATGACGTTTCGCGTTTAATGTGTGGCGCCCGTGGAACTTTGGGCGTCTTGACGGAGGTGTCGCTTAAAGTCTTGCCTCGCCCAAGTTGCGAGGTGACTTTGATTTTTGATTTTGATGCAACGGCAGCACATTTGTATACGCAAAGCTGTTTACGAACCGGCGTACCGGTTAGCGCCGCGAGTTGGCGTGCGGGGATTGGTGAAGACGCAGATTCGGTTACCAAAATGGGGCAATTGCATTTGCGTTTATCGGCCACCACTGCGGTGTTAGATGATGCGATGACGCGAATGAATGCGCCGTTCAAAGTGATGTCAGAGGACACGCTGTTTTGGAATCAGCTTAAAAACCATCAGCATGAATTTTTTACAACCGCCAGCGATTTATGGCGCGTGCGTTGCGCGCGTGCTGATGCCGAAATCGTGTTACCGCATGACGCGCAATTTGACTCATGGCATGAGGCGGGGGGTGAAATTCGCTGGTTGCGTCCTCGAGCTAAAGGTCTGTGGTCAAGCGATGTCGCGTCAAAAATTTTGCGTGATCTGCGAGAGGTCGGGCGCGTGCAAGTATGGCGTTCGTCATTTGATATTGCACCACGGAACACGCCTTTGTCAGATGCCCGAGCGCGCATCGAACACAATATTCGACGCACATTTGATCCGCACTCGTTATTTATCTAAGCCGATGAAAACAGAACTTCATACCGCAACATCCCCCGCGATGGTGCGTGCCGCAGAGTTGATCAAAAGTTGCGTTCATTGCGGTTTTTGTACTGCGACCTGCCCCAGTTATCAAATTATGGGTGACGAGTTGGACAGTCCGCGTGGACGAATTTATTTGATTAAAGAAATGATCGAACGTCGGGCCGCGACCGATTTGACGCGCCAGCATTTGGACCGCTGCTTGCTTTGCCGTAATTGCGAAACCACTTGCCCATCAGGGGTGCAGTATGGCGAACTCTTGAGTTTGGGGCGTCATGAAGCGGTTCGCTTGGCACCGCGCAGCTGGATGAGCCGCATGATTCGGCAAGGCTTGATTGTGGTGTTATCCCATCGACGTCTGTTTGGTATTTTGCTGACTTTGGGGCAGTGGAGCCGCCCCTTTTTACCCGCAGTTCTGAAACAACACATTCCGCCGCTTTATGCGCACGAGGTGACGCCAAAGCTGCGCGCGCGAATCGGTCAGTACGCTAAGGGTCAGTACGATAACAGTCAGGCTAAAGAATCACTGATTTTGTTTGAAGGCTGTGCGCAACCGGCATTGAATCCCAATATCGGCGCAGCCAGTACCGCGTTGTTAGAGGCGGCGGGTTACCGCATTATTCGCCTGCCACAATTGGGTTGTTGCGGCGCGATTGCGCATCATTTGGAGGGCGATGCGCACGCGACGATTAAACGCAATATTGATCACATCATTCCGCTGTTGGATGCAGGCGTGACGGGAATTGTTTTTGATGCTTCTGGTTGCGGCCTGATGTTGAAAGATTACGCCAAACTATTAAGTGACGATCCGGTCTACGCCGAACGTGCGCAACGCGTCGCGACCGCAGCACAAGATTTAAGCGTGTGGCTATTGCCCAAATTGGCGCAACTTAAAAAGCAGATTGATACCGCTTCATCCATAAGCCCTTCATCTGCAAACCCTTCATCTGCAAACCGTGTGGCCTATCACCCACCATGCTCTTTGCAGCATGGTTTGAAACAAAAAGATGGGGTTTTAGAGATTTTGAAATCTTTACACTTTGACGTCGTGATGCCTGCAGAAAGTCATTTGTGTTGTGGCTCCGCAGGAACGTATTCGATTTTGCAAAGCAAAATTTCAAATCAATTGCGTGAGCGAAAGTTGGGGCATTTAGACGCGGCACTGGCGACTGATGAGGGCGTCATTGTGTCAGCAAATATTGGTTGCATCCATCATTTACAAGGGGGCACTCCGCGCCCTGTGCGTCATTGGGCGGAAGTGGTGGCCGATAGATTGATTTGACCATCCCGTTCAATATGAACAATAGCCGACAGAGAAAATTCCCTGTCGGCTATTGTTATGAGCACTTCTATCAATTCATTTTTGCGGCGAATTGCTTTGTTGCGCAGTACGCGAAATCCTCACGTACTGTATGTACGCTCCGGTTTCTGTGTGCTGTGCGCCTCGCACTTCATCCGCACATTCTGTATTTATAGAAGTACTCTTATGTTGCTTGGTGTTACGCCGGCGGGCCTTAATCGACGGACATTGCAGTTATTAAATCGCTTGTTTCAGCTGTTCCAAAATCGCCGGATTCTCCAAAGTTGAAATATCTTGAGTGATGTCTTCACCTTTGGCTAACACACGCAATAAACGCCGCATGATTTTGCCTGAACGCGTTTTAGGCAGATTGTCGCCAAACCGAATTTCTTTGGGTTTGGCAATCGGGCCAATTTCGTGTCCGACCCAGTCGCGCAACTCTTTGGCCAGTTTTTGTGCGGCGTCGCCGGTGGGACGCGCGCCTTTCAATACGACAAACGCGCAAATCGCTTCACCCGTTGTATCGTCGGGCTTACCTACCACTGCCGCTTCTGCGACCAGCGGATTGGCGACTAATGCCGATTCAATTTCCATAGTCCCCATGCGATGACCGGATACATTTAACACGTCATCAATGCGGCCAGTGATGGTGAAGTAGCCGGTTTTGGCATTGCGAATCGCACCATCGCCGGCTAAATAGTATTTCCCGCCAAATTCCGGCGGGTAATAGCCGCTTTTGAAGCGTTCAGGATTATTCCAAATGGTTCGAATCATCGATGGCCATGGACGTTTGACGACCAAGATGCCGCCTTGACCATTCGGTAAATCGGCACCAGTTTCATCGACAATGGCCGCCGCGATACCCGGCAGAGGCAAAGTGCAAGAACCCGGCACCATTGGCGTTGCTCCTGGCATTGGTGCAATCATGTGACCGCCTGTTTCAGTTTGCCAGAAGGTATCGACGATAGGGCATTTTTCATGACCGATTTCTTTGTAATACCACATCCATGCTTCAGGGTTGATCGGCTCGCCGACCGAACCCAGTAGGCGTAAAGAGGCCAAGCTGTAATTACGCGGATGCGTCGCAGGAGTGGTTTCTGCTGCTTTGATCAGTGAACGAATGGCGGTGGGAGCGGTGTAGAAAATACTGACTTTGTGATCGTCAATCATTTTCCAGAAACGTCCGGCGTTGGGGTAAGTTGGAATGCCTTCAAAAATCACCTGGGTCACTCCGGCGGACAAAGGGCCGTAGCACACATAGCTGTGGCCGGTAATCCAACCGATGTCGGCGGTACACCAAAACACGTCGTTGGGTTTGGAATCAAACGTCCATTTCATTGTCAGGTTCGCCCACAGCAAATAACCGCCGGTGGAATGTTGCACGCCTTTGGGCGTTCCGGTTGAACCCGAGGTATATAAAATAAACAGAGGATGTTCGGCGCTGACCATTTCGGGAGGACATTCGCGTGATTGAGAATCTGCGACTTCGTGCCACCACACATCGCGTCCGGCCTTCATGTCGATTTTGCCACCAGTGCGGCGCAAGACGATTACTTTTTTGATGGTGCTCACGGCCGTCGATGTCAGGGCTTCATCGACAATATTTTTCAGTGGCAGGGCTTTGCCGCCGCGCATTTGTTCGTCGGCAGTAATTAACACCACTGCGCCCGCATCAATCACGCGGTCTTCCAAACTTTTGGCAGAAAAGCCGCCAAACACAACCGAGTGCGCGGCGCCGATGCGCGCGCAGGCTTGCATTGCGATCACGCCTTCAACGGTCATTGGTAAATAAATGACGACGCGGTCGCCTTTTTTGACGCCTTGCGCTTTTAAGGCATTGGCGAATTGGCTGACCCGATTCAATAATTGTTGGTAGGTGTGAGCGGTGACTGTGCCGTCATCGGCTTCAAAAATAATCGCGGTTTTATTGCCCATGCCATTGGCAATGTGGCGATCCAGCGAGTTGTATGACGCATTCATTTGACCGTCTTCAAACCAGGTATAAAACGGCGCATTACTTTCATTTAAAATTGTGGTAAAGGGTTTGTGCCAGCTTAAATGTTCGCGCGCTAAACGCCCCCAAAATCCGGTGTAGTCGGTTTCTGCCTCTTTGCACAGTGCGTTGTAGGAATCCATGCCAGAGATCGCTGCCGTTTTTGAAAATGCGCCAGGCGGTTGAAAGATACGGGTTTCTTCATTGTTGACTTTAACATTTGACATTGCAGGTCTCCTATAAAAATAACTGAAAATTAAAAAACGCTTGATTGGGGATAAGCTTGTGAATAGGGGGTATTGTTAATTGCGATTAGCTGCGATTAACCGCGAAAGTTGATTCTGAATCAGGTTTGCGCGACAGTCGATTGATCGCTTGCTTTTTTGAGTAATTTTTGAGTCACTCGGGGCGGCAAATGCTAAGAAATAAAAAATACGCTACGAAATAAAAATACTTTACTAAGTATCCGCGAGGCTCTTACTTTGACCTTACTTTACATGCTGGGCGGGACACGAACTTTGGGCAAGATGCTTGCGCGCTAGTTGTCCGATGCTCACGCTCTATTTGTCGCTTCATTTTTTTAGGGGCAAGTAAAACACGGGTGCAAATTGTTTTTGTGTGCGCTTTGATGTTCTCGCCTAAAATAGTGGCGCGTTGATCATTAGAGATTACAGACTTTGTATTGGGGCATTCACAGTAAAATTTCACTAATAAAGCCCTTCAGAAATCGTAGTGCACCATAATCGTAGTGCACCATAACGTAGCGGCTCCTTTTAGACGCACCCATTTTTTATTCAACTTTTATTGACTCAATTATGTTGATCGGCCTACCTAAAGAATCTGCCGCGCGTGAGACGCGTGTGGCCTTGACCCCAGAAGTGGTCAAAAAATTAACGCAACAAGGACATGAGATTGTTGTCGCGACCGGCGCCGGTGTCGCCGCGCATTTTCCTGATAGTGCCTACCTTGCCGCCGGCGCGTGCGTGGGGACTCAGGCCCAAGCCTTAGGCGCAGCATGTGTGGTAAAAATTCGTTCGCCCAATGCTGAAGAGTTGGCGCAGTTAAGTAAAGGCGCGGTGTTAATCGGAATGTTGGAGCCGTTTAATCAGGCCGGAATTGCCGCACTGGCCGCGCAAGGAATTAGCGCCGTGGCGCTCGAAGCGGCGCCGCGAATTTCGCGCGCGCAAAGTTTGGATGTTTTATCCAGCCAAGCCAATATCGCCGGTTACAAAGCGGTGATATTGGCGGTTCATCATTATGGCCGTTTTATGCCGATGTTGATGACCGCTGCAGGAACGGTCAAAGCGGCACGCGTCGTGATTTTGGGTGTCGGTGTTGCGGGCTTGCAAGCGATCGCCACCGCCAAACGTTTGGGCGCAGTGATCGAGGCTTCGGATGTGCGACCTGCGACCAAAGAACAAGTCGAATCTTTAGGCGCAAAATTTATTGACGTCGCTTTTGAAACTGATGAAGAGCGAGAAATTGCACAAGGCCTTGGTGGTTATGCGCGTCCCATGCCGGCAGCTTGGATTGCGCGCCAACAAATTGAAATTGCCAAACGGATTGCGCAGGCCGATATCGTGATTACCACGGCCCTGATTCCAGGACGTAAAGCACCAACACTGGTTTTGGCAGAGACCGTCGCCGCGATGAAGCCTGGCAGTGTGATTGTCGATATGGCAGCAGGTAAAGGCGAAATGGATCATACGAACGGCAATTCAGGTGCGGGCGGCAATTGCCCGCTGTCGCGTGCGGACCAAGTGATTACGCACCAGGGCGTGACAATTATTGGGGAAACCAATTTACCAGCATTGTTAGCGGCTGATGCTTCGTCTTTTTACGCGCGTAATGCTTTAGATTTTTTGAAGTTAGTGCTGACCAAAGAAGGTCAGTTACATTTGAATACCGAAGACGAGATCGTCGCCGCATGCTTAGTCTGTCAAGACGGCGTGGTACGTACCAAATAAAATTTAAAACAAAAAGGAGGCTGTATGAGTTGGAATACCGCACAAATTCAGCGCGATGACAGCGCACATTATTTGCATCCGTTTACCGATACTGCCGCGCTGGCCAAAACAGGCGCGCGTGTGATGGTTAAAGCCGAGGGCATTTTTGTTTGGGACAGTGAGGGCAATAAAATTCTGGACGCGATGTCGGGATTGTGGTGCGTCAATATGGGCTATGGTCAGCAAAGCTTGGTGGATGCCGCGACGCGACAAATGGAGACCTTGCCGTTTTATAACAGCTTCTTTAATACGACCGTGGTGCCTGCGGTGGATTTGGCACGCAACTTAAGTGAGGTCACGCCGCCAGGGTTTACCCGTGCGTTTTTCACGAACTCTGGTTCGGAAGCGAATGACACCATGATTCGCTTGGTGCGGCATTTTTGGAGCTTGCAAAACAAACCTGAAAAACAATTCATCATCGCACGTAAAAACGGCTATCACGGCAGTACGATTGGCGGCGCTTCGTTGGGAGGCATGTCCGATATGCACAAGCAGGGTGGTTTGCCGATTCCGGGAATTGCGCACATTGGTCAGCCCTATCACTACGCTTGTGGTACGGATGAAACACCAGAGGCATTTGGATTGCGTGCCGCATCGTGGTTGGAAGACAAAATTTTAGAAATTGGTGCGGATAAAGTCGGCGCCTTTGTTGGCGAACCCGTACAAGGCGCAGGCGGGGTGATTATTCCTCCCCCTGGATATTGGCAAGAGATCGAGCGGATTTGTCGCAAATACGATGTGTTGTTGGTTTCGGATGAAGTGATCTGCGGTTTCGGTCGTTTGGGCACGTGGTTTGGATGCCAATATTTTGGCTATACGCCTGATCTGATTCTTTTGGCTAAAGGCGTCACCTCGGGTTATCTGCCTTTGGGTGGCGTGATGCTCGGCGCACGCGTTGGCGATGCGCTGGTGGCCGGTGGCGACTTCAATCACGGCTTTACGTATTCGGGGCATCCCGTGTCATGCGCGGTGGCCTTGGCGAATCTGAAGTTGATGCATGAACACAAAATAGTCAACAAAGTTGCGACTGATACCGCGCCCTATTTTCATCAAAAATTCATGAGTTTGGCCGATCATCCGCTGGTGAGCATTACCGAAACATGTGGTATGGTGGCGGGCTTGGTCTTGGTTCAAGACAAGGCGACGCGGGCACCTTTTGCTTCGGATCGTTCAGTCGGAATGGTCTGTCGCCGTCATTGTTTTGCCTCCGGCGTGATTATGCGTGCGGTCGGTGATCGCATGATTATTGCGCCGCCCTTGGTGATGAGCCACGCTGAAATTGATTTGATGATTGCTTTGATTCGTCAATCTTTGGACGCTACGGCAAAAGAAATGGCGCAATAAACGCCACAATAAACGCCACAAGAAAAGAGGTAAATTGGTGCGCGCTGAGTTTTTAGTTTTAGTTTGCTGCCTCAGTTTGCAACTCTCGTTTTACCTGTGGCGAGAGGCGTTTTGAATTAGGCGCGCGCGCCAAACAGTTGTGTTCCGATGCGAATATGTGTTGCGCCGTGGGCCAAGGCGATCGGCCAATCGCCCGACATTCCCATGGACAAAGTATCCAGTACATTTTCAGACGTGCTGGCGCCCAGCTCAGTACGCAGTTGCGCCAATAAAGTGTGCATCAGCGAAAATTCTTGAGTCAGTTGAGCCAAAGCGTTTACTGATGAACCCTCTGCTGATGAGTTCTCTGGATGAACAGGACTAGGCAAAGCCATCAGACCGCGCAGGCATAAATGCGGCAAATTATTTAAGGCGCGTGCTAAATCGATCACTTCGTTTGGCGCGACGCCAGATTTGCTCGATTCACCGCTGGTGTTAACTTGAATACAGATATTGAGAGGTGCGCGCAGGCTTACCTTATTTATTAAGTTATGTAATTCGCCGCGCTGGCGCGACAGTCTTTGCGCGTGTGCCAAACGGTCAATACTGTGCACCCAATCAAAGTGCGCAGCGATTAGGGCGGTTTTATTACTTTGAATCGGGCCGATAAAATGCCAGATCAATTGTGGATGGATCGCTTGTAGTGCGGCGATTTTGGGCAGTGCTTCTTGAACATAATTTTCACCAAAATCGATTTGCCCTAATTGTGCCAAAGGCTGTATTTCTAAGGGTGTACGCGTTTTGGATACCGCGATAATGCGGGCTGGCGGGCGTTGTAATTGTGTTGATTTTTGCGCACAGCCGTTCAGCAATTCTTGATAGCGTTGGCCAAGAGAAGTGTCGATCACCGAGGTGTTGACAATAGAATTTGGGGTTGGGGACATTAGGGTTGGGGACATATCCAGCGCAGTAAAAGTATTTGCTTATTATCGAGCGACTGTGCTGGAGAACAATGCGCGCGAGCAATTCTGTCAGGTGATCGATTTAACTGCATGGTTTTTGAGAGTTAAACGGGAATGAGTTTGGTAGTACCGATGGCGGTAGATAAAAACTACTGGCATCGTTTTTATTTTTTTAATAATCGTTGTTTTGATAGGAGATATGATGAAATTCACACACAGTAAATTGATCAAATTATTTTTGCTTGCCCTCACTTTTTCCTTTGCCAGTGCCCAGTTGGTGCACGCGGCAGATCCGATCGTCATTAAATTCAGTCACGTAGTGGCCGAAAACACACCAAAAGGCGAAGCAGCAAAAGTATTTGCTAAATTGGCCGGTGAAAAAACCAAAGGTCGCGTCAAAGTTGAGGTCTATCCCAACAGTCAGCTTTACAAAGATAAAGAAGAAATGGAAGCCTTGCAATTGGGCGCGGTGCAAATGCTGGCCCCTTCTTTGGCCAAATTTGGTCCACTGGGCGTGAAAGAGTTTGAAGTATTTGATCTGCCCTATATTTTTGATGGCTATGATGATTTGCGCAAAGTGACTGACGGTCCAGTGGGTAAAGCTTTGTTGAAAAAATTAGAACCCAAAGGCATCATCGGCTTGGAATTTTGGGATAACGGATTCAAAGTTTTTTCAGCCAATAAATCGATTCGTACACCTGCCGATTTCAAAGGTCTAAAAATGCGGATTCAATCATCTAAAGTGTTAGAAGCGCAAATTCGTGCCTTAAGCGCCAACCCGCAAAGCATGGCATTTTCCGAAGTCTATCAAGCGCTACAAACCGGCGTGGTGGATGGAACAGAAAATCCACCGTCAAATTTGTATACGCAAAAAATGCACGAAGTGCAAAAATTTGCGGTTGATAGCAACCACGGTTATTTAGGTTATGTCTTGATCGCGAATAAAAAATTCTGGGATGGATTGCCCGCAGATATTCGCAAAGCTTTAGACGAAGCGATTGTGGAGTCAACGAACTACGCCAACAGCGTGGCGAAAAAAGAAAATGACGCGGCTTTAAATGCGGTTAAAGCGTCAGGCAAAACGACCGTGCAGAATTTGACTGCGGCAGAACGCGCGGCGTTCAAAAAAGCATTAGTGCCGGTTCATAAAGAAATGAGCGAACGTATTGGCGAGAGCTTGATTAAAGAGGTTTATGCCGCGACTGGATTTAAACCCGATTAATGTTTGAATGTAGTTTTGTAGGTCATCAATTAAAACCGTCGCGATTATCGTGGCGGTTTTTTTATGCGCGCTTGTGATGTCGGTGTTCAGGTGTTCTAAACTTTATTTGAGCGGATGGAATACAAAGAGATGATGAAAGTGCTTTATTTAATATCGAGAATTCGCTTTGTTTCAGATACGATCCATTCCTGACGTGATTGAATGGATTTTGAGGTCCAAACGGGGTAATCCGACATTATTTTTTGGGTGATTTCAAACGAGGTTCGCCCATCTAACCCTTTGCCCCTATAAATTTCAAGCTTATCTTTGTAACTGCGGTTACTTGCGCGAATATTCTTTAACCCAGAGAGTAAGGTTAAATTGCCTAAGGTATTAAGCAGCGGAATTGCGGTTTCTGTAGAGAAGTAGTCACTCCAAGTTGAACCTTTGTGATTCCACTCCTGCGGTAAAACGTGCTCAGTGTGAAGGTCGGACGACAGCTCAATAAAATGTTTGGCATCGGACTGGAAGTATTCAATTGACAGCAACAGTGGTTTATGCCATTTGTGCCAATAAGCATTTTGTTCAGATAGCGAGTTTAGATAAGATGGATACGCTTCAAGATTTGTAAGGAGTACTTTTTTAATATCGTTAACAGATTTTTTATTTTTTATTTTTTTGAGAAGATTAAACGAAGTTTGTTTTATTCGATTGGCGGTCCCGCCGGCAATCCAGCTTTGATAGAAGTACTTGGTGATCACGGATTTAAGTTCTGCGTATTCGGCGTAATTGACCTGCTTGGCCGTGGCTAAGATCGACTTCCAATAAATAGATTGGGGCAAATACTTTAGCATTGAAATATCTTTATCACCAGATGATGCCAGTATTCCCGCAATATTTTCAGCAAATTTTTGTAAATCGACAATTATTTTTTGAGGATCGATGTTTTTAAATTGTTCTTTTAACTCATCCTGCAAAGATTTTCGAGGGTTCTCGCTTTTTAGATAGTAAAGATACAGATTTAAAACCCCTTGCATACTCTCGTCAAAGGACTTGCACGTTTGCTCAATCTGTTTCCAAACTTCAATAAATTGATCTCTTTTACGCTCGTCTGTTAGCTGCTGTAATAAATTCGCTTTAATGATATCGGCGGCAGTTAAGTCAAGTCCTCGGTCGTTTAAGACGGTAAAAAGTTTGATGGCAAAGCCTTCGTCAAAGCACACAACACGGATTATTGTGGTTTGGTTGAGTAGATAGTCAATAAAAGCATCAAAATCCTTGATAAAAGACTCATCTCCTTGATCGCGAGACCTTTCTATTAAATTTTTGAAATAAAACGAGGTCTGAAGAAATTTATTTTCGCTCAGTTCTTTTTTAGATACCACGAAGTTGATCCCACTGATAACGCTTTGTTCGAATTTAGCTTGATTATTCAAGTGTGTTGTCAGCTTAACCCGCTTCTTATCTTCGAGTAAATCTGTAACGCTGTTACTAATGATTTTGTTTTGCTTCAAGTCAAGTTTCATATCGCGCAGCGTACAGAACAAAATCGTTAGCGTTGTTAAGCGTTGTTGACCGTCAACGACTTCGTAATAATCGTCTTTTTTAATAACAACGATTGATCCCAAAAAATAGCTTTTATCAACAGAGCGATCGTTAGCGTTATTTTGATACGCTTCTAAAATATCAAACCAAAGTTGCTCGACTCGTTCCTTATCCCATGCATAAGGACGTTGATAAATAGGCATTTCATAGAAAGCATCAACATCGCCAAAAATTTGTTTGATGGTTTTATTTTCAGGCTTAAAGACATCATCAATATTGTTCATCAACAATCCATGAAGTTAGTTATTAAAAAAGAAGGGGGCAGATAATTCTATTAAACGGTCATCCAATCAAATCCCGTTTCTTGATTGGCGATGACCAGTGTGCTGGGGTGTTGCGTTAAATATTCGTGCAGGGCTTCGTGAACTTTTTCAGGAGAGTTGGTTTTTTTACTCAAGTGCGCGGCGATCAAGGTGAGAGGTTTGGGCACGGGTAGCGCGTGCAGCAATTTCACCGCTTGTTGGTTGCTTAAATGCCCGTAGTTGCCGGCGATGCGCGCACGCAGTCGTGGCGGATAGCTGGAATGGCGCAGCAGCAGCGGGTCGTGATTGAATTCGACGTACAGCGCGTGACAGGAACTCAGACTTTTCACCATATGGGGCGAGACGTGGCCGGCGTCGGTAATCACGCCAAGACTACGCTTTGCTTCACCTTCGCCGGCGCTGATGACTACTTGCAGGGGTTCGTTGGCGTCATGAGGCACTGAGAATGGGGTGAGCTGTAGCGCGCCGATGGTTTTGACTTGTTCGTCTTGACAAAAATGTATGCGTAATGCTTGCGTGGATTTGACATTTTTTAAAGTGCCACGACTGCCAAAAATCGGTACTTTGCCGATACGTGCCAGCGATGCGACACCGCCCAAATGGTCTTGATGTTCGTGCGTGACAAAAATCGCACTTAAATCTTCGGGGCGCAATTGATGGCGTGCCAAACGGTCACGGATTGCGCTGATCTTGAATCCACAATCAACCATGATTAACGTATTTTGATACGCGACGAGCAGCGCATTGCCTTCACTGCCGCTACCCAGGCTACAGAATGTCAAGGTGTCGCCAAAATGACGCGCGGTCTGATGCGTCCGATGTTGCACCGCGCGTTGTGCACTGCTACGGGGCGCAGAAAGCGATTTTTCTGTTAGCGCGGCTGTGGGCGTGACCCTGGGTACGACTGCGGCAGTTTTTGATGTGGTAGTTTTTGATGCAGCAGGGGCGCGCTTCTTTGCCGAGGGCGGTTTGATCATCATTGGGTGTCGCCTGATGCGATGACTTGGCGCTGACCATTGCTTTGCATCGAAGTGATCAAGCCCGAGTTTTCCATTTGCTCGAGAAGTCGCGCCGAGCGGTTGTAGCCGATGCGTAATTTTTGTTGCACAAACGAAATCGACGCGCGCCGGCTTTTCAAGACCAGATCAACTGCTTCGTCATACAGCGGATCTTTTTCACCGTCAACGCCATCGCCAATACCGCTTTGACCGGCGTCATCGTCTCCCGTGCCGCCTTCTAAAACGCCTTCGATATATTGCGGCGGCCCTTTTTGTTTTAAGTACTCAACGACGCGCAAGACTTCTTCGTCCGACACAAAGGCGCCGTGCACGCGTTGTGGCAAACCTGTTCCGGGGGGCAGGTACAACATGTCACCCATGCCTAATAAAGATTCGGCGCCCATTTGATCCAAGATGGTTCGAGAATCAATTTTGCTGGATACTTGAAACGCCATTCGTGTTGGGACGTTGGCTTTAATCAAACCCGTAATCACATCAACCGATGGGCGTTGCGTCGCCAAAATTAAATGTATGCCAGCGGCGCGCGCTTTTTGCGCAATCCGCGCAATTAACTCTTCAATTTTTTTGCCGATGACCATGATTAAATCGGCCAGTTCATCAATCACAATCACGATGTGCGGCAAGGTTTCTAGCGGCTCTGGCGTATCAGGGGTGAGTGAAAATGGATTGGTCAGAGGATGATCGCCCTGGCGCGCGGCGCTGATTTTTTGGTTATAGCCCGCCAAATTGCGCACGCCCAATTTGGACATCAAACGATAGCGGCGTTCCATCTCGCCGACGCACCAATTGAGCGCATTGGCCGCTTGTCGCATGTCGGTAACCACTGGCGCGATTAAGTGTGGAATGTCTTCATAAGACGCCATTTCCAACATTTTTGGGTCGATCAAAATCAAGCGCACTTGTTCTTCAGTTGCTTTGTATAGCAAGGACAAAATCATCGCGTTAATCCCAACCGATTTTCCTGATCCTGTCGTCCCCGCGACCAGTAAATGCGGCATACGTGCCAGATCCGCAACAATGGGACTGCCCGCGATGTCTTTACCCAAGGCCATGGTGAGCATTGACGCGCTGGCGTTGTAAGTTGCCGAAGAAATGATTTCGGCCAGTTGCACCGCATTGCGTTTGGGATTGGGTAATTCCAGTCCCATGAAATTTTTGCCCGGGATGGTTTCGACTACGCGAATGCTGGTCAAGGACAGTGCGCGCGCTAAATCGCGGGCGAGGTTGACGACTTGGCTGCCTTTGACACCGGAGGCGGGTTCAATTTCATAGCGCGTGATCACGGGCCCAGGTTGTGCGGTGATGACTTTGATCGTCACGCCAAACTCGGCCAATTTACGTTCGATCAAACGCGAAGTTAATTCGATGTGCTCTTTGCTCACCGTTTCGAGCGACGGTTTAATCGGATCGAGCAAATGCAAGGGTGGTAAAGACGCCGTATTCACAAAAAGCGTGTCTTGTTTTTCTGCTTGCACCCGCGCTTGAATCCGTTGTTGGGTGATTTTGGGTAATTCGGTTTCTGGCGGCGGCGCGATGATGGCGACTTCGTCGGCGTCGCTGATGCGCGCGCGTTCAATCCGAACTTGAGTTTCGCGTTGCGCGGCGGCGGATTCTCCTAAACGTCGATCACGCCAAGTTTGCCAGCGCGTCAAAACGTAATTGCCCAGCCATTCGACCACATTACCGATGGCTTCAGCAAGGCGTAACCAAGAAACTTGAATGAATAAACTCATGCCCATTAGCCACAGCGCGAAGGCCAGACCGATGGTGGGATAAAAACTGATGAAACGGTGCAAGTGATGACCTAACAAATAACCGGACAAGCCGCCGTGACCAAAAGGCAAATCGATCGAATCTTTGCTGAAAAATTCTATGATCACGCTGCCCATCATGAGCAAGACAAATCCAATAATGCGAGTCGCACGATGCGGCGCGGCGGCGGAATGTTCGGGATGGCGAATCGCTTGGCGCAAAGTCCAGTAATGGTGCAAGACGCTTAAAGTGATACCAAAAACAGTCCACCAGGCTGAGCGGCCAAATAAATATAAGGCGATGTCGGCGACATACGCGCCCAAAACGCCGCCCCAGTTTTTGATCATCGCATCATCCGCCGCCACGCGCGACCACGCGCTATCAACAGGGTTGTAAGAGAGTAGTGCGGCGATATAAAAACTTAATAAGAGCAAAATAAACAACCAGCGAATTTCGCGCATGATCCGATCAGAGCGGCTTTGGGCTGAGGTAGGTAGGGCCAATTTCTTAGGGTGGGTCAATTTCATTACGAAAAAATAATATTTAAAAACACAGAACTGGATTATGAAGGGCCGCGCGAAAAGAAGCGATTTTTAGGAATGTGTGCGACAAAGCCGATACGTGGTTATGGTGATTGTGGTGGTGGTTGACAGAAGATGCCGCGCGCGTACAATGCGGACGCCCTGCGGTGTTCGCGATGGCTTGTATTCTGAACCGATATTAACTTTTGTTGCTCATATAGTGAATGGGAGTGAGCGTCGCTAGTCCGATGAACCCGAAATTCACTTGCCGCAACAGCCTTGAACCTTCGGGTTTGGGATAGGGCTAACGGCACAGGCGGGGCACTTTTTTCAGACCTGACCAGCGGTCATTTTCATGTGTCAGGAGTCATGCGTTATTTAACCGCTGCAACTGTACAGTTGCAGCGGTTTTTATTTTCTGCGCTTTTATATCCTCAATTATTTTTCGCTATGGATTTGTTCTCATTGATCGCCTTATTGGTGCTGGGTCTTGGGGCGGGATTTATCGCCGGTTTGTTGGGAGTCGGCGGCGGTTTGGTTTTGGTGCCCTTCATGGCCTACTTCATGGGTGTGTGGGGTTTTCCGCCCGAATACCTGACCCACATGGCCATTGCGACCGCCTTATCGACCATTACCTTCACGTCTTTAGCCTCGATGCGCTCGCATTATCAGCATGGGGCGATCAATGGGCGTTTGGTGTGGCGCTTGGTGCCGGGGATGATCTTGGGTTCGTGGTTAGGTCCACTGATGTCAACTTATCTGAACAGTCGCTTGATGGCTTTTTTATTTGGACTGTTCGCGATATTTTCAGCGACGCAAACTTTGTTAAATAAAAAGCCCACAAGCGCGCGGCAAGTGCCGTCAACGGGCGCTTTGCTGGCGGTCACATCGGCAATTGGAATTGTTTCAAGCATTGTCGGTGCAGGCGGCGGCGCGATGACCGTGCCTTTTTTGGTGTGGTGTAATGTTGCGATGCGCACGGCCATTGCTACCAGTTCGACGATGGGATTCCCAATTGCGCTCAGTGGATCAATTTCGTATATTTATCACGGCTGGAATGTGACGGGCTTGCCTGCGGGGTCTTTGGGTTATATCTATGTGCCCGCCGTGGTGGTGATTGTGATTAGCAGCATGTTGGCCGCGCATTTTGGTGCGAAGGCCGCGCATCGCTTGCCGGTACCCATCTTAAAAAGAATTTTTGCGATGATTTTGTACGCCTTGGCCAGTTATATGTTGTGGCGCGCGGTTCGCTAAGAGTGGCCATTTTTAATAAGAGCGATCATTCTTAATAAGCGCAGTGATTTTGACTTTGTGGCGAGACAAGATTCGGCGTTAACGAACACTCATCAAATAGCGCGCCAAGCTCGCCACGTCGGGAACAATAATGTGATGGGGGTAGCGGGTCAAGAGTTCGGCCGAGTGCGCGCCGTATGACACGCCAATGGCGGCACATCCGGCCTTATGCGCCATTTCCATATCAAAGCTCGTGTCGCCAATCATGACCATTTGTCTGGGTGTGACGTTCAATTGCGTCGCAATTTGTTCGAGCATCATCGGATCAGGTTTGGAGCGCGTTTGATCGGCGCTGCGCGTACAGTCAAACAAGTGCTCGATGCCACAATGTTTGAGCGCAGATTCAAGACTGAAGTAGGGTTTCCCTGTGGCAATTGCCAATTGAAAATTGTGCGTTTTCAGTGTTTTGAGTAGTGCCGGAATACCAGGAAATAGACCCCTGTTTTTGGCGTAATCGGCGTACAAATGATCAAACAGGGTGGTAAAGCGCGTTATATTTTCTGCGTCGGCACTCGGAAATAACGCTTGCACGATGTGCTCAACGCTCAAACCACTGAGGTACTGTATGGCGGCGCGTTCGGGCAAAACCCACTTGAGTGCGCTACAAGTGTCAAGGATACACTCCACCGTCGGATTGTCAGAATTAAATAGGGTTCCATCCCAGTCGAACACTAATACTTTGAACATCGTTTTTTTATGCCGTATTTTGTCAATCAATTTAATGACTGAATCTGTGATCCCACCCCGTTCGGGGATTAAATCATTTGTTTTGCGTAGTGGCCCGATGGGTGCTGCACGTCGCCAAGCCCTCGCGCAATTAAGTCCGCGCTATCAAATTCCCTTTGCGCCAACGATGGCGCAGTGGGGGCAGCATTTTGATCGCATCGCGCCAGTTATTCTGGAAATCGGTTCTGGCATGGGCGATACTACTGCACAGATCGCAGGCGAACGTTCAGAATTTAATTTTCTCGCGCTTGAAGTCCATAAACCCGGCGTCGCTCATTTGTTGCAATTGATTGAAGCGCAGCAATTGAGCAATCTCAAAATTATTGAACACGATGCAGTCGAAGCCTTGAAGCAAATGATTCCCGATGGCGCACTCGCTGGCGTGCATATCTTTTTCCCCGATCCTTGGCCTAAAAAACGGCATCACAAAAGACGCTTGATCAATCCCGCGATGCTGGTGGTGTTGTCGCAAAAATTGTGTGTTGGCGGTTTTGTGCATTGCGCGACTGACTGGGCAGAGTATGCCGACACGATACGCGCCGACTTTAGGGCGAATGTCGATTTTTCTGCCGGTGATTTTGTCTCGCGGCCCAACGTGCCGCCACACGCGCGTCCTGAAACCAAATTTGAACGTCGTGGGGTCAAACTGGGACATCGAATTTTTGATCTGATCTCGTACAAAAAGTAATGGTGAGCAGAGTTTTATACAACTTTATCAAACAACATGAATGCTTTTATTCCGCATAAAACTTTGTTAGATGCTTTGATCGGGCAGATTGTCGTGATCAAATATGGCGGCAATGCGATGACCGATCCCGAGTTACAAATGGGCATGATGCGCGACTTGGTGCAATTACAACAATGGGGTGTTCGACCGTTATTGGTTCATGGTGGCGGGCCACAGATTGATGCCGCTTTGGCAAAAATTGGCCATCACAGCGAGTTCATCGACGGTATGCGCAAAACTGATGCGACGACTTTACAAGTGGCGCAATGGGTACTGGTCGGCGAAGTGCAGCAACATTTGGTGGGTTTGATTCAGTCGGTGGGTGGCCGCGCTGTTGGGGTCAGTGGTCGAGATGGTCAATTGTTTTGCGCGCAAAAATTAAATGCGGCGCATGATTTAGGTTTTGTGGGCGAGGTCACTCAGGTTAATCCGCATGTGATTTTTACACTGTTAAACGCAGGCTATATTCCAGTGGTGTCGTCGATCGCGCAAGACGCGGCGGGGCAGGTTTACAACATTAACGCCGACGCCGTGTGCGGGCAATTGGCCTGTGCTTTGTCTGCGCACAAATTAGTGATGATCAGCAATATCAGTGGCGTGTTGGATGCAAAAGGCGCGCTGTTAGCGCATTTGGATGGTGCGGCGATTGCACGTTTGATTGACGCTAAAGTGATTTATGGGGGCATGTTGCCCAAGATTGCCGCCGCCCTAGAGGTCGCTCGAGGAGGTGTGCAATCAGTTCACATTGCCGATGGTCGCGAACCGCACGTTATTTTGCGCCTACTGGTCAGCGACGAGGCGATTGGCACGGAAATTCGGCAGTGAGCGATGCGCGTGAAAATCTGGCCTGCCCAACAGGAATCGAACCTGTGACCCTCAGCTTAGAAGGCTGATGCTCTATCCGGCTGAGCTATGGGCAGAAATGAGTGACTGCGAATGTAGAATTTAAATCGGCGGCGTTTTGTACAGCAAATGACAGGCCGCGCGGGTTTCTTCAATTGACCACTGCCCCGGCGCCGAGGCTTTTCCATCCACACTGGCAAACGAGACACACGAACCGTAGTGACCACCGATTAAGCGAGAGAACGCACCCAACTCACCCATCGCGATAGTGATCAAGGCAATATCCAAATGTCGCCGCCATTCGGCACTTAAATTCAAAATCCGCAAAACGTCAGAGGCCGATTGTGGCATAAGCGCGAGTTTGATCACATCGGCGCCTTGCTCATAGGCTTTGATGGTCAGTTCACGTAGCGCCTCATCGGAAGGTGTTTGCGCAAAATCGTGGTGTGACAAAATCAAACCGACTTGATGTTTTTCACTCAAGTGACGTAACAACTTAATTTCGTTGTCAGAATGTTGGATTTCGTAATCGATATAACTGGTTTTACCGTGTACGCAAATATCGGCGAGCAGCGCAAAGACGCCATCGGCTTTCAGCGAGGTGACTTGCCCACCTTGATTGGGTGAACGGAATGACACGATCAAAGGGATGGTAGGTGCGTAAGCGCGAATTAAATCAATCGCCGCCAGCGTCGTGAGAGGGCTGATCTCCAACATAAAATCAACCCGAAATTCCAACATATCGGGCGCGTGCGGCACAATCTGCGATAGTTGTACGCCCAGCGCGCTGAGGTTTGCCGTCATGATCGGCACACAAATAAACGGCGCTTGGCCTGCGGGTGGAGAGGGTTGATGCAAAATTGACATAATCAGTCCTGAAGCTTAAGTAAAGGTCGGGTAGGTAAGATAGGTAAGGCGTAAACAAAGGCCGGCAATTATCTCTTAGAGCGTTTAGGGATGATGTCAGTGGCCCAGAAGCAGTGGAACATTTTAAGGTGGATATTTAATCGTGTTACTTTTTTTCTATCGTCTTGTTGCGCGTTTGCCCTACGGCGTGTTGTATCGTTTGGGCGCGGGTTTGGGATTGCTGGTTGCGGTATTGAGTCCGCGCTATCGACAACGGACCCGAACCCATTTGGCTTACGCGGGTTATGAACGGCATTTCATCAGCGCCCTATGCCATGCGGGTCGCGCGGCATTTGAAATCGCGTGGATTTGGTTTAATTCCACCCAATTCGTCATGCGAAAAGTGCGGGTGCAGGGTTGGGAATTGATCGAACAAGCGCGTGAACAAGGTCAGGGCGTATTAATTTTGACGCCGCATTTGGGCGGGTTTGAAATTATTGGAACCGTCTGCGCCGCCAATCAAACGGTTTTGACGGCACTGTTTCGTCCCGCCAAAAAAGCCATGATGCAAACAATCATTGATGCCGGACGTGGCGGTGATTTTTTGTTGCAAGTTCCGGCGAACGCGCAAGGCGTGCGTTCACTTTTGCGCAGTTTGCGCAATCGCGCCCTTAGCTGTGTCTTGCCTGATCAAGTGCCGCAAGAGGGTTTGGGCGTGTGGGTTAATTTTTTTGGACACACTGCGTATACCATGACTTTGGCGGGCAAGCTGGCGCACAGCACCGGTGCGGTGATTATTTTGGCGGCAGTGGTGCGCAGTCCGAGCGGATTTGAATGTACCTTCTTACCCGACACCTTTGCGATTGCGCAAACTGATCACGCGCATGAGCAGGCGAGGCGTTGCAATGCCGCGATGGAGTATTTAATTGCGCGCGCACCCGAGCAGTACAACTGGTCGTATAACCGTTATAAAGGCGATGCACCAGTCGCGTCCGATGCTCAAAATCAGTCTTAAATTGTTCAAAAATTTTGGTATGTTTACCCTGCCCTTTTTGAGTTGGCTATTCAGTTTTTTGCCCTACCCGATGCTGGCGCGGCTGGGCGAAGCTTTGGGTGTCGTGGCATATCACTTGGGGAAAAAGCGGCGCCACATTTGCGTGGTGAATTTGCGCTTGTGTTTTCCGCAAAAATCAGCGGTAGAGATTGACGCACTGACGCGCGCTCATTTTCGTTACGCGGCGCGGTCAATGTTGGAGCAAAGTATTTTTTGGTGGAGTCGGCGTAGCTATTTAATCCAAAAAATGCAAATTGATTTGAGCGCGGTTCGTGCGGCCAACAATGTGCATGAGCAGCGTCCGATTATTTTTTGGATTCCGCATTTTGTTTGTTTACTGGTGGCCTCGTATGGCTTGGCATTGAATCTGGGTTTGCCGGTGGTCAATGTGTATCAACGCCAACGGCAGCCGTGGTTTGATCGCTTTGTAGCCCGGCGGCGCAGTCGTTTTGGCACTTTTTTAGTCGCGCGTGATGAAGGCCCTCGGCTGATTTTGCAACACATCAAAGCGCATCATGCGGTGACGCTGTCCGCAGATATGGATTTTGGAATTCGTGGCGCGGTGTTTGCGCCATTTTTTGACAACCCTGCGGCAACCGTAACCGGGCCGATTCGTATGGCGCGCCAAACTGGCGCGGTGGTGGTGCCCGTGATTGCCGCGTATTTACCCGCTTATCAGGGGTGGAAGGTCGAGCTCTTGACCCCCTTGGATTTGGGCGCGGATGATGAGCCAGAACTGGTGACGGCGACGCGTTTGAATCGTGAATTAGAGCAGTGGATTCACACGCGGCCAGAACAGTATTTATGGACGCATCGGCGTTTTAAAACGCGGCCAGAAGGACAAGCTTCTCTTTACGATTGATGACGATGAATACTTTGCACTTCACCAAAATGCACGGTAACGGCAATGACTTTATTGTGGTTAACGCGATTGCTCAAACAATTGTCCCTACGCGCGCGCTGTGCCAGGCGCTGGGCAATCGTTACTTTGGCATCGGCGCTGATCAGTTGCTGTGGGTTGAGGCGGCAAAAAGTGACGATCCTGAAACCCCCGATTTTGTGTACCGCATTTTTAATGCCGATGGGCAAGAAGTCGAAACGTGCGGTAACGGCGCGCGCGCATTTTTGCGCTTTCTTCGGAGCAAAAATTTATCGGCGAAAAAATCGGTGCGCGTGCGAACCAAAGCCGGAATTTTGATCTTGTCCGAACTTGATGATGCCGCGACGCCAGGTTGGATAGAAGTGAATATGGGCGTGCCCCGTTTTACGCCCAGCGAAATTCCATTTAACCCCGATGGGGCGCAGCCAGATGGCGTCCTGTGGATAATTAAGAATGAGGATTCAAGGGTAAACCCCTTGTCATTTTTTACGCTGTCGATGGGCAATCCGCACGCCGTCGCGGTGTTAAACCAGTTCACTACTACAGAATTAACGCTATGGGGTGAGCATCTGCAAAAACATCCGGCCTTTCCTGCGGCGGTGAATCTTGGGTTTATGAAAATTCACCATCGGCATGCGATTGATTTGCGCGTATTTGAACGGGGTGTGGGCGAGACGTTGTCTTGCGGTAGTGGCGCGTGCGCCGCCGTCGTGGCGGGAATTTCGCAAGGCCTGTTAGACAGTCCGGTGATGGTAAACACACGGGGTGGGCCGCTGCGAATTACGTGGTCGGGCGCGGCTGCTCCGGTGATGATGGCGGGTGACGCGGTAATCGTTTTTGACGGGCGCATTGAATTGCAGCAAAAATGGTTGTCCTAATATTGCGGTCTTAATATGGTTATCCTGACATGACTATTTTACTCATCGATAGCGGCAACAGCCGCGTAAAGTTTACTTACTACGAAGTTACGCCAAAAGACCAGCAGGTGGACTTAGGCGAAGTCTTTACGGTCACCCATGTTGATTTTTTAAAGCAGCGCAGTTTGCCAAGATTGCCCACGCGCATCATTATCAGCAATGTCGCCAGCAAAGCTTTTGGACAAAGGCTTAGCGGGCTTTTGACGCATTTGGCGCCGAACAGCAAGATCGAATGGTTTACGCGAGCTCCCGCCAGCTTATTAAAAATTCATTATTCCCCTCAATTGGGTTCGGATCGTATTGCCGCAGCATTGGCGGTGGCGCATGCGGATCAAACGAGCGCGTCTTATCTTGTCGCCTGTGCCGGCACTGCGACAACGCTTGATTGGGTGCGGTGTCGGGAGGCGATTCCTGAATTTATGGGCGGCGTGATTATTCCTGGAATCGCACTGATGCGACGCGCTTTAGCGCATCAAACGGCGCAATTGCCCGATCAATCGCAAGCGCAAACTGAGGAGTCGGACCAGTTAGAGGAATCGGTGCGCGCGCTGCTGTCGCTGACTAATTGGCCTCAGACAACTGAGGACGCGCTTACGGCGGGAACCTGGTTGACGCATTTGGGCGTGATTGAAAATTTATGTCGCCGCGTGTCGCCGCAGACGCTAATCATCAGTGGTGGATTTGGTCAGTTGTTACAGCAAGCGTGGCACAATCAAGAGTCGGTGTGCCAGAGTGAATATCGCGATAATCTGTGCCTAATCGGTTTGGCGGTGTATGCGGGACACGATTCTGCCAAGTAGTTGGCGTGTTTTTATTTCTGCTTGAATAGACATCATGAAGATACGTTTCTGGATTATTTTTTTAGCACTTGCCAATATGGCGTTTTGGCTGTGGCTATACGCGAACTCGGATTTGAGTCAGCGCGAACCAGATCGCTTGCGCCGTGAATTTAACGCCGACAAAATTACCGTATTGGCTAACGCAAGCATTCCCCCTGTCACCGCAATGCCCAATAGCGCCACAGTGGGTGTGGAAACCGTTGCGGTTCCACCTCCCCTCACAAGTACTGAGGCGCCGCCACTTACACCGGTGGTTGTGGTGCCCAAACTAATGAAAGATGCCCCAAGCGCTGTCGATCCATCCAGAGCGCTGGCTGCGGCACCGGCGGTACCTTCGACAGCCCCCGCACCCGCAACCGTGACCCCCGTCGCACCCGCACGCCCCGTCAATAAGACCGTCGTAGTAAAAAATATTGCGCGTGATCACAATCCAGTTGCGGATGGGAAGAACAGTTGTTTGCGCGTGGGGGCTTTTGCCGCTAATGAAACCAAACCTTTTCAGCAAATTTTGCAAAAATTGAAACTCAAGACCTACGCCAAAACAGTCCTTGGAAAAAAGAGTGAGCACTTTGTGATTTTTGTCGGCCCGTATAAAACGCAAAAATTAGCGCAACAAGAATTGCAAAAATTAAAATCGAAAGCATCCTACGCGCAGTTAAGTAGTGGCGCACCCTGGCAAATTATTTTGGGGAGCTTTACTCAAAAAGAAGCGGCACAAGCCGGTCAAAAACGTTTGGCTAATGTGGGGATTAAAGGCAAGATCAGCGCTACTGGCGTAAACGAAGTGAATTTTGATTTGAACGGTTTGAACGCGACACAAAGCCAACAATTAAAAGCGACGGTAAAAAAATTACGCAAGGCAAACGTGCGCCCGTGCCCCTAATACTCATTGATCGAGACTGATATGACGACAACGTTGCCGACTTCGCCCTCCGATGAAATCAAAGCACTGGGACTTAAAGTCACCGCGCCACGGACGCGAATTTTAGAGTTATTCCAAAACAGCAAAATGCGTCACCTTACCGCTGAAGACGTGTATCGCGCACTGCTCGAAGAAAAAAATAACATCGGTATCGCGACGGTATATCGTGTGTTGACGCAGTTTGAAAGCGCGGGAATTTTGTTGCGGCGCAGTTTTGATCCTGAAAAAGCGTATTACGAATTAAACGATGGTACGAGTCACGATCATTTGATTTGTCTGGATTGCAATGCCGTAACCGAATTTTCTGACCAGCACATTGCTCAATGCCAGCGCGTGATCGCGCAAGAGCATGGATTTGAAATTTTGGAGCATTCCACTACGATATTTGCACACTGCGTTCGAGACAATTGCGCGCATAAAAAAAGTCGTCACGTAAATAAGACGCGCTAAAACGTGCGCCGGCGCATCTTTATCTTTTCCTGCTATGGATTATTTAATCGTCAAAATCATACATCTGCTGTTTGTGACTTCATGGTTTGCCGGACTGTTTTATTTACCGCGAATTTTTGTCAATATTGCGGAGACGACGCACCCCGAAGTTCACCAACATTTAATTGTGATGGCGCGACGCCTATTGCGCTTTATGACGATTTTGGCGATTCCCGCCGTTCTTTCAGGTTTGTGGTTGTGGTGGGGGATTGGTATCGGACAAGGCCAGAGCTGGCTTTATGCGAAGTGGGTTGTGGTGCTTGGGATCATTTTTTATCACTATTACTGCGCCAGGATTTATCGCCACTTTGTCGCCGGACACAATCATCGTAGCGGACGGTTTTATCGTTTATTTAATGAGATTCCGGTGATGTTCATGCTTGCCGTCTTGATATTGGTCATCGTGCGGCCCAACTTTTAAAAAATATGCTTAATCCGATTGCGGTGGTTGCTGGTGTGTTAATCGCGCCGCCGCGTGATTTATTGATTGATGGCATTCCTTCCACTGGATTGCGACCGATATTGATGGCGCAACGACCTAATGGCAAAGCATATGAGGGTTATTGGGAGTTCCCCGGCGGTAAAGTCGAAGTGAATGAAACTTTGCAAGAGGCCTTGCAACGCGAGCTGTACGAAGAGTTGGGCGTTCGTTGTGTGGAGTTGACGCCGTGGCGCAGCGTGCAACATCGTTATCCGCACGCATTTTTCGAGGTGCATATTTTTTTCTGTCAAAAATGGACGGGCAAACCTTTTGGACGCGAAGGACAAATCCTATCTTGGCAAAATCCGATCGAAGTTACGCCGGTGTTGCCTGCGACCTTGCCCTTACTGCTAGAGCTTTTGATCGCAATCAATGCCTTGAGTTAATTGGAGTACATCATGCGGGCACTGATTGACTTTCCTTATATTGACTTTCCTTATGATTCTCCTTATCGCGCAAGATCAGAGGCTAAATCGCCGATTGAATCTGTGCGCGAGCGCGCGAGTTTTGATCATCCGATCGCTGTTTTACGCGCCGATCAGTTATCAGATATTGCGCCCCTATTAGAAAAAATACAAGATTACGCACGTGAGGGTTATTGGTGCGTCGGTTATGTGGCCTACGAAGCCGCTGCCGCATTTGATCCGGCATATCAAACGCATCAAGCGAATTTATCCAATCAACCCTATGCCTATTTTGGGGTGTTTGCCACTGCGCAAAATTATCCTGAAAATGACGATCGCGAGATTGCTGATTTTTTTGTCAGTCCTTGGCAAATGGGAATTTCAGAGACTGAATTTACACAGCATGCGAATGCCTTACACGATCGTTTTGGTGAAGGTGCGTGTTATCAAGTCAACTTTACTGCGCCAGCGCACAGTCAATTTAGCGGTGACGCCGAATCTTTTTTTACCGCGTTAAAACCTGCGCAACCGCAAGCCTATTGCGCGTATTTGAATTGCGGTGATCATCATATTGCGAGCGTTTCGCCAGAACTTTTTTTTGATTGGAATAGTAGGAATGGTCACATCGTGACACAGCCGATGAAGGGGACTGCGCCGCGTTACGCGGATGAGTTACTTGATACGCAATCGCGAGAAAATTTACGCAACAGCGCCAAAGAGCGCGCTGAAAATTTAATGATTGTGGATTTGTTGCGCAATGATTTATCGCGCATTGCCGGTGAGGTGAGTGTGTCGGATGCTTTTGCGATACAAGGACTGCCGACCGTGTGGCAAATGACCTCGACAGTGCATGCGAAAACGCGGGACCGCGTGGGTTTAGGCGATATTTTTGCTGCCTTGTTTCCCTGTGGATCGATTACTGGCGCGCCTAAAATTAAAGCGATAGAGTTGATTCATCAATATGAACAATCGCCTCGTGGCGTCTATTGTGGCGCGATCGGTGTGGTGCGTCCCGACCGTTCATCGACAAAAGCAATCCGTGCAACCTTTAGCGTCGCGATTCGAACCGTGACGATTCAGGGTAATAACGCGCGCTGTGGGGTGGGCAGTGGATTGACCTGGGATGCCAATCCGCAGGATGAGTGGCAAGAGTGGCGTTATAAGACGCGATTTTTGGCGCGCGCGCACCAGCCATTTTCGGTGTTGGAAACAGTGCGTTACGAAAATGGAAAAATTGATTTATGGCAAGCGCATTGGGCGCGTTGGCGCGATAGTGCGGCGCATTTTGGCTATCCTTGGCCTGATCAGAGCGAGGATCAGATCGTCAAAATGATAGTCGATGCGGTGGCGAAGTCGCCCCAAAAAAACGCGCCTGCCATGGTGCGAATTTTGTTAAACGTCAAAGGGCGAGTGTCTATTGAAGTCAAACCGCTGCCGGCAAAACTGTGTTGTCCTAAATTTACTTTAGCCCGTTGTGCGATTGATGCCAGTGATGAGTTTTTGCATTACAAAACGACCGCACGCGCGGTGTATCAACAGCATCATCGGCTTGATGCGCCACATTTTGATACCTTGTTATTTAATCAAGCTGGCGCTTTAACTGAATTTACCAAGGGCAATTTGGTGATCGAATTGGCGGGCAAGTTATTGACGCCACCTTTGTCGAGCGGGTTATTGGCAGGGACTTTTCGCGCGGCGGTATTAGCCAGTGGCAATGTGCACGAACAAGAATTGACGCAAAACGATTTAACCCGCGCGGACAAAATCTGGTTTATTAACAGCGTCCGTGGCTGGGTATTGATGGAATGGGACCGCGGGTAACCAGAAACTGATACCGTTTAGTTTGATGGACTCTAAATTGAAGTGCAACACTAGATATATCAAGACAAACTGATTTTTGAGCACTTAAAGACAAGTCAAAGCCCCATCCAAGCGGCCAGATCGATTGTTGAGAGTGTCCCAAAAAATAAACTTACTTGCTTAACGAGAGTTTGAAGCAAGTCTTCTCAAGCGCTTATAAAACAGTTGTCTCAGCGTATAGAGACGAAATGATTGACTGCTTGATTCTGAACTTAGTGCCGTGATTGTGCCCAGTCCGAGCGTCGAAATCGACATACACATTGCCAGATTCGATTGCTTTGACAAACTTGCTCTGAGACAGTTGTTTCAGCATCAAGATTTCTGTGTAGTGAAAAAACTCTTTCCCGCCCTCTTTTTTCATTCTTGCTCCCAAGTAAAAGCAGTTATGAAGTTTGGTGCCTACTTTGTGAAATAAATCATCGAATCCCCAATACGGAAAGATTTCAAGTCCTTTTTGACATGTTCTCTGCCGGACTGAATCGAGCCATTGCTCGTGCTTTGAATCAACCTGTTCAGCGTCAAAGACGACAAGAATCTTTCTATCTTCTTTATCGATTTTGACTTTGAATCCCCTGTCTGAGAACCCATTCGCATTGATAGTCTGACGAAACGACTTTTCATCTTCGCCATACTTTTTCCCTGCTTCTTTGTGTTGCCAGCCAAACTTCGGAAGAAGAATCTGCGGAACGAATCGAAGTGCTGTCGGCGACGGTTCAGAGTGAAACAGTGTTGTCAAAGAAGTCGTATCGATACGCTGTGCTTTTAACTCCCATTCAGCCGCATTTGGGATTGGCAAGTTGTTTTCTTTAATACCGAGCAAGTCTTCAATCGTGTTTCCAACGCCACCAGCATTGCTTTGTCGATGACTTTCAATCCAGCCTTTATCTCGAATCTCTTTCAACGCCTTAATGAGACTCTCTTTTGTGTATGTTTTCATCAAATGCCCGCCAATCGCAAGTTTCTGTCATCGTCAGCCAAAGTGAACCATTCACTCGCAATGCGTTTCTTAGCCATTTCAACATACTCAGGCGAAATGTCGATTCCAACGAAGTCTCGACTTAATCGTTTTGCCGCAACTGCTGTTGTTCCTGAACCCATAAACGGATCAAGAATGAGTTGAGCATTTGTGCTTCCGATGATTCGCTCGATAAGTGCGACAGGAAACGGAGCAGGATGAGTGTTCTTCATTTCTTGATTGAATGTCCAAACATCGCCGTGCGACTGTGCTCCTTTTGCGAGAACAAATTTAGGCTTTGCGATGAGATAAATCACTTCGTATGTTGGCAAAAAATAACCCTTGTTGAAGTTGATACCTCCTGAGCGTTTCCAGATGATGATTTGACGGACTGGAAAATCTTTGACTATGTCTTGTCTGTCTTGAAGCAATCCACCCTGAACACGCCATTTGTGGTTGTAAAAGATAGCCCCGTCGTCTTTGATGAGCCTGAACATTTCTGTCAAAGCATCTCTTTGCCAAGCGACATATTCGTCGTGCTCCATACAGTCGTTGTGATGTGAGTAGCCATTGATAAGACTTGCGTTCGCCCATTTACCACCCCGACCGTCTTTCATTCCGTTGCCTGTAGAGTTTTTCAAGTTGTAAGGAGGAGAAGTGACGACAAGGTCTAAGCACGAGTTAGGCAATTTTTTCATCTCGGTAACAGAGTCGCCACAGATGAACGTATTTCTGATTTTCTCGACAGCCTTTGTCTTGAGCATTGTTTCGACTGGTACGTTTATTTCAAGCCTTAATTGAAAAGATGATCGATGATTTCTGTCGCTTTTTTTTCCTCTTCGACTGTTTTCAATCATAGGCTTTAGTTCATCATAGTTTGATGAATCACGCGTACAAAAATAATTTCACTATTGATGTCATTCTTGCGTGCGTGATTCAGCAACTCTTTGCGAGATTGGTTTTTAGTGCGTTTTTACAGACCACCAAAACGTTGTGCCACCATGCAAACCAACATCGGGATCGATAACATCGTATTGACCCGCGAGGTCAACATTGCGATGCGTCCGGCTTTGGCTTGTTCAGAGGCTTCAGTCGCAACGATGCCCAAAGCTTTTTTCTGATTCGGCCAAATGATGAGCCAGACGTTGAAGGCCATGATTAAGCCCATCCACATTCCAATACCGATAAAACGACTACCTGGATCGGTGAGTAAAAACGCGGTGTGCGAATAGCCCATGGCGAACATTAACCACAAGCCGCTGATCACTGTCGCGAGCGCGCCATAACGAAACCAAAATAATGCCGTTGGGGCAATGACTTTACTGATGGCAGGTTTTTGTTCCGCTGGAATTTTTGGCATCGATGGAATTTGCACAAAATTGAAATACCACAACAAACCTATCCACATGACGCCGCAGATGACGTGTGTCGAGGTTAATAGTGCTAAATAAGCATTTGCAAAATTTTGTCCCAAAACGACGATTAAAAGCACCAGCAAGGCCAAGCTTGCTAAAACAGTTTTACCCAAAGATTGAAGAATAAAGCTCATTGATTGACTCCTAAAAAAGTTGAAAATGAAGCGGTTGAAAATCGGTCAGCGTTGCACCACTATGATGCGAGCGGTGGATGATTCTATGCGAGAGAATCCCCTACAGGGCAGATATCCGCCCGATTACTGGGGCTTTGACGGTTTTTTTACGTTTGTCTCAAAGCACACCCGCAAGTGTCCTCTGATCATGAATGTGCCACCTTAACCAATGCAGCTTGGGTGATGGCCTGCAAAGTGCCCCGCGTCGTGATCACTTCGGGGTCGAGTGTGATTTCGATCAAGGTCCCCTCTGGTCGCGCCAAAGCCTCTAGCAAAGCGGCCTCAAATTGAGCCGTCCTCTGGATGTGAACGCCGACATAACCATAGGCCCGTGCCAAAGCGACAAAGTCAGGGTTTTTCAACTGCGTGCCGGTCGTGTGCGTGGGGTACTCGCGCTCTTGGTGCATGCGGATCGTGCCGTACATGCCGTTGTTCAAAACCACAATAATGCTTTTGCCACCATGCAGGACCGCGGTTGCAAGCTCTTGACCGTTCATCAAAAAATCACCATCCCCAGCGATGGTGAAAGCCACTCGCCCGGTCAATAAATTGGCGGCGATGCCTGCGGGGACGCCATAACCCATGGCGCCAACGGTCGGGGCCAATTGTGTTTTGTGGCCCTTGGCCAGACCATGGTGCTTGAAAAAACGGTGCATCCAGCCGGCAAAATTTCCCGCTCCATTGGTCACCAGAGCATCCGCAGGCAAATGCTTTTGCAGCATGGCCACGATTTCGGGCATGTCCACATCGCCGGGAAGACTTTGGGGTTGCAGATTTTTCAAATAACCCCGGTGTGCTTGTCCGCTCCATTGGAGCCAAGGAAGCGCAGACGGTGCGCTCAATGCTTCGAGGCTACATGCAGCCGCGTTCATGGTGGCGTGAATGGCCAAGTCGGCCTGATAAACACGGTTCAACTCTTCAGCACTACTGTGGATGTGCACCAATTTTTGAACAGGTTTGGGCGCTTGCAACAAGGTATAGCCCCCCGTTGTCATTTCTCCCAAACGTGGGCCAATGGCCAAAATCAGATCCGACTCACGCACGCACTGGGCCAGATCGGGGCCAATACCAATACCGACATCGCCCGCATACTGCGGGTGGTGATTGTCAAAAGTATCCTGAAAACGGAAGGCATTGGCCACCGGCAATTGCCAGTTTTCAGCAAAACGTTGCAAGGCTTGAGCGGCTGTCGGTGTCCAGCCGCCGCCGCCCGCAATCACCAAGGGCTTTCGAGACGCCAGCAGCATGTCGCGCAGCGTGCGTAAGGCCGCCGGATCGCTCCAAGTTTGTACCGGCTCGACCCGGGCCAATGCCTGCGCTTTAACGGGGCGGATCAACATGTCTTCGGGGAGTACCAGCACGACGGGACCGGGGCGGCCATTCATGGCAGTGGCAAAGGCCCTGGCCACATATTCGGGCAAACGCTCCGGATCGTCCACGCGCTCCACCCGCTTGGCCATGCCCTTGGTTGAGGGTCCAAAGAAATGGGTGTAGTCCATCTCTTGAAAGGCTTCTCGGTCGCGGGTCTCGCTGGCCACGTCGCCAACAAACAGCACCATCGGGGTGGAGTCCTGAAACGCGGTGTGCACACCAATGGACGCATTGGTGGCACCGGGGCCTCGCGTGACAAAACAGATGCCAGGGCGGCCGGTGAGCTTACCTTGGGCTTCGGCCATAAAGGCCGCCCCGCCCTCTTGGCGACAAGTCACAAAAGTGAGTTGCTGTTTGTAGCGGTGAAAACCGTCTAGCACCGCCAGAAAACTCTCGCCCGGTACGCCAAAAGCATGGGTCACACCTTGGGCCAAAAGGCACTCAACTAACAAATGGCCGGCAATTTTTGAAGTCATGTCTCATAATTTTTAAAGTAAAACCTGATTATGTCCGATAAACCGCAGCCCCTCGGTCAGACGCCCATCGAGCTGAACCTGTGCATTCGCCGCCATTCGCCGCGCGGCGTTGACCGAGTTCGTTTTCAATCCCCAGCGCCGAGCGTTCCGCCGTTGGACTGGCTTGTCACCAGCAGAGTTTCGTCAACTGCACCGAACGCCAGCCACCCCTGCGCTGCCACCATTGGCCGCCACTGAGGGAGTTGATCTCAACAGGGCCCATCCACCGCGAATGACACTGCCGGCCTTGGTTTGGCGTGTTGGCGCGGTATATGATCGCACGGAACTTTACAGTTATCCGTTTCAATTTATTAAGGGGGCACACATGTCAAATGTATTTTTTCAATTCGGCGAACGCATACCCGGCTACAACGTACCTGTGCTCAATGAGCGCGCTGTGCGTGCCGCCGCAGGCATTTTGTTTTTCTTTGCCATGGTCACGTTCATGAACGCGATGCTGCTGGGCAACTTTGTGCCTACCCGCGTGTTCGTGGTGGCGTTTTTGATTGACTTCACCTTGCGCATTTTTGTGAATCCGAAGTTTTCACCCAGTCTGATTCTTGGGCAGTGGGTGGTTCGCAAGCAAGCGCCCGAGTACGTGGGCGCACCTCAAAAGCGATTTGCATGGGCCATTGGCTTTGTGCTGGCTTTGCTGATGCTGTATTTGATTGTCATCAAAGGCGTGATTGGCCCCATCAACATGGTGGTGTGCGGCACTTGTTTGTTGTTGATGTTTTTTGAGCCGTCGTTTGGCATTTGCATTGGCTGCAAGTTGTACGACTTGTTGAGCCGCAACAAGGTTGAGCTGTGCCCAGGCAATGTGTGCGGTTACAACCCAACGCCCGGCGCGGGTGACACATGGGTGCAAGGTGCGGTGTTGGCTGTGTTTTTGGTGGTGGTGTTTAATGTGACGGGCTGGGTGAATGGCCATCCCATTGAGCCACATGCCGCCGTCGATGTGGCAGCACCACAAGACCCTGCCGAAGCCGAGCGCTGCAAAGTGCCCGAGTTCGCTAAAAAAATCGGCCACGAGCCGCAATGGAAATTACACAATGGATGTCGGTAAAAAGAAGTTCGTATGACCGTCAATCAAATTCAAGTGCATGTGGAAAACATCAAATGCGGTGGCTGCGAAAAGTCCATCGTCAAAGGTTTGGAAAGCATGGAGGGTGTTTCAAACATCGTGATCGACCGCGAACAACAACTCATCAGCGTCACAGCAGATGAATTGTTACGCGAGCCCCTGATTGCCAAGCTCAAATCCATGGGCTACCCCGAGCACGGCAGCGTCGCTGGCTTAGAAGCTGGCTTGATCAACGCAAAGTCATTTGTGAGCTGCTCCATCGGGCGCATGTCCTAACTCTTAGACGCCTGCAAACAGGGCATCTAAGACTTCAATCAGTGCTTGCGGTGGGCGCTGCAAATGCATGACGGATGCCATGACCGTGCGCGGCCTGTCTGTGGACCCTTCATTTACGCTTTACAGCGCAATCAACTATAGTCTCGCTCTTTTTTTAAATTATCGATATGGGTTTGACGTCACATCAAGAAAAGTGGTTATTACGGACCTTGAGTTCCGTAAATTTTGTGCATATTCTTGATTTCATGATCTTGATGCCTCTATCTCCTTATTTGATTGCTGAGTTTGGAATTAGTGTTGGCACTTTCAGTCTTTTGGTTTCGGTCTACGCGATCAGCGCGGCCTTGTGCGGCATCGGGATGGGCGGAATCATTGATCGATTTAATCGTCGTCGTTTATTTTTTGTGGTATTGGGTATTTTTGCAGCGGCCACTTTGGCGTGTGTGATTGTGCCGAATTTTATTTTTTTAGTATTGGCGCGTGCGCTGGCAGGTGCTTCAGGCGGCCTTCTGGGCGTGATGGTAAAAACTTTGGTGGCTGATGCGATTCCGCCAGAACGTCGCGGTTTGGCGATGGGGCAAGTGATGTTGGGGTTTGCTGCGGCCAGTGTTTTTGGCGTTCCTGTGGGTTTATCAATTGCCGCGAATGCGGGAATATATTCCTGGCGTGCGGCGTTTTTATTCGTGGTTTTGTGCACCATTGTGGTGATCTTTTTAGCACGTCGATTTTTGCCTCAGTTAAAGCAAGGCGATGTGCATTCGCGCAGTGCGCTGGCGCAGTTTTGGATGATTGTGTCCGAGCCGCGACATCGAGCGCCATTCTTATTTTCGGCCTGCGTGATTTTGGGCGCGTTTACAGTCATTCCTTTTATCGCGCTGTACATGGCGAAAAACGTAGGGATTGATACGGATCACTTGGCCTATATTTATTTGTTTGGCGGCATCGCGTCCTTATTGGTATCGCGGGCAATTGGACGTTTGGCCGATCGTGTCGGCGTGCGTAAAGTATTCACGATCAGTGCCTTGTTGTCGATTATTCCCTTGCTGTTAATCACCCATTTACCGGTGGTTCCGCTCTGGATCGCTTTGACTTTGACGACGACATTTTTTGTCGCGATGTCCGGCCGCACTGTGCCTTCGCAAACCTTACTTTCTTTAGTGCCGCAGACCGCGATGCGTGGCGGGTTTATGAGCGTGCAAACCAGTATTGAACAAATTTCAATGGGTTTAGCGAGCCTGTTAGCGGGCGCAATTGTTCATCAAGACGCCATGGGTCACTTGGAAAATTATTCGCGCGCGGGTTATGTCGCGATTGGATTTTTGTTGATCGCGATTTATTTAGCGTACCGCTGTGTTTTGGCAAAAGAGCTTAGTCCGGCCCCGTTGAAGTAATTCACAGAAACGCGGAATCAACTGATTTGTGCACCTCATCTGCGTAGTGCGCCTCATCTGCGTAGATAAGAGTCGCCTAAAATCAGCACCTTTAGCATTTTTGAACCCTTCCCCTAATTAGTATGTTTTTGACTAAAATATTTGGCAGCCGTAATGGGCGCATCCTCAAACAATATCGACGCACGGTCGTGCAAATCAATGCGCTTGAACGTACTTACGAACAGCTGGATGACAGCCAGCTAAAAGCCAAGACGCCAGAGTTCAAACAGCGTTTTCAAGACGGCGAAACCTTGGAGAGTTTGTTACCCGAAGCGTTTGCAGTGTGTCGTGAGGCCTCGCGCCGCGTGCTCAAAATGCGTCATTTTGATGCGCAGTTAATTGGAGGCATGGCCTTGCATTACGGCAAAATTGCCGAGATGCGTACCGGTGAAGGAAAAACCTTAGTGGCGACTTTGCCGTGTTATCTCAACGCCTTAACCGGCAAGGGGGTTCACGTCGTTACGGTGAATGATTATTTGGCCGCGCGTGATTCTGCATGGATGGGACGTTTGCACGAATGGCTGGGTTTATCGGTGGGCGTCAATCTGTCGCACAAATCACGTGATGAAAAACAAGCTGCTTTTGCGGCCGATATTACCTACGGAACCAATAACGAATTTGGTTTTGATTACCTGCGCGACAACATGGTCTATCACCTTGGTGAGCGGGTAATGCGGGGTTTGAATTTTGCGATTGTCGATGAGGTTGATTCGATTTTGATTGATGAGGCGCGTACGCCGTTGATTATTTCGGGGCACGCAGAAGGTCAGTCGGATTTGTATAAAAAAATGAATGCGATTCCCGCTTTGCTGACTAAGCAAGTGGGTGAAATCGCTCCCGACGGTTCTGGTCAAGTTGAAATCGAGGGTGATTATTTGCTGGATGAAAAAGCCCATCAAGTTCATTTGACTGAACGCGGTTTTGAGAATGCTGAAAAAATTTTGACGCGTTTAGGTTTGTTGGCCGAAGGTAGCTCTTTATATGACGCCAGCAACATCAATTTGATTCATCATTTGTACGCGGCGTTGCGTGCGCATATTTTGTATCACCGCGATCAGCACTACGTGGTGCAAACGGGTCAAGTGGTCATCGTGGATGAGTTCACCGGACGTTTGATGGATGGGCGTCGATGGTCTGAAGGTTTGCACCAAGCGGTGGAAGCCAAAGAAGGCGTCGATATTCAAAACGAAAATCAAACCCTTGCCTCGATTACGTTTCAAAATTATTTCCGCATGTATGGCAAGTTGTCCGGGATGACGGGAACAGCAGATACCGAAGCCTACGAGTTCCAAGAAATTTACAATTTAGAAACCGTCGTGATACCGCCTAATCGCGTGTCAGCGCGACGCGATATGCAAGATCAGGTGTATAAGAGCGCGCCAGAAAAATTCGCAGCAGTGATTCGCGATATTAAAACGTGTCAAGAACACGGTCAGCCGGTATTGGTGGGGACAACGTCAATTGGAAATTCAGAGTTCTTGTCGAATTTGTTGAGCAAAGAAAAACTGCCGCACAATGTCTTGAACGCCAAACAGCATATGCGTGAAGCGGAGATCATTGCGCAAGCGGGGCGAGTGGGCGCGATCACCATTGCGACCAATATGGCCGGACGCGGTACCGATATTGTGCTGGGTGGCAATATCGAAAAACAAATTGAACAAGTTTATGAAAACGACAAAATCGCTTTGACTGAAAAAGACGCGATGGTTGAGAAACTCAATCGTGAATGGGCGGCCCAGCACGACGCCGTTTTAGCCGCAGGGGGCTTGCACATTATTGCGACTGAGCGCCACGAGTCGCGCCGGATCGACAATCAATTGCGCGGCCGTTCGGGGCGTCAAGGCGACCCTGGATCGTCGCGTTTTTATTTGAGTTTGGAAGATTCTTTGCTGCGAATTTTTGCCGGCGATCGCATCAAAAACATCATGGAACGCTTGAAAATGCCAGAAGGCGAGCCGATTGAATCAGGCTTGGTCTCGCGTTCTTTGGAGTCAGCACAGCGCAAAGTGGAAGCGCGCAACTTTGATATTCGCAAACAACTGTTGGAATACGACGATGTTGCTAATGATCAGCGTCGGGTGATTTATCAACAGCGCAATGATATTTTGGAAGGTGAAGATGTTGCGGAGGTGATCCATGCTTTGCGTCAGTCGGTGTTCGAAGATATGGTCGGGCGTTTTGTGCCTGCGCAATCGATGCCAGAGCAATGGGATATCGCAGGTTTGGACGCCGAGCTTAAAACCGAATGGCATTTGGAATTAGATTTGATCAGCCTGGCAGAAACAGACGATTGCGACGGCGAAGACATTTTGGAACGTGTTTTAGCCAAAGCTCAAGAGTCCTACGACGAGAAAATTGCGCGGGTGGATGAAGAAGAGTTTCATCAATTTGAGCGCGGTGTGTTGTTGCAACATTTGGATAACGGTTGGCGTGAACATTTGGCGGCCTTGGATCATTTGCGTCAAGGGATACATTTACGCGGCTATGCCCAAAAAAATCCTAAGCAAGAATACAAACGCGAGGCTTTTGAATTATTTGGTCAGTTGCTAGATCGCGTGAAATATGACGTGACGCGCGTTATTGCTACCGTGCACGTACAAACTGCGGCAGAAGTCGAGTCGGCACAACAGGCGCTTGCGCAGCAACAACGTTTAGCGCAGATTAATTTTCAACACGCAGATTACGCGGGACAAAGTGCCGAGGAAGCGTTGGCGCCCGCCGGCGAAACTGGCGCGCAAGAGAAAGCGCAGCCGATGCGTAATCACGAACCTAAAGTGGGGCGTAACGATCCCTGCCCTTGTGGCAGTGGTAAAAAATATAAACAATGTCACGGAGCCTTAATTTAATATGTTTGCGATCACGACGGCAACTTATGCGGCATTGTTGGGGATATTGTTTTTTGTTCTCAGCGTGCGAATTATTATTTTGCGTTACCGGCATCAAGTCAGTTTGGGTGATGGCGACAATAAAATTTTGAGGCGCGCGATTCGAGCGCATGCCAACTTTATTGAATACACCCCTTTTATTTTGTTGCTGATTTTTTTTGCTGAACTGCAAGGCGGTGCGCAGTGGTTGCTTCATCTATTGGGTGCAGGTTTGCTATTGGGGCGGACTGTCCATGCGGCGGCGATCAGTCGCGTGCCTGAAGTGACGGTCTTGCGCGTCGCTGGAATGACCCTGACTTTTGCCGTACTGTTGCTGGCGGTAGTGGTGCTTGCGGCGCATCCCGCGATACTTTTTAATCCTCATTAAGATTAAAAACGCGATGCGAACCATAGTTCTGGATACTGAAACGACCGGCCTGTCACCCAAAAATGGTGATCGCATCGTCGAAATCGGGTGTGTTGAAATTGCGCAACGGCGGGTGACGGAACACACTTTTCACGTTTATCTCAATCCTGAACGCGATATGCCGGCAGAGGCGCAGCAAATTCATGGTTTGAGCGCGGAATTTTTATCGGACAAGCCGCGTTTTGCCGATATTGCGAGTGATTTTTTAAACTTTATTCGTGGCGCGCAACTGATTATTCATAACGCCTCGTTTGATATTGGCTTTTTAGACGCAGAGCTCGAACGCATCGGATCGGGAAAAGTAGCGCAACATGTTGATTCGGTGATTGACAGTTTGGCCATGGCCAAAGAGCAATTTTCAGGTAAAAAAAATAGTCTCGATGCGCTGTGCCAACGTTTTGAAATCGACATTACGCATCGTCAAACACATGGCGCGTTAAAAGATTCGCATTTACTCGCGCAAGTTTATTTTGCGCTGACCAGTGGACAGCAAAGCCTGGTCATGAGTGCCCAAATCCAGACCCAAAACGCGACCATCAAGGTGCCTACAAACCTGCGTGTTTTGCCCGCTGATGAAGCGGAGCAAGCGGCGCACGAGGCTATTTTGATCGCGATGGACAAAAAATCCACCGCGCTGTGGCGCAGGACGTAATACGTTTTTTGTCCAAGATTGCTATCTCCCATCGATTTTTGAACGGGTTCTGGACGGGGTTTAAATTCACCACTTTATTTGCGTTTAATTGATGTCTGCGCCGATTTGGCTTTCGCTTGAAACAACCGCACCTTCGGGTAGCGTGGCCTTGCGTGTGGGCGAACAGATTGTTGAACGGCACTTTGAAGGCGCAGGCGCACTGATGTCCGAACGTATTTTGCCCACGATCCAAGCACTGTGTCACGATTATTCAATCGCGCTTAAGGATTGCACGACCATCATCTGCACGCAAGGCCCGGGACCTTTTACCGCGATTCGTTTAGCGATTGCAGTGACGCAAGGTTTGGCCTATCACCATCAAATGGCGTGCGTTCCTGTGCCCAGTTTGTTAAATTTAGCGTATCAAGCCTGGTGTGCCGCCGGCCAGCCAGAGAGCGAAATCTGTAGCCTTATCGATGCGCGCATGGGCGAGGTGTATTGGGCCTCATACCGTTTTGTGAATGATCGTATTGAAATTGGTCACGCGCCCGCTTTAGCGTTGGCCGCGAATTTTCAACCCCCAGCGGGTATGCGCTTGTGTGGTCACGGTATTCCGCAACTAATCGGCGCCACACAAATGACTTGGCCCAGCGCAAAAGCGCAATTGGAGTTGGCGCTACGATTTGATCTGCCGCGCTTTGCGGCAGAAAATATAGAACCTTTGTATGTTCGCGATCAGGTCGCGCAAACCCTACAACAGCGTCAATTGAAGGAGTCGTGATGCTGAAGTTCGTGATACATAAATTCGTGATGCACAAATTCGTGATGCACAAATTCATGACCAATATTGCTCAATCACTGATGGCCTCAAAATTCCAGCGTTTTGTGTGGACAGGCATGATAGGTCTTGCTTTGGTCGGCGCATTTGCACCCTGGTCGTGGTGGTTTTTGCAAATGATGTTGCTGCCGATTTGGTTGTGGATTATTCGACAGGCCCGCTCACGCCGCGAAGCGTTTGGCTTGGCATGGCTCACCGGTAGCGCACACTATTTGCTCGGGCTGTTTTGGTTGACCCACAGCATGACTTTGTTTGGCGGGATGCCCTTAATCGTCGCGACGGTGTTAATCGCTTTTGGCGCGGCTGTGTTGGCGCTATTACACGGCGCATTTGGCTATTTGTTTTTTAGATTCAATGTCAAAACTGATACAACAAAAGCTGATGTGAAAGAAGCGTTTTATACGAAAAACGCTTTTTCGCTGGTCTTATTGGCGGTTTTGTGGGGCGGCGGCGAATGGTTTCGAGGCACGATATTGACGGGTTTTCCATGGTTGTCGTTAGGCTACGCGCACGCAGAATCAAGTTTGTCGGGCTATGCGCCATTTGTTGGGGTGTATGCGATCAGCGCGTTGGTCATGGCGCTGGCCTTATTGATTGAGGTGGCGTGGACGCGCCGACACAATCGCGTGCCGCGTTGGTGGATGCCATTATTGGCCGTACCGATTATTTTTGGTGGGGGCGCGGCTTTGCAGCAAGTACGCTTTACCAAAGACTCACAACAGGCTTTGACGGTCAGTTTGGTACAAGTACAAATTGCCCAAAAAAATAAATTCTCACGCGATTTAACGCAACAACATTTAGAGCATTACCGTAAACTGATCCATCAATCGCGTGGGCAGTTGATTGTGATGCCAGAAACGATATTGCCGCTACTGTTTACCGAAGTTCCAAAAGAATGGTGGGACGGCATTGCGCTAGAGAATCGAACCCTAGCGATGGGCAGTTTTGCTCGAGACGTGGATCAAGACGCGATGAGCAACAGCGTTTTGGCGTGGCGTGAAAACGGAGTTGTTTTTCGTTACGATAAAAGTCATTTGGTGCCCTTTGGTGAGTTCGTTCCCTCAGGCATGCAGTGGCTGGTTGATGCGATGCAAATTCCTTTGGGGAGTTTGTTGAGGGGCGCAGACATACAACTCGCGCTGGTCGTCGACGGCCTGTCGATTGCATTTAATATTTGTTATGAAAGTATTTTTGGCGCAGAGTTGGCACGCAGCGCGACGAACAATCAGGCGGATATTTTGATGAATGTTTCAAACCTCGCGTGGTTTGGCGAGGGTTCTGCGTTAACGCAGTTTGCCCAAATGTCGCAAATGCGCGCTTTGGAATTGCAGAAGCCATTTTTAATGTCAACCAATAGCGGGATCACCGCGATGTTTGATGCGTCTGGGAAAACGATCGCGGCACTCCCTCAGGGACAAGCCGGAATTCTAGAAGTAGCAGTAAAAGGTGCGCGAGGTGTAACGCCGTATGGACGCTATGGCGACACGCTTTTTGGTGTGATTTTTTTTGCGCTAGTCGGTTTACAGTGTCTGTTGTTATGGCGCCGTCGCACAAGCCGCAAAGCGCATTCGTTGACACCGTAATAAACAAGACAATGATGCCATTGAATTGACGTCGTTATTGATTAAGGATTTGACTAAGGATTTGATTAAGGATTTTTATGATTTATAACTTTTCTGCGGGGCCGGCAATGTTGCCGCCAGAGGTTTTACAGCAGGCTGCGCAGGAGATGAGTGATTGGCGCGGTTGTGGTATTTCGGTGATGGAAATGAGCCACCGCAGTTCGCACTACGACCAGATTCATCAGCAGGCACTGGCGGATTTTCGGACTCTATTAAATGTCCCAGCCAACTATCGCGTGTTGTTCATGCAAGGCGGTGGCTTGGGGCAAAACGCGATTGTGCCTTTGAATTTGTGTGGCAAACAGCGTGATGCAATAGTGGATGTGGTGGTTAGCGGTGGCTGGTCAGCAAAATCTGCGCAAGAAGCACACGCTTATGCGCGCGTTAATGTTGTCGCGCAACCCGAAAAATTTACCGTTTTTCCCGATTGTCCGAGTGAGCGGTTTAGCGCCAATGCGGCGTATGCCCACGTGTGTACAAACGAAACAGTGCACGGTGTTGAAACTTTAATCGAAGATGCGCGCGCGCGTGGCGCTTGGGGCTTGGCCAAAGAAGGCGTCGTCGTGGCCGATATGTCCTCACATATTTTGTCGCGCCCAATTGACTTTACGCAGTACGGGGTGATTTTTGCGGGCGCGCAAAAAAATATTGGGTGCGCTGGTTTGACGATTGTGGTGGTGCGTGACGATTTGTTGGATCGCGCGCGCGCGGATTGTCCTTCGGCCTTTCATTGGCAGACAGTGGCGGCGCAAAATTCGCTCTATAACACGCCACCGACTTATGCGATTTATATTGCGGGTTTGGTGTTTCAGTGGTTATTGAAACAAGGTGGTGTCGCCGCCATGGCTGCGCGCAATCAGGTCAAAGCACAATTGCTATACGACACGATAGACGCTTCCGCGCTGTATTTTTCGTCGGTTGATCCGCAATTTCGATCGCGGATGAATGTGCCGTTTTTCTTGCGTAATGACAATTTGAATGCCGCATTTTTAGACGCCGCGAAAGAGGCCGGGTTGCTTAGTTTGAAAGGGCACAAGTCTTTGGGCGGAATGCGTGCCTCGATTTATAACGCGATGCCGATCGAAGGCGTGCGGGCTTTAGTGGAAATGATGCGTAATTTTGAGCAAAGATTCTTTTAATTTGGGTGATGTCTATGTTTACTCCTTTAATAGTAGCGGCGGGCGAAGCCCTGATTGATTTAATCGAAGAGCCGGATGGGCGATTCAATCCCTGTTTAGGCGGTTCAGTCTATAACTGCGCGCGCGCCTTGGCCAAACAGGGGGTGGCGACGTCCTACCTTAATCCGTTTTCAAGTGATAAATTTGGTCTGGCCTTGGCGCACACCATGAAAAACGATGGGGTTGAATTGGTGGGAGGAACTTCGATTTTGCCCACCTCTTTAGCGGTGGTGAGTTTGGACGATAAAGGTCAGGCGGCGTATACCTTTCATCGTGAAGCGGTGGCGGATCGAGATTTTGTGGCGTCCCATTGGAATCGCTATTGCGCTGCGCAAACTTCGTTACGATGGTGTTACACCGGATGCCTGACTTTATTGCCCTCGGATGCGCCGCGTTATATCGATTGGTTAGAGCAGCAAAAATCAAATGGAATCAAGATTGCCATTGATGCCAACGCCCGCCCCAAAGTCTGCGCAGACATTGTCGCGTATCAAAATTCAATTTGGCGCGCGATGAGCTTGGCCGATTTAATTAAAGTGAGCGACGACGATTTGGTGTTTTTAGGCCTTGATACGACGGATCCTCTGGCGGCCGCGCACGCGGTACTGTCCCGGACGGGGGCGATGTGGGTCAGTTTGACGCTGGGTGCGCAGGGCGCGCTGTTAGTCAGTCAAACCCAGGCGTGGCGCGCGCGGACGACGCAGGCGGTGAAGCTTGTTGACAGCGTTGGTGCGGGGGATTGTTTTTTTGCGGGTTTATTGAGCCAAATCAGTCGTTCGACGGCGCCCAGTCCGACGATGGACTACGCTTTTGCCTTGCATTACGCCGTGGCCAATGCGTCCCTGTCGTTGATGCGTAAAGGGTGCCAGCCACCGACAGCAGAGGAAACTTTGACCTATTTGGACGCGGTACAGCTTGATACCCTGTAGGAATGGCGGGAAAGAGAAAAAAACAACCGAAGAAAAGCAAGTTGAGCGAGGCGCAAGAAAGCACACTATAAAAAACAGCCGTAGACCGCGAAGAGCGCAACCAATATAAAAGAAAAAAAACAATATGACTAACCACCTAACGCAGTTGCTCAAAGACAGCAGCTACAAGCTGACGCAATTCAACACCAAACAAATCAAAACCTTAGAAAAGCGCATCACCATCAACGACACTGGCAAAAAACCCGCGCCCTATGTTGAATGCTTGGTGCGTCAAAAGCAAATCAAACTCACGCCTGAAGAGGCCGTCAGGCAGCTGTACTTGATGGTACTCATGGACGACTTGGGCTACCCTGCCACACGCATT
>JAVKLU010000054.1:0-14916 GCA_031538895.1 Burkholderiaceae bacterium | reverse complement strand
CTGCGCGCAGGATGACGGTGGAGGTATGTTTTAGGTCTCCCGTCACCCTGCGCGCAGTCGCAGGGCCCAGATGCGATCACTCCGCCGCACCCATCCAGCAGTTTGCCCAAAAATTCACGCCACTCATTCTCACTGATCCTCGCCCTTCATCTCAGCCACGATGGTTTTGAGCTGGGCAATGAGCTCTTCAATGTCCTTCACTACTTTGCTCTTCACTGCGTCGCTTATTTCTGCGTTCATTTTTTGACCGGTGGCAAATCGGTACAGCTGCCATGCGCCACCTCCGCCGCCATGCCGATACTCTCGCCCAGCGTGGGGTGCGGATGAATGGTTTTGCCGATGTCCACCGCGTCAGCGCCCATTTCAATCGCCAGTGCAATCTCGCCAATCATGTCGCCCGCGTGTGTGCCCACCATGCCGCCGCCCAGAATTTTGCCGTGCCCGTGCGCAGATTCGCTATCGTCAAACAGCAGTTTGGTAAAGCCCTCATCGCGCCCGTTGGCAATGGCGCGGCCCGAAGCCGTCCAGGGGAACAAACCTTTTTTGACCTTGATGCCTTGCGCTTTGGCCTGGTCTTCGGTCAAGCCCACCCATGCCACTTCGGGGTCGGTGTAGGCCACGCTTGGGATGACGCGGGCGTTGAATGCCGCTGTTGCCAGTGCCTTATTGCCCTGCAATTCGCCGGCGATGACTTCGGCCGCCACGTGGGCCTCGTGCACCGCCTTGTGCGCCAACATGGGCTGGCCGACAATGTCGCCAATGGCGAAGATGTGCGGCACATTGGTGCGCATTTGAATGTCGACCTTGATAAAGCCGCGCTCGGTCACCGCCACGCCCGCTTTTTCAGCAGCGATATTTTTGCCGTTGGGTGCGCGCCCCACGGCTTGCAGCACCAGATCATAGGTTTGTGGCGACGGTGCGCCTTCGCCTTCAAAGCTCACTTCAATACCCGCCTTGGTGGCTTTGGCCCCTATGGTTTTGGTTTTGAGCAAAATGTTATCAAAGCGCGGCGCATTCATTTTTTGCCACACCTTCACCAAATCGCGATCCGCGCCCTGCATCAGGCCGTCCATCATTTCCACCACATCCAAACGCGCGCCCAGCGTGCTGTACACCGTGCCCATTTCTAGACCGATGATGCCGCCGCCCAAAATCAGCATACGTTTGGGCACTTGTTTCAGTTCCAAAGCACCGGTGCTATCGACCACGCGCGGGTCCTTATCCAGCCCATCTTTTTGCATGAAAGGCAAACGCACGGCTTGCGAGCCCGCCGCGATGATGGCACTGCGAAAACTGATTATTTGTTTTTTGCCGCTTAATGCTTGAGCATTGCCGCTGGTCTCGCTTACTTCGAGATGGTGCGCATCTACAAAATGTCCCAGACCGCGCACGGTGGTGACTTTGCGCATTTTGGCCATGGCCGCAAGCCCGCCGGTCAACTTGCCGATGACTTTTTCTTTATGCCCGCGCAGCAGGTCGATATTGACTTTGGGTGCGCCAAAGTCCACGCCCAGTGCGGCTAAATGTTTTGTTTCATCCATCACCGCCGCGACGTGCAACAAGGCTTTTGAAGGAATGCAACCGACGTTCAAACACACCCCGCCCAGTGTGGCGTAACGTTCCACCAGAATCACTTTTAACCCCAGATCAGCCGCGCGAAAGGCCGCCGAATAGCCGCCCGGACCCGCACCTAAAACCAACACATCACAATCGTAGTTATCGGCCTGGCCTGCTGGCGGTGATGAGGGTGAAGTCGATGGAGTCGCTGTACTCACGGGCGCGGCGGCGGTAGTTGTCGGCGCGGCGACGGTAGGTGCCGGTGCGTCGGTTTGCTCCAATTGCAAAATCACGCTGCCCTGACTGACCTTGTCGCCCAGTTTGACTGACAGGGCGCGCACTACGCCAGCCATCGTCGCGGGAATTTCCATACTGGCTTTGTCCGACTCGACGGTCAGCAGAGATTGATCGCGCGCAATGGTGTCACCAACTTTCACCAAAATTTCAATAATTGCGACATCTTTGAAGTCGCCAATGTCCGGCACAAGTAAAGGAGTAGTCATATCAGTCGAAAAAAATTACAGCGTGAATCAAATTCTTTGCACCTATGCGATGAAAAGGTCATAGTGAATAGTTTTAATAATCTGCTAAGTTGGTTTACCCCAAGCGGCGACGCAATAAATGCAAAGCCAAGGTAAACGCGGCGGCCCCCCAGATCAGCAAAATTGATAAATGCCAAACAAAGTGACTGTCCCACTGGTTAAAAAATAGCGGACGTATCATCTTTACCGCCACCGCCAAAGGCAATATCTGTGTGATTGCCTGCAACCATTGCGGCAACTGATCTTGCGGAAAATAAATCCCCGACAAAAACATCATGGGCGTTAAACACAAGGTGAAGTAATAGGTGAAAAAATCGTAGCCGCGCGCTAGGGCCGTCATTACCAAACCCATGCTGGCAAACACTGCGCCAGTCAATACCAACAAGGGCAAGGTCAACAACAGGCTTGGCGCATGACTAATGCCCAGTACCAACACCACTATCAAAATCGCGATGGCCGTAAATAGTGATTTGGTCGCGGCCCACACCATTTCCGCAAAAACGATGTTGTCCAGTGACACCGGTGCCAGCATGATTGCTTCCCAGGTTTTTTGTCCGTGCATCCGCGCAAAAGCCGAATATTGTGATTCAAAACTGGCCGCCATCATCACACTCATGGCGATAGAGCCCGAGACCAAAAACTCCAAATAGGGAACGCCATTGACCTGACCGATCAGAGCGCCGACACCAAGGCCGAAAGCCGCCAGAGAGATCAAAGGTTCGGCGATATTGCCCAACACGCTGGCGACAGCTAATTTGCGCCAGACCAAAAAATTACGTTGCCATACCGCAGTCCAACGGCGGGTGATCTGTGGTCGCATCAACAGATGCGAGGCGCTTGCACTCATGCGATTTCCTTTTGTGACCGGCCATCCTCACGCATTTATCGGCCGGTAAGTTGCAAAAATAAATTTTCTAAATTGCTGGGACGTGCTAACACGCAAATGCCTGCTGTGCTGCGCCTCGGTTTGATAAGGATTCATCTGGGCCAGTAAGGCGCGGGCGCTGTCGGTGTCGCCGTGTTTGGGGAGTGATTCTAACCGACGGGAAAATCGCGCTAGGGACAAGGCCATTGTTATCGGGCGTGTGTACCCTCCGCCATCGGCGCCCATCTTGCTGAAGGTACATGAAGGTAAAATTTGAGCTATTGGGCTCATTTCTGACCTTCTTTCTTGACACTACTATTATGAATACTCACCCTGCGGCAGCATCGTTGCGCCTCCCTTTTGCGACTTATTTGCTGGCCCTGTGCCAAGCGATCAATGTCTCCGCTGCGGTCATCGCCGTGACCATTAGCGCCTTGGTCGGAGCGCTGTTGGCCCCCGATTTATCTTTAAGCACAATGGCGTATGGCGTGCAATTTGCGGCGGTAATGCTGGCGACCTATCCGATGTCGATGTGGATGAAACGCATCGGACGCAAACCCGCTTTTTTGTTGGCGTCTGGATTTTTAATACTGGCGGGACTGATCGGATTTTTGGCGGTCAGTACACACAACTTTATCGGCATGTTGGTGGCACATGCCTGTATGGGTGTCTTCTTTGCGGGGGCTAATTTTTATCGTTTTGCCGCTGTCGATACTTTACCCAAGGCCTTACTCGCGAACGGCTTTTCGTGGGTGGTTGCCGGAGGCGTTTTGGCCTCGCTCGTGGCGCCATTTTTGACCACGGCCACACGCGAGATCGCAGGTTTTGCAGAATTTTCGTGGTGTTATGGTGTATTGGTCGGCTTAGGTGTTCTCAATATGGTATTGCTGGCGTTCTGGCGCGCACAAGCGCTTGCCACGACTATCGAACACAAAAATAAAGTGCGCGTGCCCTTAGATCCCGAGGTGTTATGGCCGATTCGTTTGGCGATTTTCTCGGTGTGCGTCAGTTATTTTGTGATGACTTTGGTGATGGTGGCATCGTCTTTGGTGATGCGCGGACATTACAGTTTTGAACATGGTGCGCATGCTATTCAAGCACACGTGATCGCGATGTTTGCCCCCTCATTTTTTACTGGAAAATTGATCAGTCGATTTGGTACCAAATCGATTTTGAGTATCGGATTTGTGTTATTGGTTTTGTCCGCAGGTGCCAGTTATTGGAATGATACCTACCCCATGATCTTTATCGGATTGGTGTTGTTGGGTTTGGGGTGGAATTTCTCCTATATCGCGGGTGGTGCTTTGTTAGCGCAGTCGGCACCCGATGAACACAAAAATCATTGGCAAGGAATCAATGATTCTTTGATCGCAGGGTTCGCGACCTTGGCCGCATTTTTACCTGCGCCATTGTTTGCTTCAATTGGTTGGATTGGGATTAACTCGCTGAGTTTGGTGTTGTGCGTAGGCATATTTTTATTGTGTCACTACAAATTGCGTCATTGAAGGCTTTATGAAGAAGAACTTATTTAGGCGCAGTCAAAAACTGATTTCAGTTTCAAAATAAGTCGGCATCAAAAAAAATGGCATTAAAAAAGGCGCTGTTGCCAGCGCCTTTTAGTTTTTAACAATAACAGCTTAGAAGCGATCTGCGTTCATGACTTTGGTCCAAGCGGCTACAAAGTCTGTCGCAAACTTTTCTTTGTTGTCGTCTTGAGCGTAGACCTCGGCGTAAGCGCGCAGGATCGAGTTCGAACCAAAGACCAGGTCGGCGCGAGTGGCGGTCCACTTGGCTTTTCCAGTCTTGCGCTCCACAATGTCGTACGAGTTTTTGCCGGTGGGCTTCCACTGGTAAGACATGTCGGTCAGGTTGACGAAAAAGTCGTTGGACAACGCACCCAACCGGTCGGTGAACACTCCGTGCTTGGAGCCGCCGTGGTTGGTTCCCAAGACACGCATACCACCGATCAGGCAGGTCATCTCGTGAGCGGTTAAGCCCAAGAGTTGCGCGCGGTCCAGCAACATTTCTTCGGGGCTGACGACGTAGTCTTTCTTGGCCCAGTTGCGGAAACCGTCGTGCACAGGCTCGAGCACGGCGAACGACTCGACATCGGTCATGTCTTGGGTCGCGTCACCGCGGCCTCGATTGAACGGCACAGGGACGTTCAAACCGGCGGCCTTGATGGCTTGCTCCAGGCCCACGTTACCGGCCAAGACGATCACGTCGGCCACGCTGGCGCCGCTGTCTTTGGCAATGCCTTCCAAGACCTTCAAGACCTTGGCCAAACGAGCGGGTTCGTTGCCTTCCCAGTCCTTCTGTGGGGCCAAACGGATGCGTGCACCGTTGGCACCGCCGCGCAGGTCAGACTGACGGAAGGTGCGGGCGCTGTCCCAAGCAGTGGATACCATCTCGCTTACGCTCAAACCACTGGCAGCGATTTTGGCTTTGACTGCCGCCACGTCATAGCCGGTTTTGCCTGCGGGGATGAGGTCTTGCCAGATGAGGTCTTCAGCAGGCACTTCAGGGCCGATGTAGCGAACCTTAGGACCCATGTCGCGGTGGGTCAGTTTGAACCAAGCGCGGGCAAAAGTTTCTGAAAAATAGGCGGGGTCTTTATAAAAACGTTCCGAAATTTTGCGGTATGCGGGGTCCATTTTCATAGCCATGTCGGCGTCAGTCATCATGGGCATGACCTTGATCGATGGGTCTTCCACGTCGGCGGGCATGTCTTCGGGCTTGATGTTGATGGGACGCCATTGGTTCGCACCGGCGGGGCTCTTGGTGAGTTCCCAATCGTAGTTCAACAGCAAGTGGAAGTAACCGTTGTCCCACTTCGTGGGGTTGGTGGTCCAAGCGCCTTCGATGCCACTGGTCACGGTGTCGCGACCCACGCTGCGAGTGGTGTGGTTCTGCCAGCCAAAGCCTTGCTCGTGGATCTCAGCGCCCTCAGGTGCGGGACCGTTGTTTTGGGCTTTGCCGTTGCCGTGGGCTTTACCCACGGTGTGGCCACCGGCGGTCAGTGCGCAGGTCTCTTCGTCGTTCATGGCCATGCGTGCAAAAGTCAAACGCACGTCTTGCGCGGTGCGCAGGGGGTCGGGTTTGCCCATGACGCCCTCGGGGTTGACGTAAATCAAACCCATTTGGACAGCAGCCAAGGGGTTTTCCAAAGATTCGCGCTTCTCGCCCGATCCTTCGTAGCGGCTAGAGGAAGCCATCCACTCTTTTTCCGCACCCCAGTACACATCCTCTTCGGGGTGCCAGATGTCTTCGCGACCAAAGGAGAAGCCGTAAGTCTTCAGACCCATGGATTCGTAGGCGACGTTACCGGCCAAGATGATCAAGTCGGCCCAGCTGATTTTGTTGCCGTATTTTTTCTTGATGGGCCACAGCAAACGGCGGGCTTTGTCCAAGTTGCCGTTGTCAGGCCAAGAGTTCAAGGGTGCGAAACGGATGTTGCCCGCACCAGCACCACCACGGCCGTCGGCCACGCGGTAAGAACCGGCCGAGTGCCAAGCCAAGCGTATCATCAGACCACCGTAGTGGCCCCAGTCGGCTGGCCACCATTCTTGGCTGTCGGTCATGAGCGCGACCATGTCTTTTTTCAAGGCGGCCACGTCGAGCTTTTTGACTTCTTCGCGGTAGTTAACACCCTTGAGCGGGTTGGTTTTGTTGTCCTGCTGGTGCAGGACGTTCAGGTTCAGTGCATTGGGCCACCATGCCAAGGGCGTACTGCCTTTGGTCGTGCTAGAGCCGTGCATGACCGGACATTGGCCGGAAGATGGGGTATTGGATTCGGTACTCATTCAGGACTCCTATAAGAAATAGATAAAAACAGATAAAAGGGTTTTGCGGGATCAAAAATGGTGACTTTGATGGTGCGAAACAAGATCGACACGCTTTTATAACCTGACGCTGAATGGATTAGTGCGGCACCCATACAGGCAAAATATGAGGAATAAGAAAGCGAGAACGGATAGTATTTTTATCCCAGCTATTAGTCAAAGCAATTGTTGCTATTTTTACGATAGCTTTTAACTATTTTTTTGATCTACTGGGGGCACCATTTAGGCTTGAATTAAAGTTTGCACAAAATTTGCCTGATCAGATCTTTCGGCGAAAGCGCTTTTAAAAACTGTGCGCGAGAGTCGGGAAAGAGCGTTGTTTGACCGCCTGCACATAAGCCTCAAAGGCCGCGCCAATACTGGCTTGCCCACTTAAAAAATTGTGTACAAAACGCGCTTTTTTACCAGGGAAAACATCCAGCATGTCGTGCATGACCAGAATTTGTCCCGAACAATCAATCCCTGCACCGATACCGATAGTTGGGATTGCGAGACTTTGCGTAACTTGTTTGGCGAGGCTTGCCGGAACGGCTTCTAACAACATCATCGCTGCGCCGGCATCCGTCAAAATGCGTGCATCGGTCAGTGTTTGATCCGCTTGCAGTGTGGTTTTGCCTTGAACTTTATAGCCACCTAATTGATGAATGTGTTGTGGCATCAATCCCAAATGCGCCCACACCGGAATGCCACGCTGACTCAGGTATTCAATCGTTGGCGCTAACCACGCGCCCCCTTCAATTTTGACGATTTCTGCCCCCGCTTGAATCAGGGCGGCAGCATTGCGGTAGGTATCGTCCAAATTACCGTAGCTGGCGAAAGGCAAATCCGCAGCGATCAGCGCACTGGTTTTGGCGCGCGCGACACAACTGACGTGATACGCGACATCGGCAACACTGACCGATAGGGTGGAGTTTTTGCCTTGACAGACCATGCCTAAAGAATCGCCAACCAATAACAACTCAACGCCTGCCGCTTGCATACACGCGGCAAAACTGGCGTCGTAACAGGTCAGAGAGGCAATTTTTTCTCCCGCCAGATGTTTTTGAGTAAGCTTGGGTAAGGTTTGTACCGGCGCGTTGGATGAAGTCGATGCAGGAGCGAGGTAGGTCATGGCGTCACAGGCAAAAGTAAGGAGGGCGTGATTAAGAAGATGCGATTCTAGTACGCCGATCCCTACTGTTGCCGTTTTGACGAAGGTGATACTTTTTGAACCTTATTTATAGCGTTGAATGGCTTTATTAAGGTCTTCGTATTCTTCACACTTGCCGCCGCACAGTGTTTTTAAACGAGCCAAATTACTTTGCGCTTGTTCCAATTTGCGCATCATCAAAAAGGCTTCGCCTTGGTATTCGAGCGCGCCCAGATGGTTAGGGTTGGCTTTTAAGGCTTTGTCGTAGTACACCAAAGCTTGGTCTAATTTGCCACTTTTACGGTGCGTGAAGCCTAATAAATTATTCACGTCTGGAGTTTCAGCTTGTTTTTTGAGTTCCGTGATGGCTTGTTCCCAATGTTCTTTTTTGATGAAGACACGGATCGCGTCCAATGGATCAACTGATTTCGCTTTGACTCCGGCCGCTGGTGAGGGCGCATCATCCGCAAGTGCGGGGGTCATGTTGATTGCGAGCATCAATCCAGCAATGCTCAAAAGTAATTTTTGATTCAAAGTTGTTTTCATAGAGAGTTCCAAGATAAGAGTGGTAAGGACTAGGTTAAACAGTCTATCCCCGTGCTTTATTCCCAAATTTGGGCGTTATTTTTGAACATTATTTCTGACCATTACTTTCATCCATGATGCGGCATCGGGTTTTGCGTAGTTAATCATCCGCTGCTAATCCCCTTGCTAATGCTTTTGCTAACGCCTTTGCTAGAGCTTCGCCAACTTTGATGCCGTCAACTGCCGCCGACAAAATTCCGCCCGCGTAACCTGCGCCTTCACCCGCCGGATAAAGCCCGCGCAGCGTAGGACTTTGCAAAGTCTTGTCATCACGCGCAATTCGTAATGGCGACGAGGTTCGAGTTTCGACGCCAGTTAGTACCGCATCTGACATATCAAAACCTTTGATTTTTTGTCCAAATACCGGTAGCGCTTCACGAATCGCGATGCTGGCATAGTCGGGGAGAGCGTGATGCAAGTTAACCATTTTGACGCCCGGTTGATAGGACGGCACGACACTGCCGATAGTTGTGGAGGCGCGGTGATGTAGAAAGTCGCCGACCAATTGCGCTGGTGCTTCGTAGGTGCTGCCGCCCAAAACATAGGCCTGGGCTTCGAGTTGTCGTTGCAAGACCAAGCCCGCTAATGGGTGAATATGGGGGTGCAAATCAGAGTGCAAGCCGAGCGCAGCATCCGCAAAATTATCGCTGCTATGTCGCACCGCATTGCCGTCCTCTTGCCCTAACATGGCTTCAAGTACGGCGGGATCAGTTGGGTAATCGCGCGGATCGACCGCGACAACAATTCCCGCGTTGGCGTTACGTTCGTTGCGCGAATACTGGCTCATGCCATTGGTGACAACGCCTCCGATTTCGCTGCTTGCCGCCACTACCGTGCCGCCTGGGCACATACAAAAACTGTATACGGCACGGCCATTTTTGGCGTGATGGATCAGTTTGTAATCGGCCGCGCCTAACAGTGGATGCCCGGCGTGACGACCCCAGCGCGCGCGATCAATCACGCTTTGTGGATGCTCGATACGCACACCAATGGAAAAAGGCTTGGCCGCCATTGCCACATGATGACGATGCAACATCGTAAAAGTATCGCGCGCGCTGTGTCCTAGAGCCATGACGACGTGGCGCGCAGCGAGGGTGTAAGTCGTGTCGCTGGCGTAATCCAAAATCTTCAGTGCTTGCAATTGCCGTCCCTTAGAGTCGCTGTCGTATTCAATCTCAAGCACGCGCTGCGAGAAGCGCACTTCACCGCCCAAGCGAATAATTTCGCGGCGCAAACCCTCGACGACTTTGACTAATTTAAAGGTGCCGATATGAGGATGGGCGACAAATAGAATTTCTTCAGGCGCACCAAAGCGAACCAACTCTTGCATCACTTTGCGCCCCAAATGGCGTGGATCTTTGATCTGGCTATACAGTTTGCCATCTGAAAAAGTCCCCGCACCGCCTTCGCCAAATTGGACATTGCTGCGCTCTTTCAAAATATGCTTGCGCCACAGACCCCAAGTGTCTGTAGTGCGTTGCCGCACCATCGGCCCGCGTTCAATCACGATCGGCGCAAACCCCATTTGCGCGAGGACTAAAGCGGCGAACATTCCACAAGGGCCAAATCCGACGACAACGGGACGTTCGTGCTGATCGCTCGCCAAATCAGATGACTTTTGCACGGGCCCTTGCCAATGCATGTCTGGCGTCGCTTGGATATGCGGATGGGCACTATGTTGCGCTAACAATGCCGCCTCTGGTGTGGATTGATGCAAAGTCACATCGACGATAAAAACCACCAACAAATTTTGTTTACGCGCATCGATGCTGCGTTTAAAAACCGTTAGCGTATCGATCTCTTGTGCCGCGATACCTAACATTTGTGCGGCTAATTCGCGTAACACGGGCATAGGATGCAAGGGCGGGGGCTGATCCGTTTCGGTTTTTGCGTCAGCCGCGCGTCGCTCATGGACGGGCAAGTCGGTTAGCGGGAGTTTGAGTTCAGACAGACGAATCATGGCAAAAGGCCCGTAGTGATCGGGCAAGCATGTAAAAAAGGGAGCGAATTATCGATGAGATTGACCAAGTCCACGACGGGTTTTGCTTTTTTTGAGTTGCGCCCTTACTAATGAGTCGATGCTTTGCTAATGAGATTAAGGTTTGTGTGGCGCGTGCTCGGCGTCCGTATGGTGCATCATTTCAGTCGGCAAATTCATCCCTTCGCGCAACGCCGCGTATTGATTTTTGCGCGAGTGTTGAACAAAGTGAACGACTTGGCGCAGCGGATAACCCAAGCTGATTAAAGTGTGTGAAGCCAACATTAAACTGGATTCCAGCGCGTCGGGAACTACTTCTGTTGCCCCTGCCGCGATCAAGGCATCAAGCGGTTTTTCATCAACGCTGCGTACGATGATCGGTAATTGTGGCGCCATACTGCGCGCCAATCGAATTAGGCGTTGTGCCGCGTGTTCATCATGAAAAGTCAGTACCAAAATTCGAGCCCGCAACAAACCTGCGGCGAGTAGGCTTTCACGCTGACTCGCGTCACCATACATGACTGCGACGCCACGCGCACGGCCTTCGGCAACGCGATCGAGGTCAAGGTCCAAGACTTGATAAGCCTGTTTTTCATTGGATAACAGTGAGGCCAGTTGTTCGCCACAACGTCCATAACCGACGATTAAAACGATGTCGCGCTCTTTAATGCTTTGTGCGGCCAAACGTGTTAAGCGCAAGGATTGCTGTAGCCAATCGCTCGCGGAAAACCGCATGACGATGCGGTCAGCATATTTGAATATAAAAGGTGTTAACAACATCGACAAGACCATCGCCGCCAATGTGATTTGTAGCAAGGTGTTATGCGTGACGTTTTTGCTGTTAAGCGTTTGCGTGACGTAGTGAATCAGTACAAAAGAAAATTCGCCCGCTTGCGCCAGTAGCAAGCCGGTGCGCAGTGCGCTGCCCAATTCTTTTTTGCGTCCAAAATAGTAGGTCAGCATTGCGACCAGGGCGAATTTGAGGACGATAAAAACAGTTAAAAATAGCACGACATAGATTGATGACGCCAGCACAATGTCCCAATTGAGTAAAGTGCCAATGGTGATAAAAAATAGCCCCAATAACACATCGCGAAACGGTTTAATGTCTTGCTCCACCTGATGACGAAAGTCAGTTTCTGAAATCAGCATTCCCGCAATAAACGCCCCCATCGAAAGTGATAGCCCAGCCGCATGAGTAATCGCCGCCGCACCTAAAGTGATCAGTAATAAATTGAGCATAAACAGTTCTTGCGAACGCGCGCGCGCAACAATGCTTAACCAATATTGAATACACCAGCGTCCGCCAAAAAACAAAAGCCCCAAAACCACAACCATTTTGAGCAGTGCTAAAGCAATCGTCAGCCCCCATGTCGTTGTGGTCTTGGTAAACGCCGCCAAAATAATCAATAAGGGCAGAACGATTAAATCTTGCAACAGCAAAATTCCGATAATTTTTCGCCCATGCGCTGTTTCAATGGCTTGCTGTTCTTTTAATAATTGCAAGACCATTGCGGTTGAGGACATCGCCAAGGCGGCGCCCATGGCAAAAGCCATCGCCCAGGGCAACTGAACATTAGCGGGCAGTACTGCGTTAATGCCTAAACACGATGAAACAATCACCAAAACTTGCAAAGAACCCAGTCCAAATACCATATGGCGCATGGCTTTGAGACGTTCTAAGGAAAACTCCAAACCGATGGAAAACATCAAAAATACGACGCCGAATTCCGCCAGTTGTGTCCATTGGCTGTCGGCTTGAATAATCGCCAGGGCATTAGGGCCGACCACGCTACCGACCACGAGATAGGCCAACATTGGCGGTAAATTAAGACGGCGAAAAACCACCACACCGACGACCGAAGTCGCCAACATGATGAGAATAAATTCCAAGGTAGTGAGCATGTAGAGAGAGGTTTTGGGTGTAATTTATTGCGTCATTGAGTGCGTAAATTATGAGGCTGATTCTAGGGAGCGTTGAGATTACTTTTAGGGTTTTCTTGAATCAGCCATAACGCGGCCGTATCTAAAGCGGTCATCGCACTTTTCGCAAAAGTCTTATCGTGTTCAGTCATTGGTCGCGCCGCGCTTGCCGGCACTGATTGCGAGGTGGTGCTCAGTCCCTCCCAACTTAAGGGCGAGAGTTGAATCGAGGAGTCAAGCTGGCGCCGCAGCCCTTGGGCAAAAAAATTTGAAGTGACTAACCCCAGCTTTTCCTGATCGCCGGTCAGCAAAATTAAGGCTTGATTGGCTGTGCTGTGCGGGTCAAGTAAGTTTTTGCCGATGAGTGAGGGCGCGATCACACTCGTCTCCTTGTCTCCGTAACCCATTAAGCCTGCGATCGTTGGAATCACATCGGGTTGAGATCCAATTCGGGTATTGATGCCAGGACGCAGCCATTTGGGGGACCACAGCAACAGTGGGATATGAAATTGTTGCAAGCCATTTTTGACAATCGCCCTGTGCGCTTGCGCGGGGATGTCGTAAGACACACCATGATCACCGACAAAAACAAATAAAGTGTTGTCCGCCCATGCTTGCGAGCGTAAATCCCGCAACCATACACCCAAAGAGTAATCGTGATTTTGCCATGCACGAAATTCAATCTCAGAATTAAAACCATTCTGGCGCAGTGTTTCTAGGCTGGGGATTTTGGTCGGTAGTTGTGCCAAATCTTCGGGTTCAATGCCATAGGGCCTATGGTTGTGCGCAGTTTGGATAATGGCAAAAAAAGGTTTTTTTTGTTGGGCGAGAATTTTGTTGCTTTCTAAAAACAAATGACGGTCTGAAATCCCCCAGGAATTGACACGTGGCTGTGAAAAAGCGCTGCGTTCATAAATTTGAATATGCGGAATAGTTGCAAATAAAAATCCGCCCAATCCCGCCCATGCGACATCGCCGCCAATGAAATAGAGTTTTTGATGATGCGTGAATAAATTAATGGGACTAGTTTGTTGCTGCAATCCCGGCGTAACGGTAGCCCAGTCGTTGGTGGTGTCAGGAATTCCGGTCAGACTCGAAAACACGCCGCGCATGGTGATGTTGCCACTGGAAAAAAAGCGTGGGAACAAAATTCCTTCTTTGGCGATACGATCAAATTCGGGGCTGGCTTTGAGCGCATTACCAAAGATTCCACTGCGCTGCGCTGCATAGGACTCCATGATCACCAAAACGACATTGAGCGTGGGCGGTAGTTTGGTGTCGGCGGCCCCAATCGGATTGCGCAATAGTTTTTTCAGATTCAATTCAGGCATATTGGGCGTACTCATCGCTAGCGCGCGCTTGGACGGTGATGCGTACTGACTGTTGAGCCAAGGCGCGACGGCTTGAATCTCTGTGATTGAAATCGAAGGTAGTTTTTTACCGTAGCCATCAAACACTTTAATCGCGGGGTTGTAGGCCAATTCTTGCAAAAATGGTGGTGACAGTTTTCCGACCGCGCTCCAATTGAGGCCAACTGGCGTCGTGCTGCCATGCCCGCCCAAAACCCACAACGCAAAGCTGAGTAAAAAATAGGCGAAGGCGATTAAGACATTGCGTATGCGGATGCGTTTTGGTAGCGCAATCACCGATGAGGTTTTGGGCGCCGCATAAACACGGTGCACGTGGTGGAATTGCCACCAAAATTTGCCTACGGTGATGATGCTGGCGATGAGTACAGCTACCAAGCCCAGCCAAAACAGAGGGTAAGAACGGGACGCAAAATTCCAAGCCAGTTGCGCGTCTTGCATCAAAATGAAAATTTCGGCGCTTAATCGCGTTTTGAGATAGGCGTAGTAACTGGCATCAATAGCAAAAAGCGTCACCAGACTGAGCGAGAATAAAAAACTCAGCGTGACCCACAGATATTTTTGCCAAAGCGGTGGTTTAATTGTTTTGGAATAGGGTAAAAACGCCAGTAGAAAAAATGGCAGATACAAAAACACCAACATCTTGATGTCAAAGCGTATGCCCATGAGCAGCGCGATCACGGTGGCATCAAATGGTAGCGGCGTTGTCGGCGCAAATGCAGTCAAAAAAACGCCGCGAAATAGACTTAAACAAAAGACATCAATAAAAAATAACCCCAGCAGCAAGTACAAGCGATAGGGTACGTGCCAACGCATCACTAGCGAGGGTAGAGAGAATGCGTGTAAAAAATGGCGATGATGAAAAAAGGGTATGCGCATAAACAGATGAACGGTGGAAAATGGGCGTATCGTAGTCGCCGACGATATGCGCTCGTTGTTGAGTGTGCCGCAGCGGATAGGGGACAGAAGTCTAAAGGACAAAAACTGAAGGGCATTTCTATCAATTCATTTTTGCGGCGAATTGCTTTGTTGCGCAGTACGCGAAATCCTCACGTACTGTATGTACGCTCCGGTTTCTGTGTGCTGTGCGCCTCGCACTTCATCCGCACATTCTGTATTTATAGAAGT
>JAVKLU010000053.1:0-1742 GCA_031538895.1 Burkholderiaceae bacterium | reverse complement strand
TCATACGGAAGGACGCGGGGTTTGCGGCATTTTTGCGTACGACATCGCAAACACTAAAATGGATGAAGTCTTAAAGCGCGCACAAGCTGCGGAATATCCTTTGCAGTGTGTACTTGAAAAAGTGTAATCCGTTCTTAATACATGAATATTGCATCACCAAACTGCCACAAAACTGTTACCACCCAATTGTTACCACCCAATTGTTACCACCCAATTGTTACCACCCAATTGTTACCACCCAATTGTTACCACCCAATTGTTACTACTCAATTGTTACTACTCATTGAATCATTTTTAATCAATAAATTACTCCTATGATTGGTCAAGAACTCGAAATCACCTTGCATGAGGCGTTTGCCGAAGCCCGTTCCGCCAAACACGAATACATGACGGTGGAGCATTTGTTGTTGGCCCTACTCAACAATGCCTCCGCCTTAGACGCCTTACGTGCCTGTAACGTTGACCTTGACGCGATGCGTAACGCGCTGGCGCAGTTCGTTCAAGAGCACGCTGAAGTCGCCAACGATAAAGAAGTCAAGGATTGCGTACCAACGCTTGGATTTCAACGCGTGATTCAACGCGCTATGATGCACGTGCAGTCTTCATCGGCAGGGAAAAAAGAAGTCAAAGGTGAAAATGTACTGGTCGCGATTTTTGGTGAAAAAGATTCGCACGCTGTGTACTACTTGAATCAGCAAGGTGTGACGCGTTTAGATGTCGTCAATTACATCGCGCATGGCATACGCAAAGACGGCGTTTCGGCCGCGACAAGCAATACCGATGAGTCGCCGATGAATCGCAGCGCGACGCAATCACCGCTTGATCTGTATTGTCAAAATCTCAATGATTTAGCACTCGCTAACAAAATTGACCCCTTGATTGGACGCGAAAGTGAAGTCGAACGCGTGGTCCAAGTTTTATGCCGTCGCCGCAAAAATAACCCTCTTTTAGTCGGTGAAGCGGGCGTTGGTAAGACCGCCGTCGCCGAAGGTTTGGCTTTGCGAATTACCACAGGCGAAGTGCCCGAAATTTTGAAAGACGCGCAGGTGTATGGATTGGATTTGGGGTCTTTGTTGGCGGGAACAAAATATCGAGGCGACTTTGAAGCGCGCTTAAAAGCAGTACTCAAACAACTCAAAGAATTACCGCATGCGATTTTGTTTATTGATGAAATTCACACCATTATTGGCGCCGGTGCGGCCTCTGGTGGCGCATTGGATGCGTCGAACCTCATCAAACCTGCCCTATCTTCCGGTCAATTAAATTGCATCGGCGCAACGACTTTCACGGAATTTCGCCAAGTTTTTGAAAAGGATTACGGTTTAGCACGACGCTTCCAAAAAATTGACATCAATGAACCGAGCGTCGAACAAACGATTCAAATTTTGCGCGGATTGAAATCGCGCTTTGAAGAACACCACGGTATTCGTTACTCCAGCCACGCGCTGATCAGCGCGGCAGAATTATCGGCGCGTTTTATTAGTGATCGTTTTTTACCCGATAAAGCGATTGATGTAATTGATGAAGCTGGCGCAGCACAGCGTATTTTGCCCAAATCAAAACAGAAAAAAACCATCGGAAAATTAGAGATTGAAGACATCGTCGCCAAAATTGCCCGCATCCCGCCACAAACGATTTCGCAAGATGATCGCAGCAAATTACAAACGATTGACCGTGATTTAAAAGCAGTCGTATTTGGTCAAGATGCTGCAATTGAAGCCCTCGCCGTTGCAATCAAAATG
>JAVKLU010000052.1:0-19971 GCA_031538895.1 Burkholderiaceae bacterium | reverse complement strand
GTGCGACACAAGGGCTTGCAATTGCGGCGTTTTATTGAAAAAATGGTGGCGGTTAAACGCGCCGTCATTCGCACTTAGAGTCTGAAATTCACCATCTACGGTTTGCGCAAAGGCGCGCGCAATGGCGTGCTCCTGATCGCGTGCCAGTAATGCATCCCAGTCGGAACCCCAAAGGCATTTCACGACATTCCAGCCCGCACCGGCAAACAGGGATTCGAGTTCATCCACGATGCGCCCATTGCCACGCACCGGACCATCGAGGCGTTGCAGATTGCAGTTAATGACGAAGATGCAGTTATCCAGCTTCTCGCGCGCCGCCAAGGTTAATGCCGCGATGGATTCGGGTTCGTCCATCTCTCCATCACCAAAAAAGCCCCAAACTTTGCGCCCTTTGGTGTCAAGCAGATCACGGTGATCGAGATAGCGCATGAAGCGGGCCTGGTAGATGGCATTGATCGGACCAATGCCCATGGATCCCGTTGGGAATTGCCAGAAATTCGGCATCAGGTAGGGGTGCGGGTAGGAGCTGAGACCTTGCACGCCGTCTTTCTGCGCGGTCAGCTCCTGCCGATAGTGGCGCAAACTGTCTTCGCTGATTCGTTCTTCTAGAAACGCGCGGGCGTAGACGCCCGGTGCCGAATGCGGTTGAAAGTAAACCAAATCGCCACCATGGTTTATCGTACGCGCGTGGAAGAAATGGTGAAAACCCACTTCGAACAGTTCCGCAGCGGACGCGTAACTGGCGATGTGGCCGCCCAGTTCCCCGTGCGCTTCATTGGCACGCACAACCATTGCTAATGCGTTCCAGCGCAGAATCGCCGAAAGCCGGGCTTCGATGGCCAAGTCCCCTGGATAGCTGGGCTGTTCGTCAACACTGACCGTGTTCAGATAAGGCGTGACGGGTTCGGGTCGCCACGCCAATTTGAGCCGCCGCGCATGATCGAGCAGTGCATCGAGGATGACGACAGCGCGCGCCCGCCCTTGCTGCGGGCCCCAAGTAGACAGCACGCTGTCAAGCGCTTCGCACCACTCTTCGAGCTCCTCGGCGTCGCGCGTGTCAGAGGATACCGTCGCACCAAATTGGTTTTTGGTGTCCGTGGCCAAAGGGTTCATTGATCAACCGTTGCGGAAGATAAAACTGTAGGCATTGAGGGCAGGTACGCCACCCAAATGCGCATACAAGACCCGCGAGCCCGCCGGAAACTCGCCCCTACGGACCATGTCGATCATGCCAGCCATCGATTTGCCCTCGTACACGGGGTCGGTCAGCATGCCTTCCTGGCGTGCACACAGGCGAATGGCTTCCAAGGTGCCTTCATTGGGTAAGCCGTATTCAGGACCGCCGTAACGCGCGTCGAGCACCACATCTTTAGTCGTGATGTCACGGCCCAGTTCGACCAGCTTGGCAGTGTTCTGGGCAATTCGTAGGATTTGCGCGTGGGTTGCTTCAGGTTTGGCCGATGCATCGATGCCGATCACGCGGTCAGCGCGTCCATCCGCAGCAAAACCGACCACCATGCCAGCCTGCGTGCTGCCCGTCACCGAACAGACGACGATGTAATCGAACTTAAAACCCAACTCGGCCTCTTGCGCACGCACTTCTTCGGCAAAGCTCACGAAGCCCAAGCCACCAAGCGGGTGTTCAGAGCAGCCCGCCGGAATCGGGAAAGGTTTGCCACCAGCCTTGCGCACGTCTTCCATGGCCTTCTCCCAGCTTGGGCGAATACCAATGTCAAAGCCCGCTGCGTCAAGACGCACATCGGCGCCCAGGATGCGCGACATTTCAATATTGCCCACACGGTCATACACAGCGTCAGAATAATTCACCCAGTTTTCTTGTACCAGCACGCATTTCATGCCGAGATGGGCGGCCACGGCGGCGACTTGGCGGGTCTGGTTGGACTGGATGCCGCCAATTGACACCAGCGTATCGCACCCTTGCGCGATGGCTTCGGGAATTAAATATTCCAATTTACGCGTTTTGTTACCACCAAAAGCGAGGCCGCTGTTGCAGTCCTCGCGCTTGGCATAGAGCTGGACCTTGCCACCCAAATGATCGCTCAAGCGCTTCAAGGGTTGGATGGGAGACGGGCCGAAGGTCAAGACATGGCGGGGGAATTTTTGTAAGTTCATGGCAATGGCTCCTAAATTAAGTAAAGCGCCTTTGCGAATCCAGCATAGATTTGAAAGAGGGCTGTTGGGTTCGCAAAGTACAGGCCAATGGTAGGTAAAAAACGGTGATACAGGGTTGCAAAATACTCTAAAATTGCACAATAATTAAATATGAAATTCAAATCTCACAATCCATAACTTCTTATAAATGTAAATGAAAGCAATAAAATTTCGCGCTAACTCGGTTCAGAAACAGACAGTTTTGCCAGAACTGGATCGCACTGATAAGGCCATTTTGAAACTACTGCAACGCGATGCCTCGATATCCAATGTTGTCTTGGCGACCAAGGTACACCTCAGTCCGCCGGCCTGTCTGCGGCGTGTTGACCGTCTCAAGCAGATGGGACTGATTTCAGGCGTCGTCGCTTTGCTGAACCCGCAAGCCATGGACGCCAGCATGTTGGTGATGATCGGTGTTGTGCTCGACCGTTCAACACCTGACTCATTTGGTGATTTTGAGAAAGCCGTCGCCAAGCTGTCCGGCTGCATGGAGTGCCATGTCGTCACCGGCGAATTCGACTATTTCATGTTGGTGCGGACGCGGGACAATGAAAGTTTCAACCGTCTTCACGCTGAACAACTGTTGTACCTGCCGGGTGTGCGACAGATACGCTCGTTTATGGTGTTAAAGCAGGTGCTATCGACCACACAGCTACCGATTTGAGAGCACTTTTATCAATTCATTTTTGCGGCGAATTGCTTTGTTGCGCAGTACGCGAAATCCTCACGTACTGTATGTACGCTCCGGTTTCTGTGTGCTGTGCACCTCGCACTTCATCCGCACATTCTGTATTTATAGGAGTGCCCTTGAGTTCATGCTGTTGTCAATTTGTTTTTTGTTTTACTTCTAATTAAGAAAATAAAAACGTTTATATGTCTTATATAAGACTTGACTTGTTTTGCGATAGACATCTAAAATGCGCGATATAAAAATCTAGTCTGCATGATTTGATTTAAGCAATTTTTTTAATCTTTAGGAGTTTTTATGACGCGCGACGAACAAGCCAAAGCTTTAAAACTGGAGTGGGAAACTAATCCTCGTTGGAATGGAATCAAACGTAACTATACGGCGGAAGACGTGGTGCGTTTGCGGGGTTCATTGACGGTTGAACATACTTTAGCGCGCCGTGGTGCGCATAAATTATGGACTTTGTTGAATGAAGGCCCTTTCGTTAATGCTTTGGGCGCTTTGACCGGTAACCAAGCCATGCAACAAGTGAAAGCGGGTTTGAAAGCGATTTATTTATCTGGTTGGCAAGTCGCTGGCGATGCCAATTTGGCGGGTGAAATGTATCCGGATCAATCTTTGTATCCGGCCAATTCAGTACCTATGGTGGTCAAGCGTATCAACAACACCTTTGCGCGCGCTGATCAAATTCAATGGTCCGAAGGCAAAGATGATATTGATTTCTTTGCACCGATTGTGGCAGATGCTGAAGCTGGCTTTGGCGGTGTATTGAATGCGTTTGAATTGATGAAATCAATGATCGAAGCGGGCGCTGCAGGCGTTCACTTTGAAGATCAATTGGCGTCAGTCAAAAAATGCGGTCACATGGGCGGCAAAGTGTTAGTGCCCACTCGTGAAGCGGTAGAAAAACTCAGTGCCGCACGTTTAGCGGCGGATGTCTGCGGAACTCCGACGATTTTGGTTGCACGAACCGATGCGGAAGCAGCTGATTTATTAACCTCAGATGTTGATGCCAACGACTTGCCGTTCTGCACGGGCGAGCGTACCGTAGAAGGTTTCTATCGCACCAAACCTGGTTTGGAACAAGCGATTTCGCGCGGCCTGGCGTATGCGCCCTTTGCCGATTTGGTATGGTGTGAAACGGGTAAACCGGATTTGGCATATGCCAAACAATTTGCGCAAGCGATTCATGCCAAATTTCCAGGCAAAATGTTGGCGTATAACTGCTCGCCATCGTTTAACTGGAAAAAAAATCTGGACGATGCAACGATTGCAAAGTTTCAACGCGAGTTAGGTGCAATGGGTTACAAATTCCAATTCATTACTTTGGCGGGTTTTCATGCCTTGAATTACTCGATGTTTAATCTGGCTCATGCTTACGCGCGTAACAATATGAGTGCGTTTGTTGAATTGCAAGAAGCTGAATTTGCAGCGGCAGATCGGGGTTTTACTGCGGTCAAACATCAACGCGAAGTCGGTACCGGATATTTTGATGCGGTGACGCAAACCATTCAACAAGGTTTATCGTCAACAACTGCATTAAAAGGTTCAACAGAAAATGAACAGTTCCATTAAACGATCTGATTAAAGAAGCAATTTAAAAAGCGCAGATTTTTCTGCGCTTTTTTTTCAATAAAGGTTGAGCTTGAGTGTCGGATTGGGCATAACCATCCTCACATTGAACGACCATCGTAGCTCTGCACTGGGATAGACGCAAGATCAACACTTTCAAGGCAACGAATGTTAATGGCCGCCATTTGATTTCCCTTCGGATCAAGACCTTCACCATACGGATGAATACCACAAGTGGGGCAGAAACGGTGCTTGATAAGGTGTTTGTTGAATGTGTATGTGCTGGCCGAATCTTCAGGAGTCAGCAAGTGAAGCTTGTCGCGAGGAACAAACCATAAAAGCGAAGCTTTGCGTGAGCAAATAGAACAATTACATGCTAATGATCCATTGATCTCGCCTTCAACTTCAAACGCCACTTTGCCGCAGTGGCAACTACCTTTGTAGATCATATCGTTCTCCTCATTTTGCAATTACATACGACGCGAATAACAGCGGCTTTATCGCGTAGCCTCCAGAGAACGAAGCGAACGGGGTTGAGCGCAGGGTTAGAAGTCTTCATTGGGAAACCCGATGATCTGTAAATTCATAGTTGGCCATGCAGTCTGCCGATGGATCACGCTTGATGTTTGAGAGCTTTACTGAATTGTCGTCAATAAACGTATAGATATAAATATTAGGGCTTGGAACGCCATCAGTAAGTAATGATAATTTGCCATCTTTGACTTCCCAGCGCCCCTTTTTCTTGCCGAGGATTTGTTTTTTTTCGGGATCTTCGTAGAAGGAAATTTCAAATTTTCCGTCTACTGTTCTAACTCCCGACAAGGTCAGTTTCTGTAGATTCGGCAATAGACGAAAACGAAGCTAAAAGAAGAAGGGTTGCGAAAAACGATGCTTTGATTCTGAAACTCATATTTGCTCCTAGAGGATTGTTGAGAGTTCTAACCTAGAGGTAACCGGCGCAAGCCGCGCAGCGGCGAAGCGTCCGAGTTGACCGCCATGTTAGGAGGATGGCTGGATGACAATGTACGGATTCTCATCAGGTGACTTGATTTGCCACTTGTAGCCGCCGAACAGCCCGAACATTGACGGCTGGCTTTGCGCATTGTGTTTGAGAATTTTTGCACCACTTGCGACCGAAACAGTTAGCGTGCCGTCTATTTTTGCACCAATGGAATTCAGCTCTTGAATTGCCTTCTTGTCAGGACGAATTGCAGATACGGATACGGAGCCGTCCTTTTGTGGCAAGACAGCAAAAGTCTTGAACTCCTTGGACAAGAAATAGTAGGGCTCGCCAGCCTTCCCACTTTTTTCTACCAGCACTTTGTACCTACCCTTTCCAAGGTAATCTACCTTCTTGAATTCGGGTTCACGGGCGATTTTGGCCGCTTCCTGTTTCAAGCCTGCTTCGTCTTTTGCGCTTAGCTCGCCCTTTTGCGTGGCAGCAAGAGCCAGTGCAAAAGTTAGCGTACCGTCGTAAGAGAACGTGTAGCTACCATCTTTTTTAATCACCACCTTCGCATCAAACTGCTCTGGAACCCAGCACCCAGTAAGAATAGCTATGATCAGGAAAACAACAAAAAATCGGGCCCTGTAAAACATATATTCTCCTAACCTAATGTATATGGAAAAAACGCCATGTTAAAAATAAAAAACTAACTGACAGCAATGATGTTTATGCTAAATCAAAAACGGTATTTGCAGTGTCTATGACAACTGTTCCCGTGTTAGCGGTATCTTCCGTATCCTATCAGTCACGCGCCAAACTGCTGGATCACGCGCGAGAAGAGATTCCTTATAAACACATTTGATTCAATTATGGTGGAGCAATACGGAGTTGAACCTAAAACCGATCTTCCAACACATACCCCCTATTTACAGCTTCTTGCGTATGTAATGCGGACCGCGCTTTAGAAAGCGAGCATTCCTTCTGTTGCTGATTCAAGCACCTCGCCCTTGCGCTGCAATACAAACATGCCGCGTTGTTGTGCAGCTTCAATCACATCTGGTGGCACATTAAAGCCTGCAATGCCGCCATAAAGCCTAAAGTCTTTGTGTTCTGGACGCAACTGACGGTAGAGCGCAATTTGCCGTTCGATCTGGTCTAAGTCGTTGAGGTGTGCCTTCATTTTGATCTCAATAATAGCCGCTGCTTCGCCATTAGCCATAACGATGTCAAACTCGGTCTGTGACTTTTTAGTGCCCATCAAAAGTTTGGATGTCACCGTGTCAAACTTGATACCTCCAAGCTGAGGCTTGGCGCGCAAACTGTTGTAGAAAAATTCTTCAGTCACGTCGCCTAAATTGATGCCCATAGCCCCTAGTCGACGACCCATTTCTGCCGCAACACGTACCATTTCACGTACCTCTACGGACATCTCACGTAGTTCGACTGAGGTTTTTACTTGTTCGACTTCAGTTTTAGCTTGTGCAATCGCCAAGCTAGCAACGAGGTCTTTAAGTTCTTGGTCGGTCATGATTGAAAAATAGGGGAGGTAGCCAAAGATGCAAGCATTATTTTAACCAACCGCTGATTTCTGCGTAGGATAAATCTCATGACCTTTTATGCCTCCAGCGACATCGAATTTTGAAGCGGCTCCCTCATTTTGCAATTACATACGACGCGAATAACAGCGGCTTTGCACTGCGTTGTAACGCCTAAGGTTTGAATTCAGCAGCACCGTTGTTAGGCATCCCGCTTGAGCGTAGGTTTAGGTTTGACCATACTGCCGATTAAATTTTTCATCACTCATAGTGAGGAATAAGATGAACTCAATAAAAGCAATGATGGAGGGAATGAATGTCCAGCAAAAGATTAGATATACGATACCTAATCCAACTTGACCAAGATAAAATTTATGACCGCCAAACCCACCAAGAAAAAAAGCAAATAATGCGGCAGCAGTTCTGCTTTTACCATTTGATGCAACTGGCCCAAGACTTATTGTTGCTGGCGAACTCATTTGTCGGACGCCACATTTTGGGCATATTTCAGCCTTGGCTTTAATAACAGCTCCACATTCACTACAAAATTTTTCATCCACTGCTTTAATTTGCTCGCTCATAATTTCCCCTTTGAATTGATACTGCTAAAAAAACATAATGTTTGAATTCACTGGCGGCAGAAGGCAGTCCGGTGGAATGCAATGAATTTACAAAACAGCCTTTATGCGATATTTTCTGCATCGTGCATTTGTTGAATGAATGTGCCATCAAAGGACAACTGTGACTATGTTGGCATTTGATTCAATTATGGTGGAGGCGGCGGGAATTGAACCCGCGTCCGCAAGTACTCTACAGATAGGCCTACATACTTAGTGCGATTATTTGTTTTAACCACCTTGCCGCGAATGCACACGCTGCGAGGTAGCGAGCGACCTTGGATTTAACGCAACTCTAAGTTGCCCAGATGTTGCGCGATCCTTGTTAGTGACCTCACTACGGTTTTACCCGCCCGACGTTAAGGCACATCGGTGTGAGGCTAGCCGGTTAAGCGGCTAGAGCGTAACGGTCTTCGTTAGCGTTTATTTTTTTCCGGTTGTATTTACGAGGTGACCAGCCCTCGGTATGCCCTATTCCGCTTTGCAACCCACGTCGAAACCAAGATCGCCCCCGAAATACAGGCGACCATTATAAGAGGCGCGCACGTTTATGTTTTTTTTATGATCTGTCTGAACGCGAGTTGAAGAACTTGTTTTAATTGAGTAGCGCGCGCAGACCTAAAAAAGTCGGGTAGGGATGCGTAATCAAAAAAGTTGGGATGTTTTGCAAATACACTTGAAAGCGTCCTTTGGCCTCAAAACGTTGGCGGAACAGGACTTGATCAAAGCTGTCTAATAATTTTCCAACCACACCGCCGCCTAAAAAAACGCCGCCACGGCTACCCAAAGTCACTGCCAAGTTACCTGCCGCGCCGCCCAACATACCACTAAACACGTGTACGGCATGTACGCAAGTGGGGCAAGATTTTTCGCGCGCAAATTGAGTGATTTCGCTGGCGCTATGTTCTGCGCGGCCCACACCCTCGATATGGGCTAAGGCGCGATGAATCCAGGTTAGCCCCGGGCCAGAAATTAAACGTTCGGCAGAGATATGGCCGATCTGTTTCCAGGCCCAGCGCAAAATTTCGATTTCTAATTCTGAGCTGGGGGCAAACGACACGTGACCGCCTTCGCTATTGAGTGCAACCCAAAATTTTTCGGTTGGAATAATTCCTGATACACCCAATCCCGTTCCCGCACCAATCAAGCCACAGGTTTCGTTAGCGATGGCTTTGCCACCGCCGATTTTCAACATATCCTCAGTTTGCAAATGGGGTAGGGCATAGGCCAGCGCGGTAAAATCGTTAATCACACGTAGACTGGGTGCTTGTAATTGTTGGTGTAAATTTTGAATCGAAAAACTCCAGTGGTGATTGGTCATTTTGACCACATCACCTTGCACCGGATTGGCGATCGCGATCAAAACCGGTGGAAAGCTTGTCATACCGATGCGACGTGCGTATTCGCGTAGCGCAGTTTCAATATCGGGATAGTCCGCACACGCCAGCACAATCACTTCGCTTAGGGATTGGTTTTCTTGAATTAAGGCAAAGCGCGCATTGGTTCCGCCAATATCCGCGACGACGGCGCGAGGATTTTGGTGCGATTGGCCAGTTTGAGAGGTTTGCGTATTCATAGCGAGAACCACACTTCAGTGGGTGTACAAGAGGCTAATGATGATGACAAAAACGGTGTAATCGGTAATGCGGTGTCACCGTTTTTTGCCCGCTGGTAAAGTGGTAATTTGTCTTTGCCTTTCCACAAAATCAAACTTAAACGCGTTTGCTGGAGCGCGGCAAAATTCAAACTGAGACGTTGATATTTCACCCATGTTGTATCGACTACAACGCACTCGGGCGCGCTGTTGGGATCCATCGCCTCTGTATAAATCGGTGCATCAGGAAATAAAGATGCAGTGTGTCCGTCGTCACCCATGCCTAACAATACGACATCAAAAGGCAATTGTGGAATCACATTTTTGGTGACCTCTGCGGCCATTTCTGTTGCGCTGGCAAAGGTTTTTGTCCACGGGATAAATCGCGCGTCGCAATGGTTTAAAAAACACTCTTTCAACATCCCCGAATTACTGTCAGGATGCGTGTCAGGTACGACGCGCTCATCAGTCAAAGTGACCACGACTTTTGACCAGTCAATTGATTCTTGCGCTAAACGGCGGTATAAATTTTTTGGGGTGTTGCCACCTGCCAGTGCGATGCGCGCTTCACCTTGCGCACGGATAGATTCTTGAATGCGATGAGTTAAATGTTCTAAGAGCTGCGTTTCTAGAATCAAAAAATCGGTCAGTTCTTTTTCAATCATAGCGTCACAAAATTTAATTAGTGCAGGACAAGGGCTTTTTTCGAGAAGCGATTAATACGGTGATTCATGTTGCGAATCAAGGGCCTTCTATCAATTCATTTTTGCGGCGAATTGCTTTGTTGCGCAGTACGCGAAATCCTCACGTACTGTATGTACGCTCCGGTTTCTGTGTGCTGTGCGCCTCGCACTTCATCCGCACATTCTGTATTTATAGAAGTGCCCTCAAGTGTTTATCCTTGTCACGCTACAGCGCTTCTGACCATTCAGCATTGGCTTTAGCCACCATTGCGGATGCCGCTGCCGGTCCCCAAGACCCCGCAGCGTAAGTGCGCGGTGGAATTTTTTGATTGCGCCATGCAATTTGAATGGGATCGATCCATTGCCACGCCGCTTCTAATTCATCATGACGCATAAACAAAGTCAAACGTCCCGCGATCACATCCAATAATAAACGCTCGTAAGCATCCGCATGGCGCGTGGTGAAGGCTTCGTGAAAATCTAAATTCAAACTGACCGGACGTAAAGTCATTCCCTCGCCCGGCTGTTTGGCCATCAAATGCAGATGAACCGTTTCTTCTGGTTGCAGGCGAATGACCAAGCGATTGAATTGATTACTGTGGTTGCCCGAAAACATTGAATGCGGGACTGGTGTAAAATTCACCACAATCTCGGAAGTCCTTGTGGGTAAACGCTTTCCAGTGCGCAAGAAAAATGGCACACCGGCCCAACGCCAGCTGTTAATCGCTACTTGCATGGCCACATAGGTTTCGATTTGACTATCTGCTGGAACTCCTTTTTCTTGTAAATAGGCAGGCGCAACTTGACCTGTCGCGGTTTCGATGCCATTGGTGTATTGCCCCCGAATCACCATTTGACTCAGCGTCTCATCGGTATAGGGTTGCAAAGCGCGCAGGACGCGTAATTTTTCATCACGTAATGCGTCGGGTGACATCGATGTAGGTGGCTCCATCGCGACCAAACACAATAATTGCAACAAGTGGTTTTGCACCATATCGCGCAGTGCGCCAACACCATCGTAAAACTCGCCACGTGAACCGACGCCGACTTCTTCAGCCACCGTAATTTGCACATTACGGATGTAGGGCGCGCGCCACAAAGGTTCAAAAATCACATTACCAAAACGTAAGGCCATTAAGTTTTGAACCGTTTCTTTGCCTAAGTAATGATCGATACGGAAAATTTGATGTTCGGCAAAAAACTGCGCCACTTCGCGGTTAATCGTTCGCGCGGAGGCCAGATCGTGCCCTAAAGGTTTTTCCAAAACCACACGACTATCCGGTTTGTTTAAACCGGCCAGGGCTAAGTTTTGACAAATTGGGATAAACAAATGTGGCGAAGTCGCCAGATAAAACACGCGCGCGGTTTTCTTTTCAGTGCTCAAGCGCGTGAAGTCGGAGGCTTCAGTTGCATTGATGACTTTATAAAACAATAGTGTTAAAAACGTCGTCCATTTTTTTTGATCAAAATCAGCGGGCAAAAATTGCCGTACTGTTTTATCGATCATGGTGCGATACGACGCATCATCGAGATTTTCGCGACCCACTCCAACAATACTAAATTCAGGGTTCACATTGCCATCGCAATGGCTCATAAATAGTGCGGGCAAAAGTTTGCGTTTAGCCAGATCACCGGTACCACCGAAAATAATCATTTGCTCGGATTTTTGCATTTCTGTTCGCATTTTTTTAATCAAGAGTGAGGAAAACGAATACTGGAATTATGCCGCGTTTAACGCTGCATTAAAAATATAAAAATAAATAAAGTCTTAAATAAAAAAAGTCTTAAGCGACGATGTGACGTGACGTGATGCGCCGATTGGCGAATCATTATTCAGAACGTGCGCAAATTTTGAGATGGCTTAGCGCGTCAAAATCATCGCGGGCATCGCATGCGTCGATTTGTTCGTGGTCAAATAAAGTATTTAATCCCAAGCGCGATGAAGGAAGTGCAGCTTGTGCGCGATACAGTTGTTCGGGATCTTGGCTCCACACCGAAGTTGCAGCCCAATGACCTTCAACACAGGCTTTGATGGCTTTATCCAAAGAATCAACTAGGGTCAGCGCACAGCCATGCCAAGCTTCGTCATTACACAAATGTGTGCTTGTGGGCGCCATCCAAATGGTTGGAATTGACGTGCAATTGTCCGGATAGCTGGAATGAGGTAGCTTTTGCCAGTCTCCTGAAAAACAGACACCGCCTGCTTCAATCGCGCTACGATGTGCGTGATCAATATCTTGACTTAGTTGCGCGTAGGGCAAGAGGTTAAGCGTCGTCGTTGTTTCAAAAGGCGCGACCGATTGAAATAATTGGCGTTGTGCCAAAAAGTTTTTTGGCGTAATTAAAGTGTCGACCATTTCAGCCAAACGCGTCATAAATTGACTGGCGATTTGGGCGTGAATCAAAATTCGCGCAACGCCTTGACGATGTTGAGGATGCAAAAAAACCGATGAAAATATATACGCCAACGCGCTTTCAAAGGGTGCATCATTTAACAAGATGTGCGTCGGTTTTTTGCTGCTGGCATCGATAAATTTTTTGCCGGTGCGTAAAGCTTGCAAAGCAATTTCTTGGGCATTGTGAGCGCGTCCAGCAAAAACAATGGTGTTGATATTGACATGATTCACTAATGCTCGTCCGGTGATTTCATCGCGTCCATTGACCAGGTTCAACACGCCGCGCGGTAAACCGACGGCAGCAATCAAATTAAAAAATTCAAAAAATATTTGTGCTGAATATTCCGATGGTTTCAAAACCACGCAATTGCCCAAACGCAAGGCGATGCTGATTTTTTGACAAGCGAGTTGAAACACATTGTGCCAACCACACACAATCGCAATGACACCGACCGATTCACGCACATAGTCAAATGAGTATTGCGTGGGAGGGTAAAAAAATTGGTGCGTGGACAGCGGTGCAAAATATTGTGCCGCACGTTCAATTTGTAGATAGGCACGCGTGCGCGATAACCCAGTATTCTGGGCCAATACCTCGCTTAATGCTATTTTGTTTTGAACAATTAATTCGCCAATTTTTTCCAATAAGACATCGCGTTCAGACGAGGCACGCCATTGCGGCAGAGCTTTTTGTGCGGCATATGCGGCGTGATCGACTTCGCTAATATCTGCCTCAAATAAAGTCGCTACCGCTTCACCAGTCGCAGGCAAGATAACCGGCCAGCGTGTTTGTCCTTCCGCCAATAGAAAGCGTCCATTCACAAAGCTGCTGATCAATTGCGGTTTTGCCATACTTATCTAAAGAAGTTCGCATCCTCAAGATGCATCCCTAAAGAGCGCGCGACCATAGCCCCGCGATCTTTCGCTTGCGTCGCAATCGGGCCGCAGAATAAAGAGTCAACGGCGTCACACCACAAGCTGACCCAACGCTCAAGATGTTCTCTTTCAATCGGACTTTTTTGATTTAATGCCATGTGAACTTGTGCGACGCTACCACTGTAAGCGGGGACTCTGAGCAATAGGGTTGACCAAAAATCAGTTAACCGTGGTAAGTGTTCTTCGAGATCGAGATTAACCACTTGTGTGAAAAAATAACCGATGACGGGATCAGGAATCGCGCTTTGATAAAACGTAGTGACTAAATTCTGGATGTCAGTACGATCTTTGATATCACTTTTCATGGTTATTCTTTGCGTAAATGTGGAAACAAAATGACATCGCGAATCGATGGCGAGTCGGTTAATAGCATCACCAAACGGTCAATTCCAATTCCACAACCACCCGTTGGAGCCATGCCGTATTCGAGTGCGCGGATGTAATCCGCGTCAAAAAACATGGCTTCTTCATCACCGGCATCTTTGGCTTGAACCTGCGCGGTAAAGCGCGCGGCTTGATCTTCAGGATCGTTTAACTCTGAAAATCCATTAGCGATTTCTCGACCGGTAATAAATAATTCAAAGCGTTCGGTGATGTGTGGCGACTGATCTGATGCGCGCGCCAGTGGGGAGACTTCAACGGGGTAGTCGATGATGAAAGTCGGTTGCCACAATTTGGCTTCAACTGTTTCTTCAAACAGTGCCAATTGCAAGGTACCGATTTTGGCATTCAGATATTTAGGGTCTTTCAGATTCACTTTTAAACGCGTTAATTCGGCGATGACAAAATCAAGATCATTCAAAGGCGCGTCTTGGTAAGCTGATTCGTACTGGCGCAAGGCTTGCACCACGGTTAAGCGGGCAAAAGGCGCGCTTAAGGATAAAGCTTGACCGTTTACGGATAACTCGGTGCCGCCGCATACCACCGTCGCCAGCTTGGCAATCAGGCTTTCAGTGAAATTCATTAACCAGCGATAGTCGGTGTAGGCCGCATAAAACTCCATCATCGTGAATTCGGGGTTGTGGCGTGGCGATAAACCTTCGTTACGAAAATTACGATTGATTTCAAACACACGCGGCAAGCCACCGACGATCAAACGTTTTAAATAAAGTTCAGGTGCGATGCGTAAGAACATCTGCATATCCAGCGCGTTGTGGTGCGTGGTAAAAGGTTTGGCTGCGGCGCCACCAGGAATCGGGTGCAACATCGGTGTTTCAACTTCTAAAAATTGTGCGTCAACCATGAGGCGGCGCAGTTCACTCAAAATTCGTGAGCGCGTGATAAAAATTTTTCGCGTTTCTTCATTGGTAATTAAATCGACATAACGTTGGCGATAACGTGTTTCTTGATCGGCCAAACCATGAAATTTTTCGGGCAAAGGACGTAAGGATTTGACCAACAATCGAATCTCAGTTGCGTGCACTGACAGCTCGCCGGTTTTAGTTTTAAAGAGCGTTCCTGTGCACGCCAAAATATCGCCTAAATCGTAATGTTTAAAGGCTTCATGCGTTGCGGCACCGACATGTTCATCGCTGATGTAAAGTTGAATTCGACCTTCGGCGTTTTTTCCTGAGCCGTCAATCAAAGTTGCAAAAGACGCTTTCCCCATTACCCGCTTTAACACCATGCGACCGGCGATTGATACTGGCGTCGCTTGTTCTTGCAAAGTTTCTCGTGCGAGTTCACCGTATTGTTCGTGCAAAGCCGCAGCTTGATTTTTAGACACAAAATTATTGGGGTAAGCGCAACCTAATTGGCGCAAGGCCGCCAATTTTTGACGACGTTCCTCAAAGGGTGAAACGGCATCGTGAACAGTAGAGGCGGGTGATTGCGATGTGGGCGATTGTGATGCGGGCGTAGACGTCGACATTATCGATAAATGAAGGGAGAGATTAGTGGGGTCTTTCATGTGCTGGTTGAATCTGATTATGGCCCAGAGTCAAGCGCAAAGCGATGAATGGGAGATTCAAAAAATGGGTGATTCAAAATAAGGTAAAAGAAAAAGAGGGCGCATTGCGCCCTCTTGAATCATTAAAAGAACGATCAGTTTTTATTTTGATCGACCAATTTATTTTTAGCAATCCAGGGCATCATCGCACGCAATTGAGCTCCGACTTGTTCAATCGGATGTTCTGCCATCAAGCGGCGACGTGACAACAAGGTTGGTGCGCCCGCTTTATTTTCCAAAATAAAGCTTTTGGCATATTCACCGTTTTGAATATTTTTTAAAGCCAAACGCATCGCCGCCCGCGATTCGTCTGTAATCACTTGAGGGCCTGTGACATATTCACCGTATTCGGCATTGTTTGAAATCGAATAATTCATGTTGGCGATACCACCTTCATAAATTAAATCGACGATCAATTTTAATTCGTGCAAGCACTCGAAATACGCCATTTCAGGCGCGTATCCCGCTTCGGTCAAGGTTTCAAAACCGGCTTTGATCAATTCGACTGCGCCACCGCACAACACGGCTTGTTCACCAAATAAATCGGTTTCAGTTTCTGCGCGAAACGTTGTTTCGATAATTCCAGCACGACCGCCGCCGTTGGCCATTGCGTATGACAGGGCAATCGCGCGGGCTTTGCCTGAACAGTCTTGATGTACTGCAACTAAATGCGGCACACCACCGCCTTGTGAATAAGTATTGCGAACGGTATGGCCTGGTGCTTTAGGCGCAACCATAAATACGTCTAAATCTTCACGTGGCATGACTTGACCGTAATGTACGTTAAAGCCATGTGCAAACGCCAGCGCAGCCCCCTTTTTGGCGTTGGGAGCGACTTCTTTTGCGTACACTTCAGCGATGGTTTCATCAGGCAACAGCATCATGATGATGTCAGCTGTTTTGACTGAATCTGCGACTTCAGCGACGTTTAATCCTGCGGCTTTGGCTTTGTTCCATGATGCGCCGCCGGCGCGAACACCAACCGTAACCTTAACGCCGGATTCGTGCAAATTGAGCGCGTGTGCGTGGCCTTGGCTACCGTAACCAATAATGGTGACAGCTTTACCTTTGATGAGTGATAAATCACAGTCTTTGTCGTAAAACACTTTCATGGAGATTCCTTTTATTGAGATAAAAATGAAAAGAGGCGTTGTAGGTAGTGCAGATACTGAATTAAATTTTTAATACTCGCTCGCCACGCGCCATACCGCTACCACCCGTGCGCACGGTTTCTAAGATTAAAGTTTGATCGACCGATATTAAAAAAGCATCCATCTTCGATTTATTACCCGTTAATTCAACCGTGTAGGTTTTTTCCGTGACATCAATAATACGGCCGCGAAAAATATCAACCGTGCGCTTGATTTCTTCGCGGTCTTTACCGATGGCGCGTAATTTGACCATCATCAATTCGCGTTCGACAAAAGAGTGTTCGGTTAGGTCAACTACTTTGATCACCTCAATCAAACGGTTTAAATGCTTGGTGATTTGTTCAATCACATCATCTGAACCAACCGTCACAATGGTCATACGCGATACTGACATTTCTTCAGTTGGCGCGACGGTCAAGGTTTCAATGTTGTAACCCCGCGCAGAAAACAATCCCACCACGCGAGAGAGGGCGCCCGCTTCATTCTCTAAAAGTATCGAAATAATATGTCGCATGCTTATAACTCCTCTGAACCTAATAGCATATCAGTCAAGCCTTTACCTGCTTTGACCATAGGCCAGACGTTTTCTTCACGATCGGTAATAAAATTCATGAACACCAATTTGTCTTTTTGGGCGAAAGCGTCCTTCAACACGGTTTCGACATCACTCGGTTTTTCAATGGTAATACCGACATGACCATAGGCTCTGACCAGCGCATCAAAATCTGGTAAAGAGTCCATGTAAGACTCGGCGTAACGTTTGCCGTAATCCAATTGCTGCCACTGTCGTACCATGCCCAAATAACGATTATTTAACAAAATAATTTTAGGCGTTAAGTGATACTGCTTGCAGGTCGCGAGTTCTTGAATACACATTTGAATGGAACCTTCGCCTGTGATACACGCGACATCTGCGTTAGGGTTGGCCATTTGCACACCCATGGCATAGGGCAGTCCAACGCCCATAGTGCCTAAACCTCCTGAATTGATCCAGCGGCGCGGTTCGTTAAATGGATAGTATTGTGCGGCCCACATTTGATGTTGACCGACATCCGAGGTAATAAACGCATTTCCAGCGGTGACTTTGTGCAAAGTTTCTACCACGAACTGCGGTTTAATCACGCTTGATGACGATTGGTATGCGAGGCATTTTTTACCGCGCCATTCATTGATTTGTCGCCACCACGCATCAATGGGTTTGGGAGTTGTTTCTTTTAAACCGTCTAAAATTTCTAGCAAAACGATGTTGACATCACCAACAATGGGCACATCGACTTTGACGCGTTTTGAAATTGATGAAGGATCAATATCGATATGAATAATTTTGCGCGGGATACTGGCAAAGTTTTTCGGACTGCCAATCACGCGATCATCGAAACGTGCTCCCACCGCTATTAACACATCGCAATGCTGCATGGTCATGTTGGCTTCGTAAGTACCATGCATACCGGGCATACCGATGTACTCGGGCCCATCGGCACGACAGGCACCTAAACCCATCAAGGTGTTGGTGCAAGGCGCGCCTGTTTTGTTAATCAATTGGCGTAAAGCATTGCTGGCATTGGCGAGAATCACACCACCGCCGCTGTAAATCAGCGGCCGTTCAGCGTCTTTAATCAGTTGAATCGCGCGTTTAATTTGACCACTATGTCCGCGCGCGATGGGGACATACGAGCGCATCGAGATCGAATCTGGGTAGATAAACGGGGCGGTATTAACGGTAATGTCTTTAGGAATATCGACCAATACTGGACCAGGGCGACCAGATTGCGCGATGTAAAAGGCTTTTTTGATGGTTGCCGCTAAATCGCGAACATCTTTGACTAAAAAATTATGTTTGACGCAAGGACGGGTAATCCCAACTGTATCGCACTCTTGAAATGCGTCTTGCCCAATTGCGTGCGTTGGCACTTGACCCGAAATAATAATCAAGGGAATTGAATCCATATAGGCCGTCGCGATACCAGTGACGGCATTGGTCACGCCAGGGCCAGAGGTCACCAGTGCGACACCGACTGAATTGGATGCGCGGGAATAAGCATCCGCTGCATGTACGGCGGCTTGTTCGTGACGCACCAAAATGTGTGCGAATTTATCTTGCTTGTAAATCTCGTCGTAGATGTACAAAACTGATCCACCAGGATAGCCAAAAACGTGTTTGACTCCTTCGGCATGTAAACATTGAATCAGAATTTCGGCACCCGATAAAATCGGCGGCGCTGATGCTGCTGTGCTCGTAATGGAAACGGACGAGGCGTCCGCAGTAGATGATGGTGAGTTCATAACTTCCTTTCTCAAAGACGGGAAATGTCACCGTAACACCCTCTTTAACAAGTCTGTAATGATTTGTGGTGTTTTAGTCGCTCAGTAATTGGGACTGGACACTGTCTCATTGAAACAGTGCTGTCGCGTCTATGGTAATTTATTAAAAATTAAAATCGGCACGACACATCACAATACTTTTTGACCCAACAGTCACTGACATCACACACCGACGCGCGGTAACGCGAGAGGAGCTAGGGCAACCGGAAAAGGCGAAAAGTATCCTGTTCTGGAAGTTTAGTCAAGATTTTTATCGTGGCGGCGACTTAAATTGACTGATCTTATGTCGCGAGTTCTACGGTGAATCTGGTTTAATCCCACGTAAATAAGCCAAGGCAGCGGCAATAAAAATCAAAATAAAGGACAGTTCGATTCCGGCCCATAAATTTACTGGGAAAGGGTCGACGATGCGCATCAAGGCCTCGGTTAAATACAAACACGCAATCAGTAAGCCCCACCTTACAGTCCGTGGACGTAGATAAACGATGCCACGCAATAAAAATAAAAGGGGAATAATTTTCAGCACCAACATTGATCCCCCTGGACGTAAGGGGGCGCCGCGCAGCTCCCACCACAATCCCGAAAAAATAATGCCAACAAATCCGATAATGGATAAATACCCCCAAAATTTGTCATATGATTTTAGTGAACTCATAAAGATTTGTGCGACAGTAAAACCGCGGTGTGTGCCAATCGAGCGCCTTGTTGGCGCGCCAGTGTTTTTTCAATGTCACTCAGATTCGAATTGTCGTTAGTGCCGGCAACATGACTGCTACCGTAAGGCGTACCACCTTCTTGAGTGCGCCCCAATTCAGTATTGTGAAAAGGGATTCCTAAAACCATCATGCCATGATGTAACAAGGGCAAGATCATCGATAACAGTGTCGATTCTTGTCCGCCATGCATGCTGCTGGTTGAGGTAAAAACCGTCGCGGGTTTTCCCACCAAAGCGCCCTGTACCCATAACCCCGCCGTGCTATCGATAAAGTGTTTCATCGGCGCAGCCATATTGCCAAAACGAGTCGGCGAGCCCAAAGCCAATCCCGCGCATTGATGCAATTCTTCCAAAGATACGTAAGGTGCACCATGATTGGGCACAGTCATCTCATTCGCACACACAGTGCTGACGCGGGGAACTGTGCGCAGCATCGCTTCACAATTTTTGACGGACTCCACTCCTAAAGCAATTTGTTCGGCCAGTTGGCGAGTTGCGCCGTGAGTTGAGTAGTACAGCACCAAAATGATATGCATAATTTATCGATTAAAAATAGAGGGCACTTCTATAAATACAGAATGTGCGGATGAAGTGCGAGGCGCACAGCACACAGAAACCGGAGCGTACATACAGTACGTGAGGATTTCGCGTACTGCGCAACAAAGCAATTCGCCGCAAAAATGAATTGATAGAAGT
>JAVKLU010000051.1:0-27313 GCA_031538895.1 Burkholderiaceae bacterium | reverse complement strand
TGACGTATCCGGCCGGAGAAAATAGACCAATATGTGTCATGCGGCTGTGCGTTGAGTCGCGAAAAATTGTTGTAACAGCGCAATAGATTCTTGCGCCATTAAGCCCCCTTTGATTTGGCTATGGGGGTTGATTTGTGGCACATCAAATAAATTTAAAACAGATTGGGCAACGCCTGTTTTTTCATCTTTAGCCGCATAAAAAACGTTTTTAATCCGTGCATTAAAAATTGCGCCACTGCACATTGTGCAAGGTTCTAGGGTGACATATAAATCGCATTCTGATAAGCGGTAGTTAGCGAGGTGTTGTGCGGCTTCGCGCAAAGCAATCACTTCAGCGTGAGCAGTGGGGTCTTGGCGCGCAATGACTTGATTAAAGCCGCGTCCTACAATTTTATTTTGATATACCACCACCGCACCGACGGGGACTTCGTGGCACTCCTGCGCATCCTGTGCGGCCGCCAATGCGGCGCGCATAAACTCAAGGCGTTTATTGGATTCAGGTGTTGAGAACACTGTAAGAGCAATCTATTAACGTTAATTACATCCAATCAGAATTCATGCTGGTCACGCATGGACCGCTTTGTAAAACGCTGTCAGCCAAGGCGCGAGATCGCGGCAAAATACTGGTCGCATAAAACCACGCAGTATTTATTTTTGCTTCGTAAAACATAGTGTCTTCTGTATTTTTTTGGCAGGCAACTAAAAATGCTCGTGCCATTTGTGCGCCAGCTAAAGTAATTCCGGTCAGCATCAAGTAGTTCACGCTACCAGCAAATACGACGCCAGGCCGCTCTTTATTCGTAATCACAAATTCGACGACTTCTTCCAAGGCATTTCGGGCGCTTGTTAGTTGTTGTGCAATGATTTTTGCGATATGTTGTTGCTCGTTATTGTTGAAGGCGCTGCTCACTAATGAATGTTCAATATCAACGATGTTTTGGCATAATGAACGAATCACTGTCCCGTTGTCGCGCCAAGTTTTACGATTGACCAAGTCATTTGCTTGGATTGCTGTCGTACCTTCGTAAATCGTTAAAATACGCGCGTCACGGTAATGTTGCGCGGCACCTGTTTCTTCAATGAATCCCATCCCGCCATGAATTTGAACGCCCAAGCTGGCAACTTCAATGGATATTTCAGTTGCGAAGCCTTTCACAATCGGAACCAAAAATTCATAAATCGCTTGTGCTTTTTTAACTTCAGTTTGATCAGTGTGATTCATCCAATCTGAATAACTGGCGGCCACAATAGCTAAAGCGCGTGAGCCTTCAGTTAAGGCGCGCATTGTTAACAGCATCCGTGTGACGTCAGGATGGCCAATGATGCCTTTTACACCACTCAGTGTTTTTCCTTGAACGCGCTCACGCGCATACGCGACTGCTTTTTGTGTCGCGCGTTCTGCGACAGCAATGCCTTGAATTCCCACGCCAAAACGCGCAGCATTCATCATGGTGAACATATATTCTAGGCCACGATTGGCTTGACCAACAATATAGCCTGTTGCCTTAGTAAATTCTAGAATTGCGGTAGGGCTTGCTTTAATTCCTAGTTTATGTTCAATCGAAACACACTCAACTCGGTTGCGATCGCCGCGACTGCCGTCAGCATTGAGGACAAATTTAGGCACGACGAACAAAGAAAGTCCTTTGATACCTTCAGGTGCTCCATCAATCCGAGCGAGCACTAAATGAACAATGTTGTCGCTTAAATCGTGATCACCGTAAGTGATAAAAATTTTGCTGCCCGAGACGTGATAGCTTCCGTCGGTCTGCACAGTTGCGCGGCTGCGCACTGCGGCCAAATCAGAACCCGCTTGGGGTTCTGTCAAATTCATCGTGCCCGTTGCCTGACCATTTAACAGGAGCGGCACCCAAATATCTTTGAGTTCATCACTGGCGGCAACGAGCAATGCTTCAATTGCGCCATCAGTCAAAAGAGGGCAAAGTGCAAAAGAAAGATTCGCACTATTGAGCATTTCTGAACAAACACAGGCCAAGGTTTTAGGAAAGCCCTGACCGCCGTATTGTGTTGGGTGCGCTAAACCTTGCCAACCTGCGCTGACAAATTGATCAAATGCTTCTTTGAAACCCGCGCTGGTGGTAATTTTTCCCGCTTGCCACGATGACGGTGTTTTATCAGCAGAATGATTTAAGAGCGCTAAAACATTTTGACAAAGCTTTGCCATTTCATCAAACACTGCGTTAATTGTGTCATCGTCAATATCGGTGAATGCCGGTAGAGTACGAACTTCGGGCCAGCGACTTAAATGATCAATGACGAAACGAATATCTTTTAACGGCGCGTGATAAGGCATGGCAGCAGAATCAGAAATTAAATATGTTTAGTACCCTCGTATCAAATCCGAGGCATTTGAATGACAAGCAATTTGCGACAAATTATTAAAACGGAATATCGTCGTCCATATCGTTGAAATTCGATGTGGGTTTTGGACGCGAACCGTTCGCTGATTTCGCATCACCTGCCGATGTTGAATGACTTGGCGTATCCGCACGAGGTGCTGGTGATTCTTGATCGTAAGCTGCATTCTCGTCGCTTGCACTTGCGCGTCCTCCTAGCATTTGCATGGAATCCGCAGTGATTTCAGTGGTGTAACGATCTTGACCATCTTTATCTTGCCATTTACGGGTACGCAAACGGCCTTCGACATACAGTTGCGAACCTTTTTTTAAGTATTTGCCTGAGATTTCGCCTAGCTTGCCAAAAAATACCACGCGGTGCCATTCAGTCGCTTCTTTTTTTTCACCCGTCGCTTTGTCTTTCCAGCTGTCGGTTGTCGCCAGACTTACGGTGGTGATTGCATCGCCAGAGGTGGCGTAGCGAGTTTCAGGATCACGTCCTAAGTTGCCGACCAAAATTACTTTATTCACTGATGCCATGTTGTTCTCCAGAAAAAAGCGTACAAAAATAAAAAGGAAAATGAAGCTGAGAGAAGTTCATTAACAGTTGTATGTCGAAAAATTAAAAAAGCTTTTCTTGAGGCGTTAATACATCGTCTAAAGATCTATTCAATTCTAAAATTTGTTGTTTAATTTCGACTTTAGACAATCCGGCAAAAGGTCCGTCTTTTTCGCGTGTGCTGAGTAGTTCACTTGCAATGCGTATCGCCGCCATGACGGCGATACGATCAGCGTCTTTAATTTTCCCCACATCTTTAATGCGAGTGACTAAATTATCAACATAGGTCGCGGCTTGACGTAGGGCTGGCGCATCATCAGCTTGACAGGCCAATTTATAATCGCGGCCAAGAATCTTGATTTCAATGTGCTCTGTAGTCATAGGTGAGGTGTGAATTGGAATGAATGATTAACGGGCAAATAATCAGAAAAACTTGTCAGTGAATTTGATTAAATGCTCGTAAATCTCGACAGCTATGATTGCGAGCGTTGGATCAACTGAGTGATTTTACTGCTTACGATTTCAATGCGCTGCGCCAGGGTTTTGTTTTCCTCTTGGCTTTCTACTAGACTGGCGCGCAGTTCGGTATTCTCTGCACGAAGTTTTTGCACAACCAAGGCAACCTCTTGCACTTTTTCTTGAAGTTGTTGGAACTCAGTGTTCATGTATTCTTTTAGATAAAGTTAGAAATGACATCGAGGTTTAGACGGATGTAATGTGATCGCGATGATTTGTGCGAGTCATTAGATTTATCAGTTACATCAGTTACTCTCCAGTTTCAACCGATTATAGAGGGATTGGGGTTCCCTAACTCCATCATGAATCAGTAGCTTAATTGGATTTAATTGTAATCAACCCCATTTTATTTTTATTATGTCCAGTACTTTTCAATTTAAAAACCAAGATGTGAGTGAAATTGAAAAATTTGATCACATTGCACATCGCTGGTGGGATGCTGAATCAGAATTTAAGCCCTTGCATCAGATTAATCCTTTACGTCTGGAATGGATTAGCCGCATCGCCGAAATTAGAAACAAAAAAATCATTGATATTGGGTGTGGTGGTGGCCTGCTATCGGAAGGTTTAGCACGTAAAGAGGCGGTAGTGACGGGTATTGATTTATCGCCTAATGCGATTCAAGTCGCGCAATTACACGCGCTAGAGAGTCAGGTAACAATTAATTACGAAGTCGCCAGTGCTGAAATTTTTGCGCAATCTCATTCTGAATCCTTTGATGTGATTTGTTGTCTAGAAATGTTAGAGCATGTCCCTGACCCGCAATCAATATTGAGCGCTTGTGCACATTTATTGAAACCCTGTGGTTGGCTTTTTGTATCAACCTTTAACCGTAACGCGCATTCATTTTTGCAAGCAATTATTGGCGCTGAGTATTTATTAAAAATACTTCCTAAAGGAACGCATGATTGGGAAAAATTCATTACCCCTGCGCAAATGGCGCAATGGTTACGTGAAGAGTCTTTTCAAATTATGCAAATGACAGGGATGGGTTACAACCCTTTAACTAAAAAGTATTCCTTGAGCCCTGATACAAAAGTTAACTACATGATGGCATGCCAAAAATTATGACGCCATTTATGACAGCGCCTCGCGCAATTTTTTTTGATCTTGACGGCACTTTGGTTGATACCGCGCCGGATTTAGTCGCGACGATCAATCGCATGATCAATAGACATGGTGGCACTGCGCGCCCCTATCACGAATTACGTCCATATTCGACCGCAGGTGCGGCGGGTTTACTTAAAGCTGGGTTTAACATTGACAGCAGTGACCCAAGGTGGTTTGATTTTCGTGCTGAATTTTTTGCAGATTATTTCGCGAACATCGCCCGCGACAGTAAAATCTACGCGGGTGTTGATGAATTACTCTCCGCTTTACAATTGAAAAATATTGCATGGGGAATCATCACTAATAAAGTAGAACATCTCACGTTTGAGCTTTTACGTCATATTAAATTACCAGAACCGGCGTGTGTGGTATGCGGCGATACCATGGCAGAGCCCAAGCCGAGTGTCTTGCCTATGTTGGAAGCCGCCAAGCGTGTTAACTTGGCGTCGCAAGATTGTTGGTATGTCGGTGATGATCCGCGCGATGGAATTGCCGCAGAAGCGGCGCAAATGCCATTCATTGCCGTTGATTATGGTTATGGCGTTATTCCGCCAGATGGGGCCTTAAAGCGAATCTCAAACGCCTTGGATTTACTTAAATTTCTGCCTTAATCATTGTTCGCTTCAATCATAAATGTAAATTTTCATTGATTGAAACTTTTTAGTATTTAAAAACTTTATAAAAAATTTTATGCAAAGAGCATTTGTTTTTCCTGGCCAAGGTTCGCAAGCCATCGGCATGTTGAATGATTTTTTCAATCATCGCACTGTTCAAAACACATTAGAAGAAGCCAGTGGTGCAATCGGTACTGATATAGGCAAACTGATTAAAGAAGGACCGAAAGAAGCTTTAGATTTGACGACCAATACTCAGCCAGTGATGCTGGCCGCATCAGTCGCGATTTATCGACGTTGGTGCGAAGAGGGCGGGATCAATCCTATTGTTTTAGCGGGCCATAGTTTGGGCGAATACTCTGCTTTGGTGGCTGCTGGCGTATTAGATTTTTCTGATGCGGTGCAGATCGTTCGTTTTCGTGCGCGTTTTATGCAAGAGGCGGTTCCGGTTGGACAAGGTGCGATGGCGGCAATTTTGGGCCTGGATGATGAAACTGTTCGTACAGTTTGCCAAGAAAGCGCACAAGGTCAAATCGTTGAAGCCGTTAATTACAACGCACCTGCACAAGTGGTGATTGCCGGCGATAAAAATGCGGTAGAACGCGCCTGTATTTTGGCAAAAGAGCGCGGCGCAAAACGCGCCCTCACTTTGCCAGTATCGGCGCCGTTTCATTCGTCGCTGTTGCAACCTGCGTCTTTGCAGTTGCGTGCAAAATTAACTGAATTTACGTTTAACGCACCGCAAATTCCTTTAATCAATAATGTTGACGTTAAAATTGAAAATGATCCTACAAAAATCATTGATGCCTTGGTGCGTCAAGCGGCGCGTCCCGTTCGTTGGGTGGAAACGGTGCAAAAAATGGCGACTATGGGCGTTACACAAATAGTGGAATGTGGTCCTGGAAAAATTTTAACCGGTTTAAGCAAACGAATTGTTGAAAACCTTGATGCACGCTCAATCAATGATGAGACGGGCCTGCAGGAACTGTTAAAAAACAGTTGAACTAAAATCTAAAAATAAGCGAACCCTTAGAAATATTTAATTGATTTACTTTTACTCAAATAGTGATGACTTATTTTGCCCACGCTTTAGATAATGAAATAGCTTTAGTCACCGGTTCAACACGTGGTATTGGGCGCGCAATTGCGCTGACTTTGGCAAAAGCAGGAGCGCGCGTCGTGGCAACTGCCACCAGCGACGCGGGTGTCGCTACGATTGAACAATATTTTGCCGAAGCCGGTTTGGCAGAACGTTGTTTGCCGATTCGCTTAAATGTTTGTGATAAAACTGAATGCGAAACCGTTCAAGATTTGATTCAAAAGCAGTGGGGCACAATTAGTATTTTGGTCAATAATGCCGGAATCACGCGTGACCAATTGGCGATGAGAATGAAAGAAGATGAATGGGACGATGTAATTGCAACCAATTTAACGGCGGTCGGACGCTGGTCGCGTATGGTGTTGCGTGGCATGATGAAAGCTAAAACGGGGCGAATTATTACCATTTCATCCGTAGTAGGTGCTAGCGGTAATGCAGGGCAAATGAATTACGCCGCGGCTAAAGCCGGTGTCATGGGTATGAGTCGTGCATTGGCACGAGAAGTCGGTAGTCGCAACATCACGGTTAATAGCGTTGCGCCAGGATTTATCGATACCGATATGACTCATGGTTTGGCAGAAGAACAAAAAGCCGCGCTGTTGCAACAAATTCCTTTAGGACGACTAGGGAGCGCGGATGAGATTGCGCAAGCTGTTTTGTTTTTAGCCTCGCCTGCGGCAGCTTACATTACCGGAACAACCTTGCATGTTAATGGTGGGATGTTCATGAACTGATGCTTGAATTTAAGGGCACTTCTATCAATTCATTTTTGCGGCGAATTGCTTTGTTGCGCAGTACGCGAAATCCTCACGTACTGTATGTACGCTCCGGTTTCTGTGCGCTGTGCGCCTCGCACTTCATCCGCACATTCTGTATTTATAGAAGTGCCCTCAAGATATTGATTTGATTTTTGACAGTCACTCAGTCAGTACCTAAAACTGAAAAAATTTCTTCTGAACTGCTCACTCCAGAATCAATCAAGACTTGACCTGCTTGGCGTAAGGCCGACATAGGATCAATCGGCGCATCTGGCCAGCTTGGGCTAAAACTTAATAATTCAAAAACACCCACGCGTCCGTGATAACCGGTTGTTCGGCATAGACTGCATCCGACTGGCTCGTAAAGCGTGGTCCCAGGGGATATTTTTTTACAGGCATGGCATAAGCGACGCACTAAACGTTGCGCGAGAACGGCGCGTAGCGTTGCTTTAATCAAATATTCAGGCACGCCCAAATCCAATAAGCGAGTTGTTGCCGTATACGCACTGTTGGTATGCAAAGTCGAAAACACCAAATGTCCGGTTAATGCGGCTTGAATCGCTAATTGAGCAGTTTCTTGATCCCTGATCTCGCCGACCATAAGGATGTCGGGATCCAAACGCAGTAAGGCTCGCAGACCTGTGGCAAAGGACATTCCAATTCTTAAATTCACCTGAGTTTGATTGAACTGTGGTTCAATCATTTCAATCGGATCTTCGATTGTGCACACATTAACCTCTGGCTTGGCTAAGGTCTTCAAAGTGTTATAGAGCGTTGATGTTTTACCTGAACCGGTAGGGCCAACTACCAAAATCAAACCATTTTTTTGTTGCGTGATATGAGACCACAATTGCGCATGCTGATTTGAAAATCCTAAATCTAATAAGGATTGTTGCGCGACCTTAGGGTCAAAAATTCGAACAACACATTTTTCTCCAAATACAGTTGGCAAAATTGCGATACGCAATTCAATTTCTGAATTTTGATGTGCCTCTGTCATTGTTTGGACAAGTTTTATTCGTCCATCCTGCGCGCGCCGACGTTCAATTACATCCATCCCAGCCAATACTTTAATTCGTGACAGCAAGCGTTCGTATAAATGTTGCGGTAATTTTTGTATGGTATGCAATTGATTATCAATGCGCAGTCGAATTTGTGCGTGTCCTTTACGCGGTTCAATATGAATATCGGAAGCCTTGTGACTTAAGGCGTAACCCCACAACCAGTCAGACAGTTGAACCACTTCATCGCTATTTGTTGTAGTTTCTTGGGATTGTGATTTTGTATCGAAATGCGCGATTTGTGAGATCGCAAGATCCAATAATTCCGGTCGTGTAAAAACATGTCGAACCTTTCGAGACAATAGTTTTTCGATGTGTTCGAATAAATCCATGAGAAAAGCTTGATCACTGACCAGTGTTACATTCTCGCCATCATCATCAACAATTAGCACGCGTTGTGCTTGAATAAAAGCCAAGGACAAATTGTTGGCGCGCGTGAAAATTTGTAGACTGTTATTTCGTGCAGTTAAATCTAATACCATAAATTTGGTACCGCTTGCTTTTGCTAAGGCTTGGCAAACCATATCGACAGATAGAGTAGTGCCATCAGTTTGCCGCACTAAGGCATTATTTGCGTTGGCAAGTATTCGTAGGGGATGGACAGTGCTATTGGGCCATACATCAAATATGGGCGGTAATTCAATTGCAGCCGCCTGCAAAGCTTGGACCACCATCTGAACCGTCAAAACTTGATTGGGCATAAAACGCCTTTCATAAGAAATGAAACGCTAACAACAGTGTTTTTGAGACGTAAATTCTAGCGATCAAGCAATTTTTATATTTAGCGGTTAAAAGCAAGTCTTAATTTTTGCGCAACCGTGTGCATTGATCAGCACCATGCCATGAGAATTATTTTTTGAGGACGAAAATATGGGATATGAGATCAAAAATAAATAGGGACAAAAGAGTGGATACGTATTTTTAAAGCGTTTTACATTAAATGATGTAAACGCTTACACCGTCATCAAATCTTTTTCTTTTTCAGCAACTAACTTATCAATATCGACAATAAATTTATCGGTGAATTTTTGAACCTCGTCTTGGCAACGGCGTTCATCATCTTCGCTTAATGCTTTATCTTTGACCCCTTTTTTGAGCATGTCGTTGGCGTCACGGCGGGCATTTCGAACTGCGATTTTTGCATCTTCGCCTTCGCCCTTAACCACTTTAGCGAGTTCTTTACGACGCTCCTCCGTCAATGCAGGCATGGGAATTCGAATAATGTTACCTTGCGATGAAGGGTTCAAGCCTAAACCTGACTCGCGAATCGCTTTTTCAACACCGGCTTGAATATTTTTTTCCCAGACTTGTACGCCAATTGTGCGAGCGTCAATCAGATTTAAATTAGCTACTTGAGTAATTTGAGTTGAAACGCCATAGTAATCAACCATTATGTGCTCGAGCACGCCCGTATGTGCGCGGCCGGTACGCAATTTTCCAAAATTGTTTTTCAAACTTTCAATGCTTTTGTGCATTTTGTCTTGAGCATTTTTTTTAATGTCAGCTGTGTTCATTTTTTAAAGTAATTTAAAAATAAGCGGGTGAAAGCGCGATTACACTAGGTTGTTATCAACTAGGGTACCTTCATTGCTGCCTTTGATTACGTCAATTAAGCCATTTGGCTTGACGATAGAAAACACACGAATAGGCAAGTTTTGATCACGGCACAAGGCAAATGCCGTTGCATCCATCACCTGTAAACGACGATTAATGACATCGTCAAATGAAATGTGTGAATAACGCGTGGCACTTGGGTCTTTTTTCGGATCTGCGCTGTAAATGCCGTCAACTTTAGTCGCTTTTAAAACGACTTGTGCGCCGATCTCAGTCGCGCGTAAAGCTGCGGCAGTATCTGTCGTGAAAAACGGATTACCGGTACCTGCGGCAAAAATTACAATCTTTTTTTCTTCGAGATACTGCATTGCTTTGGGGCGGATATAAGGTTCAACGACTTGTTGAATATCAATTGCTGACATGACTCGTGCGATCACACCTTGATTTTTTAAGGCATCAGCAAAAGCCAAGCAGTTCATCACCGTGGCTAACATTCCCATGTAATCACCTGTCGCACGTTCCATTCCTTGCGTTCCTGCGGCAATCCCACGGAAGATATTTCCGCCACCAATCACTAATGCTAATTCAACCCCCATTCGACTAATTGTCGCCACCTCGTTCGCGATTCTTTGCATCGTGACCAGATTGATACCATAAGAATCATCGCCCATGAGGGCTTCACCAGATAGTTTGAGCAGAACGCGGCGATAAACAGGCATATTGATTTGAGTTAAATAAGATGAATCAACAATAAATAATACAAAAACTCTGTGGTGTTGCTGTATCGATTTTGACTTTATCAAGTCACCCAAACCGCGTCAACCAGGCAAACCATACGACGGAGTGCGCATCAAAGCGCAAAGAATCGCGTTGACCTCTTTGCGTTTTAAGCTTTTGCCGCGGCAACTTGTGCCGCCACTTCAGCCGCAAAATCGTCCTGACGCTTTTCAATCCCTTCACCCACGATGAATAATTGAAAAGCCTTCACTTCAGTTTGATTCGCTTTCAACATCGCATCGATGGTTTGCTTATCATTTTTCACAAAAATTTGATCAAGTAAAGATACCTCTTTCAGGAATTTTTGCACGCTACCTTCAACCATTTTTGCGACGATTTCAGGTGGTTTACCGGATTCAGCAGCTTTTTGCGTCGCAATTGAACGTTCTTTTTCAATTAAATCAAGGGCAACCTCTTTGCTAGATACCGCAACTGGTTTCATCGCAGCGATATGCATAGCGACGTCTTTACCAACGACTTCATGTGCACCTTGGTAACGCACTAAAACACCGATTCGTGTGCCGTGTAAATAGCTCGCGACTTTGTCACTGCTGGTTGATTCGCGAACAAAACGGCGAATTGATAAATTTTCCCCAATTTTGCCAATCAAAGCCGTGCGAGTATTTTCAACTGTTTGGCCTTTTAAATCTAAGGCAGACAATGTAGCAACATCTACCGGTGCATGTTCTGCAACGAGGCGAGCACAAGCATCACAAAAAGCTAAAAAATCATCATTTTTGCTGACGAAATCAGTTTCACAATTGATTTCAATCATTGCGCAAGCGTCTTTGGTATGTACGATCGCAATCACGCCTTCGGCAGTCACGCGTCCCGCTGCTTTGCTGGCTTTGTTACCTAATTTGACGCGAAGAATTTCTTCGGCTTTTTGCATATCGCCGCTAGCTTCAGTTAGGGCTTTTTTGCACTCCATCATCGGAGCATCAGTGCGGGCGCGTAATTCACCCACCATTGCGGCAGTAATTGTGGTCATAGTTCAGTTAATTAAAAGAGCAAATACGTTGTGACTTTGTACGACGGTAAGAGAAAAATTAGGAATACAAAATTTTTGTGGGTGATGATGCGAAGTAATGGTAAATAAATCGTGCAGCGAATGTGAACGCAAACAATTTATTCAATTAGGTATTTTCATCACGCTCTCAAGTCCTGACTTAAGAGCGTGACCGCCACATTTAAGCCGTTACCACCTGATCATTGGCTTCTGGAAATGCATCAGCCTCTTTGATCGCTTCAATCACAGCTTGAGTTGCTTTTGCTTTACCTTCTAAGATCGCATCAGCCATACCGCGCAAATACAAAGTAATTGCCTTAGCTGAATCATCGTTACCCGGAATCAACACATCAATTCCTTCTGGTGAGTGATTGCTGTCAACCACCGCGATTAAAGGAATATTCAATTTTTGAGCTTCGGTGATGGCACTTTTGTGATAACCCACGTCGATGACAAAAATCGCATCAGGCAATTTGTCCATGGTTTTAATTCCACCAATTGCACGTTGCAATTTAGTCAGATCACGTTGAAACATCAAAATTTCTTTTTTTGTTTTGTTGAGCACTTCACCTGATTCAACTTCAGCTTCCATGTCTTGTAACCGCTTCACTGAAGTTCGAACTGTTTTAAAGTTGGTCAACATACCACCTAACCAGCGTTGATCAATATAAGGCATTCCTGCACGTTTTGCTTCTTCAGCGACGAGTTCACGTGCTTGGCGCTTAGTGCCTACAAACAATACTGTGCCGTGCTGTGTTGCGATATGACGTGCATATTGCATCGCCTGATGAAACATCGAAAATGTTTTTTCGAGGTTAATAATATGAATTTTGTTCCGTTGTCCAAAAATGTATGGTGCCATTTTGGGATTCCAAAAACGCGTTTGATGTCCAAAGTGAACACCCGCTTCCAACATCTGACGAATTGTGATACCTGACATAAGTTCTCCAAAAGGGTTAGGCCTGTGTTAGAACATGCGCTTGCAAAAAATCCAAGCTGAAAACCAAAAATGGTCACCCGTTCATGTTGCTAACAGTGAATAAAAAAATGAATAAAAATGCCTTACGCTTGGTCAAATTAAACCATACCAGATAGCGAAAGACGTGCGATTATATCGGGAGTGACGTGCTTTGACGATAATTGCAAAAAGCATCAGTAAGTCATTATTTTGATTTCATCGCGTCTTTTAATTGTTCTTGTGCGCGGTCTGCGGCATTACGCGCACGTTCAGCTTGGACTTGGCGCGGTGTTTCTGTATCGGGCAACGACGGGACAGATGAGCATGCGACGATAGTAAAGCCGAGAAAGCTTAATGTGACGAGTTGAGTAGATAAAGATTTCATATAAAAAATAAAAATAAAAATAAAAAATGGATTTAAATCTGAGCTGAGTAATATTTTTATAGCTTTTTGCTGTACGACAATTTCAAAAGAGTAATGAATTGGTGCGTGGCAAAATAATTTTTTGACCAAAAATTGACTTTATTCAGATATTCCTTAAATCTATTTAGATTCTATTCTAGTGACTGCCTAATTCCGAATTGTTTTTATTCTTTAAAGTGGCCCTTTCAGAACCCTATTAAAATTAGGATCTTAATTTTAATTTGAGGTCCTGTCATGACGCACGTTGTTACCGAAGCCTGTATTCGTTGCCGCTATACCGATTGTGTTGATGTTTGCCCTGTGGATTGCTTTCGCGAAGGCCCTAATTTCTTGGTGATTGATCCGGATGAGTGTATTGATTGCGCGGTGTGTGTGGCGGAATGTCCAGTGAATGCGATCTATGCGGAGGAAGATGTGCCTACGGATTTGGCGGACTACACTAAATTGAATGTCGAATTGGCAAAAAATTGGCCGTCGATTACCAAATCTAAAAGTAGTTTGCCTGATGCCGACGAATGGAAAGATGTTAAAGATAAATTTTCTTACCTGCAACGTTAATCAAACAGCCGTTTTTTTGTTTTCGTAATGCGGACAGAACTTATTCGATACGCGGCAGTTTAAGCTAACGATATTCGCTTACGGGTGTCCTATTTTGCGTTCTTCATCGCCATAGGACATTTTTATTTCATCATCAATGCCTTCTACACATACACTTTCACTGGGATTTGGTTTTCAATTTACAGATTTATACGACCACGGTGCCTTATCCCGTTTAGATACGGTTTTTGTCCGAGAGTTGCCCGCTGATTTGGCTGATCGACTCACGCAAGCGCGTCAAAAAAACGATTTGGATGTCAAAAGCGAAGCGGCATTGCTGATCGAACTTTCACCTTATCTCGATAATTTTTTAGCCCAGTTATTTGGAATTGATAAGGCGGTAAAAATTTTGAGTGAAAACCACGTCACCCCGCAAGTCATTTTTGATATTCGACGATTGTTTGTGCAGCGCAAAGCCAATACGGCATTTAAGGTGGAAGAGCTTTCAAACTTTGATGGTCCGGCTTTAGAGCAACAATTAAGTAGGTATATCGGTGGTGCGGTAACCGAACTTTCATTTGCAAAATTGGTTGAAGAAGCTTTGGGAGACGAAGCAAACCACGCCGTGATTTTGGATACCGCCTTGCGCTATGCCGCGTGGGCTTTGCATACTCCATCGGGGCGAGCGAAACATGGTGTTGGCGTGTTGTTTCAAATTCCTAAAAAAACCAATACCGATCAGCTCATTCACGGGATGACACACACGTCGATGCACGAGACGCAGGTGATTCATTTTGACGTATCGAAAACACGTGCACGAAAAGGCTTTTCCTTAACTGATCAGGGTATGGATTTATCACATGCCCTTGGCGAAGCTCATTACTGCATTGGCTGTCACGCACAAGGAAAAGATTCTTGTTCAAAAGGTTTGAGGGAAAAACCGACAAGCGATGGCACGGTCAGTTTTAAAAAGTCAGTGTTTGGCGTGACCTTGGCGGGATGTCCGTTGGAAGAGCGGATTTCTGAATTTTTAATCGTTAAAGCGCAAGGTCACCCATTATCAGCCTTAGCCATGATTACGATCGATAACCCCATGGCGGCAGCCACTGGGCATCGAATTTGTAACGATTGTATGAAGTCCTGTATTTATCAAAAGCAACAACCGGTCGATATTCCGCAAGCTGAGACGCGAGTATTAAAAGATGTGTTGAATTTACCTTGGGGTTTTGAAATTTACAGTTTGCTCACGCGTTGGAATCCCTTGAACTTACAGCGTTGGTTACCCCGGGCGTCAACTGGTTACAACGTTTTGGTCGTCGGTATGGGGCCGGCGGGGTATACCTTAGCGCATCATTTACTGAACGAGGGCCACAAAGTCGTGGCGATCGACGCTTTGAAAATTGAACCTCTTGCGTCTGAATTAAATGGTGTCGGGGTTAATAATGAGCGCGTTTCTTTCGCGCCAGTCCATTGTTTTGATGATATTAAGGACGATTTAGACGAGCTTATCCCTGGCGGTTTTGGCGGTGTTTCTGAATATGGAATTACCGTGCGCTGGGATAAAAATTTTTTAAAAGTGGTGCGTCTGTTATTGCAACGGCGTACACAGTTTTCTTTATTTGGCGGGGTGCGTTTTGGCGGCACGATTACGCTTGATCAAGCATTTGATTTAGGTTTTGATCACATTGCTTTGGCGATGGGTGCAGGCAAACCGACTTTGTTGGATATCCCTAATGCGATGGCGCGTGGGGTTCGTGCGGCATCTGATTTTTTAATGGGGCTACAGTTGTCTGGCGCGGCCGATCAACGATCGATCGCCAATTTGCAATTGCGTTTACCTGCGGTCGTTGTTGGTGGGGGCTTAACTGCCATTGATACTGCGACTGAGGCACTGGCGTATTACCCTGTTCAAGTCGAAAAATTTGCGCGACGTTATCGCGCCTTAGTTGTTGAACACGGCGCTGAAAAAGCTCGTGCCTTGTGGAGTGAAGAAGACGCGCAGATCGCGGATGAGTTTTTAGCGCATGCGCTTGAAATTGAATCTTTGCGTCTACAAACGGCTGCCGGTCAAACGCCCAATTTCATCCCTTTATTACAAAAATGGGGTGGGGTGACAGTGGTGTATCGCAAAGGTTTGAACAATGCGCCAGCCTATACCTTGAATCACGAAGAAATTGAAAAAGCCTTAGAAGAGGGGATTTATTTCGCGCCCAATTTGTCGTCAACTCATATTTCGATAGATGAGTTTCAAGCGGTCAATGCGATTACATTTGAGCGCACGGATAAAGAGAACGCTATTTCGTCCCCAGTCACTTTTCCTGCACGTGCGGTGTTTATCGCAGCGGGGACTCAACCCAATACGGTTTTAGCGCGTGAAGATAAAGCTCATTTTCAGTTGGCGGGTAAGTATTTTGCGACGATTGATTGGGATGGTCAAACCGTCTCGCCTGAGTATGCGATGTGCAAACCGAAGACACCGCAAATGTTGGTACATAAAACCGCGGATGAGCGATTTGTGTCATTTTTTGGTGATTTGCATCCTTCGTATTTCGGTAATGTAGTCAAAGCGATGGGGGCAGCAAAACAAGGTTATCCAACGGTGACCAAAGCCTTGCAGCGACGTGCGCCAAGTTTGAAAAATACGCCGAATCAAAAAAATATTGATTTGGGTGCGGTACTCGCGCCACAACTGACCGCACGAATTCATGCGGTAAACCGGTTAACGCCACAAATTGTTGAAATCGTATTTGAAGCACCAATGGCGGCGCGAGCATTTTTGCCAGGGCAGTTTTACCGCGCACAAAATTACGCAAATTGGGCAGTTCAAACCCATATCGCTAAGTTACCGACAACGCTGGCGACCGAGGCGTTGGCTTTAACCGGTGCATGGGTTGATAAAGAAAAAGGACTAGTTGCGTGTATCGCTTTGGAAATGGGAGGCTCTAGTAATTTATGCGCAGATTTCGTTATTGGTCAAAGTGTGGTGTTGATGGGGCCAACGGGTGAACCAACACACATCAACGCGCGAGAAACCGTGATTTTGATCGGTGGAGGATTAGGTAATGCGGTGCTATTTTCAATCGGTAAAGCCTTCCGCGCGGCTGGGTCAAAAGTTTTATATTTTGCCGGTTATAAAAAATTAGCAGACCGTTACAAAATTGCTGACATTGAAGCCGCAGCCGATGTGATTGTCTGGTGCTGTGACGAAGCGCCAGGATTTCAAGCAACGCGAGTTCAAGATAAAACTTTTGTCGGCAATATGGTGATGGCGATGCAGGCTTATGGACGTGGTGATTTAGGTCAAAGCGCAATTGCCATGTCTGAGGCGCAGCGCCTGATTGTGATTGGTTCTGATCGCATGATGGCGGCGGTTGCGCGGGCGCGGCATGAGGTCTTAAAACCCTTGTTAAATCCGAATCACGTCGCAATTGGCTCGATTAACAGTCCGATGCAATGCATGATGAAAGAAGTTTGCGCGCAATGTATTCAAGCCCAGATTGACCCCGTCAGCGGAAAAGTATCTTACGTTTTCACTTGTGCACAACAGGATCAAGAACTTGATTTAGTCGATTTTGAACATCTGGCAACGCGCTTGTTGCAAAACAGTGTGCAAGAAAAAGTCACCGCACAATTTTTGCAATTAGCGCATGAATAGTCTTATCAAAATAACATGAGCGACATGTCATTCAAATGAACAATGGCGTTCAATTTATCAAAATTGATGATGAACAGGCCGGTCAAAGAATTGACAATTTTTTGACCAAGTCGTGCAAAGGCGTACCTAATTCACACATTTATAAAATTTTGCGCGCGGGTGCGGTGCGTGTTAATAAAAAACGAATTGAAGCCAACTATCGCTTGCAAAGCGGTGATGTTTTACGCATACCACCGATCCGCGTCGCAGAGGCTGTTGCGCCAATTCACCAAGCGATTCCAGAGTCAGCATTCTTGCCGATTTTGTTTGAAGATGAGGCACTGTTGATAGTGAATAAACCTGCTGGATTAGCGGTGCATGGCGGTTCAGGAATTTCTTTTGGCGTAATCGAACAGCTTCGTCACCAAAGACCACAAGCAAAATTATTGGAATTAGTTCATCGCTTAGATCGTGAAACTTCGGGAATTCTGGTCGTTGCGAAAAAACGCAGCGCTTTGGTTCACCTGCACGCACAATGGCGCGCAGGAGCACCGCAAAAACAGTATTTGGCGTTGATTCGTGGCCACTTAAACAACCAGAACGAAGACGTTTGTTTGCCGCTTTACAAGTATGTTGATGCAAAGGGCGAACGACGAGTTCGGGTTGATCATGAATTGGGGCAAGCTGCACGCACGACTTTTTCAGTACAAGAGTCTTTCAGCCGATTTTCTTTGGTCAAAGCCTTGTTGAAAACCGGTCGGACGCATCAAATTCGTGTTCATTTAGCGGCCCTGAATACGCCAATTCTGGGTGATTCTCGTTATGGTGACGCGTCGCTCAATCAGCAATTGTTAATCGGTAAGGCGCATCAAACACCTTTTAATCGAATGTTTTTACATGCTAGCGAATTGCGTTTGATTCATCCGATAACTTTAGCAGCGATGACTTTTAAAGCCGATTTACCTGATGAGTGCGAACGCTTTTTAAACAGCCTTAGAGCGTAAACATGAGTTGTAGTGCAGATCGCATTACCCGTGTCAATTCAATTGGCGGGTGTGGATTTGGAATCAAAAATTGAATACAAGCCGTGTTGCCTAATGTAGGCAGTAATGTTTGCTAGGGTTTGTGATAAATCCCCCGCCCGAATATCGCTTGATGCGTTGGGTAATAAATTAAATATCTGGTGATCAATAAAACTGATTTTTCCTGACGCAAAAAGGGGTAATTGTTCTATCTGGCATTCGTCGACGATATCGGGATATTGGGTTCGCCATTGAATTTGCTCAGTAGTAAGTGATGCGCGAGGGAACACGACAAAATTGCTCAAGTTAAATAAATCTTGCCACTCATGCCAAGTATGTAAATTCTGATATTGATCCTCTCCTAATATCCAAATCAGCGATCGTTGCAATCCAACTTCTGCACGCAGTTCGCGCAGTGTTTCTACGGTATAGCTGGCACTTTGATTGTTTTGTGTACGAACAATTTCGCGCGAGTCAATCACGCATTGACGTGGCAGTTCTGGCTGGCACAGATACAACATCTCTAGCCGTTGCTGAGCCGTCGCGTGATGGCCATTTTTTTGCCACGAGTAACCTGTTGGAATGAGGCGAATTTCTGCGTCTTTAAATTGCGTGGCAATAAAGTGAACAATTTTGATATGCCCCCAATGCGGCGGATCAAAGCTAGCGCCGAACAAAATTAAAGGGGGCTTCTTTTTCATCGACTGATGATTTAATAGGGATTACTCTAGCCACTCGCGTGGTTTTAAAAAATCAGTCAATTGCGCCTCGGCTGAACCCGCTGGCGCTTGAAAGTTATAAAGCCATTGCGCCGTAGGAGGCATCGATACCAAAATGGCTTCAGCGCGGCCGTTAGATTGCAGGCCAAACAGAGTTCCACGGTCGTAAATCAAATTAAACTCGACATAACGCCCGCGTCGATAGGCTTGAAAATCCCGTTGGGCCTGTGTATAGGGCGTATCCCAATGGCGTTTGACAATAGGCGCGTAAGCATTTAAAAAATTTTGCCCTACCGCCAAGGTCATGGCAAGCGATTGATCCTCTGAAAATTCATTAAAGTCATCAAAAAATATGCCACCGATCCCGCGTTGTTCTTGTCGGTGTTTGAGGTAAAAATAATCGTCACAATTTTTTTTGAAGCGGGGATATAAACCCGTTCCAAAAGGATTCAAAGTATCGCGGCACACCCGATGAAAATGTTGCGCATCTTCAATCTTGGCGTAATAAGGTGTCAAGTCCATTCCACCACCAAACCATGACACTGGTGGGCTGTCTTTGGGTATTGCGATAAACGAGCGTACGTTTAAATGTACAGTTGGAATATGTGGATTGCGCGGATGCAGTACCAGCGAAACGCCACAGGCTTGAAACGATGCTCCGGCTAACTGAGGTCGTATCGCCGTTGCTGAGGGCGGGAGCGACGGACCTTGTACATGTGAAAACATAACTCCACCGCGTTCAAATAGCGCGCCGTTTTCAATCACGTATGAAATCCCGATACCCTGTTGATCGGGACGCTGCCATTGATCACGTAAAAATGAATGATTTTTGTCGCGCGTGTGCTCGAGTTCAGTGAGGCCAGTAACGATAGTTGTTTGAATGGCTTGAAAGTCGGACAGTAAATGAGAGATGTTCATAATAATTAAACAACGCCTAAATGGGGAACATGAATCGTCGTTGATTTTTTGAGCTGTTCCGAAAAATTCAACATTTTTTGTAATGATTTTTCTGCTGGTATGCGAATCGTTTCCTCGACTTCTATCGGCTGATGGGCTTTGAGCAAAACTTCATATAAAGACTTCAAATCATTCATTGCCATCCAGGGGCAATGCGCGCAGCTTTTACAGGTGGCACTTTGACCTGCGGTAGGTGCTTCTTCAAACAATTTATTTGGAGCGGCTTGGCGCATTTTGTGCATGATGCGATTGTCAGTTGCGACAAAAAACTGTTGCGCATCGCTCTGACGTGCATAGGCAATTAATTGAGAAGTCGAGCCAACAAAATCAGCCAAAGCGATCACGGCTTCGGGTGATTCGGGGTGAACCAAAATTTTGGCAGAGGGATACATGTTTTTAACAATGGCGAGTTCGCGCGCTTTGAATTCGTCATGAACCACGCAAACGCCTTGCCACAAAATCATTTCAGCGTCGGTCACGGTTTGTAAATAACGTCCCAAATGTTGATCCGGTGCCCAAATAATTTTTTTGCCTTGATTATCTAAATGCTTAATTAAATCGACCGCGATGCTTGAAGTCACAACCCAGTCTGCCATGGCTTTAACTTGCGCACTGGTATTGGCGTAGACAACCACTTCATGATCAGGATATTGCGCGCAAAACGCACGAAAATCATCAACCGGACAGCCTTCGTCAAGTGAACAAGTTGCATTCAAATTGGGCATCAAGACGGTTTTGTGTGGACTTAAAATTTTTGCGGTCTCACCCATAAATCGCACGCCAGAAACGACGAGGGTTTGGGCGGGATGCGCTAATCCAAAACGTGCCATTTCCAGTGAATCAGAAACCGTACCGCCTGTTTCATCGCTTAAATTTTGAATCTCGGCATCGACATAGTAGTGCGATACCAATACGGCGTTGCGGTCTTTCAAAAGTGCTTTGATTTCGTCACGATAAAACGCGATTTGCTGCGACGATAACTCCACAGGCTCGTGATGGGGTAGGTTAATCGTGCAAGATTGAGTTGCTGCGAGTACGGGAATAAAGTTATTCATGTGCGTTTAAATTAAAACGATGTCGTATTGTTCTTGGGTATAAGAATTTTCAGTGTGCAAGGTGATGTTTTTACCAACAAACTCGACCAACATCGCGAAGTATTGCGCTTCTTCTTCCAAAAATGCATCAATCACACTGGATGAGGCAACCAAACGGAATCCTTGCGGGTCAAACTGCTTACTTTCACGAACGATTTCGCGCAAAATTTCATAACAAATAGTGCGCACACTTTTAACTTGCCCGCGTCCTTGACAGCATGGGCAAGTCGTGCACAGTTGGTGGTTAAGTGATTCACGGGTACGTTTGCGTGTCAGTTCAATCAAGCCTAAAGCCGAAAAATCGCTGATGCTGATGCGAGCGTAATCTTGCCGTAATTCGTTTTTTAATTCCGATAAAACATGTTTACGATGCTCCAGATCAGTCATATCGATAAAGTCCAAAATGATGATGCCGCCCAAGTTTCGTAAACGCAATTGGCGCGTAATCGCGTGCGCCGCTTCCAGATTGGTTTTGTAAACAGTGTCAGCCAAATTTTTATTGCCGACAAACGCCCCCGTATTAACGTCAATAGTGGTCATTGCTTCGGTTTGATCGATGATCAAATAACCGCCGGACTTCAATTCAACACGCCGTTCTAATGAACGCGCAATTTCCTCTTCGATGGAAAACAAATCAAAAATAGGGCGCTCGCCTTTGTAATGCGACAAGCGCGACACGACATCGGGCATATAGGTTTGCGCAAAATTTTTGAGTTGATTAAATTTTTCGGTCGAATCAACTTGAATCAATTTAATTTTGTCAGTGACGCAATCGCGCAGCATTCGTTCCGCCAAGTGCAAATCTTCGTAAAGCAATTGAGTGTTTGCTTGATTTTTATTTTTGATCGCGCGCCAGGTATTGATCAAATAATTGATGTCGTGAAGCAATTCGTCATCGCTGGCGCTCTGTGCCTCGGTGCGAATAATCAATCCACTCTGTTGTGCTTCAGGAAAAGCGTTAAATAATTGGGAAATACGTGATTTCAGCTGTTCTCGTTCGCTTTCTTCAACAATTCGCTGCGACACACCTAAATGTTTTTCTAGCGGTAAAAAAACTAATAAACGTCCCGCGATAGACAGTTTGCTGGTCAGGCGCGCCCCCTTTGTCCCCATGGGGTCTTTGATCACTTGCACCATCAAGGTTTGTCCCGGGTAAAGATACTTTTCAATTGGCAATACCGACTCGGTCCCTGCGCCCAACATGTCGTTGGCATGTAAAAACGCGGTGCGATTCATCCCAATATCAAAAAATGCGGCTTGCATTCCTGGCAACACGCGCGTGATTTTTCCTTGATAAATATTGCCGACGATCCCCAAATTAAACGTGCGCTCGATATGCAGCTCTTGCACGGCGTTGCGCTCAATCAGGCACACCCGAGTTTCCTGTGGGGTCACATTGATCAAAATTTGATTATTCATGGAAACTAGAAGGAGGTGGCATTTGCGGATAGACGATATTCAATCAACAGATTGTAATTTTTGTAATAAGGCGTAGGTTTCAAACAAAGGTAATCCCATGATGCCCGAATAACTGCCTGTAATGTGTTTGATGAATCGTGCTGCCAAGCCTTGAATCGCATACGCGCCTGCTTTGTCATAAGGCTCATTTGTCTGACAGTAGTCCAAAATTTGCGCATCGGACAAAGGGGAAAAAGTCACTTCAGAGACGGACGTCGCGATCAAAACTTGATCGTGATGCAATATGCACACCGCCGTGGTTACTTGATGCGTTTTATCAGAGAGCCGTTTTAAAATAGATTGCGCGTGCGCCAAATCACGCGGTTTCCCTAAAATGCTTGAGTCTATAAAAACAGAGGTATCGGCAGCCAATACAGGGCACGACCTTGTTTGAATCGATTTTCCGGCCAGTGCTTTATTGTGTGCGATACGTATGACGTAGTCCTGTGCGGCTTCGTTGACAAGTGGCGATTCATCGACCTTCATATCTGGCAAGACCTGACAGTTCACGCCAATCTGCGCCAGAAGTGCCTTGCGACGCGGGCTTTGCGAAGCTAAATCTAGCGTTAACTCAGACATAAAAAGGTAAAGTTAGAGATAGGTTAAAAATTACACGCGATGATACGGGTGTCCTGTTTCCAGAGTATAGGCGCGGTAAATTTGTTCAATCAAAGTGAGGCGGGCCAAAGCATGGGGCAGAGTCATTTTTGACAAGGACAATAAGGCGTATGCACTTTCTTTGAGTGTCTGTGCTAAACCATCCGCGCTGCCAATCACTAAAACTACGGGAGATCCCTGCGTATGCCAAATGCGCAGTTGCTTTGAAAAGTCAGTGCTGGTGAGGGGCAGGCCAGCTTCATCTAAACAGACCACAATAGATTGTTTGGGAATATGCTTTATCACTAAAGCGGCTTCTTGTGCTAAACGTTGTTCTGACTCGCCTTGCGTCACCGGCTTTAAGGTGACGAGTTCTAGCTTGTAATGATTGGGTAAACGCTGCAAATAATTGTTCTCAGCCTTTTGCAACCAATCAGAATTTTTATGCGCGACATTGATGATCAGTAATTTCATGCAAGCACTTGACAACAAAACATTAGGCTGCAGGTTCGAGAAAATTTTTGGCGCGGCAGAGGTCGTGCCAAAAAAGACGTTTATCCGCTGGCGTGCGCAGCAAGTGTGTGGGGTGGTAGGAAACCACGACCGGGATATTTTTATATCTAAAAATTTGCTCGCGCAATGAATCAATAGAGATTTCTGCGTTGTTGTTTGAGGGCAGGTGTAATAAAGAGCGCGCGGTATTTTCGCCTAAAACAAAAATCAAACGCGGTGCTAAAAGGTCAATTTGCTCGTGCAAATACGTGGCGCAATTGCCGAGTTCGATGTCCGTGGGTTGACGGTCTTTGCCATCATTTGCCGCGCGACATTTAATCGCGTTGGTGATGTAGGAATTTTTATTTCGATCAAGGTGAACAGCATGTAAAGCTTGATCAAGTAATTGCCCAGCGCGCCCGACAAAAGCATCACCTGCGAGGTCTTCGTAATACCCAGGACTCTCTCCTAGGATTAACCACTCTGGCCTGTCAACGCCGTTGCCGAAAACAGTTTGTGTACGAGTTTGACTGATGGGACACAATACGCACGAGGCCATCCTCGCTTTTAATTCGAGAAGCGGCGTTAGGGCAGCTTCTGCGGTTTTGATGCTTGCGGGGTTGGCACGAGGGCTGATCTTAGGTGTTTTAGCAGCGTTTGCGCTGGTGACGGCAATTGGTGCAGATGAATGTTGCGCTGCGTGAGTCTCTGAGAGGGTGGTTTTCTGAATCGTTTGATCGTGGTTTTTTTCCGGCGGGCCATCACGTTCTTGCCAGATTGGCCCAATATCCAAGGCGAGGTAAGAATGAACCCAAGTCATAGAGAAATAAAACGGTCAGTCAAAGTTAAGTGTTGATCGCACATCAACTAAATCGATTAAAGCAATAAATAGCAGTGTGTTGAGAAAAATTAAAAATGCGTCACGATGTGCGGTGACGCATTTTGTGAGGGTTTCACGACCTTAGTATTGCGAGACGCACAAGCTTAAGTTATGAACTGAAGTTTTGTACTGAAACGACAAACTTAAATGACGAATTTAAGCGGCTTTTTTAACAAAACTTTTACACCAGCCTGCAACGGCGACGTCTTTGCCTGGAAACAGTGCACATGCACCGGTTTTTCCGGCACCTTTATAAAAATTACAGCCAGAACATTGTTGACCTGCTAGGTGTTTTGGATCTTTTGTCTTAGTTGCGTCAGTCACGTAGCCTAAAGCTTTTGCGGAAGGGTTCGCTTCCGTTAACATGGGATTAGCGGCAAACGCTGATCCCGAAAGAGTTGCTAAAGAGACCGTCGCGCCAGTTGCGACAGTTTGCATCAAGAAAACACGACGAGAGATATTAGTTTTTGACATGAAGACTCCTAAGTTGATAAAAAATCAGTTCAGACAACGTAAGCGCAAAGTGATGGGTAGTAAACGCTTGTAAATCTCAGTGGGGCGCAAAACCGTATGGCCGACGCCCTGCATTATAACGACCTTACTTTGACCCAAAAAATGAGACAAATTTTTACTGCTGATGGCGAAATTCACGTTTTGTGGCAAGGCGCGACTGTCGACCCAAATATTCTCATTGCTTAATGTGGATGAAACCATACCAATTAGTTGACCTTTTTCGTTAACAATCGGGCCACCGCTGTTGCCCGGCTGTATCGAGGCAGAAAATTGAAATAAATTATTACGTCCCTGATCCATATCCAATATGGCATTGATGATCCCTGTCGTAAAGGTACCTCGGTCAGAAATGATTCCACCAAATGGGTAACCTAGTGTTGCTAGGTTCTCGCCAACCTCTAATGGACTGGTATTAAAAGTCACAAAATTGCGGCTATTTTTATGTCCTTGCAATAGCGCCAAATCTTTTTTCGGATCGCGGCTGATGAGTCGCATGACTTGTGTAATGCCATCAGATTCTTGCGCTTCGATGGTGTTACAGCCATCGACAACGTGTAAGCTGGTTAAGGCAAAAGAATCGCTATTAACCCAAAATCCGGTACCGCTGCGCGTGGTTTGTGAGGTTTTGGTTTCGATATTGTCGGCGTCCTTGGACTCCGAATTCGCGTTTTTCATATTGCGATTAAAAACCATCACGGGTGATTTTTTTCGTGCCGCGTTAAAGCGTTGTTCGACGTTAAGCCTTTGTTCCACACTTAAATAGCTATTGACTCTTTGTAAATTTTGCTGTGCAGTTGCTGATAATGGCCCTTGCGTCATTTTCAACCAGAAAGCGGCCTCGAGCAAATTCGCAACATCTTCGCGTTGCAGACTTTCATAATGGCGCGCCAGCAATAAAGCTGCTTCAGCGTTATCTCCCAAGGCCGCTTTTTTTAACCAAAATATGCCTTCGGTGACATCAATCGGACCTGAAACTCCAAACAGATACATTCGACCCAAGTGCATTTGAGCCTGCGAAAACTCATTGTCCGCCGCCATTTGGTAATAGCGCTGTGCTTCAGCCAGATTAGTCGTTAGGCCATTTTGACCGTTTTCGTAAATCGTACCCAACCAGTCTTGCGCGATCGGATTGTTGTCCTCAGCAAGTTTTTGTAATTGCGTGAAGGCTTTATTCTTGTCTTCAGGCGAACGCGCGGTTTCTAAAAGCTGACGTGTTTCTTCAAATTTTTTTCGTACGATATTTGGATCAATTTTTTGGGCATGTAATAAAACGCTGATCAAAAGGCAACTGCCCAGCAAATAGCGTGGTATTTTTTGTAGTGCCTGCAAAATTGCCATGAGTCGCATCAGATTTTGATGTAATGGGAATAGTCAACGTATCCGTTTGGCGATCCGCATTCTCAAGGCGTTCAGTTTGATAAACCCCCCCGCGTCAGCTTGGTTATACGCGCCGCCGTCTTCATCAAAAGTCGCAATTGTTTTATCAAATAATGAATCGGTATTTGAGTGGCGTGCTACGACGCTGACGCTGCCTTTATACAATTTAACGCGAACCCAGCCATTCACATGTTTTTGGCTGTGATCGATCAAAGTTTGCAATGCTAAACGTTCAGGCGACCACCAGTAACCGTTGTAAATTAAGCTCGCGTAGCGAGGCATTAAATCGTCTTTCAAGTGTGCCACTTCACGATCTAAAGTAATCGATTCAATTCCGCGATGCGCTTTTAACAAAATCGTGCCACCAGGAGTTTCGTAACACCCGCGTGATTTCATCCCCACATAACGGTTTTCGACTAAATCTAAACGCCCAATACCATGCTTGCCACCGATTTGATTGAGTGAAGCCAGTAATTCATGCGTCGGCATTTTTTGACCGTTAATCGCGGTGAGATCTCCACTGACAAAATCTAAATCTAAATATTCTGCTTGATTGGGTGCTGTTTCTGGATTGACCGTCCAGCGCCACATGGATTCTTCCGCTTCCGCTTCAGGATTTTCAAGATGACGACCTTCATACGAAATATGTAATAAATTGGCATCCATTGAATAGGGCGCACCTGTGCCTAAATGTTTTTGTTCAATCGCAATTCCGGCAGCTTCAGCGTAACTGAGTAACTTTTCGCGGGATAACAAATCCCATTCACGCCATGGCGCGACGACTTTAATGTCAGGTTTCAAAGCATAAGCGCCTAATTCAAAGCGAACTTGATCATTGCCTTTTCCAGTGGCGCCGTGAGCAATCGCATCAGCGTGAGTTTTGTTCACCAAGTCAATCATTCCCTTGGCAATCAGTGGACGTGCAATTGAGGTGCCTAGTAGATATTCGCCTTCATAAATAGTATTGGCGCGAAACATTGGGAATACAAAGTCACGAACAAATTCTTCACGCACATCTAGGATGTGGATATTGTGTGGCTTGATCCCCAGTTTCAAAGCCTTGTCTCGTGCCGGTTCAAGCTCTTCACCTTGTCCTAAATCGGCAGTGTAAGTCACGATTTCGGCTTTGTAGTTGTCTTGCAACCATTTTAAAATGACTGAGGTGTCAAGGCCGCCTGAATAGGCTAAAACAATTTTTTTAATATCACTCATGATCGATTAGTTGGTGGTAGTGTAG
>JAVKLU010000050.1:0-7364 GCA_031538895.1 Burkholderiaceae bacterium | reverse complement strand
TTCACTAAACGCGGCGTCAGTCCCAAAGCTTCTACGGCGCTGGCTTCATCAGTAATACCGACAAAATCATTTTTTTTCGCAAGGTTCAACGCGCGTTGTAACACCTGATAACGAAAGGCTTGTGGCGTTTGCGCCAACCATAAATCGCTACGTTCTAGCGTTTCTTTGACATGGGGAATGATTTGATCAGAGTCTTGACGCTTCACCGTATCCACCACTGGTAAGGCCAATAATGCCCCTACGGGTTCATCAATAAGCGCATCAAATAAACGTGTTAAATCTTGCGCCACAAGCCCAGGCCTGGCTGCGTCATGGACGAGTACCCAATCATCGTCTTTGACCTGCTGACGTAAACATTCGATTGCGCCTTGCACCGTCTGCGCACGCGTATTGGCGCCACAGCGCACTATCTGAACTTGAGGAAAATTCGCCAGTATCGTCGCGATATGCACATCAGTTTCTTGGACTAAAACAGAGATGTGATGAATACCTGGGTGTGATAAAAAAGGCGTCAAGGTTTTGACCAACATTGACACCCCGTCTTTGCCAAGTATTTGATACTGCTTGGGTAAAAAATTGCCTGTTGGAGTTTTTACATCCGCGCTTAAATTCCTATCTAGCTCGGCATTGACACGAGTCCCAAGGCCTGCCGCCGGAATAAGAACGAAAACTCGCGCGCTCAATTTAAAATGACGTGGTAAAGCCTAAGCTCGCACCAAAGATACGCGGTACCTCACTCGAGTCGTAGCCAATCATTTTAGGCGACCACCAGGCATCAAAGTTCAACGCACGGAATAGAGAGAATCCAAAGCTGTAAATATCTAACTTCGACCCCACTTGGTTGACCCGATAACCAAGGCGTAAAGTCGGCGTTAACACGTTGATCAATGAACTGTCAAATTTAGGATACACGCCCAGCGACAGTGTTGAGTATTGAATATCCTGTCCCAATAAATTAACTGAAGGGTTGAGTGCGTAACTGGCTTGAAGGGCAAGACTACGCCTTGTATTAAACAAAGATCCTTCTAGCACCGCCTGGGGTTTGAACGCCACCGTGCGATCGAGCAGCAAAGAACTATTGCTTGCCGCAACGGCTTTTGCATCGGCCGAAGTTAACGATGGAAAATCAAATTTTGGCGTATTGACGTTGTAATAAGTCAATCCGAGCTGGCCATAGGTGTAGGTATTCATCAGACCCAAATCAACCCCGAACTGACTGGAACTTGCGCTAGTTCCCAAATTGCTGATTTGGTTGATATCACCACTACCGGCAAGAAAATAAGCACGTTGTGCGGTCGCTGAATACAAATTAAGGCGCGCACCGACATCAACCCTCCCCCACTTTTCACCGACTTCAGTCAAACTTGTAAATGGACGCTTGCTATACCCCAAAGACGTATGCAATAAACGAATCACACTGGTATCAAGTCCGGCCCTGGTGCTAAGTTTATTATTAGCCTGATCAATCTCAATTGTCGATGATTTAAAACTGCTATCCAAACCTGCCTCAAATCCAAAATTCAAGGCTAAAGTACCGCCTAATTTTTCTGACCGCCACACCACAGGTGTCAGTAAGGGATTAAGATTTAGTCCGATTTGTACGCGCGCGCCCTCTTGTAGTTGCGCAATTAGGGACTCCGCATCAGTCTTAGCCTTATTAAGATCCGCCGGATTTGTGTACGATTTCTCGATTATCGTGTTTAAACTGTCTGTAATTTTTTTAAAACCACTGGCATCACCTAATTCCACCTGAAGTCCCACATTGGGCAAAACCAAACCTAAGCGCTTGCTACTTTGCGCATCAATCAAAAAATCTAAGCCCGCCGGATTATTCGCTACAGAATGAAGGTTGTAGGAATTAGTCACATAGCCTGTCGTCATCCCAAAACCTGATCCCAAAAGTGAGGGATTAGCCTGGCTCAACTGCCCAAAACTCAAAATTGAAGACAGTATTAACACGCTGTACCCTAAGTACATAAAGCTAGGGAAAGAGCGGATACAAGAAAGAGCTGACTTTAGGAACATGATAAATATATTTAAATGCTTGAATTTCGCTTGAGTTTTATTAAGGCCAACAACGAATAACATCAAAAGACTGCGTATCCAGAGTGGCGCTATTTCTACGCGAACCATCATCCGAAATTACATAACGGCCACAGCGATCTGCGCGTAATGCATTGACTGGTTGTGCGATCAAATTATAGCGGTGTTGCGTTGTCGCCTGTCGATCCAGACTAATCGTGTAGACGATTTGATTATTGTCTTTAATATCCGTATAAGGAAGTTGGGGTGGATTGCCTTTTCGATCGTATAAATAACTGCCATTTTGGTTATAAAAACGCGCCAACCACAAAGCATTCGACATCAGTGCCACACTGGCTTGCGCGCGTGCAGGTTTGGCCATTACGTCCCGATAATTAGGCAGTGCGAACAAAAATAACAGCAAAATGATTGCCAAAGTTACCAATAACTCAAACAAGGTAAATCCACGTTCTTTCACATCGCCCCCGATCTGAACTTTGTTCGAATGTTATGTAAATCTGACTACCGCAATAATAACTCGCGCCACACTTGATGGCGTATCACCTTGCCACTGGCCGTATTACTGACGACCAGTTGTGTTTGTACGCCTGCGCGTGCGGCACCAGTATCGGCTTGTGCTGTCACTTGGTAGGCCTGGTTGACATGCGCACTCGGAAACGGCCATTCTTCGATCAAACATTGCGTTCGAACGCCAGTGTCAATATGCAGTTCTGAAGCGCTCAACCATTGGGTTTTCCAAGCCCTTGGAGCCGATTGACGGGGAGGACTAATGATTACTGCTAGTGTCGGGCCATTTTGCAGGTCCTTAATACAAATTTGTAAGGCCCGTTGGGCATACCGCAGTGCATGATCGTAAACACTAGCATCGGCCATCGCAAAATGACGCTGCCTCAATAAACTGGCGATTACGATAGATGAGAGCACACCCACAATAATCAGTACATAAAACAGCGCAAAACCTGAAGATTTTTTTATGTTTCGCATTGCTCACTCTAGAGATTTCGCCTGAAAATAAAAACCACTCAGTACGCCTCGAAAATCAACTGATCAACTGATTGACTGTCCGGTGAACTAAGTGGTCTTACGACAACAAGTTTTAGATTATTCTTAAGGGCTCTTCTATAAATACAGAATGTGCGGATGAAGTGCGAGGCGCACAGCACACAGAAACCGGAGCGTGCATACAGTACGTGAGGATTTCGCGTACTGCGCAACAAAGCAATTCGCCGCAAAAATGAATTGTTAGAAGTGCCCTTAAACTGATGCCTTTATAGATTCAGTGCAATTACATCGGATTTTTTATCTAGCAAAGTTTTAATCTGCGCACTTTCCTCTAATACTTTAGCGGCATAGCCGTTGTCAGTGTTTTGATTGATGCTACCAACATATTTTTTGAGCGCTAACTCAACACTTCCTTGCTCTTTTAAATACTGTCGCAAAACTTGCGTACCTACTTTGATATTTTCCAATGGCAATAACAAATCATCATCGGAGGAATACGCACTCAGCTTTTCAGGATGCGCCGAAGGCAATACCTGCATCAAACCTTTAGCCCCGACTTTACTCTCTGCATAAGGGTTAAATCCTGATTCAATCGAAATCACAGCCAGAACCAAATGCGGATCAAGGTGATTTTTCGCTGCTGATATATAAGCTTCTTGAATGATCGCCCTAATCAAGGTACGGGAAATCCGATAACGCCGACCATACCAGTTAGTCAATACCGATTGTTCTTGCAACTGAGCAGGCGTCACCGCACCAGATGAAATCATCTCAAAACGATCCGCCACAAAATAGAGCATTTTGCTCGCTGACAATCCCGAAGTGTCTGATGAGCCAGTCCCAAAACTAGATTCTGAATTTTGATGACTCGTCTCAAACGATATCTTCACCGAGGACTGCTTAACCCAGACGATCATACAGAACAGCAACAGCGCGGTAATTACGCCAGCAGTCGTTAACACACGCAGGCGTGCCATATTTTTAGCTACACCCGCTGATTCCAATACTTGCGGGATCCGAATTGTGCTCAAAGGCGTAGGCATCAATTTCTGAGCATAGCCCTCTTTACGAACTGAGTTGACGTATGAATAAATATCCATGATGTTCTCGCGTTAATAAATCATTGAAAGAACGCAAAACAATCTTCTGTTTGTATCTCACGTCAGGACATGAATAAAACAAAAAGAAGACTCAAATGCAAAAAATTGAATTTCTTGCTTCAAACCCCAATCCTGAAAAAACTGATTGAAGGACACTGAAGCGGGCGGATTCTATAAAGCTTGTTTATGTATTGCAATTATATAAAAATAATATAACGCGACAAATAAGCATATAAAGATATTTTTTAGCTATTCTCTAGAAAGAAACTCACTTAAAACTATCAACCATGGAAAAATTATTGTTATTATGATAAATTACAATTTTGATTTTGCAGCATTGCAAAATTAGATTTATTCCACAGCGCCCCTGTTTAAGGCTTCCTGACGGGATAATGCACATTGTTCATCGTTTTGTTCGCTAATGCTCGGGCTAACAAAAGTTGGCCACCCCGCCAAGTGCATATCGACAATATCACCCAAAGCACGGATCCATTCTGTATTTAAATTCAGGCAAGGAATGTAATGACAGGATTTTCCACCCGACGCGACAAACAATTCGACGTTTTCTTGGGCAATCTCCTCAAGAGTTTCTAAACAATCTGCAACAAAACCTGGACATACCACATCCACGCGTTCGAGGCCTTGAGTTGCTAAATCAGTCAGAACTTCACTGGTATAGGGCTGTAACCATTTCGCCCGTCCAAAACGAGATTGGAAGGTTACCTGAATCATCTCAGGTGGACAATCGAGCGCTTGAGCCAATAAACGTGCGGTTTTATAGCACTCACAATGGTAGGGGTCCCCTTTGTCTAAGTTTGCGCGCGGAATTCCATGGAAGGACAATAACAGCTTATCACCACGCCCATTCGCCTCCCAATACGCGGTAATCTGCTGCGCCAAAGCTTCGATGTAAGCGCCATGATCGTGGTAATGCTTAACAAAACGAAGTTCTGGAATATCACGCTGTTTTTGAAAGTACCGCGTCACTTCATCAAATACCGATGCCGTGGTAGTCGCGGAATATTGTGGATACGCCGGTAAAATTACTAAGCGCCCTAATCCACCGCCTTCGCGCAGTTGATCTAAGGTCTGAGTAATTGAGGGTGAACCATAACGCATCGCGGTAGCGACGGTAACGTCGTGATGACGACCGCGCATTTCACGCTCAAGCGCATGTCCTTGCGCGATCGAGGTCAAAACCAATGGCGAACCATTTTCTAACCAAATTTGTTTATATTTATGTGCGGTTCTACCCGAACGAAACGGCAAAATCACCAATCGCAACAGTAACTGCCAAATGATGCGCGGAATCTCTACCACTCGACCATCGCTTAAAAACTCCGCTAAATAGCGGCGTACTGCGCGTCGTTTTGGGGCACTGGGACTGCCTAAATTAACCCACAAAATCGCCGTACGAACTGCTTGGCCATGGGTAAATGACACATTTTTTTTATTTGTCGTTTTCAAACCTAATCCTATTCAAAATACATTCACGCTGAACAACAGCTTTCACCAAATCATCCATTGACTCATTGACAACTTATTCCATCCATTATGGCAAATTAAAAACTGCCTTAAATAACTCGCGGGCGCAAATGCGCCAGCCAATACCGTTCGGCCCACTTAAACAAACCCACTAATACAAAAGTCGCCAGCAAATAAATAATCCCTACCGTAATAAACGCCTCAAAAGGTAAGTAGTAATCCGAATAGATTTGCCGCGCAGCGCCAGTTAATTCCAAAATACTCGGCACGACGCTCGCCAAAGATGTTCCCTGCAGCATCATAATAACTTCGTTGCTGTAGGCGGGTAAAACACGCCGGATCGCTGAGGGCAAAATAATCCGTGTGTTAATCTGAAAACGCGTCATCCCCATCGCCATCGCCGCTTCGATTTCACCCTTTGGCGTATCACGTAAAGCACCGGCTAATAATTCAATCGTATAACCACAGGTATTTAAAGTCAGCGTCAACGCTACGCAAAAGAAAGCGTCTTTAAAGTAAACCCAAGGCCACACCGTATCCCAACGTGTCTGAATCCAATCGAGCTGCGCCACACCATAATAGATTAAATAAAGTTGAATCAAAATCGGCGTGCCGCGCATCACATAGGTATAAAACCAAATCGGTCCACGTATCCATGGGCTGCGCGCATTACGCAAAATCGCTAAAGGAATCGCCAAAGATCCACCGATTACAATGCACAGCAACAATAATTGAATCGTCGTCAACAAGCCCCCCAAATACAGTTGGACGACTGGTAAAGTGGTGAAAATCTCGAAGTTCATAATGAGATCTCCCGCGCAACACCAAGCGATAAACGTTGATTCAAGGCACGTAAAGCCCATAAAGACAGCGTCGTCACCAGCAAATAAATCGCGGCAGTGAACAAAAAGAAAATCAACGAAGAATTCACGATTTCTGATCGCGTTGCTGCGCCGACTTGTTTGGCAATATAGGTCATATCGTGCAAACCGATTACTGAAACCAAAGCGGTGGATTTAATCAACACCAACCAGTTATTAGTAAATCCAGGCAAAGCCAAACGCATCATTTGCGGAAAGGTAATGCGCCGAAACACCATCCATGGCGTTAATCCATAGGCGTAACCGGCTTCGATTTGACCACGAGAAATCGCCATGATGGCGCCACGAAAGGTCTCGGTCATGTATGCGCCATAAATAAATCCTAGCGTCACCATGCCCGCAATAAATGGATTAATTTCTAATGGGTCTTCTATATTCAATGTTTCGAGCAGGTTGTTAATTGCAATTTGTCCACCATAAAAAATTAACAACATCAACACCAAGTCGGGAATTCCCCGAACTACGGTCGAGTAAATCTCGGCGCTCCAGCGCAGCACTTTGTTTTGCGACAATTTGGCACTGGCACCCAGCATTCCCAAAAACATCGCGACAACTAAAGAGCCCAACGCGATTTCCAGTGTCAGAACCGCGGCCACTAATATCTGTAAAAAATAGGTCAGCATGAGAACAGGGGATGACTCCCGAACAAGCTAAATAGTCTGAACATGATCAAAACCCTCAATTACGGGTGTCTTGGCGTGAAAAAAACTCAAGGGCACTTCTATCAATTCATTTTTGCGGCGAATTGCTTTGTTGCGCAGTACGCGAAATCCTCACGTACTGTATGTACGCTCCGGTTTCTGTGTGCTGTGCGCCTCGCACTTCATCCGCATATTCTGTATTTATAGAAGTG
>JAVKLU010000049.1:0-1694 GCA_031538895.1 Burkholderiaceae bacterium | reverse complement strand
TTAAAAACAGGGGCTTTGGCCCCTGTTTTTTTTATGGGAAAGAAAAAAATGATGCGCAAAACAAATCATCTAAAGTGCGCATTGATCGTTTAGCGCACCTTTAATCGCGGCTTAAAATGACGAACATCGGCGATTGATTTTCTGTTGAATGGCAATCTAGGGCTGTTAAAAACCATCTGTGGAATCGGGGTTGGTTTAGAAATTATCCTTTGTTTTTAAGGAGTTATGTGATAGACTTAAAGTGTTGCTATAGATTATGGGCGCTTTGAATGCGCTAATATCAGATGGCTGGTTAATAATTTTTGCTGGTTAATGATTTTTAATGGTGTGCCATTGTTTTATTTAAAAGGAGTCTCCTTGAGCTCATCTGTCCGCGTATCCTCTTTTGTGCTAAACCCATCAAACATGCTCTTAAAACAGAGCGCGCTTTACTTGAGTGTATTGCTGTCCTTAGCTGCGTCCTTAGCGGCGTCCTTGCCTGCGCATAGCGAGAATTTGCGTGAGGTGATTACGCGTACGCTGACTCAAAGTCCGCAAGTACTCTCTAATGTGAGTAATACCAATAGTGTTGGACTGGCTCTAGCCGGTGCGAAAACCGGTTATTACCCCAATCTTGATTTATCGGCTAACACCGGACCTAATCAGTATCAAAACACCAACACGCAAAGTTCCAGTTTGAATGTAAGCTCTTATCGATTAGTCGCGACGCAACCTTTGTTTGATGGGTTTAGTACGATGGCGGATATTGAACGGCAAAAGGCCAAGCTCATCGGTGCAGAAGCGCGTTTGAGTGACAGTAAAAATCTGGTGGCGATGGATGTCACTCAAGCTTATTTTGGGGTGTTGCGAGCAGATGATTTGTATTTTTTAGCGAATGAAAACGTTAAGGCACATCGTAGCTATGTGCTAAAGGTGAATGAGTTATTACGCGCTGATCCTGGTCGGCGTTATGAATTGGCGCAGGCAGAAAGTCGTTTGGCACAAGCTTCAGCGAGTTTAGCCTTGTTACAGGGGCGTGCGCGTCAAGCACGGGTGGATTATCAACGTGTGACCGGATCGTCGGCGCGTGATTTACAAACAGAGGGCAGTTTGTCCGTTCCGGCAAATTTGGCGGCGGCCTTAAGTGAAGCGCGCGAGAAGAATCCGGCGCTGACCGCCGCAGAGGCCGAACTTAAAGCGGCTAAAGAAAGTTTAAGCATCGCCAATGCGCCTAATTTGCCGAAAGTGTATTTAGAGGCGACAATTTCGCAAGACAGTAACGTATCGGGTTCGGCAACCACGACTGATAACAAGTCGCTGTACTTAATGGCGCGTTGGAATTTATATCGTGGTGGTGGTGATGCTTTGCAAAAGAAAATCGCCGCCGAAGGAGTCGAAGCAACACGTCAAGCGCAAATTGATGCAGGTTTAGAGTTGGACAAACGAATCAGTGCCGCCTGGTATGACTTGCAAGCGCAAAGATCAGTGTTGAAAGAATATTCGGTGCAAACGAAGTTTTCGATTGAAATTCGGGACAGTAGCGACGCCCAATTCCGATTGGGTAAGAAAAGCTTATTGGATGTATTAAATGCCGAGCTTGAATTGTTCTCCTCAAAATCAGCTGAGATTGCGGCGCGATACGATGTTCTTTTGGCCGGCTATCGACTGAATGCAACAATGGGGAAATTGTTACCGCGACTGGGTGTAAAGGGGTA
>JAVKLU010000048.1:0-29490 GCA_031538895.1 Burkholderiaceae bacterium | reverse complement strand
GGCACTTCTATCAATTCATTTTTGCGGCGAATTGCTTTGTTGCGCAGTACGCGAAATCCTCACGTACTGTATGTACGCTCCGCTTTCTGTGTGCTGTGCGCCTCGCACTTCATCCGCACATTCTGTATTTATAGAAGTGCCGCCTATACAATTGCCGCACAGCTTGCGCTGAGTTTTTCTTGCGCTGCCAACTCTCCCAACCATTGACTGAAGGAAACTACTATGTCTAACCGTACCGTTCAACTTCATCGTGTTCTCAAGACGCAACCGCAGAAAGTCTATCGCGCTTTTTTAGAAGCGGGCGCTTTGGCCAAATGGTTGCCACCCTATGGTTTTACCTGCACCGTGCATCACCTCGATGCCAAAGTTGGTGGCAGTTTCCGCTTGTCGTTTCATAACTTTGGCAGCGGTCAAGGTCACGCGTTTGGCGGCGAGTACCTCGAACTCGTGCCCAACCAACGCATCCGCTACACCGACAAGTTTGAAGACCCCAACTTGCCCTGCGTGCTTGAAGTCACCGTGTCATTGACCCCCGTGATCTGTGGCACCGAATTGAACATCACCCAAACAGGCATCCCAGAAGTGATTCCTTTGGAGATGTGCTATCTCGGATGGCAAGAGTCACTGGCGCAATTGGCCAAATTGGTAGAGCCTGATATTCCCGCTTAGATTCCTGCTTAGATTCCCGCTTAGTTGAGCCATAGCAGCCCATCCGACTTCACCAAAATCGTGATAGGGACGCTACTATGAGTATCTTCAAATTGTCGTAAATAGATAATCATTTGACGCAAATATAGGTTTTAAAAATTGCTGATCTCCCTATAATTTCGACTCGTTTTGACGTTTTTAAGGAGAGAACAAAAATGATGGAAATGCCTAATTTGATTCGTATGCGCAATGGCGAAAAAGTAAAAAACAGTTTCGCATTAAGCGAATACGCCAGCCGCATCGCAAAGCTCAGAACCCATATGCAGCGCGAAAAAATCGACGCTGTGTTATTCACCTCGTACCACAACATCAATTACTACAGCGATTTTTTGTATTGCTCGTTTGGACGTTTTTATGGTTTGGTGGTCACGCATGACAAAACGACTTTAATTGCCGCCAATATTGACGGTGCGCAACCTTGGCGTAAAGGCGTTGCTGATGATGTGTTGACTTACACGGATTGGCAGCGGGGCAATTATTTTCGCGCGGTAGAAGATTGCGTCGGCAAAGCTGGACGGATTGGGATCGAGTCGGATTCTTTACCGATGGATCGGATGGATATGCTCAAAACCACTTTGCCTCATGCGCAATTTGTCGACGTTGCAGCGGCATGTATGAAGATGCGGATGGTCAAAAGTGCGGCAGAAATTGATTTCATCGCCAATGGTGCGCAAGTGTGTGATATCGGGGGCGCGGCACTGGTCGCGGCAGTGCGCGAGGGAGTGCCAGAGCACGAAGTTGCTTTAGCCTCAACTCAAGCCATGGTGCGTGAAATCGCTAAACGTTATCCGCATACCGAATTGATGGATACCTGGACCTGGTTTCAATCAGGGATCAATACCGATGGCGCGCACAATCCAGTGACCACACGCAAAGTTCAAAAAGGCGACATTTTGAGCTTGAATTGTTTTTCAATGATCAGTGGTTACTACACTGCGCTTGAACGCACTTTGTTTTTGGATCACGCCAGCGATGCGCATTTAAAACTGTGGGAAGTCAATTGCACCGTGCACGACGAGGGCAAGAAACTGCTCAAACCTGGCGCGCGTTGTAGCGATATTGCGAAAGAGCTGAACAAAATTTTTGCGGAATATCAGGTGCTGCAGTACCGCACTTTTGGCTATGGGCACTCGTTTGGTGTCTTGAGTCATTACTACGGTCGCGAAGCCGGTTTGGAATTGCGTGAAGACATCGACACCATTTTGGAACCCAATATGGTGATCTCGATGGAACCGATGATTATGTTGCCCGAAGAAATGCCCGGCGCAGGAGGTTATCGTGAACACGATATTTTGGTGATTACCGAAAACGGCAATCGCAATTTGACCGCATTCCCTTACGGGCCGGAACACAACATCATTAAGGCTTAAACGCCGCAACCACTCTAACGACTATGTTTGATCCCAATGTCCATTCACTGCGCCAGACTGATCCTGATTTATGGTCCATCATCGGGCAGGAAAACCTGCGCCAAGAAGATCATATTGAACTGATCGCTTCAGAAAATTACACCTCGCCTGCGGTGATGGAGGCGCAAGGTTCGCAGTTGACCAATAAATACGCCGAAGGTTATCCCGGGCGGCGTTATTACGGCGGCTGCGAATTTGTGGATCAAGCCGAGCAGTTAGCGATTGATCGCGTGCGCAAACTTTTTGGCGCTGATCAGATTGGTTGGGGCGCAAATGTGCAAGCGCATTCGGGCGCGCAAGCCAACGAAGCGGTGTTCATGGCGACCTTGAAGCCGGGTGACACGTTTATGGGAATGAGTCTGGCCGAAGGGGGACATTTATCGCACGGCATGGCGCTCAATATGAGCGGTAAATGGTTTAACGCAGTCAGTTATGGCTTGAACGAGCGTGAAGAAATTGACTACGAGGCGATGGCGCAAAAGGCGCACGAATGCCGGCCCAAGTTGATTATTGCGGGGGCGTCGGCGTATGCCTTGCATATTGATTTTGAACGTTTTGCGCGTGTCGCGCACGATGTCGGCGCCTTGTTGATGGTGGATATGGCGCATTACGCCGGATTGATTGCGGCAGGAATTTATCCTAATCCGATTCCTCACGCCGACATTGTGACCAGTACGACGCATAAGAGTTTGCGTGGGCCACGTGGCGGCATTATTTTGATGCGACCAGAGCACGAAAAGGCGATTAACAGTGCGATCTTTCCTGGTTTGCAAGGCGGGCCTTTGATGCACGTGATCGCCGCTAAAGCGGTGGCGTTCAAAGAAGCGCTCTCACCGGAATTTGTGATCTACCAAAAACAGGTATTAAAAAATGCCAGCATCATGGCGCAAACCTTGACCGAGCGCGGTTTGCGGATTGTCAGTGGGCGCACGCAAAGCCATTTGATGTTGGTTGATTTGCGCGCTAAAGGCATTACCGGAAAGCGTGCCGAAGCAGTCTTAGGCGAAGCGCATATGACCATTAACAAAAACGCGATTCCCAACGATCCTGAAAAACCAATGGTCACCAGTGGTGTGCGGATTGGTACGCCCGCTTTGACTTCGCGCGGTTTCAAAGATGATGAAGCGCGCTTAACCGCAAATTTAATTGCCGATGTGTTGGATGCCCCTGATTCAGCGGACAATCTGGCACAAGTTCGAACCAAAGTTCAAGCCTTGACCCGACGGTTTCCGGTCTACCGGCGTAAGGAGTAAACCAGTATGGCGGTGAGCATTTTTGATCTATTTAAGGTTGGCATTGGCCCCAGCAGTTCGCACACGGTTGGGCCGATGCGCGCCGCGCGTTTGTTTGTTTTGGCGGCACAACGAGCAGAATTATTGAAAGCCATACGGCGTGTGCGTTGTGAGTTTTATGGTTCCTTGAGCGCAACGGGTAAGGGTCACGGTAGCGACAAGGCCGTGATTCTGGGTTTGTTGGGTGAGCGTCCCGATCTGGTTGAAACGCAACACGTCCCAGCACGGATAGCCATGATTCGGGAACAAAAAATGATAACGCTGTTGGGACTGCACCAGATTGCGTTTGAGGAGCGCACGGACGTGCTTTTTTTGCGCCGCGAAGTGTTGCCCTTTCATCCTAATGCGATGCGTTTTACCGCTTTTGATGAATCGGGGGCCGAGCTGATCCAAAAAACCTATTACTCGGTCGGCGGTGGTTTTGTCGTGAATCATGAGGGTGAACTACAGGCCAGCGCGATTGAAGACAGTACAACGCTGGCGTATCCCTTTCATTCGGGAGACGAGTTGTTAAAGCTGTGTGCTGAACACGGTTTAAGCATTGCCGAACTCATGTGGCGTAATGAATTGGCGTGGCGCAACGCGCTTGAATTGCGCGAGCAATTACTCCAAATTTGGACAGTCATGCAAGCCTGTGTCCAGCGCGGTATCGAGACCGAGGGGGTGTTGGACGGTCCGATGAAAGTACGTCGCCGCGCGCCTGACTTGTATCGCAGCTTGATTCAAGCACCCGAAGCGGGATTGAAAGATCAACTGACCATTATTGATTGGGTTAATTTGTACGCGATGGCGGTGAATGAAGAAAACGCCTCCGGTGGCAGGGTCGTTACCGCACCGACCAATGGTGCGGCAGGTGTGATTCCCGCAGTGCTGATGTATTACACACGTTTTTGTCCAGGAGCGAATGAGCAGGGCGTGTTGAACTTTTTGCTGACCGCTGCGGCGATAGGCTTGTTGTACAAAGAGAATGCCAGTATTTCAGGTGCGGAAGTCGGTTGTCAAGGCGAAGTCGGTGTGGCCTGTTCCATGGCTGCTGGTGGGCTGACGGCGGCTTTGGGTGGAACCCCCGCGCAAGTTGAAAACGCGGCTGAAATTGGGATGGAGCACAACTTGGGGTTGACCTGTGATCCGGTAGGCGGTCGGGTGCAAATTCCCTGCATTGAACGCAATGCGATGGGCGCAGTAAAAGCACTCAATGCCTCGCGGATGGCGATGCGCGGTGATGGATCGCACACCGTCAGTTTGGATAAAGTGATTAAAACCATGCGCGAAACCGGCGCGGACATGAAAACAAAATACAAAGAAACCTCGCGTGGCGGTTTGGCCGTCAACGTGGTCGAGTGTTGATACCGGCTGTACTCAATTCAATCAACTGGTCAACTAAACCTATCAACTAGGCCAGTCAACTAAGCGCGTTAACGAGAATAGGGGGACTCTCATGCAACATTTTTCAATTTGGTCATTGCTGCGCAACAGCATGTCCTATCACGAAGGTTGGCAAAAGCAATGGCGCTCACCCGAACCGAAATCGCATTACGACGTCGTCGTCGTCGGTGCGGGAGGACATGGTTTAGCGACGGCGTATTACTTGGCCAAAGAACATGGGATTAAAAATATCGCGGTAGTTGAGCGCGGCTGGTTAGGCGGTGGCAATACGGCACGCAACACGACCATTGTGCGATCAAATTATTTGTGGGATGAAGCCACCGCCTTGTATGAAAAATCGCTCAAATTATGGGAAGGCTTGTCACAAGACCTTAACTACAACGTCATGTTCAGTCAGCGTGGTGTGATGAATTTGGGTCATACCTTGCAAGACATGCGCGACATTGAACGGCGCGTCAACGCCAACCGCTTAAATGGCGTTGATGCCGAAGTGATCAGCGCGGCGCAGATCAAAGCCATGATTCCGTTCATTAACCTGAATACCCGCTATCCGGTGTTGGGTGCATCTTTGCAGCGACGGGCTGGTGTGGCGCGTCATGATGCGGTGGCTTGGGGCTTTGCCCGTGCCGCCGATGCATTGGGTGTGGACATTATTCAAAATTGTGAAGTGACGGGAATTCGTCGTGAAAATGGTGCGGTGACGGGGGTTGAAACCGCACGTGGTTTTATCCGAACCGCAAAAGTGGCGGTTGTTGCAGCGGGGCATTCTAGTGTGATTGCCAACATGGTTGATTTGCGTTTACCGATTGAAAGCCACCCTTTGCAAGCTCTGGTATCTGAACCTTTAAAACCAATTTTCCCCACCGTAGTGATGAGTAACGCGATTCACGCTTACATCAGTCAAACTGATAAAGGCGACTTGGTTATCGGTGCGGGAATTGATGCCTACACCGGTTATGGACAACGCGGCAGCTATCACACCATTGAACACACTTTGCAAGCGATTGTCGAAATGTTCCCGCTGTTTTCGCGGGTGCGCATGAATCGTCAATGGGGGGGCATCGTTGACGTTTCGCCGGATGCCTGTCCGATTATTAGTAAAACGCCGATCAAAGGTTTGTACATCAATTGCGGATGGGGAACGGGGGGCTTTAAAGCAACCCCGGGCTCTGGTTGGGCGATGGCGCACACGGTGGCACAAGATCGCCCGCACGTATTGAATGAGGCTTTTGCCTTGGACCGGTTTTACACCGGTCACTTGATTGATGAACACGGCGCCGCAGCAGTCGCGCATTAAAGGGAGAACCAGATGTTACTGATTGAATGTCCGTTTTGCGGTGTCCGCGCCGAGACCGAATTTAGTTACGGCGGCGAGGGCGGTATCACGCGCCCCACTCATACCGAAGCAATGAGCGATGAACAATGGGGCGACTATGTGTTTATGCGCAAAAATCCTAAAGGCTTGCATCACGAGCAGTGGCGTCACTCCAGTGGTTGTGGGCGTTGGTTTAATGCCTTACGCGAAACGGTCAGTTACCGTTTTGAAGCGGTATGGAAAATTGGTGATTCTGCGCCAACCGCGCTTGCCACATCACTTGCCACATCACTGACCAATAAGGAGGGCGTATGAGCGCCGCATCACATCAAGGTGCCAACAAAAGATTAGCCACGGGCGGGCGCATTGATCGCACCAAGCCTTTACGCTTTCAATTTAATGGCCGCAGCTATCACGCTTATGAGGGTGATACCTTGGCCTCGGCATTGTTGGCCGCCAATTGTCAGTTGATTGCGCGCAGCTGGAAATATCATCGCCCACGTGGGGTATTAAGCGCGGGGGTAGAAGAACCCAATGGCTTGGTGCAATTACACGTCGGCGCACGCACAGTACCCAATGCGCGCATGACTGAGACGCCTGTGTTTGAGGGCCTGCAAGCGCGTTCAATTCACGCTAAACCCAGTGTCGAATTTGACTGGCGTAGCGTCAATTCATTTTTTGCGCGTTTGATGCCTGCGGGGTTTTATTACAAAACCTTTATGTTGTCACAAAAAATGTGGCATTTTTTTGAGCGTCATATTCGCAAAGCCAGTGGTTTGGGAGAGTCGCCTGAATTACCCGATCCCGATCGGTATGAAAAACGTTTTGCGTTTTGTGATGTGCTGATTGTGGGTGCTGGACTGGCCGGTTTAAGCGCGGCTCTGGCGGCGGGTCGCAGTGGTGCGCGCGTGATATTGGCCGACGAACAAAATGAAATGGGCGGTTGGTTATTGTCATCCGATGAATTCATTGACGATATTCCCGCCGCAACATGGCTTGCAGAAACTCTCAAACAATTACAGGCCATGCCTCAAGTCAGCTTGTTGCCCCGCACGACGGTGTTTGGTTATCAAGATTGCAACTTGCTGACTTTGGCGCAACGATGTAGCGATCATTTGGGCGCGATTGCGGCCGTCGGTGGCGTGCGTCCAGTACGTGAGCGTTTGTGGAAAGTTCGTGCCAAGCAAGTGGTTCTTGCCACCGGTGCGCACGAGCGGCCATTGGTTTTTGCCAATAACGATCTGCCAGGCATTATGTTGGCCTCGTCAATTTCAAGCTACGTGCGTCGTTACGCGGTACTGCCAGGTTGTCAAGCGGTGGTGTTTACTAACAATGACAGCGCGTATGACGCTGCGTTTGCGATGCGTCGGGCGGGTGCAAAAGTGACCGTTATTGATGCGCGCGCCAAACCCGATGGCGATTTAAGCGCGCAAGCCTTGCGTTTGGGCTTGGACGTATTTTCTGGACACGTGGTCGCGCAAGCCAATGGCGGCAAGTGTGTGCGCAGTGTGGAGATATATCCGTTTGATCACGAGGGCAAAATTATCGGCGCGGCGCGGCGATTGCCTTGCGACGTCTTGGCCATGTCTGGCGGTTTTAGTCCAGTGATTCATTTGTCGTGCCAGTCGGGTGCCAAACCGGTGTGGGACGACGTTTATCAATGTTTCTTGCCTGGCATACCGGTGCAAGCTGAGCGTTCGGCGGGTGCTTGCGCAGGGGTGATGAGTTTGGCCGATTGCGCGCAACAAGGCGTTTTGGCGGGTTTATCTGCGGCTAAAACTGCTGGGATAAATACTGCTTCTGGAGCCACTGTCGTCACGGCGGCAAAAATTCAAGCGCAAGTTTTAGGCAGTTTGCGTCCTCTGTGGGAAGTTCCTCATCCCCAACCAACTAGCCGCGCACCGAAAAAATTTGTCGATTTTCAAAACGATGTGGCCGCCAGCGATATTCATTTGGCAGTGCGCGAAGGGTTTGAATCAATTGAACACGTCAAGCGCTACACCGCGATGGGTTTTGGGACGGATCAAGGTAAGACCAGCAATATCAATGGGATGGGGATTGCCGCAACTTTGCTGCAACGGCAGATTCCACAAGTGGGTACGACGACCTTTAGACCCAATTACACGCCGGTGACTTTTGGCTTGGTTGCCGGTAGTGAGTTGGGCGATTTATTCGATCCGATTCGGACCACTGTGATTCATGATTGGCATCTTGAGCAGGGGGCTTTATTTGAAGACGTTGGCCAATGGAAACGGCCTTGGTATTACCCGCATCAGGGCGAAGACTTACACGCGGCAGTGGCGCGCGAAGTCTTGGCTGTGCGTCATCGCGTGGGCACTTTGGACGCCTCCACTTTAGGCAAAATTGATATTCAAGGCCCAGATGCGGCGACCTTCTTGAACTGGGTGTACAGCAACGCCTGGTTAAAGTTGGAAGTGGGTAAATGTCGTTATGGTTTGATGCTTGACGAAAATGGCATGGTGTTTGACGACGGCGTGACGGTTCGCATGGCTGAAAACCATTTCTTGATGCACACCACTACCGGCGGCGCCGCGCGTGTCTTGGCGTGGTTAGAACGTTGGTTGCAAACCGAATGGCCGCATTTAAAAGTCTATCTCACCACGGTTACGGATCATTGGGCAACAACGGCGCTAGTTGGGCCTAAAAGTCGCGACGTGCTGCGCAAAATATGTACGGACATCGATTTTGACGATCTCGCCTTTCCGTTTATGTCCTATCGCGAAGGGACTGTCGCGGGCGTTAAAGCGCGCATCATGCGCATCAGCTTTTCGGGTGAACGCAGTTACGAAGTGAACGTTGCCGCCGCACAAGGTTTGCAGGTGTGGGAGGCGATTCAAGAAACCGGCGCGGCCTTTGGTATCACGCCATACGGCACTGAAACAATGCATGTCTTGCGCGCGGAGAAGGGCTATATCATTGTCGGACAAGATACCGATGGTTCCGTTACTCCAGTTGATTTGGGTATGGAGGCAATGGTAGCTAAGACGAAAGATTGTCTGGGTAAACGCTCTTTATCGCGGAGTGATACGCAACGCACTGACCGCAAACAATTGGTGGGTTTACGCACGCGCGACCCCCTGCTGGTGCTTCCCGAAGGCGCACAAATTACTCACAGCGCAGACATAAGTAGCTTACCCGTCAAAATGATTGGGCATGTCACCTCAAGTTATATGAGTCCAACGCTGGAACATTCGATTGCACTGGCCTTGGTCAAAGGAGGGCTTACGCGCATGGATGAAACGATTTATGTGCCTCTGCGTGACGGTCGCGTGGTAGCGGCCACGATATGTAGTCCTGTTTTTTATGACCCTAAATCGGAGCGACAAAATGCATAAAACTCATCATATGCCTCGGCGGTCAACGCGTGCTAAGACTGAACATACAAACCCTTTGTTGAGTAGTCAAACATATAAAACCATTCTTAATTTGCGTGGTGATGCGGGTGATCCCGCGTTTGTTCAAGGGGTTCAGAACGCTTTACACACGCCTTTGCCCACCGCATCCTGTAGCACTATTGCAAAGTCTCAAATACGTGTAGTGTGGGCCGGACCAGATGATTGGTTTGTCATTGCAGAGGCCGGTTTGGCGGATGAATTAAGCGCGCGACTGCGGCAACATTTAGTGGGGCAACATGTTGCGATTACCGACGTCAGTAGTGGTTATTTTGTGGTGTCCTTGGGCGGGCGACACGCGCGCGATACGCTGTCCCACGGCTGTCCGATCGATTTTCATCCCGCTGAATTTACATCGGGTAAAGCCGTCGGTACGCATTTTTTCAAAGTATCTTTATACTGTTGGTTACGCGAGGATGCACCGACTGATACTTCGACTGATGCACCGATATTTGAAATGTTGGTGCGGCGCAGTTTTATCGATCACTTTTGGCAACTGATTGAACAGTGCAGTCTTGAATGGGGTTGGGAAACGCCGGATGCCGCATAGACGGTAAGCGTGGTTGAGATTATTGATACCAAAAAAGGAGACAAAGAAGATGGCTCAAGCTATTGTGCAACTCAAGGGTGTACAAAAAACATACGACGGTGAAAATCTGGTCGTACATAACTTAAACCTTGATATTCAAGAAGGTGAATTTCTCACCATGCTGGGGCCTTCTGGTTCGGGCAAAACCACGACACTGATGATGCTGGCGGGATTTGAAACCGCGACGCATGGCGAAATTTTTCTCGATGGCAAACCGATCAATCGTTTGGCGCCTGAAGATCGCAATATCGGCATGGTCTTTCAAAGCTATGCACTGTTCCCGCACATGACCGTGGCCGAAAACGTTGCGTTTTCTTTGGTGGTGCGCGGTGTTCCCAAAACTGATTTGTCTGAACGCGTTACGCGTGCCTTGTCGATTGTGGGTTTGAAAGGCTTTAACGATCGGCGACCGGCGCAACTTTCTGGGGGACAGCAGCAACGTGTTGCCGTGGCGCGCGCGCTGGTGTTTGAACCACGCTTGATTTTGATGGATGAACCGCTCTCGGCGCTGGATAAACAACTGCGCGAACAAATGCAGTACGAAATTAAACAGTTGCACCAACGCTTAGGCGTGACCGTGGTGTACGTCACTCACGATCAAGGCGAAGCCCTCACCATGTCTGACCGTGTCGCGGTATTTAACAACGGCGTGATTCAGCAGTTGGACGTGCCTGAACGCCTGTACGAACATCCGGCAAATGCCTTTGTTGCCAGCTTTATTGGTGAAAACAACAAACTCTACGGCAGCGTAGTTGCGCAATCCAATGGCTTGTGTGATGTCGCATTAGAAAATGGTTCGGTAGTCAAAGCGACTGCTGTTGCCTCAGGCGCTGTGGGTTCGCGCACGATGCTGTCGCTGCGTCCTGAACGGGTGGTGATCAATCCTGCGGCAGGGATGTGCGAGATCACGACGACGGCAAAAGTGTCTGAAATCACGTATTTGGGCGATCATTTACGGGTGCGGGCGCGGGCGTTTGGCGATCAATTGTTTATCATCAAAGTCCCCAATGCGTCCCGACTACGCTTGGTTGACGCCGGCGAGGATATTCAAATAGGGTGGCGTGTCGAGGACTGTCACGCGCTCGACATTTTGGCCTAACTTTTTTGAGCAAAGTGATGGTGCCTTGAGTACTCTGAGCGCGTTAAGGAAATAGCCTTATGTTGCGAAGCAGAAATATCAGTGAAAGCTGATGAGCAGTGCAGGAGCAGTGTGTTGTTTGAATTTGTGTTTGAGTTTGTGTTTGTGTTTGAGTTTTATAAATCGTTATTTTCATTTTTAGGAGACAGTATGAACATTGCAAAAAAAACGATTCCGGTACTCGCACTTGGGTTCGGATTAGCGCTTTCAAGTAGCGTCTTTGCACAAAGCATTACCGTGACGTCGTACGGTGGTGCATACGGCAAGAGTCAAATCGAAGTCGCACACAAACCCTTTACGGCGGCAACAGGGGTTAAGGTGTTGAGTGAGGACTACAACGGGGGCCTGGCGGAAATTCGCGCTCAAGTCGCCACCGGTAACGTCAAGTGGGATGTGGTCGACGTTGAACTGGCTGAAGCCTTGCGCGGTTGCGATGAAGGTTTGTTTGAAAAAATCGACGCCAGTAAATTGCCTAAGGGCAGTAATGGCGCCTCGGCAGCAGACGACTTTACGCCCGGTGCAGTCAGCGCTTGCGCGGTGGCCAGTATTTCATACGCCAACGTATTTGCCTATGACAAAACCAAATTAGGCGCGAATGCCCCAACACGTTTAGAAGATTTTTTTGATCTGAAAAAATTCCCTGGTAAACGCGGCATGAAAAAAGAGCCAGGCGTCAATCTGGAATGGGCATTGATGGCTGATGGGGTTGCACCAGACAAGGTTTACGATGTATTGGGCACTCCTGCTGGGGTTGAGCGCGCATTCCGCAAACTCGATTCAATCAAATCTCAAATCGTTTGGTGGTCTGCTGGCGCACAACCGCCCCAACTGCTCGCATCGGGTGAAGTGTCGATGAGCTCGGTGTATCACGGCCGGATTTATGACGCCAATGTGAAAGACGGCAAAAACTTTGCGATTGTGTGGGATGGACAAATCATTGTTCCCGATTTATGGGTCGTGGTCAAAGGCACCAAAAATCTGAACACTGCGATGGACTTTGTTCGTTTTGCAACGAGTAGCAAACCCCTAGCGGATCAAACCAAGTTCATTCCGTATGCGCCTTCACGTAAGTCGTCTTTAGATTTGGTTGATCAAAAAGTCAAAGCGTGGTTCCCAGGTGCCGGCCAAAAAGGTCGCTACTTTCAAACCAACGCAAGCTGGTGGGCCGATCATGGTGATGAACTCAGTCAGCGTTTTGCTGCTTGGTTAGCGAAGTAAGGCAAAGCATATGTGTGCGCAAGCGCTCTTGGTAAGTGATACCACAGACCTCAAGGCCCGATTAAAAAAATCGGAGTTGCGGCAGCGATTACGGGCCTATGCCCTAATCGCGCCCTTGGCCTTGTTTACCTTGCTGACTTTTCTGATACCGATTGGTTTAATGCTTTACGGTAGCGTTCACGATCCTGTGACGCACGATGCATTACCCCAAACGACGGCTTTGTTGAATCGAGAGACAAAATCGTCTTCTGGTGTGCCTGATGAAAAGGTGTTTGAAGCCCTGGCATCAGACATGAAAAAAGCGGTGCAAGAACAAACCGCCAGCAAGGTAGCCAGTCGCTTGAATTTTGAGAAGAGTGGCTTGCGCACCTTATTTATGAAGACTACGCGTCAGATTGCCCGAGTCAATCAGGGGCCTTGGCAAGAGGCCTTTGTGCAGATTGATCCCGCTTGGGGACAAGCTCAGGTGTGGTCTGCAATACGTCAGTTGAGTGGAACCTACAACCTGAATTCGTATGTCCACGCGCTTGATTTAGCGCACGATGAGCAAGGCAATATTGTGATGGCTGCGCCAGAAGAACGTTTGTACATCGACGTGTTTGTGAGAACTTTGTGGGTCAGTTTTTTAGTGATGTTTTTTTGTTTGTTAATCGGTTATCCGCTGTCATATTGGTTGGCGCATTTGCCACCCAAGACCGGTAACTTGATGATGATTTTGGTCTTGCTGCCTTTTTGGACATCCTTGTTGGTGCGCACCACGGCGTGGGTCGTGTTGTTGCAAAAAGAGGGCGTCGTCAATTCAATCTTGATGAGCACGGGTCTGCTTGAACAGCCTTTGGAATTGATTTTTAATCGATTCGGCGTGGTGATTGCGATGACGCATATTTTGTTACCCTTCATGATTTTGCCCCTGTATTCAGTGATGCGGCAAATCCCGCCAAGTTATGTTCGCGCGGCGCGCTCTTTGGGCGCGGGGCCCCTCACCGCATTTGTTCGCGTGTATTTCCCGCAGTCGGTACCGGGCATTAGCGCGGGTGTTTTATTGGTATTTATTTTGGCGATTGGTTATTACATCACGCCTGCTTTAGTCGGTGGCGCGGGTGATCAGATGATGAGTTACTTTATCGCCGATCACTTGACGCGCAGCTTGAATTGGGGCTTGGCGTCCGCTTTAGGTGGTTTGCTTTTGGTGTGTGTCATGGCACTTTACGCAATTTACGAACGTTTTGTGGGGATTACAAATGTCCGCCTCGGTTAAAAAAATACCCCGTTTTCTGCCCTATGTCACGCTGTGGGAAAAATGTCGCCACTACGCGCTGAGCGGTTTTTGTATTGCGGCGCTGGTGTTTTTGATGGCGCCTGTACTGGTGGTCATTCCGCTGGCATTTAATCAAGACCCTTTTTTCACCTATCCCATCCATACCTTCAGTTTGAAATGGTTTATCGAGTTTTTCACTGATGAAACCTGGCAAACTGCCGTCAAAAACAGTTTCATTATTGCCCTCAGCGCAACGATGATTGCAACGACTTTGGGGACGCTCGCGGCGGTGGGATTAAATCATCGCAACTTGCCCGGGCGCGCATGGATGACGGCGATTTTGGTGTCACCGATGGTTGTGCCGATTGTGATTGTGGCAGTGGGCGCGTATTTCTTTTATTCCACTTTGGGCATTGCCAACAACTTGTTGGGGATTATTTTGGCCCATGCGGTTTTGGGGACACCCTTTGTGTTGATTACCGTCAGCGCGACTTTGATGGGATTTAACCAGGCCTTATTCCATGCCGCACGCAGCTTGGGGGCTTCGCCGTCAACCGCGTTTCGAAAAATCACTTTACCAATTATTTGGCCAGGTGTTTTTTCGGGTGCTTTGTTTGCCTTTGCCACTTCGTTTGACGAAGTGGTCGTCGTATTATTTTTGGGCAGTGTTGAGCAAAGAACCATCCCTCGACAAATGTGGACTGGATTGCGTGAGCAGTTAAGCCCAACGATTTTGGCCGCTGCCGTGGTGTTGATTTTGATCTCGGTCTTGATGTTGCTGACTCTGGAAGGCTTGCGTCGGCGCAATATGGCGATGCGCGGCTTGAAAGAGTGATTGCGCTGCGCCTTCAAAACGTACGGTAGGGCATTTAGGCAAACGAACTTGTCGCGCCGTTTCAGAGTTTTGGGTCTAAGTAGTTTTTAGGTGTTTTTTTCGCTGCGGAGCAAAGCATTGCGTTCGGCTAAGGGCGTTTGTCCATACGCTTGTTTGTAGCGCGTGATGAAATGCGCGGGTGAGGTAAAGCCACAAATTCGGGCAATATCATCGATGCGGCGATTGGTGCGCAGCACTGACAAACGCGCTTTAGCCAAGCGAATTTCTACATATTTTCGCGCCGGTGATATGCGTAAATGCGTTTGAAATAAACGTTCCAATTGACGCCGCGAAATTTTTAAATACGCGGCGATTTCTGACGCGCTGAGCAACTCTTCCACGTTGGTTTCCATCAGTTCGAGAGCTTCTAACAAAGTCGATGGTTTGTTGCTGTAGCGATAATGTATGGGCAGTGATTGGGTTTCTGAAGGGCTGCGCTGTTGTGACACCAGCAAATCAGATACTTGCTGCGCCAAGTCACGACTGCCCGGCGGGCGACGTAATAAAACAGTCATCAAATCCAAAGGACTGACGCCACCGCTACAGGTGTAGCGATCGCGATCAATTTCAAACAAACGCGAAGACACCAAAAGTTGCGGAAATTGTTCTAACAAGGTTTCTCTGTCTTCCCAATGCACGGTACAACGATAGCCGTTGAGCAAACCGGCTTTGGCGAGAAAGTAAGTTCCAGTATCAATCCCGCCCAGTGCTACGCCGTGAGAGGCCAGTTGCCGCAACCATTTGGTGGTATCACTAAAACCGCGTTTGGGAATGGGGTTGGGGCCAACAACAAAGACGGTGTCAAAGTCAGTCGTTTCACCCATGACTTGGTCGGGTACGACGCGAATTCCATCACTGGAGCGTATGGCTTCCTTGCTTGGCCCCACCGTGGTGTATTGATAAATGTGACGCCCCAGGGCTGCATTGGCCAAACGCAGAGGATCAACCGCAGAACTTAATGCGATGAGCGAAAAATTAGGGATGAGTAAAAATCCAAAACGCTGGACAGTCCTTAATGGCGTGCTTAAGGGGGGCATTGGTCGGGCATCATTCACTTTTTTGTACGGAATATCATCAATACGACGGGCGAGGTGTTATATCAGGTGTTATAGATTTTAGAGGTAGTAGCAACGATATTCAGATGGGCACTTCTATCAATTCATTTTTGCGGCGAATTGCTTTGTTGCGCAGTACGCGAAATCCTCACGTACTGTATGTACGCTCCGCTTTCTGTGTGCTGTGTGCTGTGCGCCGCGCACTTCATTCGCACATTCTGTATTTATAGAAGTGCCCAGATGATAGATTTCTGATGTGGCAAACTTAGTTTCTTTTATCCACCGTATTCACTGACCCCCATCTTTATGCTTTTTGTTGATATTTTAGGGCTTACCGCCTCGTTTCTCACCACGACTGCTTTCATCCCTCAGGTATGGCGCACCTTAAAAACTCGTGACGTCAGTGGCATTTCACTGGCCACCTACGTCATTATTACGACGGGGGTTATCTTGTGGTTGTCTTATGGATTCATGAAAAGCGACTTACCACTTATTTTGGGCAATATTGTCATGCTTATTTTGACCAGTACCATGTTGGTGTTGAAAATAAAATTTGAGAAAAAATAAATCGCCTAATCAAGGATTATTTATGTGCCAAACTGTGAGTGCAACTATGCTAAAGTATTAACCAGCAGTTAATCATTAACTGCTGATCGGTAAGGGCTCGCAGCAAGCTTGCTGTACGACAACATTCCGACAACATTCACTCTATTATTTTTAAGGAGCAATTCATGTTTACCCCCCCCCCCCCCATTCCCATTTTCAGAATTTTGAGCGTTTCTTTGTAAAACAAGGGCTTGCACGTGTTGGTGCGTTTTTTGGTGCACGTGTTGGTAACGCGCTATCGCTTGTTTTTGCGGGTGTAATGCTGTCTGTTTTGGCCGCGTGTGGCGGCCCCAGCTCGTCAAACCCTCAAACCCCTTCACCCCCAATTAATCCTTCAGCGGTCAGCTCAATTAAAGGCACGGCAGCAACGGGTTCGCCGCTGGCCAAAGCCCAAGTAACGGTACGTGGCGCCACCAGTGGCGAGGTAGCAGTAGATGCGGCGGCCGATGGCAGTTACAACTTGTCCGATACACAGCAAGCAACACTGGCAGGAACACCTTATTTGGTGCAAGCCTGCGGCACCACTGACGCAGGGCTTTATGTGTGCCTGTATTCGGCCAGTAACGAGGTGAGTGTGATTAACGCGACTCCCTTAACCCATGCCGCATTGGCGCTTGCGGTTAAAGACGACCCCGCCACTATTTTTAACCAGCGCACTGCCGTCAATTGGGATACTTTTTCGACCAAGCTAGACCTACTCACCACCGCACTGAGCGCCTATGTGAGCAAACTGGGCATTAAGGGTAATGCAGCAGGCTTGGTGAAAACCAGCTTCACCGCCAACCATACCGGTGTAGATGCCATGTTGGATGCGGTAAAAGTAGTAACGGACACGATGGAGCAGGGCAAAGTATCGGTAACCCTGGTGAATCGCGCTAAAACCAGTGAGTTTTTAGTCGTCGCCGATGCCACCAATCAGGTGGCCAATAACAAAATTGCAGACACCAACGCACCAGTGTTATCGAGTAGTGGCGAACATACCGCCCGTTTAGCAGCATTTAAAACCGCCGCCATCGCCGCAATGGACAAAGCGAGAGCAAATGAAGTGCCTGCTTGTAAAGCTGCAATGCCGGCCATTACGGCCAGCAATGCGGTGATAAATACCGCTGCTTTTTGTGATAAGCCCGGGAGTATAGACACACTCAATATCATCATCTGTCAGGGCGACTTGTGCCGTGTCAGTTTTGGCGGTGGTAGCATGACTTTACGCAACGATGGCGGCACATTCAAATTTTCTGGTCGCGCGATAGACACCAACGACTGTGTCAATCAGGTGCGCTGGGAAGCCAACCGTAATTTTTGGCTGAACGACGGCACTAGCCAAATTCAACGCGCGGTGAATATTGCTGTGCCCACTTCGTGTGCTACGCCAAGTGCAACCCTGACAATTGCCAGTGCCATTGTGTCGATTCCCAATGCGAATGGTACTTGGAAGGAGTTCTATCGATTGAAAAAGGGCTGTCCGGATGCGCAGACGCTTGATTTGCTCAACAGCACAAATTTTGATGGCGGTAATAATCCCAACGGTAGTTGTGGCAGCAAGCAATTCAATAAATTGGATGGTAAACGTTTCAATACAAAAAACGCAGATTCCACCGATGAGCAAATTGCTAAGGCCGAAGCCCTGATTGCGCAGGTTAAAGCCAATGGTGCGGTGTTTCAAATTGAATTGTTTTCGGATGATAACTTTGCCACCACAGTTGCCACCGTGGTCAAACCTGTTGGGGGTTACATCGCCAGTTGGGGTAGCATAGACCGCTTGCCTTGGCCGGCACTCACGGATGAAAGCAAAGAGGCGTTCAAAACATACGACCGCACAAAAAATTTTAGCGCGCAATTTAAAACGGGCAGTGCCTATTTGCAGTCGGCCGATATTCGTAATCAAAATATGGATAAACGTGGGACTGCTGCCATCCCGGGTAGAGCCACCAGCGCGGACTTGCCGCCAAACGCTAATTGGGTGAACGATGAAAAACTCTTGCTGCAAATCAACGCCAAAGACAGCGAAGGTGGGCAGTTGCAAACCAATTACCATTTGCAATCGCAGTAGCTTGGCCTACAGCGATTGCAACAATCCGTTTTGCCTCGTTTGATTGCTGGGCACGCAGTGTCCAGCCTAACTTAACTTAATCACTAAAACCTAAACCCCGCCTTGGCATTGCGCCGGTGCGGGGCTTAATGGCGTGGGATTGAGTGCGTTAGTGAGTTAGTGAGTTAGAATCGCGCATCAAAAATTCGTCTAAAAGCGCATCGCTAGTACAGCAGTTATTAGGACGGTTAGCTCAGGGGTAGAGCACTGCCTTCACACGGCAGGGGTCACTGGTTCGATCCCAGTATCGTCCACCATCGCAAAAATTAAGGATTCTTTGCACAAGTACTCTCTGGTGTTTTTGTTGAAATTCAACTACAGGAAAACAATAGATTGGCGCACAACAAAACCCTATTCTTTCCAAAGATCAAAGTGATTGAGACTACTCTTAGGGATCAGATTGCGCAGAGCGCTGTAGAGATTGATATGTTCAATGTGTCTTAATCGATTATTTTTACGGTCTCTCTATCGCGGCTTTCTGATTGCACTGATTGCACTGTGCGTATTATTGGTGGGCGCTGTTTCCGGTGTGGCGCAGGCTACGGTAGTGGTGGAAGACGCGAGTTTGACGCCAACCTTGACGGGACAAACGACGGCGGTACTGTCCTTGCGACTAATCAGTAGCGAAGCGGTGCAGTTGTTTGATGCAAAAACGCCGATAGCAGTGGGTGTGCGTCTATCCAACTATCCCCTACAAGATGAGCAAAGTTTGGAGGCCGATCAAGCGCAGCATAAAAAAACGGAGATTGCACCTTTTGAACAATCGATTCCAATTCCGGCTAATAGCGTAGTGCATTTAGATGCGAGCGGCGCACATTTACGTTTGATTGGTATTCCAAGTCCTTTGCGCGTGAATCAAGTTGTGCCTTTGAGTTTATATTTTTTAGATAAAAAATCTCGGATTAGTATTTTGCGGGTGGTCGCGCGCGTGCGCTATAAAGCCCCAAACACTGTGCCAGAACAGGCGCTTGAAGTGGATTCGACAAAGCAGGGCAAAGATCTATCGGTTAGCGCAAAATCAACCAAGAACAAAAGACGTCAATCGCCCAGTTCGCTCAGTGTCGACAGTGCGATGAATGTCGAGTCACCGCCTGCACCCTTAGCGCAAGATCAAAAAAATAATTCAATCGCTGATTCGATGTTAAGTCAGGTGTCGATATCGGGCCCGATTACCTTACCGCTGACACGCCTTAATTACGCGTCCAGTCCTTAGTTCACGCATCGCGGTTAGGATAGCGCGCTGTATTTATTTTGTCGTTTATTTATTTGATGTGGTTTAATGAAAAAAAATTCTTCTCCAGCGGTGGCGCAAACCGCGATCAAGGCACTTGAAAATCTCAAGGTTCAGTCCTTGAAAGTCTTTGATACACGTGGCTTATCGAATTTGTTTGATACCGTCATTATTTGTTCCGGAACCTCTAATCGGCATACGCGATCACTGGCGAATCAGGTTTATGTTGACTTGAAGCAAACGGGTGTTTGGCCGCTGACAGTTGAAGGCGAAGGCAGTGGCGAGTGGGTGTTGGTCGATGCTGGCGATACGGTGATTCATATTATGTTGCCGGTGATTCGCCAGTACTACAATTTGGAAGCTTTGTGGGGCGATAAAGAGATTCCTTATAAAGCAGGGCACTAATGATTTACTTTTAATTTTTTATTGATACGAAAGATATGAAAACCGCACAAGAGCTCAGAGTAGGTAACGTTTTTATGGTAGGCACAGAGCCTATGGTGATTTTGAAAGCCGAGTACAACAAGTCGGGGCGAAATTCTGCCGTTGTCAAAATCAAAATGAAAAATTTATTGACGAACGCCGGTAATGAAGGTGTTTATAAAGCCGATGACAAATTTGAAGTGGTCGTGTTAGATAAACGCGAAGCCACGTATTCGTATTTTGCCGATCCGATGTATGTGTTTATGGACACGGAATTTAATCAGTACGAAGTCGAATCTGAAAACATGGGTGATTCCTTGAATTATTTAGAAGATGGTATGGCCTGCGAAATCGTGTTGTATCAGGGCAATGCGATTTCAATTGAGTTGCCAACGGGCGTGGTACGCGAAGTGACTTACACCGAGCCTGCGGTTAAAGGTGATACCAGCGGTAAAGTAATGAAGCCTGCCAAAATCGCGACGGGCTTTGAAATACCTGTCCCCCTGTTTGTCGAAATTGGTGACAAAATTGAAATCGATACGCGCACCGGCGAATACCGTAGCCGTAGCAAATAAATTATCGATTGTTGAACCCGATATTTACTTTGATACGCCGTGATTGTTCGTCATGACTGAGCCCACAGAGCTGATTCGTTTTCCTTGTCGTTTTCCAATCAAGGTCATGATTACCAACGATACGGCGGTTCGTGCCAAAGTGATTGCCGTAGCGCAAGCCCACGAGCCGGCGTTAACAGGTGTTGCTTTGGTTAAAAATTTGGTGGAACGCCCTTCAAAAGCCGGTAATTACTTATCAATGACTTTTGAATTACATACGACCAGTCGCGCACATCTGGATGACATTTATCGCGCGTTTTATGCCATTGAAGGTGTGAAATACTTGTTGTGACTGAGCTTGTTCAGCGCTTTCTCATAATCTCCCACTCATACTAGGATCGCTCAATCAGTTGGGCTAGGGCGTCGCGCAAACTTTTTTGTGCGGTCTTGGAAGGAGTTGATACCTTGATCATATCGACGGGCAAGCATTCGTCGGGCAAGCGTTGTTGAAACTCGCTTAACAATGCTTTGGCGTGCGCGGGCAAGCTGCGCGTTTGATGGGGATTTACAAATGCAGGGCGGGTCAGTTGCATTTTGACTTTTATTCTGCTAACCTCATAGCCGGCCTGCGTTAGGGACGCGATAATTTTTGGCGAAAGATTTTTAATCCGGACCAGCCATGCTTGGTGCGGAACACCCAAATGAATATCACCGGCGTCGTAGTACATGACGACAATGGGAATATGTACCTGAGGCGAGAGTTGCTGCATCACCATATTGAGTTGCTGCTGTAATGCGATCAATTGTTGTGCTTTATCTAGCCAAGTGAGCGCATCGCCGCGTTTTAAATAATGTTTAATCAGTGCCATAACCCCGATTATGCGGGTTAATGGTTACGAACGGTTAAAAATGATCAACCCCTAAATCAATCATTTAGGGGTAATTTTTTTAGGTGGATTAATGCAAATAATGATATTGCGTACCAGTGGAAAAGGGGTCTCAAACTTTTCTATTTCTAAGGCTGGGATGATTGCCTTGATTGGCACTTTGATGGCGAGTATTTTTTTATTGGCAATTGGGTTCCAATATCTGACGTTACGTTTCATGCCCGATGCGCCTGTGGTCAGTCTTTTGATTGATAGCGCGGTCAGCGATCGTGTGGCTGAAAATGAAAAAAATTCCAAACAAAATATCGCGACAATGGTAGTCCGTTTAGGTGAATTACAAGCGCAAATCGTTCGTTTAGAAAGTTTGGGTGAGCGTGTCCAAAAATTAGCCGATATTAAAACGACAGACTTTGATTTAAAAAGCAAACCGGGACGCGGTGGTCCGCAAACTGGGGGGGCTAATTGGACGCCCGAACAATTTCAATCGATGTTGAATTCAGTCGCCGCTGATATGGTCAGTATGGATGACTATTTAAGTATTGCGGAATCCAATTTAATGAGTCAAAAAATCCAAGCCAATTGGGTGCATGGCAGCGACCCTGTGAATACTGCAATATTGATGTCTGGCTTTGGAATTCGTTCGGATCCCTTTACCGGTTTGAAAGCTTTTCATCGGGGCTTAGATTTTGCTGCGCCAATTGGTACACCTATTTTTGCATCGGCGTCTGGTAAAGTGGTTGTGGCTGAACGACATCCTGAATACGGCAATATGATAGACATTGACCATGGGCGCGGCGTGATGAGTCGCTATGCACATACGAGCAAAATGTTAGTTAAAGTCGGCGCAGTAGTGAAACGTGGCGATCAAATTGCTGAAGTGGGAACCACTGGGCGTTCGACTGGACCGCATTTGCATTTTGAAGTAACGGTCAATGGTGTGGTACAAAACCCCGCGTCGTTTTTAAGTCGTGCGTCAAGTAATCGAAAAAAAATCAGTTCCTTTGCAAAACTCGTTAACTAAATAGATTCAATCAAAACACTGTATAAAATTTTCTGAACTATGTTTCCTGATTTCTCACGTTTACTGTCGGGGTTTACCCATTTTGATACCACGCCTGCAACGCGTTTTGTGCGCGATGCCTTAGGTCAAGTTGAAACCGTATTAGCCAATACGCCCATTGCCGACGTCCAAAAAGGCGTGCGCGCGGTGATAAAAGATTCTGCGCAAAAAATGAATGTAGCGACGCGTGATGATTTTGAAGTGCACACTAAAATCATCGAACGATTGATAACACGAATTGAAGTGTTGGAAAAACGATTAAAGGATTTAGAACACCCTGTAAAGTAATAAACACCCTCGGATGCTCTGAACCAAGATCGAAGAGTTCTAATTTTGTTTAGTTTTATTGTCATTACCATATGACGGTTACTCTTCTTAAAAGTCGCGCACTCAATGGCTTGCAAGCGCCATCGGTCACAGTTGAAGTACATCTGGCGTTTGGCTTGCCGGGATTTGTGATTGTGGGGCTGCCGGAAACCGAAGTTCGCGAATCAAAAGATCGCGTTCGTGCGGCGATTCAAAACAGTGGCTTTGAATTTCCGGTCAATCATCTCACGGTAAACCTTGCACCTGCCGATTTACCCAAAGACTCCAGTCGTTTTGATTTACCCATTGCCCTAGGTATTTTGGCGGCCAGTGGTCAAATTTCCAGTGAGGCTTTAGGCAACTATGAATTCATCGGCGAGTTGTCTTTGTCAGGGCAGTTACGCGCGCTCAATGGTGTGCTGCCGATTGCCTTAACCTTGAAAAATGACACTCAGGTCGGTTTGATTTTGCCCAGTGACAATGCGGCCGAAGCGGCACTGGTTGAGGATTTAGCGATTTATCCTGCAGATACTTTATTGAACGTGGCGACGTGTTTTTTAAAAAATAACCCCCAAGCATTGTCACCCTATCACAGAAAATCTGATGTCCTAACGGTTGCAAGTGTTTATCCAGATTGGCAAGATGTACGCGGACAAACCCAAGCTAAGCGCGCCTTAGAAATCGCCGCCTGCGGTGGTCATAGCATTTTGATGTCAGGCCCGCCTGGTAGTGGTAAATCAATGTTGGCACAACGATTTCCGGGTTTACTGCCGCCGATGACGGACATCGAAGCGATTGAATCGGCGTCAGTGCGCTCTTTAAATGGTTCATTCAAAACCGAGCTGTGGCGGCAGCCACCTTTTCGGTCGCCTCATCACACTGCATCTGCGGTGGCTTTGGTGGGTGGCGGCTCAAACCCTCGTCCTGGAGAAATTTCTTTAGCGCATTGTGGCGTTTTATTTTTAGACGAATTGCCTGAATTTGAACGTAGAGTTCTAGAGGTTTTGCGTGAACCTCTAGAGAGTGGTGTGATCATGATTTCACGTGCCGCGCGGCAGGCCGAATTTCCGGCACGCTTTCAACTAATTGCGGCGATGAATCCTTGCCCTTGCGGCTACTTGGGACATAAAAGTGGAAAATGCCGTTGCTCGCCAGATCAAGTCGCGCGCTATCAAGGACGCATATCCGGCCCACTGATTGATCGGATTGATATGCAAATCGAAGTCCCTGCGCTTCCCGCCGATGATTTAGGACGCCATGCGCAGGGTCAGTCCAGTGCCCAAATTCAGCGCAAAGTAAGCGCCGCACGGGCGCGTCAAATCAGACGTCAAGGCAAACCTAATCATTTATTAAGTGTGAAAGACATCGATCAATTTTGCGCGTTAGATGCGGCTACGATGACTTTTATTCACAACGTGATGACGCGTTTAAATTGGTCAGCACGTGCTTACCACAGGGTGTTACGCTTGGCGCGTTCGATTGCGGATTACGATGCGGCTGACGATATGGGCCAGGACATGACCAAGGAATCAATTAACCCCGTTATTACGATGGCGCATTTGGGAGAAGCGGTGCAATATCGACGCGTATTTGCAAAATAGCTTTTGTATCCCGCGCGACAGTTGATCGATCCTAGGTAACTACGAAAGGTGTTTTGAAATGACCCTAGAATCAACACTACTTGCAAACATCTGAAAATCTGATCCTAAGCCCCCTACAATCGGGACTTCCCATTCTCACTCAAAATCTTGACTATCAACTCTACAGTTAAACCGCTGTTTAATTTAACGCGCCCTCATCGTTCGTCCTTTGCGTGGACTTTTTTGATGTTGTTTTTGATGGCGGCGACAGAACCAGCATTCCCACTTGTCCTTCGCTACCTGATTGATTCGGGATTTGGGAGCGATCATGCGCGCGCGCTGTGGTTAGTCCCTTTGTCGATTTTTGCGATTTTTATGGTGCGAGGAATCGCCTCGTTCATCTCGTTCTATTTGATGAATTCGGTTGAGTTAAAGATATTGGCACAGATACGAAATTCAATTTTTGAACGTATTTTAGATGTGCCAATCAGCTTGATCGAGCGCGATCAAGGCGCGCAAACGATTAACTTGATGATGCAAGAGGCGCGCAAATTGACCGCCTTCATTACCACATTCACCACCGGAATATTGCGTAATTTGCTGACGATTATTTTGTTAATCGCCTATTTGCTGTACTTGAATTGGCAATTGTCGCTCGTGACTTTTTTGATGGTGCCTTTTATTGCATTGACTTTGCGCGTCATCAGTCGACGTTTAAGACGCTTGAATATGGATTTGATGAAGGTCAATCAGGACATGATTGGTTTATTGCAAGAGGTGACGCAAGGCAATCAAGTCGTACGAATTTTTGGTGGGCAAGCGCATGAACGAAGCCGCTTGAATGAACAGAACTCGCGCTTTAGAGGCGCTTTTTTACGCATTGCCATTGCTAATGGTTTAGCCACGCCGTTGACACAATTGTTTGCTGCAACGGCCGTGATTGTGGTGATTGTGGTTTCTTTATTGCAGGTATCACACGGCGCGACAGCAGGAGAATTTATTTCTTTTATCACCGCTTTGTTAATGATACTTTCGCCCTTGAAACAAGTCGCTGAAGCGAATAACTTATTTCAACAATGCACGATTGCGGCCGAGGCAATTTTTAGCGTGATTGATACACCATCAGAAGACAATACTGGCGCAGCATTACATCAAATACGCGGCAATTTATCGTTTCAAAAAGTGAGTTTTGCTTACCCCAACAGCACCAATTTGGCCCTGGATCAGATTTCGTTTGAGGCGCGGGCTGGGCAAACTATTGCGCTGGTTGGCGCTTCGGGCAGTGGTAAATCAAGCTTGATGAATTTACTACCGCGCTTCCATCTTCCTCAGTCGGGTCAAATTTTGCTTGATGGTATTGATATTGCAACACTGAATTTGACGGAATTTCGTCAGCATATTGCGATTGTCAGTCAGCACGTGGTGTTGTTTAACGATACATTGAAGGTAAATATTTGTTATGGCCGTCAAGAGATTGACTCGCAGCGTTTAGAGCAAGCGATTGATGACGCGTATTTGCGTGATGTTGTGGCAGACCTACCCTTGGGGATTGATACCGTATTAGGTAATAACGGAATGTTGTTGTCAGGTGGTCAACGACAACGTGTGGCGATTGCGCGCGCACTGTATAAAAATGCGCCATTGTTGTTATTGGATGAAGCGACTTCGGCATTGGATAGCCAGTCCGAACGATACATTCAAGACGCGTTAACGCGTTTAATGAAAAATCGCACCACCCTGGTGGTGGCGCATCGTTTGTCGACAATAGAGCGCGCCGATATGATCGTCGTGATGAGTCAAGGACGTGTGCTGGAAATGGGGCAACATGAGCAACTATTGAAACAGCAAGGCGCGTACGCGCAGCTATACCACCTTCAATTTGCGACGTGATGTGTTTTAACGCGCGTTTTTCAACTGGCTTATGAAAACTTTAGTAGTGCTCCCCAATTGGATTGGCGATGCGGTGATTGCCCAATCTCTAATCGAAATTTTGCAACGGCAAGGCGCGCAGATTGATGTGCTCGCGCATCCGCCAGTAGCCGATTTGGCACACTTTTTTCCGCATGTTAATCGTGTGTTAGTCCCCCCTTTTTCACGTAAAGGTGTGCAGCTACGCGCGCGTTGGTCTTATGCGCGGCAGTTTTTGCAAGACTATGAGCGCGCGATTATTCTGCCCAATTCATTTAAATCGGCGCTGTTACCTTTTTTTGCAGGCATACCGATACGAATTGGGTATGTCGGCGAACAGCGCTATGGCGTGATTACGGTGCGACATCACGATAGTGCCATGACCACATCAGATCGTTTTGCCAAAGCTTTGCCGCGCCGCGCGATGGCCGAGTTTTATGCCGCACTGGCGTTTACACCACAAAAAAAACAAACACAAAAATGCTTGCCGCAATCCTCGAGTCAAATTCCTCTGCCGCGTTTGCTTCATTCGACTGATCAGGTATCACCTATTTCTTTTGAATCCTATGGCGTGTTTTGTCCAGGTGCTGAGTTTGGCCCCGCCAAACGTTGGCCCACCGAGTACTGGGCAAAGTTAGCGCAAGAATTATTGATGTCCGATAAAAATGCCGTGGCGGGGATTGTGATTTGTGGTAGCGTAAAAGATCGCGCTACCAGTGAGGAATTGATCGCCGCCTTGCCCTCAAGCCTACAAGCGCGCGTGTTGAATACTTGCGGCCAGACCTCAATCGGACAAGTTTTATCGGTGATAGTTAATAGTCAGTGGGTATTAGCCAATGATTCAGGATTGATGCATTGTGCCGCCGCTTTAGCCAAACCTGTGTTGGGAATTTATGGACCGACTGACTTTTGGCACACACCACCCCGTGGCGAGCGCGCACACTATATTTCTGAATCTGTGGCGTGCGCACCGTGTCAATTGCGCCACTGTCCTTTACAAGGTGACGCACATCATCGCTGCATGCGTGAATTGACCGTACAAAAAATACTTCAACACGATATTTTTAAAGCCAAGCACAGTTCAATTGAGCGAGCATATTGAACTGGGTATTTAAAACTAGCGTGGTTCAATTTTTTTGAAATTTGGACGCCGATACACAAAAATTCGCTCAAGCGATGCAGTCAAGCTGGCAAACCCAAAAATACCGTCATGCGCTGCAACTCATCGTCCAACGCCGATGCAAACGATTTTTCTTGCGGCGGTGAGGCCACATAACCCACATCGGGCGTCAACACACCGTTTTTGACGCTCAGGTTGGCCCACCCGATCACCTGATCGCGCCACAGCAGCGGCAAGGCGTAGTGACCACGAATACGTTTGGCGGCTGGGGTGTAGGCCTCAAAACGATAGGGCCAACCCCACAACAGTTCAAAACGCTGACGGTCCCACACGACCGGGTCAAAAGGGGCCAACAAGCACACTTGATCGCGCACCCCGCAGCGGCGCGATGCTGGATTTTCACCCTCTGGCCAAAACCAGTTCACACCGTTGACCAGCGCACTGGGCAGCCTTGTGCGAGCGCGCAGCAACACCGTCTGACGCTGTGCACGCCACTGCGGCACCCCGCCGCCCAACAACAAGCCCACCAATTGCCCCAAACTGGCAGCAGGTAGGGGCGCGTATTTGGCCACGATCACATCCACCAGCGCGTCCGCCGCTGCCTCATCGCTCAACAAGCGGGGTTGCGGCTCACGCACCGCATAAAGGCGCTGCCCCGCTTCGCGCCTAGCCACCCGCAACAGGCCCCGGTGGTGCATGCCATCGAGCAACTGCGTGCTGGCACGGCTGTTGCCCCCAAACCAATTGGTCACCGTGCCGAGGTCAAAATGCGCATCCACCTCGGCTGGCCGCACCACGCCCCGATCGCGCACAAACGCCAAAACCTCGGTGACCTGCTTCATGCGGCTGGCAGACCAGACGATTTTGGGCGTGCGCGGATGCATCAGGTGGTGCACATCGGTTTTGACAAAACCATAGTTGACGAAGAAATCCTCCTCCACGTCCAGACTGGCGTAGCGAGCTTCCAGATCGCCCGCCCGATACCCGGCCACACGGTGGCGAAGCGTCAAATCCTGCGCACGCGCAGGCGCCCGCAAGGGGTCGGCCTGTACAAAGCCCAAGCGCTGCAAGGCCTTGGGCAAAGTCGTGGGCAAAAACAGACTGCGCGTCACAGCATGGCGGCGCAGGTGGTCGAGGTTTACAGGGGGTGCAGACATGTGGGGATGATGATGCCGCAGATTGCGATGGAGTTGAATAGCACTTCGCCGTCTTCCAAGATCAAAATAGCTATCTTAGCGATTAGAGAGGGCTTCCACCGTCACAAAGCTCTTGGTGCGAGCCGTGGACTTGGCCAAGTCCTTAAGCTGGTCGTAAACGCAGACAGGAACACGAACATTGATAGTTCGCGTAGGCGCTTCAGTCGATGTTGTGGTTGTCATAGTCATACAATGAAGTTAGTGTGTGACTTTCTCTGTCCTGAATGTTACTCCAGCTTATCCCTTGCGAGAGTTTTTTCGTTACATCCGATAGTACCTAAAACTCACCTTCCCCATGGAATACTTAGAATCGTCATTTTTCGGGTGTGTCAGGGGCTAATCAAAGACACGCGTCCGTGGGCTTGGGCGACATCAGTGCGGTGTAAGCACCAGTCCAGGATGTGATATACCGCGCTACTGGCGTTGATCAAAGTTAATTTCAGCGAGGGTTTAGCCAAAGGCCAAACGCATAATAGTTCGTCAATAAAGTCCGTGCTGATGTTGTCGATATGAGAAAAATCTAACGTCACCTGATTAAATGGCGTTAGCTGTTCAATCATTCTGCGTGCGGACTGGCGCGTGAATATGCCATCGATATCGGCTGCCGCGATGACTTTGAAAGGGCTTGGCAGAGATTTAATTTCATTAAAATCTTCGCGGATCATTTGTTTGAAGGCGTTTTTTAAGTCGCTCATTAAATCATCAAACGACTCTAGTCCGATCGCTAATCGGACTAAATAATTTGGCGCGTTCGCTTTTACCAAGTCATATTTTTTTCGATATGGGCCATTAAGCTCATAAAACATCACTAAGCTGATTGGGCCAGCCCATGAATAACCTAATTTAAACAGTTTTAATTCGTTACAGAAACTTTT
>JAVKLU010000047.1:0-37701 GCA_031538895.1 Burkholderiaceae bacterium | reverse complement strand
CTTCTATAAATACAGAATGTGCGGATGAAGTGCGAGGCGCACAGCACACAGAAACCGGAGCGTACATACAGTACGTGAGGATTTCGCGTACTGCGCAACAAAGCAATTCGCCGCAAAAATGAATTGATAGAAGTGCCCTAGAGTGAATAAGTATCGGTAACATGAACAAGTAAATTACGAACGGTAATCGGCGTTAATACTGACGTATTCGTGCGATAAATCTGAAGTCCATAAGGTATAAGTTTCTGCCCCACGGTTAAGTAAAACGCGCACGGTAATTTCAGCTTGCGCCATTACGCCTTGCCCCGCAGATTCTTCATATGACGCGGCGCGACCACCAAATTGCGCAACTAACACTTCATTCAAATAAAGCGTAATGAGATTGGTGTCTAGATCGTCTACTCCCGCGTAACCAATCGCTGCGAGGATACGTCCCAAGTTCGGATCACTGGCATAAAACGCAGTTTTGACTAAAGGTGAGTGAGCGATTGCTCGGGCAATTTGCCGGCATTCCGCGCGTGTTTTGCCGCCGTTAATTTGCACGGTAATAAATTTAGTTGCGCCTTCGGCATCTCGCACAATTAGTTGGGCCAATTCAGTAGCGACTTCAGTCAAAACCGCGCGCAGGGTTTCTAAACCTTTCGCGGATAAGACGTGCTTTCCGGTCGCGATTAGCATGAATGAATCGTTGGTGGAGGTATCACCATCAATCGTGATCGCGTTAAATGAGGCGTCGGCAATCTCCCCGCACCAACTCTGCAAAATATCGTTAGGGACCAAGGCATCGGTTGCGACAAAGCCCAACATTGTGGCCATGTTAGGGGCAATCATTCCCGCGCCTTTGCTAATTCCTGTGACCGTGATTAGTTGACCATCAATCGTGACTTGACGCGAACTGGCTTTGGGCAAGGTATCGGTCGTCATAATCGTCTGCGCAGCGGCAAACCAATTGGCCGAATTGTGGTACGCCAAGGGCAGGGCGGGCAACAATTTATCCATCGGCAAATATTCCATGATCACGCCAGTTGAAAAAGGCAGTATTTGCGTGGTTTGACAGCCAATAATTTTTGCTAAGGCAGCGCAGGTGCTGCGCGCATCCTCTAACCCTTGTGCGCCAGTGCCTGCGTTAGCGCAACCGGTATTGATCACAAGCGCGCGAATAGATTGTTTGGCGGTTTGATTTTGCGCTTGATTTTTGACGAGGTGACTCTGAGATAATTGAACTGGCGCGGCGCAGAATTTATTTTGTGTAAAAACGCCCGCAACATTTGTACCTTCATCAAGTACGATGAGTAAACAATCATCGCGCAATGCTTTTTTGATACCGGCTTGAGCGATTCCCAAGCGAACGCCCGCAACAGGAAACAAAGACTCGGTTGTAATTTGGGGAAACAAAACGGGCATTTTAAATATCCTTTAAAAAATGAATTTATATATTTGGTTCAGTTTCCTTTTAGCGGCAATGGCAATAGCCATCTCGCCAGGAAATGGCGCATTATTAAGCATGGCACATGGTTTGGCTTATGGCTTTCGTCGGACGCACATTACGGTGCTAGGATTACAACTTGGTTTAGTCATGGTCATGTTGATTTCTGGCTTGGGCTTAGGCGTACTGCTCAAAACCTCGCCGAGGGCATTTTTGATATTAAAACTGAGTGGCGGTATTTATTTAATTTACTTGGGTTGGCAGCAAATTCGCAGTGCAAAAACGAATAATAGTTTGAACGCAGTCGCGCATAGTGACATCTTGCCCTCCGCATGGTCACGATTTTTACAAGGATTTATTTGTGACCTTACAAACGCGAAAGGGATCGTGTTTATGGTGGCGATGTTGCCACAATTTATGGAGGCGGGTAAACCGATATTGGGACAGTTGGCCATTCTGATCGTCACGATGGTTTTTGTTGATACCGTTGTGATGCATGGATACGCGCTCTTAGCCAGCAAAATGGCACATTTGCTGCGTAACCCTCGTGCCAGAATGCGTTTAAATTATGTCTTTGGTATTGTGTTGGTATTAGTTGGGTTATCCGTTTTTTTTGTCTCTTCAGGAAACTAAGACTGGATATTAAAAATTAATTTTTTAGGATTTACAAATGATTTTGATCACAGGTGGCGCGGGTTTTATTGGCAGTAATTTTGTTCATCAATGGTGTCAAGAAATGGAGGAGCCGATCGTTAATGTTGATAAATTAACGTATGCGGGTAATTTGATGAATTTAGCGGATGTGAGCACTAATGCCAAACATATTTTTGTTCACTGCGATATGGCCGATAGCGCCCGGATCGGTGGGTTGCTGATGCAATATCAACCACGCGCAGTGATTAATTTTGCGGCAGAGAGTCATGTCGATCGATCGATTCATGGACCTGAAGCCTTTATCCAAACCAATGTAGTGGGGACCTTTAAATTATTGGAGAGCGTGCGTTCGTATTGGCAAAAATTGCAAGGTGATGCGCAAAGTAGTTTTCGATTTTTGCACGTCAGTACGGATGAAGTGTATGGAACTTTAGCACCCTCTGATCCTGCTTTCACCGAGCAAACTCCGTATCAACCTAATAGTCCTTATTCGGCCAGTAAAGCAGCGAGCGATCATCTGGTACGGGCGTGGCATCACACGTATGGTTTACCGATTTTGACGACTAATTGCAGCAATAATTATGGGCCGTTTCATTTTCCCGAAAAACTCATTCCATTGATGATTTTGAATGCCCTACAAGGTAAAAAATTACCAATTTATGGCGATGGACAACAAGTACGCGATTGGTTATATGTCAAAGACCATTGCCGCGCGATTAGGCGCGTTTTAGAGTTGGGGCGCGTCGGCGAAACATATAACGTGGGCGGTTGGAACGAAAAGAAAAACCTTGATGTCGTGTATTTGATCACGGCACTTTTGGATGAACTGAGTCCGCGTGCAGATGCCCTGTCATATACCGATCAAATCAATTTTGTGACCGATAGGAAGGGGCATGATCGCCGTTATGCGATTGACGCGAGTAAGATTGAACGAGAGCTGGGTTGGCGTCCACAAGAAACTTTTGAAACAGGCATTCGCAAAACGGTTGAATGGTTTTTAAGCAATACTGATTGGGTCGCAAAAACCAGTAGTGGCGCTTATCGTGATTGGATTGATACGCAGTATTCAACCAAGGAGAATCAATCATGAGTCATTACATCACAAGGCGTAAAGGAATTATTTTGGCCGGCGGTTCGGGGACGCGCTTGTATCCCGTGACGCAAGCAGTATCTAAGCAATTGATGCCGGTATACGACAAGCCAATGATTTATTACCCGTTGAGTACGCTGATGCTGGCGGGGATTCGCGAAGTACTGATTATTTCAACGCCACAAGATACACCGCGTTTTCGTGAGTTACTGGGTGATGGAACGCAGTGGGGAATGCACATTGAATATGCGATTCAAGCTTCTCCTGATGGTTTGGCACAAGCTTTTTTGATTGGTAAAAGTTTTATCCGTGACAATTCTTCGGCGCTCGTGTTGGGCGACAATATTTTTTATGGTCACGATTTGGTGCGTCAACTTCACGCGGCAGATCAACGTCTGGATGGCGCAACAGTTTTTGCGTATCACGTGCACGACCCTGAACGTTATGGTGTAGTGGCGTTTGATGAAATGCAAAACGCCATCTCGATTGAAGAAAAACCGAAAACCCCTAAAAGCAATTACGCAGTGACGGGTTTATATTTTTACGACAATAATGTGTGTGATGTCGCCGCATCAATCAAGCCTTCGCCACGCGGAGAACTTGAAATTACCGACGTGAATCAATATTATTTACAGGCTAAAAAACTGCATGTGGAAATGATGGGACGGGGCTATGCCTGGCTTGATACCGGAACTCACGACAGTTTGTTAGAGGCGGCAAGTTTCATCGCGACACTGCAAAAACGTCAAGGTTTAATGGTCTCTTGTCCTGAAGAAATTGCGCTGTCACAACAATGGATTGATGCGGCACAGATCGAACAGCTTGCCAGTAAATTAATGAAAAATGATTACGGCAAATACTTGATGAGTTTGATTCGTCAAAATTGATTTTGAGTGTTTGTTCTGGGACAGTTACGCAAGCCCTTTAATTTTGTCACCGAGAACAAACCATAAATCCAGTGCTTTTTTGGGCGTCATCTCGTTAAGTTCTTGTTGCGCGATCCAATCGGTAATTTCGCGTCGCGCATCAACTGTTGATTCTGCGGACTCATTTACGGTCTCGTTGTAAAACAAATCTAATTGTGGTGTCGTAACTGGGTGAGTTCCAAAGGATTGAGATTTCATGTACTGACGCGCGTTTTGGATCACTCGGCGCGGCACACCAGCGAGTTGAGCGACTTCCAGTCCATAGCTTTGCGATGCCGGCCCTGACTTTAAATTATGCAAAAACACAATACCGTGATCGTGCTCGACCGCGTCAAAATGCATATTCATAATGGGCTGATGATGTTGCGCTAATTGGGTGAGTTCCAAATAATGCGTCGCAAATAAAGTTAAGCTTTGATTGTGCGTCACCAAATATGAAGCGATTGAATGCGCTAAAGATAAACCATCCACTGTCGAAGTGCCGCGCCCAACTTCGTCCATTAAAACCAAAGAATAGGGCGTTGCATTATTTAAAATATTCGCCGCCTCTGTCATTTCAACCATAAAGGTTGAGCGTCCGCCGGCTAAATCATCACTGGCTCCGATACGCGTAAAAATTTGATCAATCGGCCCAAAACATGCGGAACGTGCAGGGACAAAAGAACCGATATACGCGAGCAGCACCGCATGCGCAACCTGACGCATATAGGTTGATTTTCCACCCATATTGGGGCCGGTAATGATCAGCAAAGTATTTTGATTATTCAGAAGACAATCATTAGGAATGAACTGCTCAATTTGCGCTTCGACTACGGGATGACGTGCACCGACTAGGGTAATTCCGCGTTCTTCTTGCCATTGTGGCTGGACCCACGCGTGTTGTTGCGCGTGAATTGATAAAGATGACAAGGCATCAATAGCAGCAATTCCTTGTGCGGCTTGTTGTAAAGCCGGAAGATAGTGTGATAGTTTCTCCAAAACTTGCTCATAAAGCCATTTTTCGCGCGCTAATGCACGCTCATTTGCGGACAAACTGGCATCTTCGTAACGCTTGAGTTCTGGCGTAGTGAAGCGTTCGGCATTTTTTAGTGTTTGTTTGCGCTGGTAATGTGCGGGAACTTTATCGGCATGCATCGCCGTGACTTCGATATAAAAACCGTGTACGCGATTAAATTCAATTTTGAGCGTGTTGATGCCTGTAGCGGCTCGTTCGCGTGTTTCCATTTCAATTAAAAAATCGCCCGCATTGGTCGATAGATTGCGCAACTGATCTAATTCTGAATCAAAACCCGTATTGATGACGCCACCGTCTTTGAGTTGTAAGTTGGGTAGCTCGGCAATTGCATTGTGCAAATATTGAGCGCATTGCGGATCGATATCAAGCTGTTGTGTTAATTGGTTGAGTAAGGGAAGGGCTGTAAAAGTGTTGATCTGTTGGGTAATAAAGCAATGCACAGGGAGGATGTGAATTAAACTTTGACGCAGGGCGGATAGGTCACGTGGGCGTGCGGTTTTGAGCGCTATGCGTGCGCTGATTCGTTCCAAGTCGTTAATTTTTTTGAGTGATTCGGTCAGAGGTTCGAGGGAAATTTCAATTAAGCATGCAATGACGTTTTGGCGTGCTGCGGCGATATTGATATCGCGTTGCGGATGATGCAGCCAATATTTCAGCAAGCGTGTGCCCATGCTGGTAACGCAATGATTCAATGTTGAAAGCAAGGTGGGGTGATCTTGACCGCTGAGCGTTTCTGTGAGCTCTAAGTTACGGCGTGTATCCGCATTCATGTGGACAAAATCATTTTGTCCTTCCACTTTTAAAGTTTGTAAATGACTAAAACCTTTGTGATGATCGGTTGGACTCAATGTGATGCCCTGAGTTTGTGCGGCGTAATTGAGTACTGCACAGGCTGCCGCGATGGCAACGTCCTCAGTGGTGATACCAAAAACACTCAGAGCACGAACGCTAAATTGTTGACACAATAAGCGCACACCTTGATCGGTATCAAAGCGCCATTCAACTTGTGAGCTGTGCGCGATGTCGTTGAGGTAGGGGTCAAAAAAGCCGTGCTGACCATCAGGATAAATAATTTCTGCGGGATGAATACGAGCCAGTTCATGATGAAGACGTTCGCGTTGAATTTCTAAATCATCAGAAAGCTCCATTAAGGTCAGCTTTCCTGCGCTTAAATTGAGCCACGCTAAACCAATTCGTTGCTTCTGGAAACATACTGCTAATAACGGGCGATCAGCGTTTTCAGGAACGAGGCCAGCATCGGTGACGGTGCCAGGAGTGAGGATACGCGCAACTTTACGCTCAACGGGTGCTTTACCAGTGGGGATACCAACTTGTTCGCAGATCACCACAGATTCCCCCATCCGCATCAATTTGGCGAGATAGGCATCGGCGGCATGATAGGGTATCCCCGCCATTTTTATCGGCGCTCCGTTACTTTGTCCGCGTTGCGTCAGCGTGATGTCCAATAAGCGAGAGGCCTTTTGTGCATCTTCAAAAAACAATTCATAAAAATCACCCATTCGATAAAACAATAAAGTATCAGGATACTGATGCTTTATCGCCAAATACTGCTGCATCATTGGTGTATGAGCTTTTGACGTTAACAAAGAATTGGGTGAAGCGGTCATGAAATAGTATTTTGTAAATAGGTCATGTGGCGGGTAGATATATCAATATTACTAGGCATGTTCGGAATAAGTGCTTTGAGGTATTTTTGTCGCGCTTGAATCCAAGAGACCCAAGGGGAAGCAATGAGTTGGCGTACGGCAAAACGATACTCTGTTCAAAAAATCAGATTTATTCAGACGTCCTAGAGACGTCATAAAAAAAGGGCACCAAAGTGCCCTTTTTTGTAGAAAGCCAAAACGATTAACGTTTTGAAAACTGTTTCCGACGACGCGCTTTGTGTAAACCGACTTTTTTACGTTCAACTTCACGCGCATCGCGTGTCACAAAACCTGCATTTGATAACGCAGGTTTTAACGAACTGTCAAAATCGATTAAGGCACGCGTGATACCATGACGAACTGCACCGGCTTGACCAGATTCACCACCACCATGGACATTGACCATGATGTCAAAGCGATCCATATTTTGGGTCAGTTGCAAAGGTTGGCGCAAAATCATCAAACCTGTTTCGCGTGAAAAATATTTATCAGCAGGTTTGCCGTTAACGGTAATGACTCCGGTACCATTTTTTAAGAATACGCGTGCAACAGAACTTTTTCTGCGCCCTGTGCCGTAGTTGTATTGACCAATCATGTTATTCCTTGGGTTGAATTAAAAAGTTAAATCACTAATGGGCGCGGTTGTTGTGCTTGGTGTGGATGATCTGCACCAGCATAAACCTTGAGTTTTTTAATCATTGCATAACCCAAAGGACCTTTTGGTAACATTCCTTTTACTGCTTTTTCAAGCGCGCGTCCAGGATGTTTCTTTTGCATTGATTCAAAATTTGTTTCGTAAATTCCACCAGGGTATCCCGTGTGGCGATAGTATTTTTTATCGGTTAATTTTTGACCGGTAACACGCAGGTTTGCCGCATTAACAACGACGATAAAATCACCCGTATCAACGTGAGGGGTAAATTCGGGTTTATGTTTGCCACGCAAACGATGGGCAATAGCAACAGCAACGCGCCCCAAAATTTGTTCGTTCGCATCAATTAATAACCAATCGTGCTGAACGTCTTGGGATTTGGCAGAAAACGTTTTCATCAAAAAATTCCTAAGGGTAAAAATAAGGGTAAAAAATTACAGTAAATAAGACTGATTCAGGATACTGAAGCAAATTTCCTCGAACAATAGCTCTTAAAAACTACTGCACCAGGAATTTCGTAATCACCTAAATCAAGGTAAAACAACTAAAACTTTGTCGAGCCAAGATCATATTCAGAGGCCGTATTAGGATCGTATCAGCAGGATCATATATTGCTCATGACAACGCCACCAGAACACAGAAAAAGACGAAGGCCGTGGATTCTATAGATATCTTCGCGTTTGTCAATCCCGCCTAGAACCCATTTTTCAGGGCGAAATTGACTGGCCCCCATTTAAATGGGGATATTTTCAAGTGTCCAAATCCACTTTGCGTTCGCAGGCAAATCCGTCTTTGCCAAACACGTGCAAGGATTCGGCTTGAGTTTTGATAATGACCTTATCGCCATGCTGTGCACGACTGGAGCCCTCAACTTTTACCGTAATTAAAGGTAATTGTTCGTTGACTTCGACGTACACCAAGGACGAGTCGCCTAAGCGTTCCAAATGCGCAACTCGTCCATGAAAAGTATTTGATGCGTCATTTGTATCCGTAAAAGATAAATCTTCTGGACGCATTCCTAAAGAGATGACTTCTCCTCTTGACAATGATAGTGCGTTGACGGCCGCATGAAAGCTCAGGTTGCCAATTTTTAATTGTGCGCTGCGTTCATCACCATTAGAAAAAACGCCAGGCAAGATATTCATTTTGGGCGAGCCGATAAATTCTGCAACAAACAGGCTGTTAGGACGATGATACAAGGATAAAGGACTGCCAACTTGGGCAATGCTACCAAATTTGGCAATTCGTTCGCCGGTGTTAAGTAACACAATTTTATTTGCTAAGGTCATTGCTTCGACTTGATCATGCGTCACATAAATCATGCTTGCAGTGCCGATACGCTGATGCAGCTTCGCGATTTCGATACGCGTTTGTACGCGTAATCCCGCATCTAAATTAGATAAAGGTTCATCAAATAAAAATACTTTTGGATCACGGACGATCGCGCGGCCAATGGCGACGCGCTGACGTTGACCGCCCGATAAAGCTTTGGGTAAACGGTCTAGCAAATGTTCAAGATGCAACACGCGGGCGGTTTCTTGCACTTTAGCGTCGTATTCACTTTTTTTACTGCCCATGGTTTTTAAACCAAAGGCCATGTTTTCATATACCGTCATGTGTGGATATAAGGCGTAACTTTGAAAAACCATTGCCACACCGCGTTTAGCGGGCGGCAAGTCGTTCATTCGTTGCCCATTGACTAATAATTCTCCTGACGAAATATCTTCGAGTCCGGCAACCATTCGCAGCAAGGTTGATTTACCGCATCCCGAAGGGCCGACAAAAACACAAAATTCGCCAGATTCAATGGTGAGATTGGCCTTGTTAATGGTCAAAGGTTGGGTACCGTAACGCTTGCAAACATCTTTAAATTCAATTTTTGACACAATTTACTCCCTAGGTTTAGACTAAAAATAGTACGTCAGTTAAACCCCTAATGCTGACGTCGCTAGTTGCTATGACACTCGCAAAACGACTGAATGTCATTGCGAAAACAGTTAAAACAATTTAAAGCAGTCTCAATCTTATCAGTTATCAGTAAAGCGCAAAATGTTCTGAATCACGCCATAGGGAGCACGCGAAAAACCCTGCGCGCCTAAAGCCGATTCCGCCAGATGAACTTTATATTTTTTTCACGCCATAAGCGCTCAAAGCATTGCTTATTTGTGTCGCTTCTGTCGTGTCTTCAATCAGGCGATAACTCGGCGCAAAAATCGATTCAATCGACTGTACTTGGATCGCAATGATTCCGTGAATGGGGAGTATGCCCTTAGTCATTTCTAACAAGGGCGCTTGCAACTGCTTAAAACGCACATCAATAGCTGGTACAAACTCGGCAAGACCTTTTAGCTTGTAGCCTTTCTGAATAAACACATCGATAAAACTGAGGCATACAGTCGGGTTTGTGCGAATATTGCGCACGCTAGTGGGTGAGGCGATGTTGGCAATCAAAACGGTACGATCATCATATGCGGCAAAAATTTCTTTGGGCGATACTTTGGGCGCACCATCCGCATCCACGGTCGCCAACCAACACAAAACGCTTTGATGGATGTAATGCAGTACGTCATCATTGAGCATGGCCTTGTCGATCAATTTGAACTCCCTTTACAGATAAAAGTGTGAGAGTCAGAGCATAGCAGGTGCCACAGAATCAGTTATCATGGACACCGTAAACGCCTTTTGGGGTTTAGAATCAACAGCATCGCTAGCAAATTACATGCGAATATTACAGTTGGTTGCTATTTTAAACATGGCGTTTTTGCCATATACATTGCGTTAGAGGTTTTTCCCAATTTCATAGTCACTTGCAAAGATATCAAAATGAAAAATTACATACTTGGCATCACACTACTCTCTTGCTCACTGTCGGTGTTGGCGGAGCCTCCTTCTTCTGAAGCTCTTATACAACATCTATCCTCATGCGATGCCGCATTCTTTCGGTCAATGAAACAGGAAAGTTCCGTTCTGGAGAAGAGAGGAACGCTTGTTCAGAAAGGCGAAATAGCGTACTGGAAAGTTCCCGATCGTAAGGTTTATGTAAATAGCGTATTGATGTTTTCCACTCCAATTGATGGCAAAGTGCAATTGCTAGGTTATTTTGACGATATCGTCGATCTGGAATCAATGGGTCTTTATTATTCATGGGGATTTTTGGCTAGTGGAAGTCCAGAGAGTATTGCCAAGATAATCAAACCAGTTGTCGTGGACGGAAACCGCCTGCGAAAAGATGGTGAAGTTTTTGTCCGCTCTGAGGTTCGCAATACCGCCGTTAGCAAGGGTGAGTGGATTAAGGACGATGGTCTAACTGGCGGAACCATCCCCAAAAAAAACACAGTAGAGAGGGTGTTTCTGCTTGAGGAAGCAGGTGAGAAGTATCCAGGTGTTACACGCATTACTTGCTCTCTACAAGGAAACGTCTCGGCGCAGTTGTTGAGCACCGAACGGCCTGACATTGAGAAATAGAGCTACTACGCCTCTAAGCAATCATTTCATCGGACTGCCTTCGGCAGCCGGTGAATTCAGACGTCAAATCTCTTGCCTATGTCCAGCAATCTACATATCACGGTTTACAAGGATGAACTTCATCGAGAGTCTGTCATTCAAATCTGGGAGTCGGTCTTTGGTTACGAGGCGGCGCATAACAAACCCAGCTTGGTCATCGCCAAAAAAATGGCGCTAGCAGATAGTTTATTTTTTCTTGCAGTACGCGACAAAGCTGTTCTGGGTACGGTCATGGCGGGTTATGATGGACATCGCGGCTGGTTATATTCGTTAGCGGTTTCTTCCGCGCATCGCAAGCAAGGCATAGGTTCCATGTTGATCAAACATGCAGAGCACGCGTTGGAAAATTTAGGGTGTTTGAAAATCAATCTCCAGATTATGGAAGGCAATGAAGCGGTGGTCTCTTTTTACAGATCGCTTGGCTACGCCGTTGAGCAAAGAATCAGCATGGGAAAGCGGGTTAATAAAAATACAATCTAAGCCTACAGTCCAGAGGGATGGTCACAAGCGGCGCTGGTAGCTTCCTGCGGCTTCATCGTTACGGCAGCACCTCATGTCAGGTATTAGAAGAGGTAAATTCACGAGATCGTAAATATGCCATCACCTAGCGTCAAACCTACAACGGTGGACGAATACATCGCTGGGTTCGATCCCCCGATTCAGGACATTCTGAACAAAGTGCGCGCAACGCTGATAGAGGCCGCGCCGATTGCAAGAGAAGTCATCAGCTACGGCATGCCCGCGCTCAAGCAGTACGGCATCCTGGGTTACTTCGCAGCATTCAAAGCGCACATTGGGTTTTATCCACCCATCACTGGAAACGCCAAGCTCGAGAAGGCCGCTTCTGTGTATGCCGTCGAGAAGGGCAATCTGCGCTTCCCTTACGCCACCCCGATTCCGTAAGAACTCATCAGTGCGCTCGTTAGACTTCGGGTAAAACAAGACACCCAAAAATACGCCAGCAACTAATCCCTTGCCAAAATGGGATAGTGAGATGCGCAGACAGTTTTTATAATTAGTGAGTAGTTCCTTAAATAATTATTAGGAGATAAATATGTCAGACAATGTACAGTACAGTAAAGTTGATAAAGCGTATTTTGATAAACGAGGCCTGCGTCGCTATGCTGGTGTTTGGTCGCTCTGGGCACTCGGTGTCGGGGCGGTGATCTCGGGCCATTTTTCGGGATGGAATTTGGGCCTGGCCAATGGTTGGGGCAGTATGTTGATCGCCACTATCATCATCGCCGTCATGTATCTGGGTCTGACATTTTCTCTGGCGGAAATGTCGCCGGCCTTGCCTCACACTGGTGCGGCCTATTCTTTTGCCCGTACCTCAATGGGACCGTGGGGCGGTTTCATCACCGGTCTGGCTGAAAATGTGGAATATGTGATCACGCCCGCCGTCATCGTTTATTTCATTAGCAGCTATATGGCGGGGATATTCGCCACACCGGTGGAATACCTGCCCTTGTGGTGGATTAGTTTTTACGTATTGTTTGTCGGCCTCAATATCATCGGGGTTGAACTGTCTTTCAAAGTGACTTTGGTCGTCACCCTGTTGGCCCTCTCTTGCTTAATCGTATTTTGGCTTAGCGCCTTGCCCATGATTGATTTTCAAAAATGGGCAATGAATGTGGGGGCGGGGGGTGAACTCCTCAAGGACGGTCACGGTCCCTTTTTGCCTTTGGGTTTGAGTGGTGTGTTGGCAGCCCTGCCTTTTGCGGTCTGGCTGTTTTTAGCGATTGAGCAATTACCTTTGGCTGCCGAAGAATCAGTCGATCCCAAAAATGATATGCCGCGCGGTATTGTGGCCGGCATTTTCACCTTGATTGTGTCGGCGTCTTTAGTGCTGTGGTTAAACCCTTCTATCACGGGGATTGGTGCACACGCGCTCGCTAAATCGGGCGAACCTTTGTTAGACGGTTTTAAGGCGATTTATGGTGCTGAAATTGCCAAAGGTTTAGCCTTAGTCGCGGTGTTGGGTTTGGTCGCCAGCTTCCACACGATTATTTTTGCCAAAGGTCGGCAAATTTATTCTTTGAGTCGCGCCGGCTATTTTCCACAAGCCTTATCTCTGACTCACGGCACTCGTAAAACACCCCATATCGCCATGATAACGGGCTCTCTCGTCGCGCTCACGGTGATGTTTATTCTGTGGTTTTCATTGGGTGCTGATAAAGGCGCATCGGTTATCGGCGGCACCTTGATTAACATGGCGGTGTTTGGTGCAATGTTTTCCTACATCATGCAGGCCTTTTCTTTCATGCTGCTGCGCAAAAACATGCCCGATATGGTGCGCCCTTACACCAGCCCCTTAGGCAATGTCGGCGCAGGCTTGACGGTCGTCATCGCACTCGTTACCTTGTACTTCCAGTTAAGTGATCCGCTCTATCGTGATGGGGTGCTATGGGTCGCGTTGTGGTTCGCGGTTGGGATTGCCTACTTTGCGCTGATCGGACGTAAAAAGTTGATTCTGTCGCCCGAAGAAGAATTTGCCATGCAGGCCAAAGCGCGACGCTAACCCAATCGCACAGATGGTTTGATTGTTGGGGCACTGGTATTTGGTTCATGCCAGTGTCGCCTATCTGTGCCGGATTGCCTCTCAGGATTACACTCTTACTCACCCTGAATTTCCCCCATGACAAACTCAGTTAAGCAAACAATAGACATTATTCAGGCGGCTCGCACCGTCAAAGTCGCCGTCAGCGATATTGACGGCGTCCTACGCGGTAAGTATTTACACCGCGACAAATTCGCTTCAATTATTGAACCTTATCCCGCCGGTGGGTTTGGTTTTTGCGATGTGATTTTTGGTTGGGACATGATGGATGCATGTTATGACAACTCGCTTTTGACCGGCCATCAACATGGTTTTCCGGATGCAATGGCGCGTTTGGATCTTCAAACATTACGCCAAGTGCCGTGGGATCGTGAAGTTCCTTTTTGTCTGGGAGAGTTCGTCACCTCTGATGGCCAACTCCATCCCTTGTGTCCGCGTCAAACATTAAAGCGAGTGCTTGCCCGTGCTAACAAAATGGGATTTCAAGTTATGACCGGAATGGAGTTTGAGTGGTACAACTTTTTAGAAACACCACATAGCTGGGCCGAAAAGAAAGGTATTGGGCCGCAAGTCTTAACCCCTGGAATGTTCGGTTACTCGCTATCGCGTGCCGGCCTACATCGTGATTTTGTCCATCAACTGATGGAAGATATGGAGAAATTTGGAGTTCCGATTGAAGGCCTGCATACTGAAACTGGCCCAGGGGTATTTGAAGTCGCGATTGGCTTCTCAGAAGCTTTGGCTCAAGCTGATCGCGCGATCCTGTTCAAGGCTGGCGCCAAGGAAATCGGCGCGCTCCACGGCATCATGCCCAGCTTCATGGCAAAACCACATGCTTCTTTGCCCGGATGCAGTGGGCATATTCATCAAAGTCTATCTGATGGTCAGCGTAACTTGTTTTACGATGCTAATTCCCCTCGTAAAATGAGTGCATTGTTCGAGAGCTATCTTGCCGGACAAATGGCCTGTATGATGGAGTTTGGTCCAATACTGTGGCCGACGATTAACAGTTATAAACGTTTAGTCGATGGTTTTTGGGCACCGGTAAAACCCACTTGGGGGGTGGATAACCGTACCGCCAGTTTCCGTGTACTAACGGGTTCTGCTAAATCGACTCGCTTGGAAACGCGCTGTCCCGGTGCCGATGTGAACCCTTATCTGGCGATGGCGGCAGTGATTGCGGCCGGTTTAGATGGTGTCGAAAAAGGTTTGAAATTAACGGCCCCACCCATCACCGGTACTAATAGCGGCGGTGAACAAATTGCACGGGCACCACGGACCTTGATTGAAACAACGCGTCTATTTAAGGACTCGCAAGTCGCGCGTGACTGGTTGGGTGATGCCTTTGTTGATCACTTTGTTGCCACCCGTGAGTGGGAATGGCGACAATGGTTAGATGCGGTCACCGATTGGGAAATGAAACGTTACTTTGAAATTATTTGAAGTTGGTATTTGAAGTTGGTATTTGAATCGACAGGTCCGATCAGAGATCGCTCTGTTACATCGTCGCGGAATATTTCCCGCGCCCACTTATTTTTTTATTACTATGACACTCTCTTCTTTCTTTTTTCCCACTGCGATTCAATTTGGCGCGGGCGCACGGCGGCAGGTCGCCCATCATTTGCGTGAACGCGGCTTTAAACGTCCACTAATCGTTACCGATAAAGCACTTGCCGCACTGCCCGTATTAGAGGAGTTCCGCACTCACTTATCCAGTTTGGAATGTGCGCTATTTTCAGGCGTGTTTGGCAACCCGACTGGCGCACAAGTGATGGCAGGGGCACAAGCCTACCAGGCTCATCGGGCCGATTGCATCATTGGTTTTGGCGGTGGTGCCGCGCTTGATGTTGCCAAGGTCGTCGGTGTTATAGCAACTCATGAGGGGGATATTTTGGAATTTGCCTGGAATCATCCGCAGGTGCGTCCAATTGTCAATCAGTTGCCCTATTTGGTATTACTCCCGACGACTTCCGGTACCGGCTCTGAAGTGGGGCGCTCCAGCGTCATCAGCGAAAACGATAGCCATCTCAAACGAGCGATCTTTAGTCCTAAAATTTTGGCGCAAGTTGTTTTTGCCGACCCAGAGTTAACCTTCGATTTACCGCCCGCGATCACTGCCGCCACTGGTATTGATGCGCTGACGCACAATTTAGAAAGCTATTTATCGCCAACGTATCACCCCCTCTGCGATGGTATTGCGCTGGAAGGCGCACGCCTAGCGGCACGGGCCTTGATACCTGCGGTCAAACAGGGCCGTGATCTCAGCGCCCGCAGTGACATGATGATGGCTTCTTTGATGGGTGCGGTGGCTTTTCAAAAAGATTTAGGTGCAGTCCACTCTTGCGCTCATGCACTAGGAGCCGTCTGCGATTTGCACCATGGTCTTGCTAACGCTTTGATGATTGATACTGTGTTCGCGTGGAACGAAAAAGCAGTCCCCGAAAAATTTGAGGCACTCGCCTATGCTTGTGGAGTAACGGGCGGTGGCCAAGCACTGGTTCCTTGGTTGCGTCAATTAAAAAGTGCTGTGGGTATCACTGGAACTTTGGCAAGCCACGGGGTAACGAGCGCACACATTCCTCGCTTGGTCACCATCGCCGTTGCCGATAGTTGCCATCAGACCAACCCAAGACCCTGCACGGCTTCGGACTTTGAACGTTTTTTCAAGGAGGCACTGTAAAAATACGGCAAGCGCCCAATCAATAGTCCTTCAATTAAATACGATATGTTTGCTCCTCCCGTCGTTAAGATCGCCATTAGTGCTTGCGTGCTCTATCCTGATCCGATCCGTAACGCGTTTGCCAAAAAAACCTTGCATTACATTGAGTCTTCAGTGCCTGAATGGCTCAGTAATGGTGGTGCACTACCAGTGATGGTACCGATCCCATCGGCAGAGAAACGCGATCAACTCTTGGCTCACTACGCTTTGGCATTGGACGGTTTGGTGTTGCATGGTGGGATAGATGTCGCACCCTCCAGCTATGGTGAAGCGGTACAAGACCCGCGTTGGGCCGGAGACCCTTGGCGCGATGCTTATGAAATGGCCTTATTACGCGCGTTTGTGGCCGCCGGAAAACCGGTATTTGGCATCTGTCGCGGATTACAGCTCATCAACGTGTGCTTCGGTGGAAGTCTGGTACAGGATATCGCGACACAAAAACCCGATGCACGCCAACATCGCGATGCAGATCGCTATGACCAACTTTTTCATGCCCTTGAAATTGCCCCCGACACTCGATTAAGTCAATTACTCAATGGCCTACATCAGCACACCATCAACAGTGTGCATCATCAATGTATCAAACAACTCGCCAGTGGTTTTATCGCCGAAGCCCATTGCCCCGATGATGGTACGATAGAAGCGATCCGTGCCACCGGAACCGATTGGATTGCTGGCGTGCAATGGCATCCTGAATTTCATCGTGGTGCCGATGGTGTATTGAATGACGCTCCTTTGCTGGCCGATTTTTTGGCACAGGCTGCGCGTGTCAAACAATCCCGTTAATTGTATTAACGCAGGCTTAATCATTTTCAATCATTTTTTCAAAACGACTTTTCTTCAATTGACTACGCCAATTATTCTAACTATGCCAACTATTTCTGTTCACAATCCTGCCAATGGTGAGTTACTGACGACCTTGCCCATGGATACCCCCAGCACAGTGGCCGATAAATATGCCCGTGCACGCGCCGCTCAAACGAGCTGGGCCAATACCCCACTGGCCACGCGCAAAACCTGTATTCTGGCCTTTCGCGAATCAGTGTTACGAGAATTAGAAGAACTCGCCCTGATCATGACGCGTGAAACTGGTAAACCGATTGCATTGTCACGCAATGAATTAAACGGGTTGATCCCGCGCTTAGATTTTTTTCTGAGTGAAATTGAAGGTGCGATGAAGCCCGCTATCGTGTTCGCAGAGGCGGGCATGACCGAGAAAATTGAAACCCAGGCTTTAGGCGTTATTGCCAATATATCAGCGTGGAATTACCCGTGGTTTGTCGGTTGCAATGTCCTCATACCGGCACTTCTGGCCGGCAATACGGTACTTTACAAACCCTCTGAATTCGCCTCCTTGACGGGTTTGGCCATCATACGTTTGTTGCACCAGGCCGGTGTTCCAAGCGATGTTTTGATCGGTGTAATTGGTACTGGTGCTGTTGGTCAATCCCTGCTTGAACAGGCCATTGACGGGGTATTTTTTACCGGCTCACATGCTACGGGCGTGCGTATTGCTCAAACAGTGGCACCGCGTCTTATTAAGTTACAACTCGAGTTGGGTGGTAAAGACCCGACCTATGTGTGCGAAGACGCTCGAGTCCACATCGCGGCCCAAAGCCTTGCAGATGGTGCCATGTATAACACTGGACAAAGTTGTTGCTCGGTTGAACGAATCTATGTGCATGAAAAAATTTATGCTGACTTCGTCACCGCCTTCGCCGCGACCGTGAAGTCTTTTCGTAAAGGGCCGCCGGAGAATTCAGAAACTTACATCGGTGCGATTACCCGAGCACAACATCTCCCTGTTCTGCAAGCTCAAGTTGCTGATGCACTGGCCAAAGGTGCGCGCTTAGTTGAGGGTACGGGTCAGGCCATTGATACCGTCGGTAATTGGTTTTCACCTACGGTATTGGCGGATGTCAATCACACCATGGAATTGATGCGTGAAGAAAGTTTTGGACCAGTGATTGGCATTCAAAAAGTCGGTGGCGATGAAGAAGCGATTACCCTGATGAATGACACCCGCTATGGCTTAACGGCAGGAGTTTTTACACCAGATGAAGCCCGCGCGAAGAAAATTTTAACGCAGATTCGTTCCGGTACTGTATATTGGAATTGCTGTGATCGCGTCAGCCCACGCTTGCCGTGGAGCGGTTATGGTGACTCTGGAATCGGTCTCACCCTATCGGTTGAGGGAATCCGGACTTTTACACGCCCCAAAGCTTGGCATCTGCGCCAGGAATAATCTGCCGAGGTTGAGCCTTGTAGGCAGGGGGGTATTTTTCCACAGCCGTAATGAACACAACGGAACACAATGTTACAACTGGACAGTTTCCAAGATGCAGAGGAACAAGCCGCCGCCTTAACTGGCTGGGATCAGTCGTATCTGCAAGTATCTGGCGGTCGGTTTGACGGCACAATTAAACGAGTTCAATTGGAAGGGGTGAATTTATTTGTCGAACACCTAGACACCGCCGTCCATCAAACGGGACATTTGGCAGATCACGTACTGGCTCTGGGGCTTCCGATTCATTGTGAAGGACACAGTTGGTTTTGTGGCGAACCTTCTCATCCCAATGCCTTACATATTTTTTCGGGACGATCAGGCTTTGAATTTTTGACTGGACCTGATCATTTAATGATGGGCATTGAATTGCCCGCTGAAGTGACACAGAGTCTCTACCCAGAGGGGGGAGCGACATTAATCCGATCACATGCGGGACTTATTGACTGTGATCCCACGCTTCTTCGCCCCCTTATACGATTAGTCGAAACCTTATTTGAAGCGGCCCAGAACCAGCCTGAAATTTTTGATCAAGGGGCGACTGGACGACACTTCGTCGATAGCCTTTGTGAAAAAATTACGGCCCTAAATCTTTCTGGCCGTCAGTGCTCTCACCCGACCGATCAACACTGGCATTGGGTACAGGAAACACGTCAATTGGTTGAACAGAAAATTCAATCCGACCATTCCATTCCCACTATCGGTGAAATTTGTGCACAGCTAGGAGTCAGCCGTCGGACCTTGCAATCAGCTTTCCATCGCATATTAGATACCAGCCCACTTCACTATGTGCGTACGATTCGCCTACATGCGGTGCGACAGGCCCTAAAGACTGCCGATTCGGTAACGAATGCCGCAACCGATAAGGGGTTTTGGCATTTTGGTCATTTCGCACACGAGTACCACCGTATTTTTGGGGAGTTACCGTCCGCAACCCATCAACGCTACCGAAAAAGTTAATCTAGCCTTTAATCAGTACATTGGGTATACGTCATCGAGCGCCGCATCTTAAAAACAATATTTCAATGATTAAACGTGATTGCTCTAACACCGCTATAATTCGGCCTTTTTTGGCGTTGCCAAATTGCTTGTTTTTAATCCGAGAATACGAATATGACAGGAATCATGGTTTTTATCACCGTAGTACAAATTATTTCTGCAATTGCGATCATCATTCTGGTGCTTTTGCAGCATGGTAAAGGTGCTGATATGGGCGCAGCTTTTGGTTCTGGTGCGTCAGGTAGCTTATTTGGCGCCAGTGGCACATCAAATTTTTTATCGCGAATGACCGCTATCGCTGCTGGATTGTTTTTTGTGTGCACACTTCTGCTTGCATTTAACGCCAACAACGGCGCCAATAAAGCCGGTGTATTAGACGGTTATAAAGCCAGCACAACTAACGCGGCAAGCGTTTCCAGTGCAGTCGTAAGTACAGAGGCCTCAGCCAATGCCGCCGCATCGGCATCGAGTGGTCAGTCAAAAGCAAATCAAATTCCTCAGTAATTTATATGAGTTTGTTGCGGGGAAATATCGCAGCAATAATTCCCGATAAGGGCCGTCGTGGTGAAATTGGTAGACACGCTATCTTGAGGGGGTAGTGGCGAAAGCTGTGCGAGTTCGAGTCTCGCCGACGGCACCAAGTATTCGTGCAAGGTGGGGATGTAAAAGCAGAAAAAACATTATTTTTGGGCTTCTTGAGAAAGATGGTAGGGCGTACGCCAAAGTCCTTGAGAACGTTTCTGCTGAGACCTTGATGCAGCACATCAAAACACATACGCGCAAAAGGCTCGATCTATTTATTACACCAACACACCAACGCCTTTAGAGGTTATCAATTGTTACAACGCTTTGGTAAACATTTGGTGGTCAATCATTAAATTGAATTTCGATATAAACACCAAAAAGACAAGGTATTTAAATTATTTTTAAATCTTTACTTCGGTTACGTTTCGCCATAATTACCTTTTAATTTCATCGCGTGTGCCACAAGTTAACATTATTCAAGAGATAGAAGCTCTGCGAGCGCAAGTCCGTTTATGGGAACATGCTTATTACGTCAATGATACGCCTTTGGTTCCTGATAGCGAATACGATCGGGTTTACCGCCAGTTGCAAGATTTAGAAACTGAATACCCTGCATTGATAAGCACGGATTCTCCGACGCAGCGCGTAGGGGGCAAAGTTCAAGGGGGGTTCCTCTCCATTCCTCATGCTGTGCCGATGTTGTCTTTGAACAATGCGTTTGGCTCTGATGAAGTGCGTGCTTTTGATCAGCGTTTGCGTGATTTACTGGATTCTCCAAATAGTGAGTTGGATTACTTAACTGAACTAAAGTTTGATGGCTTGGCGATTAGTTTGACCTACGAAAATGGCGTTTTGGTTCAGGCGGCAACGCGAGGCGATGGAAATAACGGCGAGGGGGTTTTAGCCAATGTCAGAACGATTAAAAATATTCCTCTGCGCTTGCACGGCCATCATTTACCCAAACTGATTGATGTACGCGGCGAGGTGCTGATGACGCGTTTTGATTTTCAAAAGCTTAATCAGTCACAAGAAAAAAATGGTGGAAAACCGTTTGCCAATCCGCGCAATGCCGCGGCGGGGAGTTTGCGTCAATTGGATCCGGCGATTACGTCGCAACGCAAACTGAGTTTTTTTGCATATGGAGTTGGACGTTTGGAGGGCTTTGGTGATGCGCTTGATCTCGTCCCAAGGAGTCAAGCTAGATTGTTAGCGTGGTATCGTGAAATTGGCATTCCCGTTTCGAGTTGGACACAGCTAGTCAGCGGAGTGAGTGGGGTTTTGGAGTATTTTAAAAAAATTGAAGAAGCGCGTCTTCAACTTCCTTTTGATATTGATGGTGTTGTTTACAAAGTGAACGACTTTGCGTTACAAAATACCTTAGGATTTACTTCAAATGCACCGCGATTTGCGATTGCGCATAAATTTCCCGCAGAAGAAATGTTGACCACCATTAAGGCGATTGACGTGCAAGTCGGTCGTACTGGCGCCATTACGCCAGTGGCGCGCTTGGCGCCGGTATTGGTTGGCGGCGTCACAGTAACAAATGCGACTTTACATAACCAAGATGAAATCACACGAAAAGACATTCGCATCGGCGACACCGTGGTGGTACGACGCGCTGGTGATGTCATTCCTGAAGTCCTGTCCGTATTAGTTGAAAAGCGACCCACAAGCGCACAGACTTTTGTGATGCCAAGGCATTGTCCCGTGTGCCAACATATATTGGAAAAATCAGAGGATGCCGCCATCTTGCGTTGCCCAGGTGGTTGGTCGTGCGACGCGCAAAAAAAAGGGCAGTTGCGTCATTTTGTCAGTCGTGATGCTTTGAATATCGACGGTGTTGGTGAGCAATTGATTGAAAGTCTGATTGATAATAATTTAGTCAATACGCCGCCAGATTTGTTTTACCTTGAGGCGAAAATTTTAGCGCGGCTACCGCGTATGGGCGAGAAATCCGCACAAAAAGTGGTGAGTGCGTGTGAAGCCGCGCGCCGTGTGGCTTTAGGGCGTTTGATTTATGCTTTGGGAATTCGTCATGTAGGCGAATCAACCGCGCGTGATTTGGCCCAACATTTCGGTTCGCTAAATGCTTTGCGTCAAGCCGCCAGAGGCGAAGTCAACCTGCCGACGCCAAATGAATTACCGAATCATTTGTTCGGCGATTTATTAAGCGAACCGTTAAAAATATCGCTTGATGATGCGCAAACGGATGCGCAAACGCGTGCGTTAAACGCTTTGCAAGCGGTCAAGGATGTCGGTCCAGTGGCGGCTTTGGCCTTGTATGAATTTTTCACCAATGCGTTTGCGCAGCAATGGTTGACGCGATTAGAAGGCTTACTGGAAATTGAGGCACCACTGATCGCATCGCAAACAAATACAAGGCATCCTTTGTTTGGTAAAAGCATGGTGTTTACCGGAACGCTACCGACATGGTCGCGTTCAGTAGCAGAAGAACGTGCGCGTCGGTGTGGCGCAAAAATAGTGGGCAGCGTGAGTGCAAAAACAGATATTGTGGTTGCTGGTAGCGAAGCCGGTAGTAAATTAGAAAAAGCCCTTACTTTGGGCGTAACCGTTTGGGACGAAGCCCAATTTATCGAGGTTTTGGGCGAATGATTGATGCCCGACAAAAAACACCTCGAAACACTGATTCATCACATTCTTAGTTTTCGCCATCAATTTTTATGTTAAGTAATGACCGCTTCTGAGGACTCAACGCGCCGGCACCACATTGGTTTGTTGTGCGCAATGATGGGTGCAATTTTATTTTCGACTAAAGCGATTGTGGCCAAATTTTTGTATCGCTATGGAATCGACGCGGTTCAGTTGATCACCTTACGAATGTTGTTTGCCGCGCCTGTTTTTGTTCTTATTGCAGCTTGGAAAATGACGTGTTCTCCGGCGTTATCGACATCCGACCGTTGGCGCGTAGTGGGTTTGGGTTTAGTCGGGTACTACTTATCCAGTATGTTGGATTTTTTAGGTCTGGAATACATCAGCGTGGGATTAGAACGTTTGTTGTTATTTTTAACGCCAACATTTGTCTTGCTAATCAGTGCACTAGGATTTTCGCGGCATATTCCTTCACGGCAATGGTATTCTTTGTGCGTAGCGTATTTAGGAATAGTGTTGGTGTTTGTTCACGACTTACACTTCTCTGGCGGTCAAGTATGGTTAGGCAGCGCATTGGTGTTGGGCGCGGCATTGAGCTATGCGATTTACCTTTTAGGCAGCGGTGAGATGTTGGCGCGAATTGATTCTTTGCGATTGGTTGCCTACGCCATGTGCGTATCAACTGTGGTGTGCGTGTTACAGTTTGCATTGTTGCGGCCTTGGTCAAGTTTGATCTTGCCCATGCCCGTGTATGGCTGGTCGATGGTTAATGCACTGGCGTGCACAGTTGCGCCGGTTGTGCTGACGATGTTTTCGGTGTCAATTGTCGGGGCTTCGGTGGCATCCCAGGCCGGTATGCTAGGACCCGTATCAACTTTGGTGTTAGGTGCCTACTGGTTAAACGAGCCGACAACTGTTTGGCAGTTAGGTGGTTGTTGTTTAGTTTTGTTGGGGATTTACTTATTACGTAAACCTTAATGACGTTTTATTGTTTTTACCACTATATATATTGTCTGAAATTTTTAAAATCCCCTCGCGCGAAATCATCTTAAATTGTTTGCGCAGTACTCCACAAGAGCTCACCTTGGCCTCTTTAGCTAAGACTTTACGTATTTCATCCAAAGCCTTACCAGGATTAGAAAAACGAATTTTTGCAATGTGCAAAGACGAGTTATTAAAAGTTAAAAAACAAGGACAAATCGTTTCAAGTAATAAAAAATTTATTACGGGACGAGTGTCAATTCATCCTGATGGGTTTGGATTTTTAGCGCAAGGAAATGGACAGGAAGACTTGTTTATCTTGGCCGCTGAACTGTCTAAAGTGATGCATGGCGATTTGGTGCATGTGAAGGCGGATAACGGAGCAGTAAGTCGTTCTGGACGCAAACCACCAACTAAAACAGCTTTTAAGAGCCGTCAAAATTACAAGGTTATTGAGATTCTGTCGCGCAGTCAAACGCATTTAACTGGGACTGTCGAACATAGTCGTGATGACGGATGGATATTTCATTCTTTAGATCGACGCTTGCAACAAGATGTCACGATTCAAAAAATCGATCCTAAAATCAAATCGGTACTTCGTTCGGGGATGGTTGTGGTGGGGAAAATAGTCAACTATCCAGATCGTTTTGACGCGATTGAATTGATTATTAGTGAGTTGTTGGGCGAGCCGACAACACCAGGTATTGAAATTGAAATTGCGGTGAGACGTTACGCAGTGCCGAGCGTCTTCCCCAAAGAAGCTATTGCACTGGGCAATAAAGTGTCACAAAAGATTGATGCGGTTTTATCTGTAGCAAAAACATCTAAAAAACCGAGCACTAAAAAAATATATCCAGAGCCAGAACTTTCGCGAATTGATTTACGCGCTTTGCCCTTTGTAACGATTGATGGTGCGGATGCGCGAGATTTTGATGATGCGGTGTACTGCACTCCAATCAAAATTGGCAAGCGCGGCGGATACCGTTTGTACGTAGCAATTGCCGACGTGTCTGAATATGTCCGAGATGGTGATGCTTTAGATATTGAGGCGCGCTTACGCGCGACATCGGTGTATTTTCCGCAACAAGTGATACCAATGTTGCCAGAAAGTTTATCTAACGGTATCTGCTCCTTGATACCTAATCAAGATCGCAATGTTTTAGTTTGTGAAATTGATATTGATAGTTACGGCGTCACACAGCGATATGAATTTTATTCCGCATTGATTCATTCTCGCGCACGTTTGACCTATGAACAAGTTGCGAAGGTATTACAAAATGATTTAGATGGGTTTGTGGATATCGAACTCATTGCCTATTTACGTACACTGAAACAGCTGAGCGATATTTTGTTGTCGTCCCGAGAAAAGCGGGGGGCTTTAAATTTTGAAGTGGGTGAAACCGTATTTGAGTTCAATCAGTCTCGTCAAGTGATTAACTTACACACGAAACAACGGAACGATGCGCATCGCTTGATTGAAGAATGCATGTTGGCAGCAAATGTTTGTGCTGCAGAATATTTAGCGACAGTGCCAAGTTTGTTTCGAGTGCATGAAGCGCCTGATCCGGTCAAAGTCAAACAATTACTGGCGCAATTAAAACTGTATGGAATCGGTAGCGTGAAGATAACCACCGACACGATCGCGCAAGATTTAGCCGCGCTCACTAAAAAAATTGCTGCTCATCCTTTGGGTGCAACGCTTTCAGGACTCGTATTGCGCACGATGAAACAGGCGGTATACAGCGCTAAAAATAAAGGTCATTTTGGCCTAGCGTATGACGCCTATACACATTTTACGAGTCCGATCCGACGTTATCCTGATTTATTGGTACATCGCGCAATCAAAGCAAAGTTAGAAAAAAGAAAATATCATCCTTTTTTGGATGCCGGTGAATTAGAGAGTGTTGGTGTTGTAGGCCGTGATGGGATTAATATTTGGGCTTACTTGGGAGGTTTATGTTCTGAACGCGAGCGTCGAGCTGATGAAGCGGTTCGTGATGTTCACTCTTATTGGAAATGTTTCTTTATGCAGCAAAAACTTGGACAAGAACTCTCTGGTACAATTGCATCGGTCTTGCACTATGGCGTGTTTGTTCAACTGCTTGATTGGGATATTCAAGGTTTGATTAGCGCTGAAAGCCTGATTGCCGCACATTATCAATATGATGAGACGCGTTTATGCTGGACTAATAAAGCCAATGGCAAACGTTTGAGTTTAGGGGGGGGTGTGCGTGTAAATCTGGTTTCGGTTAAATTGAACGAGCGAAAAATTGATTTTGAGTTAGATACAAAAAATTAACTTTAAATTAATTTTTTTATTGGAAACAAGTTAACTATCCTTAATAAAATGATTGTAATTGTTTGATTTATATGCCTTTTTAAGGCATAATGCCGTCGTCACTATACTGTTTAATAGAATAATACTAAATTTATGTTGATGCATTCCCTATTCCGTAGCTTGCTTGTTATCGGGCTCATGTCTTCCGTGACGGTGTGGGGTTTGGATTTGGGACGTCTGAGTGTTTACTCAACAGTTGGTCAGCCGCTAAAAGTTAAAGTCGAGTTAAAAAATGTATCTGACGAAGAGTTAGATGGTTTAAGTGCACGTATTTCACCTTCAGATGCTGAATCTGGCGCTGCTTCGTCAAATTTGGGAATTTTGCTTGGCGCGAATTATGTCGTTGAACCGACGGCAGATCGCACGGCAATATTGACGGTGACAACTGAAAAACCTTTTGCTGAGCGTTCGGTGAGCATGATTGTTGAGTTGGCGTGGCCTTCGGGGCGTGCGGTGAAAGAGTATTCCTTTTTACTTGATGCTGCTGCTGCGGGAGATGTCAAGCCTCCCGTTGCTGAACCTTTTTCCCCGTTGGTTCAAGATTCTTCGCCGGTTATTGCTAATGCTTCCGTAGCTAATGTCCCTGTCCGAGTTGGTGGTTCAGCAGTGCCCTTGGTGCCGGATATGGGGCAGTTCATACCTGGTGTTGGTTTGACACCCTCTATTCAGCCGTCGGTTTCTCTTGGTGTTGCGCCAAATGTTCCTCAAAGCGCAATTTCTGCAATGGCTGTTCAACCTGCTTTGGTTGTTTCGGACTCTTTGTCTGCGCCTGTTTTGGAAAATCGTTTGGAGGCGCCTGTTTTAATGGATGCTCCTTTAATCGAAGCTCCTTTAATGGCCTCGAATTCGGCTAAAACATATATTGTTAAGTCTGGTGACACCTTAAGTGCAATCGCGTCAAATTATATTTTTGAAGGTTTGAATTTGGATCAGATGTTGGTGGCCTTGTACCGTCGAAATTCTTATCTCTTTGGTCAGCGGAATATGAATATGATGGAAGTCGGTATTGAGCTTGAAATTCCTACCAAAGAGAATTTAGATATGGTTTCTGTGGCCGATGCGCGTTTGATTGTGGATGCGCAGTATGCGGATTTTCGTTCGCTGAATAATACTTTACGGGAATCCTCTGGGAAGGTTCGGGTATCACCGTCAATTAATAATCCTAGTAAAAAATCTGGCGACAGATTGTTGATGACTAATAATGTCGACGGTAAGGGTAGGGATGGAGTTGCACGCTCTGCTATGGAGGACAATGTCGCTCAAGATATTGTTTCAGCAAGCACTGCAATAAATTTAGGTGATGCTGTGTCTTTGAATGGTAGTTTAAAGGAAATTGCTGCAAGGGAAGGGGTAAAGCAGTCAAGTTTTGAGTATGCAAAATATTTAATTTATGGCTTGCCTTTAATCGCCTTTATTTTCTTGTTAATCTACGGATTTTTTAGATTTAGAGCTTCTCGAGAAGCTAATTTCAGTGCCGTCGGCTACAAGGTTTTAGATGGCGGTAATGCGGGAGCTTTATATTCAGAAGCTTCTTCGGCGACATTCCGTCGCCCTCGTTCTACTGTAGTTGATCAAGGTGACTCTCGTGTCCGCAGTCGGGCCTCTCGTTTAAATGCTAATGATGCAAAAATGAAAAAATCAAATCACACCCCAGAAAATTCGCCTTCTAATTTGCCGTCTAATTCGATTTCTTTGAATCAATTATTTGATAAGTTATCGCAAAAGATTACGGCGCCTCCCACTGGTTCGTCAGGTCTATCTGAAAAAGCACAAAGTGAAAATCAAGTAAATTTAGTTGATTTTGATTCTGTTCATAATAATGTTTCTGCGATGCTTGAACCGTCGAAGCTAACTAAACCAGATTTTCATTTATTAGACGACAATACTGAAATGAATATTAAGTATGACTTGGCACTTGCTTATATTGACATCGGTGAAAAAGACACTGCTTCTCAGTTGTTGAATGAGGTAATTATGTTTGGCACGGAAGATATTTCACAAAAGGCAAAAAAATCATTAGCTTTATTACAGCAAGAAGCAGTTTAATTTGGCGTGTGTGATTTGAGTGCTTATTTTCTAATGCGATAAAAATAAAATACAACAGCGCATTAATGACGATTCCAGATTTAGTGCTCAATAGAAAACGGATCGCTTTAGGGCTTCAATACGACGGGTCGCTATGGCATGGATGGCAAGTTCAACCTAATTTTGAAACCATTCAAAGTCAATTACACCTTGCGCTGCAAAAATTTACCAAGCAAAAACTGAAAAGCACAGCTTCTGGTCGCACAGATTCGGGCGTCCATGCTCTCCAGCAAGTGATTCATTTCGATGTTGTTAATCTTAATCGTCAGGAATATTCTTGGGTCAGAGGAGTGAATGCCTTCTTGGCGCCATCGATTCGAGTTTTGTGGGCGCGTGAAATGTCCATAGATTTTCATGCAAGATTTAGTGCTAAAACTCGACGTTATATCTATATTCTGCATCAATCACCAACTTCTTGGCCTTTATTTCATCAACGCGTCGGCTGGGTAATCCATCCATTAAACATTGAATGGATCAATCAGGCGTTGGATCTTTTACGCGGTCGACACGACTTTACAAGTTTCAGGTCGACTGACTGTCAAGCCCTTTCACCAATTCGGACGCTTTCCACTGCATCTGTTTCACAACGTGGGTCAATGTTTTTTTTTCATTTTGAAGCCGAAGGTTTTTTGCACAATATGGTGCGTAACCTGATGGGAGCTTTGCTACTGGTGGGGTACGGTAAACGCGTACCAAGTTGGATTAGCGAAGTCTTAGAAGGTAAAGATCGACGCCTCGGACCGGCAACTTTTATGCCTGATGGTTTGTACTTTATGGGGCCAACCTATGATTCTGAATGGAAGCTTCCTTCAGTTGAAATTGTAGATACTTTTTTTGCACCGTTTTTTGCTCACACCGTCTCTTAAGATAATGCGAACAAGAGTGAAATTTTGTGGTCTTACTAACATCGATGATGCTCATGCGTCGGTTGAATTGGGTATAGATGCTTTGGGTTTTGTTTTTTATTATGGCAGCAAGCGTTTTATTTCACCAGCTGATGCGGGAAAAATCATTCAAACCTTACCACCATTTGTGATAAGTGTAGGTTTGTTTGTAAATGCGTCTTTAGTTGAAGTTCAAAAGGCACACATGTATGCGCGATTTACTTGTCTGCAATTTCATGGCGATGAAACGCCTGAGCAATGTGCTCAGATAGCTGAAAATTTGTGCTTACCATTTATTAAAGCGGTCCCCGTTGATTCCAAAACTGATCTTAATTCGATCGAATCAGGTTTTAGCACGGCCAGCACCTACTTTCGAGGATTATTGTTAGATACGCCGAGTGATAGTTATGGGGGGGCAGGCTTGACGTTTGATTGGTCTGTAATCAACGGAAGATACAATCAAAATGATAACTGTAAATTCATACTGGCTGGCGGTTTAACGTCACAAAATATCGGCGCAGCCATTACAATGGTTCGACCCTATGCCGTAGATGTATCCAGCGGAATAGAGTCTAGCCACGGTAAAAAAGATTTACGAAAAATGACAGATTTTATGGACGCAGTGAAATCGTTGTAGTCTATTTTGCTTTAAACCAATTCATTATTGGAATGAGCAGCCATAAATTTTTTAATTTCAGGAGCAATGCTTTTACGCCATAAACTGCCGCTAAACACACCATAGTGACCTGCGGTTTCCATAAATAGTTTTGCCTGTTTTTCTTTCGGCAAAGCACTGCATAAAATATGCGCAGCCGTAGTTTGTTCCGGCGCAGAAATATCATCCCGACCGCCTTCAACGGTTAACAGTGCCACATCAGTAATCGCACTAGGGTCAACTTTTACACCTGAAACAACTAAAGTACCTCGAGCTAAGTCAGCATTTTGAAAAACTTTTTCAATAGTGTCGAGATAAAATTCAGCAGGCAAATCAGCAACGGCATTGTATTCATCGTAAAAACGGCGATGCGAATCGGCCGAACTTTGATCGCCTTCAATTAAGTGATGAAAAAAATCAAGATGAGCATTCCAGTGCCGTCCCGGATTCATACTGACAAATGCCATGTGTTGCAAAAAACCTGGATACACTTGACGACCAGCACCTGCATAGTTGTAAGGAACCTGGCTGATCACGTGATTTTTAAACCATTGCAAGGAATGTTTTGTGGCGAAGCGCGTCACATCAGTGGGTGCGGCACGAACATCAATTGGCCCTCCCATGAGCGTCATTGAAAGAGGGCGCAGTGAATTATTGTTTTGAGACATTAAACTGATCGCCGCTAACACGGGAACCGTTGGTTGGCATACGGCCATCACGTGTATGCGCTCTTGCTCACTTAATATTTGAATAAACTGTAATACGTAACTAACGTAGTCATCGAAGGAGAAAGAACCCTCGGACATTGGTACCTCACGAGCGTTTTGCCAATCTGTAACATAGACGTCGTGCGTATCAATCAAGGCCTTGACGGTATCACGCAAGAGTGTTGCGTGATGTCCTGACATTGGGGAAACTAATAAAATCTTTGCCCTACCTTTAACGATCTCTCCTGTGGGGTTGGTGCGTTCAAAGTGAATGAGATGGCAGAAGGCTTTACTACTAATAATTTTTTCGGTAACCGTTAAATTTTCTGCGGTTTGTGTCAAATTGAAAGCTGGTTTTTCATATTGACGAACCAGTCGGTTAAATACTTCAAACCCAGCAACGATCTGGTTGTTTACCAATAATTTGCTTGATCCTTGATCAAAGTAAGACAACATTTTTGAGGCCGCGTCAGTCCAATACAGCATGTTTTTACTGAGCGTATGAAGTTGTTCGTGGTAGGCGTAAAGCATAAGATATATTCGTAATATATGTAACCAAAGGAGGCTATATAAGATCCGATTAACTTTACAAAGGACTTATCAGAATTTCGTGTTGCCAAACAAAAAAAGGTCAGGTGAGCGCATGACTAACCTGACCTTCTGAAAAGAAGCATGTTCTACTTATTTCTTTGCCGCTTTTGGTGTTGTAGCTGTTTGCAAGCCACCTTCAACTAAATCCATAGCTTGTTTGGTTGCTTTGTTCACTGATTCATAAGCAGAACCTACTGCAGTACGAACCATTGATGCAGCGCTTTCAGCAAAAGCTTGTGAATCTTTAGAAAAACCTTCTAAAGAAGTTTCAACCGAGTTTGTGCCAGATGAAAAATTTTTTTCGTTAACTTTGTTTAATTCGGTTTGTACGTTTGCTGCGATTTCATACAAATAACGGCTGTAGTTCAACATTTTTTGTGCTAAAGGTTGTACTAAACTGGCTTGCATTGATAATAATTCTTGTGCATCTTTTGCCGACAACGCTTTTTTCGTGTTATCTAATGACTCGCTAAAACTGGCTTTAGCAACTTGCATATTGAGATCGGCTAATTTTTCAACGCCTTCAAATGCTTTGGCCGTGTAATCCAACATCGATTCGAGGTTGGCTTTATATGCTGCTGTGACTTGGTTAGGTGTAACCATAATACGCTCCTAAAAAATATTAAAAATGAAAAAAAGGTGTTTGTGCACCGCACAAAAAGAATAATATGTTGGTTTTTAAAGCCTGTCAAGATTTTTTTGGTGCGCTGCATCATTTTTTACTTCATTGTGTTGTTTTTAGAGTGTGGATGAAATGACTTAGTAGAAGTAATTTTTGATACAATATTGATTTGGTGCTACTAGCCGGAATAGCTCAGTTGGTAGAGTAGCGCATTCGTAATGCGAAGGTCGGGGGTTCGACTCCTCTTTCCGGCACCAAAAGCTCTTGTAAACAGTGGTTTTGACGGTTCTAAGGTAATTTTTGCGTATCTCGTCTTTGATGTTCGGATTTATCTGGTATCAAAGAGTTTGATCCACCTTCGCCCATCGACTCAAGTTCGCTTATTCAGTTCACAATTGTAGGGGGCTGTTGTAAAAAACGGCTCTTACGAGTGCAAGGACGGCAACTTTGGTTATCCCGCTCATATCAAGCTCAAAATTGAAGATATCTAAATTTTCAACCATGCTGAAAAGCAAGTTCGTCGCAGCAACATCCAGTTGATACAAAAACACCGATTCAGAAAATCAGTAGAAAGCCTGTGTGTGGTGGGCCGTGCTGGACTCGAACCAGCGACCAACGGATTCAGATTGGTGTGAGTTTCCCCACTCTCTGGACTTTGCCTTCACCATAATTGATTCATCATCAATCGTAGGCGGGTGCCGTCAAGTCTCTACACCTTCAACAAAAATACCTTCTATCTTTGTAGCTTGGCTCGGCGTAGCCCTAGCATGCCCTAGCATGCCGTAGATTTCGCCGACTTTGACACCATCCCTTAGACCGTTTCCCTGTCTAAGGCACTCTTTTACGAATGAGTCCGCTGCTCTAACCAACTGAGCTAACAGCCCTATACCATTACTTTTGACTTATTTTAAAACGTTTTGAGTGCGCAGCTGCCCAAGCACTGAATCTCTGTTCACTAAAAAATAGTGTCGATTGTTAATCGCCTTCGATAAATCCTTTGAGCTTATCTGAACGAGTAGGGTGGCGCATTTTACGTAAGGCTTTAGCTTCGATTTGACGAATTCGTTCACGTGTCACGTCAAACTGTTTACCGACTTCTTCAAGCGTGTGATCAGCCGCCATATCAATTCCAAAACGCATCCGCAATACTTTAGCTTCGCGCGGCGCTAATGAGTCCAAAACATCACGAACCATTTCACGCATCGAAGTGTGAATTGCCGCGTCTGACGGGGCTAAAGTACTTAAATCCTCGATGAAATCACCTAAATGTGAGTCTTCATCATCGCCAACTGGAGTTTCCATAGAAATAGGATCCTTCGCGATTTTCATGATTCGGTAGACTTTGTCTTCAGTCAACTCCATCTCTTTGGCTAAAGTTGCGACGTCTGGTTCACTGCCGGTTTCTTGCAAGTACTGTCGGTTAATCCGATTTAATTTGTTAATAGTTTCAATCATATGTACCGGAATCCGGATCGTGCGCGCTTGATCTGCGATCGAACGCGTAATTGCCTGACGAATCCACCATGTTGCATAAGTTGAAAACTTAAAGCCGCGTCGATATTCAAATTTATCAACGGCTTTCATCAGGCCCATATTACCTTCTTGAATCAAATCCAAAAATTGTAGACCACGATTGGTGTATTTTTTTGCAATCGAGATGACCAAACGCAAATTGGCGCGAACCATTTCTTCTTTGGCGCGACGAGTTTTGCGTTCACCATCAATCATCAACATGTAAATTTCGCGGAAACTTGCTAAGGGCAAAACAATTTTGATTTGTAGGTCGATCAGTTTTTGTTGTAGTTCGGTGATCGCAGGTTTATTACGTGCTAATAATTCAGCATTGCCATTACCACTACTGATTTCGCGATCAACCCAATTTAAACGGATTTCATTTTTGTGAAAAACACGTAAAAAATAATCGCGTTTGATACTGCATTTATCCACCATTAAATTGTAAATTTGCGATTCAATCGCGCGAATTTCTTGCGTTTGCATACGCATGGTGTCGCATAATTTATCCACTGTTTTGGCGTTAAAACGAATTCCCAACAAAATTTGAGTCATTTCGTCTTGTGCTTTGCTAAAGCCTTTTGCTTCTAGGCCATCGCGTGAAAACGAGCGGCGCATTTTTTCTAAATTCTCAGCGATCTGATCAAATTTAACCAGTGCTTCTTTACGCAATTGCTTGAGTTGAGTCTCGTTTAATCCGGCCGCGGCAGAAACAACAGGAGAGGCTTCTTCAGCTTCCTCCTCGCTCTCTTCTTCCTCTTCCTCTTCTTCCCCCTCTTCAATATCCTCGTCTAAATCTTCGAGGTCAAGGTCTTCTTCCTCTTCTTCTTGCGCTGCGCGCATTTCGGCCAATTCTTCAGGTTTGATCAGGCCATCAACGACTTCATCGATACGCAATTCATTTGTGTGAATTTTCTCTGCGTAGGACAAAATTTCAACAATTGTCGTCGGGCAAGCAGAGATCGCTTGCAACATTTCGTGTTGGCCATTTTCAATACGTTTGGCAATTTCAATTTCACCTTGTTTGGTCAAGAGTTCGGACCCCCCCATTTCTCGCATATACATACGGACTGGATCGGTTGTACGGCCGAATTCAGAATCTACTGCGCTTAACGCTGCTTCGGCTTCCTCTTCCTCGTCTTCGTTATCGTTGTTGGTGGTTGGTGTTTTATCCGACAACAAGATTGTTTCATTATCTGGAGCACGTTCGTAAACAGTGATGCCCATGTCGTTAAAGTGAGCGACTATGGTTTCAATCGACTCTGGGTCAACAACACTATCAGGCAAGTGATCATTCAACTCGATGTAGGTTAAGTAACCGCGTTCGCGTCCCAATTTGATTAAATTTTTGAGTTTTTCGCGCTGTAATTTGGCCTCTTCTTCAGTCGAGGCAGAATTTTTTACCAATAATTCAATTGCTTTTTCTTTGGCTTTTTTTTCACGCATTTTGCTGCGTTCGACGGCCATTTCTTGTTGCTTTGCGGTCATTTCTGCCTTGCTTGGACGGCCCAATTTTTTCACAGGCACTACTGGTTGAACAACTTGTTCAAGCTTAATGACCCGTGCCGCACCCGCACTGATTTTTTTACCAATGGTTGTTTTTAAAACAGGTTTGACTGGTTTGCTGGGTTTTGAGTTTTTTATTGGAGCTTCAATTTTTTTAGCAGGCGCTGTTTTTTTTGCCGCTGCTTTAGTTTTTTTTGCAGGACTGCTAGCTTCAGTATGACGTGTTGACATAGAAAATTCGGCGTTATTAAACGTTTAAAAACACTAGAAGAATTGGGTAAAACGGTATTAGGTGAACTATGCAGTTTCGCTAAATTTTTTTAAAACCTAATATCGGATTGAACTTTACGCAAGCAGAAAACTGATATAGCGAAGTGTAAATCTGATGATATTTGACCCTAATTAAAAATTCATACAGTCTATTTTTAGGGGCGCCGATTCTATCACGGACATCATAACGTTATAAATTTTAATTTTTAAGCATCTAGCAGGGATAATCTTCACCACCTTTATTCATTAAGCTGCGACGCAAAATGCCTTTCCCCCTTCTAAAAAACGACAACTTTTTACGTGCTGCGCGCGGTGAAAGTACGCCTTTTGTTCCCGTATGGTTGATGCGTCAAGCAGGCCGTTATCTGCCTGAATATCGCGCCACGCGAAGTAAAGCCGGTTCATTTTTAGCACTGGCTAAAAATCCGGCGTATGCCACCGAAGTAACTTTACAACCTTTGGGCCGTTATCCTTTGGATGCGGCAATTTTATTCTCTGATATTTTGACAGTCCCCGATGCGATGGGATTGGGTTTAGCTTTTGAGAATGGTGAAGGTCCATGTTTTGCTCGTCCTTTACAAGACGAAGCAAGTATTCGAGCCTTGTGTGTTCCGGATATGGAGTCTTTGCGCTATGTTTTTGATGCCGTGCATTCAATTCGTATGGCATTAAATGGCCGCGTTCCTTTAATTGGTTTTTCGGGCAGTCCGTTTACTTTAGCGTGTTACATGATTGAAGGACGGGGCAGCGATGATTTTGCACGGACTAAAAAAATGCTGTACGGACGCCCCGACCTGATGGCGCACATTTTGGAGATTAACCAACAAACGATAACTGAATATTTAAACTTGCAAGTCACTTCTGGCGCGCAAGCCCTGATGATTTTTGACACTTGGGGCGGTGCATTAACGGAAGATGCTTATCTGCGTTGCTCTTTAGCGCCGATGCAAAAAATTGTGTCAGCACTAAAAGCACGTCATCCGGATATTCCATTGATTACCTTTACTAAAGGAGGGGGTGCATGGTTGCATCACTCCACGGGTGCGCAAGTACGTGGTTTGGATTGGGGATTGTCGTTGGGACGTGCGCGTCGTTTGTTTGCGCAAGAAACCGCGCCACCATTGGCTTTGCAGGGGAATTTTGATCCGCACATCTTGAGCGCGGGCGATTTGGCAATTAACACTGAAGTTGCACGAATTGCAAACGATTGGAAAACGGGCGATGTCGCCAATGCTCCTAGTGGATGGATTTTTAATTTAGGTCACGGAATTTCGCAATTTACGCCGCCTGAAGCCGTCGCAACGCTCGTCAATGCCGTTCATCAAATTAAGTGTTAAAAGCCGTAGGTAAATCATGCAGATTGATTTGATTATTTAAACGATGGTGTAATGGCGAGTGTAAATTACAAGAGTGCCTCTAATTATGAGCATAAAGTGCGGATCATTGGGGGGCAATGGAAACGCACGGTATTACATATTCCTTTGGGTCTTACAGTTCGTCCTAGCTTGTCGCGTGTGCGAGAAACTTTATTCAACTGGATCGAATTTTTTTTGGATGGTCAGTGGTCAGAGCAAACTTGCTTAGATTTGTTTGCGGGAAGTGGTGCTTTAGGATTTGAAGCCGCCAGTCGAGGTGCAAAAGAAGTGTATTTGTGGGAAAAAGAACGAACATTAGTCAGCGCGATGCAAAATACCGCGCGCAAAATCCAGGCAACACAATTACAAATTCAAACTACGGACAGTCTGCTGAACTTGGAACGTGCCAGTGTGGTGGGGCAACAATGGGATATTATTTTTTGCGACCCGCCATTTGATGCATCGTATTACGATCGTATTTTGCCGTTGGTGATTAGTGTGCTTCGCGAGGGTGGTTTTTTGTATTGCGAAAACCAGGCTCTTATTGATTTTTCTTTACATCCGGCGCTGACGCTTTTGCGAAGTGGGCGTGCCGGATCAGTTCATTATTTTTTGTTAGCAAAAAATAATCTTGGCGCAGTCAGTTAAAAGGAGTTGTTATGGTTATTGCGGTCTATCCAGGTACGTTTGACCCGATTACACGAGGACATGAAGATCTGTTGCGTCGCGCGGCCAGTTTGTTTGATTCCGTGGTGATTGGGATTGCTGAAAATCAAAAAAAAAATCCTTTATTTACTTCCGCTGAACGACTCGAAATTGCCACTGAAGTCTTGGGACATTATCCCAATGTTCAGGTCAAAGTATTTTCTGGTTTGCTCAAAGACTTTGTTCACAGTGTGAATGCCAAAGTGATTGTGCGTGGCCTGCGCGCAGTGTCAGATTTTGAATACGAGTTTCAAATGGCTGGAATGAATCGTTCGCTTATTCCTGAAGTTGAAACCTTATTTTTAACGCCTTCAGATCAATACCAATTTATTTCGGGATCGATTGTGCGAGAGATCGCCAGCTTGAATGGCGACGTGTCAAAATTCGTTTTTCCTTCAGTTGAAAAATGGTTAAAGAAAAAAATTCTTCCCGATCAGACTTCTTAATGAGTCAATTTATCATCAGCGAATGTATTTATCAGTATCTTAAAAATGTCATTAAAAATTACCGAAGAATGTATTAACTGCGATGTTTGCGAACCCGTGTGTCCGAACGAAGCAATTAGCATGGGTTTGGAAATTTACGAAATCAATTTTGATAAATGTACTGAATGCGTAGGTCATTACGACAAACCTAATTGCATGGAAGTGTGTCCCGTCAACTCGATAGAAAAAGACCCCGCGCATGTGGAAACACAGGATTTTTTGTGGCTTAAATATCAAACCTTGAAAGCGCAATCACGCTCATCCTCAGGATTGATGCCGGTTTAAAAATGATCTGAATAAGTCATATGGAGTTGTCCTGTTCCAAACTAACAGGAATAAGGCGCGACAAACATAAGGGACAACAAACGTAAGGG
>JAVKLU010000046.1:0-1750 GCA_031538895.1 Burkholderiaceae bacterium | reverse complement strand
GATGATTTCACCCCAATGGATTTTGTCATCGAAATTTTGTCCGAGGTGTTTGGTAAAAACCTCGATGTCGCGACACAGATCATGTTAAAAATTCATACGGAAGGACGCGGGGTTTGCGGCATTTTTGCGTACGACATCGCAAACACTAAAATGGATGAAGTCTTAAAGCGCGCACAAGCTGCGGAATATCCTTTGCAGTGTGTACTTGAAAAAGTGTAATCAGTTCTTAATAAGTGAATATTGCATCGCTAAACTGTCACAACACTGCGACCACCTAATTGTTACCACCCATTGAATCATTTTTAATCAATAAATTACTCCTATGATTGGTCAAGAACTCGAAATCACTTTGCATGAGGCGTTTGCTGAAGCCCGTTCCGCCAAACACGAATATATGACCGTGGAACATTTGTTGTTGGCTTTACTGAACAATGCCTCCGCCTTAGACGCCTTGCGTGCCTGTAACGTTGACCTTGACGCGATGCGCAACGCGCTGGTGCAGTTTGTTCAAGAGCACGCTGAAGTCGCCAACGATAAAGAAGTCAAGGATTGCGTACCAACGCTTGGATTTCAACGCGTGATTCAACGCGCGATGATGCACGTGCAATCTTCATCGGCCGGAAAAAAAGAAGTCAAAGGTGAGAATGTACTGGTCGCGATTTTTGGTGAAAAAGATTCACACGCGGTGTATTACTTGAATCAGCAAGGTGTGACACGTTTAGATGTCGTCAATTACATCGCGCATGGCATACGTAAAGACGGAATTTCGGCCGCGACAAGCAATGCTGATGAATCGCCGATGAATCGCAGCGCGACGCAATCACCGCTCGATCTGTATTGTCAAAATCTCAATGAATTGGCGCTCGCTAACAAAATTGACCCCTTGATTGGACGCGAAAATGAAGTCGAACGCGTGGTACAAGTTTTATGCCGTCGCCGCAAAAATAACCCTCTGTTAGTGGGCGAAGCAGGCGTTGGTAAGACTGCCGTCGCCGAAGGATTAGCTTTGCGAATTACCACAGGCGAAGTGCCAGATGTTTTGAAAGACGCGCAAGTGTATGGATTGGATTTGGGGTCTCTGTTGGCGGGGACAAAATACCGAGGCGACTTTGAGGCACGCTTAAAAGCAGTACTCAAACAACTCAAAGAATTACCGCATGCGATTTTGTTTATTGATGAAATTCACACCATTATTGGCGCCGGAGCGGCCTCTGGTGGCGCATTGGATGCGTCGAACCTCATCAAACCTGCCTTATCTTCCGGTCAATTAAATTGCATTGGCGCAACGACTTTCACGGAATTTCGCCAAGTTTTTGAAAAAGATTACGGTTTAGCGCGACGTTTTCAAAAAATTGATATTAATGAACCAAGTGTCGAACAAACGATTCAAATTTTGCGCGGATTGAAATCCCGCTTTGAAGAACATCACGGTATTCGCTATTCCAGTCATGCGCTGATCAGCGCAGCAGAATTATCGGCGCGTTTTATCAGTGATCGTTTTTTACCCGATAAAGCCATTGATGTGATTGATGAAGCTGGCGCAGCACAGCGCATTTTGCCCAAATCAAAACAGAAAAAAACCATCGGAAAATTAGAGATTGAAGACATTGTCGCCAAAATTGCCCGCATCCCGCCACAAACGATTTCGCAAGATGATCGCAGCAAATTACAAACGATTGACCGTGATTTAAAAGCAGTCGTATTTGGTCAAGATGCTGCAATTGAAGCCCTCGCCGTTGCAATCAAAATG
>JAVKLU010000001.1:0-3954 GCA_031538895.1 Burkholderiaceae bacterium | reverse complement strand
GGATGATGAGGTGATAGATGAACGGCGTGAGTTTTTTTGGCAAACCGAGCAATCGCTTAACTGTGGCGGGACCTAAAACATACCACCGCCGTCTTCCTGCGCGAAGTCGCAGGACCCATACCACCACTGTCATCCTGCGCGAAGTCGCAGGACCCATCAAAAACATTGACACCACAGTGGCCGAAATTAAGGGCGAGGATCAGTGGGAATGAGTGGCGTGAATTTTTGGGCAAACTGCTGAATGGAGCGACGGTTAAGTGATCGCATCTGGGCCCTGCGACTGCGCGCAGGGTGACGGGAGACCTAAAACATACCCCCACCGTCATCCTGCGCGAAGTCGCAGGATCCATCAAAAACATTGACGCCAAGCTGGCCGAAATTAAGGACAAGGAGCCGTGGGAATTCTAGTATTGACCACGCATAGAAGCCGTTAATCCAACATGACGCTTATTTTTCTAATGCTTCACCGATCACGCCTTTACGCAAAATAAAATTACCATAGGGTTGCAATTCACCGGTCGAAACAATCACAAAAGACTGGCGCGCGCGCTCATAAAACGCATAACGCTCAATCGCTTCGAGTGTTTGATGCGGCTTGATTAAAGGCTGAATTTCGGCCGCGATGATGCGTTGCAAACTCGATCGATAGGTATCGGGTTGGTGTTCCACTTGCATATAACCTACCGGCGAGGCGACGTCTTCGGCCAAAGGAAACAGCGCGGTCACCGCCCGAATCATGTCTAACATGCGAACGCCAGGAATGTGTACCACAGGTCGATGACTGGCAATACGCACCGCCGTAAAGTTAGCGTCGGCTAATACCAATGCGTCGTCATGCCCCATTTCGGCCATGATTTTGAGTAATTCAGGAGGGATTAAGGGAGAAATTCCTTTTAACATTTTGGTCTCTTTATCAGTTTAGAAAATAACGCTAGGTGTCATTTTGACGGCATTTTTATAGTATCGAAGCGGTATTCATGGCGTCGTTCATGCACGCCAATTTAACGCCAGCACATCGCAGCAACGCTGATCAAATCTACTTCTGGAAAAATAGGGTGACGAACAAGGAATGATAAACAAGGAGTGACGAACAAGATGAGTCCGACGAGTCCGTTAAAATTATACTTTGCCGACTTCGTTCACATCACTGACTTCCTGACTGACTTTTACATCTGACTTCACTTTTACCATGTCTCTTAAATTGATTACTCGCATGATGCTCTGTGCCAGCCTGTGTGTTGCGTCTCAAACATTACTTGCCGCAGATACTGGCACTATGCTCAAAAACGATACCTTACGCGCCAAGCCCTTTTCCGATGCGGCGATCCAAGGAACGGCGCAACGTGGTGAGAACATCACCATTCTGTCTTCACAAAACGGTTGGCTAGAAATTAAGGGGGCAAAAAAACAGGGTTGGGTGCGTATTTTGTCAGTCAAACGCAATGTCCCCGCCACAAGCAATCAAGGCGTGCTTGCGCTCAATAGCGGACGTGCGGGAACTGGCAAAATTGTCGCAAGCACCGGCGTGCGCGGCTTGTCTAGCGAAGAATTAAAAAGCGCCCAATACAACGCCGAACAAATCGCCCTACTGGCCAGCTACCAAACCAGCGCCGAACAAGCACGCCAAGTTGCGCTGGGCAAAGGTTTAATTGATGTGAATTTTGCCGACTTGGCGACGCCCAAATAACCATCACCATGACGACTACTGCTACTCACACCGTAAAAATTCGCGCCCTTTTTATTGCTATCGGCGCAGTCCTGTCTGTCGGCGTAATGAATAATGCCTGCGGATTTAATTTTGATCAACTCAAAGCCGAAGCCGCGCGCGTGCAAGAACAAGCAAAGAGGGCGCAAGAGGCGCGTGATAAAGCCATTGCTGATCAAAAGGCCCTTGCGGACAAAGCGGCGGCCTTAGAAAAAGAAGCGCGCGCTAACCCTATTGTGAAGAATCTCAGCAGTCCGTCATTGGATGAAGAAATCGCCCTAGGTAAAGAAATTTCCGGTAACTTGTTAGGTGCAGCACCACTGGTTAAAGACCTGATACTGCAACGCTATGTCAATCAAGTTGGCCGCTGGATCGCCAGCCACAGCAGTCGCCCCGATTTGCCGTGGCAATTTGGCGTCATTGAAAGCAAAGATCTAAACGCCTTCGCCGCACCAGGTGGATATATTTTTTTAACCAAAGGTTTATACCAACGCTTGCGCGACGAATCGCAATTAGCGGGGGTGTTAGGACACGAGATCGGTCATGTGATTAAAAAACACCACCTTGCCTTGTTACAAAAATCTGAATTGCTCAACCAAGGTGCGAATGTCACTCAACAACTCACTGGCAACCAATCGATTAAATCCTTAATCGGTCATGGCGCTGAAATTTTGGCGCGCGGCTTGGATAAAGACGCTGAATTTGAAGCCGATCGCATCGGCTTGGCTCTAGCAGCACGTTCGGGTTATGAAGCTTATGGTTTGCCGCAAGTGCTTTATACATTAGGCGAAATCAATTCGAGCGATGAAGGCCTGACCCTTTTGTATGCCACTCATCCCGCACCAGCCGATCGATTAGCGGCGCTGACCGTGGCCAGCGAACGCCGTTTGGATGGCGTCAATGAAGGCAAAACTTTGGCAGCCAGTTTTTACGTCCTAAAATAAAATGGCGACACCGAGCGTCCATCATCGACTGGCCATCAACACTAGGTCAATTCATCAGCCACGCATAAAAATGTATCGGCAAAGTAGCGCCACCACATCTATACTCTGGCGTTTTTAATCGCAAAAGAATCATTGAGCGATTAATTTTGCAGGCGTTTTAAAACATTTTTTGATATTTTTATTTACTGGATTTATTGTGATTTTGTACGAATATCCTTTTAACGAGCGTGTGCGCACCTTGCTGCGCCTTGAAGATTTGCATCAAAAACTGCATTTCTTTTTACAACGCACCCAAGCCTACGACCATCAAATCGCTTTGGAATTGGTTTTTGAATTGACTGAAGTATTGTCACGCAGCGATTTGAAATCAGAAATTTTGCAAGAACTCACGCGTCAAAAATTGGCGCTGCAAGCCTCATTCGCCAATCCCCATCAGCAAAGCCGCGACCTGAATGCATTAGCCGAACAGATCGAATCGGTACGCACCGCCTTGGTTGGGGCAAAAGGGAAAACAGGGCAACATTTATTACAAATCGAGTGGTTAAGCACTATTCGTAATCGCCTCGTGATTCCCGGCGGTGCCAGCGAATTTGATTTACCCTCTTATCACGCGTGGCAACAAAAACCGCATGAAGAACGTTTACGCGATTTGTCTTTGTGGATCAGTCCGTTTATCCCATTTTTTGACGCCATGAAATTGGTCTTATCTTTATTGCGCGAAAACGGGCGCGGGCTGGATTTAACCGCTGAGCAAGGCGCTTACGAACGTTTGCTACGCGACAACACCGCGTATCAAATGCTGCGTTTAGAAGTGGAAGAACATCGTTATATTCCAGAGATCAGTGCCAACAAATACATGTTGCGCATTCGTTTTACAGAGCAAGACTCGCAATTCAAATTGCAGATGGTGCATGACAACGTGCCTTTCCGTTTAATTTTGTGCAACTTCTAACGCGCTTATGACGAGAATTGTTTCTTGCCCAAACTGTAAAACTGATGTCGTGTGGAGTAGCGAAAATCGCTATCGTCCTTTTTGTGGTCAAGTCTGCCGCGAGCGCGATTTAGGGGCGTGGGCAACAGAACGCTATGTTGTCGCCACGGCGGCAGATCCGGAATCAGTAGAAGAGGCGCGCTTAAAAGATGAACCGTCTGAATAAGGGTTGTAGGGCACTTCTATAAATACAGAATGTGCGGATGAAGTGCGAGGCGCACAGCACACAGAAACCGGAGCGTACCTACAGTACGTGAGGATTTCGCGTACTGCGCAACAAAGCAATTCGCCGCAAAAATGAATTGTTAGAAGTG
>JAVKLU010000045.1:0-20433 GCA_031538895.1 Burkholderiaceae bacterium | reverse complement strand
CACCAGACCCGTTGATTGGTCAGGCGGCGATGCAAAATGCCCAAATAAGCAAAGAGGCATTGGCCTGGTATAAACAACAATATACTGATGGCGAGGCAGATCGTATCTGGGCATCAAATAATGCTAAAAAAGTAGCAGCCCAGCAAATGGCAATTTCTGACGAAAACCAAGCAATTAGCCGCGATTACTGGAATTACCAAAAAGACACATTTAGGCCGCTGGAGGGCCAGATTGTTGCAGATGCGCAAAACTACGACACCTATTCTAGACGCGAAAATGAAGCGGGTAAGGCCATCGCTGATGTTCATAGTCAATTTGATGGTGCGCGCGACCAGGTGGCGCGCAATGCGGCAGCAATGGGTATTAATCCAAATTCTGGAAATTTTTCCGCCCAGCAACGTCAAACAAGCATTGCTGAAGCTGTTGCAAGCGCTGGTGCAGGGAATCAAGCTAGAAACAATATTGAGATACAAGGCTACGCCCGCCGTATGGACGCCGCAAATATGGGGCGTAATCTGGCCAGTAATCAAGCCACTAGTGCGGGAGTCGCGCTCAACGCAGGCAATAACTCGGTAGGCAATTCTCAGGTGCCGCTACAAATTCAGCAAAACGCTGCGAACATGATGCAAAATGGGTTTAATACGGCGATACAAGGCAATCAATCTGCGGCAAATTTAATGCAAGGTCAATATAACGCCCAGCTTGGGGCGTACAACTCTAATCAACAGGCGAAGGCTGCTATGGTTGGTGCATTAGCTGGTTCAGCCGCGACGGTTGGTTCCGCTATTTATATGAAAAGCGATAAAAACTCGAAAAAACAACGCAAACCAGTAAGCGGCAAGGACGCTCTCGCGGCCATAGAAAATACACCCGTTGAGAGCTGGACATACAAAGAAGGAGAGGGTGATGGAGGTTCACATATCGGTCCAATGGCGCAGGATGTCCAAAAAAACATGGGTGATTCAGTAGCGCCTAGAGGTAAAGTAATAGATATTATTTCTGCCAACGGAATCAATATGGCAGCCATTAAAGAATTAAGCAAGCGGGTTCAAAAACTAGAAGGGAGTAGAAAATGAGTAATCTTGGATGGGCAGCTGTATTTAATGGAATAACACAAGGAATAAATACAGGGATATCGCTTGGGAATGCAATACGCGAGCGTAAAAAGCAAGATCAGTTTGAAGAAAGCTTGTCCTCTGCCTATAAACCAATGCAAATTAGTACTGAACAAGTTGAAACTAATACAGGTCCTAATGAATTCCAAAAGGCATTAAATGATCAGGATAATATTATAAAAAAAGATGACACATTTAACAATGTTAGTCAAAGCAATATAGCAAGCTCTATTCCTGTAGATGATAAAAATACATTTTCAAGTCAAATTAAAAATAATTCAATTAAACAATTTATTGAAGACCAGCCTATCACTGTTAAGCAATTTAATGTTGGAAATAAACGTTTTTTTGATGAAAAACAAGCGCAAGCAGAGCTTGCCATACAAAATAGTCCATCTGAAGTCGCTAAGAGAGTAGGTCTGGCGATTGCAAAGAGTGACCCTATTAAAGCGCAGCAATTCACGCATGCATCCTTGCAAATGCAAGAACAAGAACAAAAACTAGCTGATGCTGCTTATAAGAGAGGAGCTGGATATTCTCTTTTATCACCAGATCATTTCACGAAGTTTTTGAGTGATAGCGCTGGAGATGGTCAAGGCGGTAAAATGAAGTTTAAAACCATTTATGGGGATGATTCAAAAACATGGGGATTTGGTCCAGTTAGTGAAGACGGTACGGTAACGCCGTTGCCCTATCAATTTAGCAATGACGCGCAGGGCATGGCGGAAGCTGGTTTTATTTTATCTCGTACCGTAACACCGGAGCAACGATTAGAGCACTATCGTGCACTGAATGCTGATAAACGTTTAGACAATACAAGTAATCGACAAAACAAATTAACTGATGCACAAATAAACAATATCGATGTTGATAATAAACGTGCCGATCAACAGTATAAAGATAAATTAAAAATAGATTGGTATAATGCATACACTAGCAGAGGAAAATCTGAGGCAGTCAAGAGTCAACGCGAACTTAAAAACCAAGCAGACATTCTTGTCAGTGCGATAAAAAAAATAGATGCTGAGGTGACAAAACTACGATCACAAGGTACATATGATTCAAGAAGTCCTCAAGCGGTACAAATACAAAATCAACGCGACGAATTTCAATTAAAACTTAACAATTTAAACAAAACAGGAGGAGATATAGTTGGTTTTGAGGACCCCTTAAACAATGCTAGTTCATCTCATGGAATTCAAGGTTAATAATGAATATTGAACAAGCCAAACGACACTTAGGATTAGAGCATTTAAGTGACTCTGATGCATTCGACCTTATTCATAGGACGTATTATCCAAACTTCGATAAATCGAAATTAGCAGGCGTGGCAGGCGTCAGGTTAGAGCCTATTAAACTCCAAGAAAAAAGCGATCAGGGAAATTTTTCTCGAGGGTTTGAAGTAGCGGCGCGTGAGCTACCAAAGACTTTTGGTGGGGCTGTTGGATTAGTTGGTGATGCAATTGGGTCGGATGGAGTGCGTGACTTTGGTATGGGGATATACAAAGGTCAAGAAGAAGAAAAAATAAATGCTCTTAGCCGTGACTCTGATAGCTTTAGTAATGTTCTTGAAGGCAAAGGCGACTTATCTGATTTTGTCGGATATGGTACTGGGTATATTGCAGGACAAGGATTGCAAGCAGTAGCGACAGGTGGACTTGGTGCGATTATTGGTAAGCAAATAGTTAAACGCGGGCTTGCTAAGGCATTAGAGAAAGGAATTGCTACTAGCGCTGGAGAAATGGCCGCTGCTCAGGCGGCAGAAATGGCGATAAAAAAAGGCGTTAAGTATGGCGCCGGAACAGCGCTACTAGGATCAAATTACATGGCCGAATCTGGAGGCATTTATGGGGAGGCTGTTGAACAGGCTGATAAAGAAGGTCGTACTCTAGATGGGGGCGATCTCGCCAGAATTGCTGGTAGTGCTGGACTTGCGGCTGGCGTAGATACAGTAGCAGATGCCCTTATGTTAGGCCGGTTTTTACATGGGTCTGGTAGGGCGGGATTAGGCGCATTAAAAGAAATACCGAAAGGTATTGTACGAGAAGCTGCTACAGAGGGTGTGCAAACGGGTATTGAAAGATATGGTGCAGGTAAGTCGCTATCTGATAAAGAGGCGATACGAGATTACGTTGACTCGATGGCGTTAGGCGGATTGGGCGGTGGTTTTGGTGGAGCTGGGTCGTCTATTACTTCTCAGTTTAAATCTACCGGTGATACTATCAGAGATGGTAAAGTGCAAGAAGAGGGTGCTTTATCACGCGCGGCTAATGCTGGCGTAGAAGCCAATGCACAGATAGCTGATAAATATGAGGCTAAAGGTTTTGAAGTTGGTAGAAATCTAGCTGAAAATGTTCCAGATTGGGTGAATCAATTGCCAGAGGATGCGCAGGCCAAAGCGTTCAAATCATACGCATTGAGTCAAAATGAAGACCTGGCCCCGTTCGTGCGTAGCCATAATGCAAAAATATTTGAAAGCGTCCTAAGAAAACATGGGATTGACGCCAATCAAATTTCAACTGCGGATCCTACAACACATAAGGTATCGCTTGATATAGCTGGGAGCCAACCTTTAGATCCAGTTTCTACAAATGGTTTGAGTGGGATGCAAACGGCGAATAGCTATAATAATCCAGAGGCGGCCTTAGAAAGAATGCATCGAATGGCTAATGCGGACTTAGCCGCCCAGCATCAATGGGGGGGTACTTATGCGCCAATCGTAGAAAGTGCAAATACTACCAACAACGATATTCCAAATACTGCTGGGTCAATCAATATTGGAGCTCAAGAAAGCGGCCCTTTATTAAACAGCAAGCAATCGTTTATTAAGCCATCAGAGGTAAAGCAAGTTGACCTAAGTCTGCAAAACAGAGACCGTTCACGCCCTGAGAGCGTGCAACAGATGCAAAAAATGGCGCAAAACCCAGACTATGACCGTTTAGGTGTGGGTAAAAGTCCGAATGAAGCCGCTCCTATGATTTTTCAAGGCGGAGATAAAGGGATACCTGCCTCGCAGATGGGGCGTAAAAGCAGTATTACGCTTGGAGATGGGCGTAAGATTGATAGCCAATATGCAGTAGTCGATGCAAGTCAAGTGCAGTACAGCCATACTGCGGATGGAAACAAACGTGCGGACTATTACAATCCTTTGGATGCGGGAACATTGCGGGCAATCAATAATGGACGCAGCGCTGCTATTCACACTGCACATGAGCAGGGCACAGCCGCTCAGTATGTGCAAGATTTAGCGGGAGATTCTGATTTTCATGGAGTGAGTTCAGATGTAATTCGCAAAATAGATAATCCGATGCTGGTTCGTTTTGTTTCGCATAACGTGGGTAAATTGTCAAATATAGGAGCGTTGAGCAACCCGCAAAGTAATTTAGGATTCAGCGCTAGTGAGCAAGCGTTAAATGATGCGGCAATGATCGACGCCAGTGATTTTATGACTGGCGAAAATGGTGAGATAGATTCATCTCATAACAGCTCATTTTTAAGTAGATTTTCTACCGCATTGCGCGCCCAAGGTGCCGATATGGCACAGTTGACCGATTCAAAAGGCAGGCACTCTAAGCAATTTATTGATCGGGTGCGTAATGCCGTATTTGCAAAGGCGTATAGAGACCCTGATTTAATTTCAAAATTCAGTGAGGACGCAGACCCAGACCTTAAAAACATCCAGCACGCGCTATCAATTGCCGCGCCAGATTTTGCAGCAATTGATAGTACTGAGGCGGGAGAACTTGGTTATTTTGTCCCCCGCATGATAGAGGCGATTGGATTTATCAAAGAAAGCAAAGCCAAGGGCTTTCGTCAAGATGACGCGCTGGCACAGTCAGACGTATTTGGCCGCGATGAATTGGCAGACAAAATAGTGCGTTTTTTATGGGGGAATATAAAATCCTATAAAAGGATGGGGGAAGGCTTGCGTAAAATTGCGCAAGCGATTAAACTTGAAATTGAGCGGTCAAGAACAGATGACTTTTTTGGATCTGAGCCTGCGAGCCTAGATGATATTATCAAATCTGTTAACGAGAAAATAATAAATGAATACGGAAAAATCCCAATTTTTGAACAAAACACCAGAAAATACAGCTCAGTCAAAGAACCCGACGCCTCCACAGTATCAGGATTTGAGCGGGGTGTTCGACGCTCTGCTTGGGTTGGCAGTGGTGGCGGGCAACAAACTGGACAACGAGGAGCCACCGCTGGTAATGAACAAGGACAGCAAAGTGAGTTTGGACAACACTGGCGACCAGCTAATGATAGTGTAGCGCATCCGCATGATAAAGCCCCTCCTAGCGAGGGGCTTTCTACTTATGACCGCGCCGAAATCCTGGCCAAGCAAAAGCGAGAAGCCAAAGCACTTGCACAAGAGCGAAATAACAATGTAGCGGCATCAACCCCCAATAACTTTGTACTCACGGGAAGCGACTCCGAAATAGACGAGGCCGAGGCGCGCGGACAGCAGAGATTGTTCCAACAACGCGCGTTATACCTTGACAGTAATATTTCAGAAATTATTACGGCGCTTGGTCAGAAGTTTGGCTGGCGCAGTGACGCCAACGCACAAACTAAAGCGGATGCCAAGTCAGCAGTACAGTCCGCCGTACAGCGTATTGGCAAGGGTAGCATCATCGCTAACGCTATTAGTACGGATTTGCTGAACGATGGGGCGACTGACTTGATTGGTAAAAAAGTAACCAGCGCTGAAGACTTGGCTACTCTTGCGCAGGTATATCGTGATCCGCGTTTTGAAACTGCGCGCTATTTTTTCGTGAAGCAAGGACATGTTGTTGGGCATACTGGATTATCGTTACGCTTACCAAGTGTCGCAGTTGCCACTACTAAAGATCCAGAAGTCTATATAAATAGACTAACCAAACAGATGCGTGGAGTTGGTGCAGATCAGATTTATATGTTGCACAATCACCCCAGCGGCGACCCGACACCAAGCGCGGCGGATATCCAAACCACCGAGTACATGGCAAAGCACTTGCCAGGATTTGCGGGCCACGTCATTATTGACAGCAATAAATTTGCCGAAATCAATGTCGGAGCGGATGGTATAAGCACGAAAGTTACACAAAAATACTTCGGTTTTGATAAAACGCGCATACCAAGCGTACCGAATGATCAGTTACGCAAGCCAGCAAATGACCCGCACAGCATCGCATTGGTTGGTCAAAGTTTCAAGAAAAGTGGCTTTGTTACCTTGATTGCTACTGATGACAAGTTGCACGTACAGGCCGTTATGGAGTTACCAGAAAGCGAACTTAAAAACCCCAAAGCAGTTCGTGCTCAAGCGTTGATAAGACGTTTTGCGCGCCAGACTGGGGCTAGTGGAGTGATGCTAACGGGATTTGACGGCGACCCTAAAATGTACGCCCCACTGATCGAACAGGGTTTTGTGGTTGATGCGGTGAGCATCAATGCAGCTAGCGCACGCGCGCAAGGAGCAACTCCTCTAAAAGATAGCCGCTGGCTTGGTAAAGACAAAGGAAGCGCTAAAGTTGTCGGGGAGAAATTGGCGCTTCAACAGCCAATTAAAAATTACGCTACCGATGATTTATTCGCAGATATGGAGCGTGAGCAAGCTGACATGATGCGTGATAGCTTCACGTTGGAGCCCAGTGGGTCCATGCAGAATGATTTATTTGTAGGCTTGCCAGTACCTGCTAAACAAGAATCTAAAATGTATATGCCTCCTTCTGACGGTGGCGGATTATTCGACGAAGCGCAGAGCAATACTCCCGAAGAAAAGCCAGTGATTGATGCATTTGACGCGCTTTTTGACACGATTAAGAATAAAGATGAGGGAGGAAAGACCGTTTTATACAGCCAAAGCCATGCGATCAAAGCCAAATTCGAACAGCGCATTGATGAATTGTTTGCGGGCACGCCTGCCAATCGGGTAGGCGCAACGGTACTCGACAAGTCGGACGTACTAGGCTTGCTGGGATACCAAAATAAACCCGTAGTGCTCGCAGAAAGTAAAGTCATTGCAGGCCAAGACAATCACCCGCGCATGACGGCCGAAGTGTGGAAAAAAGTGCCTCTATGGCTGGATAACCCAGCGGCAGTGTTTGAGAGTGATACCGATGAGGGGCTGGTATTTATTGCGCCTGAATTGCTAAATGGTCAGCCTGTCGCTATGATTATCAGGCAAGATTCGCAGGGAAGACATGAACTCGGTTTCCATACGCTTCTAAACGCATATGACCGAAGCGCACAAACGCCTTTCTTGCGTTGGTTTAATGATGGGCTTGTGCGGTATATTGACAAAAATAAATTCCCGCCTTTATTTGAGAAAGCGGTCGGGCGACAATTGCCTGATACGGTCACACAAAACAGGGCGGGAATGGTTAAAATTGTAACCGAAAAAAATCTTGCTGGCTACAAAAAATCGCAAGAAACGGCTACTAGTGCTACATCTGCACCAGCTCAAACCTCAACGACCCCCGAAAAGATAAAAGCTGCGATTGAATCCATCTTTACTGGTATGTCAAATGCATGGGATAAGATAAGCGAGAGCACTAAGGTGGTGACTCGGGATGAGGCAAAAAAAGTTATTGAGGGGATTAAGGGTGAAGTATCTCTAGATCTAGAAAACAAGGTCCAAGCCTTTTTCAACCCTGCGGATGGCAAAATCTATCTAATAGCGGACAATATTGAGGCTGGCACAGAGAAAGGGGTATGGTTGCATGAGGTTTTCCACAAACGCGGTGGTGAATTGCTAGACGCTAAAAGTATGAAGAAACTGCAAAGTGTGGTGACTTCGTGGAAAAACAGACCTGCTGACAGTGTGGAGAGTCAGATTTATGAGGCGGCGCACCAGAGGGCGACGCAGGCGGCCAAAACCCAACAGCAAGCCGATATACAGGCCAGCCTTACACCAAGCGCAAACGATAGTACAGCCCTAGCCATGTGGAAACTGCTTGCGCAAAACAGTGATGCGTTCCAGTTGCCAAAATCACATGCTAAAGATATTGGGAAAGTGGTGCGCGATATTGTCCCAGAAGCAGATATTGTGATGGAACGGCGCACCAATACTACAGCCAAGAATTTGGGTAAAGATGTGCCGACAACGGTTTATCGCATTATTCTGCCTGATACCAAACAAACCAAGTACCCGAACGCTTTTGTATATGCTACCGACAAACAGGTGTGGATAGACATTACTGGTCTTCAAGAGGGCGATGGTGGAAGAACAATTTACCAAATGATTGGCGACTGGGCGCACAATACCGGCAGGGTTTTTATAGGCGACCCAAATGGCCTGTCTGACGCTGCACAGTTACGTCGCACTGATCAGATGATTTCAAGCGCCCTGCGCTGGGGTACGACTGATCACCTATTGCCGCATGAGTTACAGCTTAACCCTAGCAGCGAGGCTGCTACGCCGTTCAAATGGAGGGATGGCGACACCGACTATAATCTTGGGGAAATGCTGCGGGCAAGCGCTGAAAGCGTGCTAAAACCGGTTGAACATTTGGGTGAATTCGGGTATAATTTTGAGTCTAAAAACTTTGAATTAAGAGGGAATAATGGAAAAACTGAATCCCTATCAGAGCAAGATATTCGGCGGTACTCTGACAGTAAAGAGGCAAGAGGAGTTAAGGCAGGGGGCACAACTCTTAAAAGAGCGATACTCACAATATCCGCAATACGCGGAGAAGGCCAAGGACGATCCAGATTACTGGGACAGGCTTTACGCCAGTCAGAGCAAGAGCTAGACCCAGCGCTTAAAAAGCTACTGTACAGCCAATCGCCGCAAACTACCAAAAGCCCTCAAAATGAGGGCTTTTTTAATGCCCAAACTTACCAAAACGAATTTCTGGCCTATGCCATAGAGGAGGCTGTAAACCGTGGCGTGGCGCCAGACGAGAAAATGGCCCCCGTCAGCGCAAAAGGCTGGCTTGCAAGAGTGCAGACTATATTTTTGCGGGCTTTGAAAAAACTGGTGAAGTTGAATCCTGCAAATCACGACTTTGACGGCAAAGACTTGGTTGTTATGGCGGATAGTGCGGCTGGTCTGGAGTATGATTCTACCTCTATGAAAAAAAAGTCCATTCAAAAAACCTTTAGCGAAGTATCCAGAGAAGACTACATTAGTATGTATGAGGCTATGGAAAATATCGCATCAAAAGGTAGAAAGCGCGGTATGCGCATCGATAAAAACATAGGCAATGGAACTATAACCATCTACCACGGAACGAGTAATAAAAATGCAGAGAGCATACGTTCACAAAAAGAATTTACTGGTAATACATGGTTTGCATCAAGTGAGCGCGGTACGATAGGGCACAGCAGACCAAAGCACGGTAAAGATCATACGGTTTACAAATTCAAGCCGACCCGCGCGACATTGAAGTTACAGGGGCAGACGGAGAGCTTTATACGCCAGATGGACTTGTACGCGATGATGATGGTGTTTGGCGCTCAAAAGGCAGCATAAAAAAAAGAAAGTCTTTATTCAATAAAGCTAAAAAATACGACGAACAACAAGCTTCAAACAATGCGGATATTCGATATAGTCAGCCAGTAGGCGCATCAAAAGACCGTGAATATATTGATGCCGTGAAGCGTGGCGAAGGTATTTTTTTCAGCAATAAGCCAAATTTTAATGATGCGCTGACTGCTGCATATAACAATACCAAAGATTTGAACTTTCCAGCTGGCTACCATGTACAGGATTTCTTCAATTCGCACGCAGGTAAGTTAAGCTGGTGGCACAAATCCATCGGTACGATGTATAACCTTGCAGAGCGGTCGCCCGAGTTCAAGCGGGTTTACGATGCTGCACAAAACTTCATTAGCGACACATCATATTACGCCAACCGTGCCGCTGACTTAGCCCCAAATATATTGCCAAAAATGGAGAGCTTACGTGATGCACTTAAGACAGCTATTAGCTTTGAGGATAACAAGGCGTTAGGAAAACCTGTTTTTGAGGGGACACTTAACTGGACTCGTGATTTTGATGGATCGCCAATACAAGTAACCGAATTAGAGAAGCAGACAGATGCGATGACAATGGATCAAAAATCGCAGATGCTAATGCGCAAAAATAAAGTTAGCGAAGCTGAGTTGAAAGCATGGCTAGGCAGCAACCTAGATATTTACGATTCCGCAGTAAACAATAGATTCAAGCAGTCATTTTTGAAGCCAGGGATTGTATGGACGGACGCAGAGCTTAAAGGAATGCACGGGTTAAGCGCTGAGCAAATATCGCTATACAAAGAATTTAGGTTAGCTGTTGATAAAAGCCTAAATGATATGGCGATTAGCACTATGCTAAGTGTTGTAGGTAAAGATGCAACCGCCGTGCGTGAAGACGCCATGGATGCAAAAAATGCTGATGAGGCAGAGAGTATTATTCGTGAGCATTTGATCGCAGAGGCAGGGAAAACACCTAATCGCCATGATGTACTTATGGCGGCCGCTGAAAAAATGTCAGATATTTCAGCTCGTACTGATCAGCTGACGAAGCGCGGATATGCGCCACTTTCTAGGTTTGGCAGCTACACATTAGACGTACTCAACGAAAAAGGCGATCGGATTTATTTTGGTATGTTCGAGAGCAAGGCGGAATCCAGCAAAATGGCGCGAAAAATGCGCCAGACTTACCCGCAATCCACAATCAATCAAGGCACTGTGTCTCAAGAGGCATACAAGCTATTTTCAGGGGTATCTCCTGAAACAGTAGCATTGTTTGGCGATATGTTGGGGCTTGACGAAACGGGGGACAGTGATGGTAATAAGGCGTATCAGATGTTCCTACAGTTAGCTACAAGCAATCGTAGCGCAATGAAGCGCCTGATTGAGCGCAAAGGAATTGCCGGATACAGTGAAGATGTCACTCGAGTATTAGCGGGGTTTGTGTACAGTAATGCGCGGCATACCAGTAAAAACCTGCATATGGCGGAGCTTGGCGAGGCAGTTGCCGATATTCCAAAAGGTCAAGGTGAACTTCAAGATGCGGCGGTACAGCTCAAAGACTATTTGCAAAACCCTCGTGAAGAAGCCCAGGCGATTAAGGGACTGATGTTTGCGCAATTCATCGGAGGTTCATTGGCATCTGCTGCGGTTAATTTAACGCAACCATTTACGATGACTATGCCCTATTTAAGCCAGTTTGGCGGCATGGCACAATCTAGTAAGCAAATGGTGGCAGCGGTGAAAGATGCACTGAAATCTAGCACTGGGGATGTTGAGCTTGATAGCGCACTCAAAAAAGCCGAGGCAGATGGAATTGTTAGTCCCCAAGAAGTGCATCAGCTTATGAAGCAAGCCGCAGGCAAGGCCGCGCTACAATCTGGGGACGGAACACTGGCTGGTACCGCACAAGCAAAGTGGAATAACAGCGTGTCTCGATTCTCTGTACTCTGGGGTGCGCCGTTTTCCATAGCTGAACAGTTAAACCGCCGTATAACATTTATCGCTTCATGGCGCATAGCAAAGGCGCAGGGAATGATCGACCCTATGGAGTTTGCAAAAAAGGCAATTTCAGAAAGTCAAGGTATATACAACAAGGCGAACAAGCCTAAATGGGCGCGCGGTGCGATAGGCGGAACGCTATTTACGTTTAAGCAATATAGCGTCGCCTACAATGAGATGCTACATAGGATGTGGACGCAAGGTGGTCCGGATGGTAAGCGCGCGGTGCTTTATTCGCTGGCAGTACTTGTGTTACTTAGCGGTTTTAGTGGACTGCCGTTTAAGGATGATTTGGATGATCTTATCAGTGGGTTGATGCAAAAACTAGGCTATAACTTTGACAGCAAGAGCGCATTACGCAGTTTTTTGGCAGACTATATGGGACAAACCGGTGCAAGATTGTTGCTTAATGGAATTAGCGGCTTACCTGGAGCGCCAATTGATATTAGCGGGCGCATGGGATTGGGCAATCTTATCCCTGGGACAGGCTTACTGACGAAGAAAGAAGATCATACAAAAGATGTATTGGAATTCGCTGGACCAGCTGGCGATATGTTTAGGCGATTCTTTTCGGCGGCTGATAATTTGCTATCAGGCGATGTATCAGAAGCGATACAAGATGCGGGTGGAACCGCAGTTAGTAATTTAATTAAAGCGCAAGACATGATTTCGCGTGGGATGTATCGAAATGCCAAAGGGCAGAAAGTAATAGAAACAACAGCCCAAGACGCTTTCTTTAAGGCTATTGGATTCCAGCCAAATGATGTTAAAAAATCGCAAGATGCGACGGAGGAGAAAAACCGCTTAATTGGTCTGAACAAACTTAAATCTGCTGATATTAGTGATAAATGGGCGATTGGTATATTTGAAGAAGATCAGAAAAAAATTGCTGAGGCTAAACTTGCTTTAACTAAGTGGAATGAATCAAATCCAGATACACCGATTAGAATAAATATGACTGGTGTGTGGGCTAAAGTTAGGAATATGCGTATGAGCAAGGAGGAGCGTATCGTAAAAACAGCTCCTAAGTCGATAAGGGAACAAGTTAGAAGGGATTTAGAAGAACAACTCTAAAATTGGGAAGGTGAGTGGCGGATAGCGCCTACTTCAACCATTTTCTTGGCGCCACGAAAATGGTCACGATCTAATCTAGTTACCGAGTAATACTAGGTAACTGATGCACGGGTCAATATCTGAGCATGTGTATTAGGTCGCCGGTGTATAATTTTTTAAATCCATATTGCACAAAAAGTGCACACGAGTTTACTGTTAACCAACTGGATATTGACGTTATTGGTGCCTCTTCTGGGCACCATGTCTCACTTTTTGAGGCGGGCGAATCGTAGATATTTTTAAGTTCAGCATTTTTAATAACCCTGTCATTAAGAGGTTAAAAATGCTTGAAGAATCTACTGAAACAAAAACACCCTCTGCACATATTTGCCTTCATGGCGCATGTGCTCATTCCGAAGTCATTATTGATGAAGGAGCGAGCTCATGAAAATCCTCTCCTTCATCAATACCAAAGGTGGCGTGGGTAAAACCCACTTATCAGCGTTCCTAGCAGGTCTGTACGCAGATATGGGCCTGCGGGTACTCATGATTGATGCAGATGCTGATCAGGCATCACTGACCCAGTTCTACGAAATCAAACATCAGGCGAGTGAAGGTTTGGTTGAAACGCTCACGCAAGGAACGGTATCTGCAAAATGTGTGTCACAGACAGTATTCGACAACCTTGATATTGTCTGTGCCAATGATGCAAATGGCGAATTAAGGACTTGGTTGGCAAGCCGCATGGATCGGGCTGTCAGGATGCGCGAGGCATTGCGCTCTCCATTTGTCGCCGAAAACTATGATGTCATCATCATTGATACCAAGGGCAATGGTGGTCCGATGGAAGATGCAGCGGCGTTTGCGGCGAACACGATTGTGTCGCCGATTGTGCCTGACATCATTTCTAGTCGCGAATTTTTAAGCGGCACAATTGCCTTGATCGAAAAACTCGAAGAAGGGCGTGCGATCGGCCTTGAACCGCCACCGGTGAAAGCGGTGATCTACCGCATGGAGCGGACGCGCAATGCGGCTGAGGTCGCTGCTCTTTTGCGCGAAGCGGTCGCAGACCGCGAAGATGCGGGAATCACGGTGTGCCAAACCGTAGTACCACAAGCTGCCGCCTTTACTCAGGCGGCCAGTGATCGGATACCGCTCCAGCGGCTTAGTGTTAACCGTAAACGGCCCAACAAAGAAATAGAAGTGCTTCATCGTCTGGCATGGGAAATTATGCCTGAATACACGCACGTGTATGCGCAAGGTTGTTCCTCCTTTGAGATGTCTACGGAAGAAGGAGGCCAAAATGAGTGATGAGCAATTAGCTACTAAGGTCCCAGTAGATACTAAGGCCACAGGAATTGATCCGCGCAAGGCACGGATTGGTGTGTCGATTGTGCCCAGGAAATTACCCCAAAGTCCGGTTGACTTGTCCCAAGTGGATGTTGCAGGGAGTACCGTTGAACTGCCCCTAGACCAGGTGGATTTCTATGACCGAAATCCGCGTAAATCGACACCGAATGCGTCGTTCGATGAATTGAAGGAGTGGATTAGAGTCAATGGCAGTATGGCTTTGGCGGGACTGCATGTCACTAAACGGCCAGGTGCAGAACGCTACATGATCGCGGGCGGGGGTAATACCCGACTGCGCGCGATCAAAGACTTGTATATAGAAACTGGCGATGAGAAATACGGGTACATTAAAGTGGTGTTTACTCCCTTTGTTAGCGAAGATGTCTTGCTGGCCTCTAGTCTTGGCGAAAACATCAATCGTAGTCCAATGTGTTTTTGGGACGACGCCGCAGGGGTGATGGAATTGAAGCAGTTGATCGAGGCTGAAACAGGGAATAAATTAAACGCCGTTGCTTTTGAGAACCTTCTACAACAAAAAAACAAGTACGGACTGAAGGTTGCAAAGTCATCCATCTATCTCTACGCCTTTGCAGTCGCTCGACTGCACGCTCTGGGTGAAGCGGTGCATCTTCTGCAATTGAGTCAAACTCAGGCAATCCAACCCATCCTCAACCGCCTCGTCAAACAAGCCCTTGATTTAGGAATGGCGGAGCAGGAGTTTTGGGGCGATATGGTTGATCCAATTTTGTTAGAGATTGGACAAAATTGTTTAGCCAACAACGCGGACAGCATCGACGTGGATGCAATTGAAAGGGGCTGCGCAAATGCACTGGCCAAGCGCTTTCCCGAACAAGCCTCAGAAGTGTTTACGCCTGACAACGCTCTTCCTTTAGATGAAAAATTATCAGAGGAAGAAAGTGATCGGCCGCTCTCTTCTAGAGAGGAACAAGCGCCAAACTTAGCCAGTCGGCTTAGAAAATCACCCGTAAAAAAGATAACTTCTTTTGAGTCGACTCCTCCTATCAACCATAAAAAACAGTTCTTTGGTGCGCTGGAAACATTTGCCAATTGTGTGCGCTTAGAAACTGGGGGGTTAAAAATGCTTGATCTCATCAGGCACCAGGACGATCTGCCAATGGGATTCTATGTAGAAATTCCCGAGCTGATGTACACCTTGGATTTGAGTATTGATCAAATGACCAACCGGAAAATGGTCGCGCCAACATTTAGAGAAGCGTGGTGGTTCCTAGTCTTAGTGTCTGGCCAATTAAACCGTTCAGTATTGCAAAACCTGAACCCCAAATCGCTCTTCTACGAAAAAGCAATGTCAGAGGACACGACATGGGAGGAGTTTGGAGAAAGAATGGGGCCTCACAACCCTGAGCAGTTATTACTGACTAGCTTATATAACGGGGGGAGCCCTTTCGTTATTTCGCTTTACGATGTCTTAACGAAAGCGAGAAGTTGGATCGAGTTCGATCCAGAACGCTTTTCTGCGCTTTTGGAAGAGCTTTCTTCCTCGCCTGCTTTCTCTGAGGAGGTAAGTTCATGAAGACGACTCCAATCGAGATTCATCAAGAGTCCCCCTCAACCCAGTTTTTACTACTCCGCAAAATCATTGAGTCTACCAACAATCCCCATACCTTTAATCGTCTGGTGGATTCTGGTTTTGCTCCAGAACAGCTAAAAACACTATCCCAACTTCCGACCTCGAAACTTAACAAATTGTGCCAATTGGTTGAATTTGAAATTGAATTTTTTATTGACCCATTTGTTCTGGAGCGGTGTTTAGAGGTGATTTTAGGAATCAACAAAGATTTACCAAGGTATTTCTTGCAACACGGAGCTCCTCATCATCTGCTTAAAGCCCTATTTGGGCTCACTAAAACAGAAATCGCTCAGCTACGTCGCGAAGCCCCTAATGCAACGGAAGTCTGCTCTCAAGGAGGGCAGCCAAAAATGCCCCCCGAAAACATTAGAGAAGACATTGAGCGCGACTGGATGATTCTTGCAGAGTCTGCCATGAATTTGACTGAACAATACTTCAAATTACACCATAAGTACCCGCAATACAGCATCGCCGCACTGCACACAGTGGTGATGGAGAACCTTTAATTGGAGATGAAATGGATGTCCTATCAATACATAGCTGGTTGGAATGGATTTTGTACGCATTAAAGGGAAATTACGCTCAAATCCCTTGGTATTTTTGGGCAGGAGTGATTATTTGGTTTCTTTTATTTACGTGGCTTATGAACCCCGTTTTTAATTATTTAGAAATCAAAGTAGATTTTATTTTTGAGCATATTGAGACTAGGTATACACCTAATCTCAAATTACGCTGGAACTCATTCAAGTATGCCTGCTTGCAAAAGGTAATGAGAAAGCATAAGCCCAAGAACTAAACCAACTATTGTGAGCATGATCGTTACAGCAAAAAGTCGCCGTCTTGGTGCGTTTTCGTACCGATGCCATGCTTCTATTCGTTTTAGCAATTGACCAAATAAGTATGCGTAAGGTAGTGAAGCCGTGACGATTAAAGTTGAAGTAATAGCTTTCATGGAAAACTCCTCTAAAGATTATGTTGATGGTAAATGCAGTGCGGGGCTGGTACCCGTAAACGCACTGCATTCAATTATGCCAGAGGAGTTTTCCGCCCTATTCTGTAGAAAGATTTTATATGACATTACTTGAACGAGTTTTAGCGTCTCCTCCTCATTGGGCTAATGACCTTATTCAACCCTTTGATGAGGACTTATTGACGCATTATTCTGCTTTCATCAATGAAGAGGAATGGACTGCAAACGGATGTATCAATGTTTTTGGTGTAACTGGAACAAGACTCCCAGCCTACCAAGGATGGACTTGGCTGAAATTCTTGCAAGAGGGTAGGCGTATGGTCGCTCGGCGACAAGACTTCGAGGCTAACCCTGCCTATTATGAATGTCATGACAAAAAAGAACCGACTATGAGCTACATCAGCGATGACGGGAGTAATTGGTTTTTAGATGGTGATGGCAATCATCGCACCTGTATCGCCCGCTTTTCATTTGCCGAACATAACAAAACCACACTTCACGGAGTTGAATTGACAAGAATAACTCTCAACAAAGAGTTAATTGCTTTGTGCCAATTACTTCAGACCGAAATTATGCGTAACAAATTAGCCTACAACGTTATAGGCAAACGCTCTATGTTGAAGCGTATCGATGCTGCTGGATGGAAAAAAGATTTGTTCGACACTTTTTTAGTAGTCAACGGTGTTTCGCATCTTTCATTGTCTGAAGCAAAGGAGTGGTTAAAAGACTTACAAAAACCGCGCCTATTTAACTTTTTTACGAATTTAAGTTCTAAAAATTACGAGTCCAATAACAAGGATAACAAGGAGTGAACATGAACAACAAGACAGTACATAAAAATCTTACCCAATTTAATGTCTTTGACTTGATTGACGAACCAATTGCCTACAACAAATGGTACGCGGAACTGGCTGGAGACATCGTATCTGGTCTATTGCTTTCTTGGTTAATTGGCCAAGAAGGGGACAAAGAAGGTTGGTCACACAAGACTAATGATGATATTTACTACGCAACCGGCATCCTCGCCAACACAGCTCGACGTTGCCGACGAGTTTTATACCGTAAAAACCTGATTGCGATACGTGTTATCCGCATCAACGGTAAGAGAAATCTCTTTTACCGCCCCTGCTGGGAAACGCTACAAGATTTGTATCTGATGGAGCGTAAAGCCCTAGCGCAGATTAAGCAAAACTATGGTCAATTTTTAGCTTAATTGAAGGATAAAAATCATGTCAATAAAGGATTACGGTCTTAAAGATCATTTATTTATCGAAAAATGGTCTGGCTATCTAGATCAATTCATGATTAATCATGTGATTGAACTAGATAATATTGTTGAAATAAAAACCGATCCATTTAATCCTCACTTGCGTAAATATGAAGTTTTACAACGCATCGGAAAGTTGTTGGATCAAGATGCTTTTAATCAGGCACAAAAATGTGCCGTCCATCCTCAAAGAATGCTTAATCGTGTGGGATTGCCACAAGTATTTGACCTGTATCGAACAATTGGATTAATTTTCTTAAACGCTATTGAGCTGGGTCGCCCGCCAGCCGAGCTATTGCCATCTTCTGCTGAGTTCGAATCGCGCTTTCCATTGGGGTATCCAACGGAAAATTCCTTTCGAAATGTGGATCAAGATAGCGCACCATATCTTGTGAAGCACTTACCAACTTATACCCTGTCAGATCATCTTTGTCCGAATATCGGTTTTGATGCGTTGATTTCCAAATACTTTGAATTTCTTGAAAAAAGCTATATAGGTGCTCAAAACCGTGTTTTTTGGAATTCTGAAGTTCCTCTTTTCCACGGAGTCCCTCTTTTAACTTGCTCATCGTCACCTCAAAATTCACCTCTGTCTTATCTATCGTTTGGTCAAGAGGGAGGACATGAGGAGAACCAAGATGCCCGATTAAAGTGCCAAAATTATATTGCGTCCAAACTGTTTGACAGGAGGCCGGCGTGACTACCGTACTTAATCCTCCTGTCAAGACTAACAAGGTTTCCTTTGAAAAAATTTTGTTCGACGCGAGCGCCGACTTTGGCTTGTTTATACCGACTTTAGTCGCCAGTCGGCAAATCAAGATTCGCCATCATCTCGTTGCTATCACCAGCGATGTTAAGGCGGCACTTTTATTAAACCAAGCTCTTTATTGGACTCGTAATGGGGACGACGTCCTAAAGTCTGATGGTTGGTTTAATAAAAGTGCAGCCGATTGGATCAATGAATTAGGTATGTCGCAGAAAAATCTGGTCACTGCCCGCAAATCCTTGGCTCAACTGGGCTTTCTTGAATCAGCCCTACAAGGCTGTCCCGCTACTCTTTACTATCGCGTCAACTTGCCCGCTGTTTATGCGGCAATTGAGTCCCGTTTTAGTCATCCTGTGCGACAAATGTCTCTGGCTGACCTACGGCTCCAAGGAAATCACTCAAGCATGAGTAATGTTTTTGGTCCAACATTTTCTTATCACTCAATTTTTGCTCCTAAATTAGGTGTCAAAGCGGCAATGTTGCTCTCAAGGCTAATCTATTTACACAGAGTCAACGCACGCACTCAATCTTGGGTGCAATTAGATCGCCAAAAACTTGCTCTTGATCTCGGCTTATCCCGTTACGAGCAGGAATCTGCCCGTAAATGTTTGCGTGAAGCGTCTTTACTCAAAGAAGCCCATTTAGGGTTTTCTAGAGGTATTGCCATGCAGCTTCAAATGGCAGCACTTAAAACCTTCATCTATACACAAATGGGATTGGGTCACGGATTAGCAGATCAAGAAACGGCAAAACTTGGGCAAAACCAGTTTTGCCGTTTCCCGCCTATTAGGGATGACGCAACATTAAATCCTAAGCGATTTACTAATGACTCAGAGGGAAACAAGTCTAATGCCAGTCTCAATAATGTACCTGCGATTAAAAACGGCAAAACTGGTTTTGCCGAAACTAGCCTTCAAGCTTTACCGTTACCCACTCGCCAGTTTTACCGAAACCAGCCTGCTAGTTTTGCCGTTTCCCGCCTTTCTTGCGTACGCGCGAATAAAGAAGTTAAAAACCTATTACTAAAACCAACAACTACAAACCTAATCTCTTCAAACACTTTCCATGATGCGGCGGAAAACGGCAAAACTAGCGATCAGGTTGTAGGTGTTTCTCTGATTTTCCCTAAATTCATCTTGCACCAAGAAGAGCGGGATTCAATCATTGACGTGTTTCAAGAACTTAGTGTCAATACTCCCATTAAACAACAGGAAATACTGGATGAGATGGAGTTTTGCAACAATCGTAAAAAGGTATTGAGTCCGGTAGGACTGGCCAGATGTTTATCAAGAGGAATGCAACAAGGAACCTTTAAAGCAGCAGGGGGATTCAAAATCCGGAAAGATAGGGAGACTATCAAAAACTTGATACAGCCGACTAACCATCCGGAACCTGCGCCAGTAGATAAAACTGTTGCAATTGAAAAAATACAGGGATTGAAGCAGATTTTAAGAAGCACAAACAATGTAAATAATTAAAATTAACTCTGTTAGAGCTAATTTTAATTATTTTTAATAAATTTTAATGTGTTTTTAATCTTTTTAAGATTGATAGATAGAGATGATTGAAGTAGGTCAAAACTCATAAAGTCAAAAGTAGAGATGACTTTAGACTAAAAACACTGTCTAAAGTAGTAATGACCTAAAGGGCTTTAATAGTAATAGGGGAAACACTGTCTAAAGTAGTAATGACCTAATGGTTTAATAGTTACAGGCGGGAAATTCCAGTGGCTGGAAAAATAGTTACAGGCGGGAAATTCCAGTGGCTGGAAAAATAGTTACAGGCGGGAAATTCCACTCAGTGGAAAAATAGTTACAGGCGGGAAATTCCACTCAGTGGAAAAATAGTTACAGGCGGGAAATT
>JAVKLU010000044.1:0-7580 GCA_031538895.1 Burkholderiaceae bacterium | reverse complement strand
GAGATCAAGCCCAGCCTGCGGGATTGAATCCCACAAGCGGGTCGTAAAAAGAAATCTCAAACTGGTCAAGACCAGCCACACAACTTGCATGAGACTGTTGTGCTTCTTGCTACAAGGGCGATTGATAACACTCAATCAAGCACACTGAAACCGTCAGTGAACGGTGAAAAACTGCTACTTTGTGTAATTATAGAAGCTCGAATTAAAAACAGGGGGAATTTTTTATGAAAATCGCTTTATGTACAAGGGATGGTAAAACATATGATGCGGTCACGTTTTCAATGTTGCGAGAGGATGTTCTCGAGGATAAACGCCACCATCTAGTTTGCGTACTTTGTAATGCAGCTGCTTATTTTCGAAAGAGAACTATTGACGGGAAGCCACCTTGTTTTGGTGCAAAGCCTCATAAAGAGGGATGTAATGCATCTACGATGAATACAAACAGTCAAGAAGATTCGTCATCGGCAGTTGAAGTTGTCAATGCCATTCGCAATACTGGAACACATATCAAATTAGTACTTAAAGTGGTCAAAAACCACGCTCACTCTTCAAGCGACGGGCGACATGGCTCAACGGGTAATAAACCACACCAAAGACATACAGGTTCAAACGAAAGAACTCGTAGCTCCCATTACGGCTTAACAACATTATTAAAAAACTTTCTTATTGCACCTGAATTTAGCAAATCACAGAGAACGCTTGAATTTGATGATCAAATCTATTCGTTTTCAAATTTATTTGTAAATTTTAAAGAAATTAATCCGTTAGAAATTGGATTATTAAAAGGATTTTGGGGCCAATTAACCGGAGCAAGAAGAGATGCTTCAAAAAGTGTGTGGCTAAATACTGGGGGGGCAGGATTTAGTTTTTTAGTTGAAGAGCGGTTTGTTAAAGATTTTTTAACTCAATTTAAAATAAGTGATCTTGAAGAACTTGCAGGAATTAATGTGCTTGTGCTTGGCACAATGAGAGAATCAGGTAAAAAGAAGCTTTATTGCAAAATTGATGACATTAGAAAAGTTACGATTATCAAATAATCTACAAAACCAAATTTACCGATGGCACTTGTGCTCCCCTAGCGATTTCTCGCCAAGGTAAAATCGGGTAACGCTCAGAAACAGATTGCCCAAAAAACAGATTATTTTTTTCTAAATCTTCAAACCAATAATCATTACCTAAGTCCACACAATATTGAATTTTTCCGTCAAGATAGACGTAACTCAACCCGTAAACGCTGCTTCGTAGCAGAGCAACATAGACAGGTCGATTATTGTGTTTAATCAAATTTGAAACGGGATTCCAAATTGGGTAGATGCGTTCAACCACCATTTCATTTGGCCGATGTCGTCTTAACCATTGGGAGTTGTGCACTTTCCCAGTTGTCCAGTTGTGCTTAGGGCCCCTAGGCACGCCATCCATTTTTTCTTGTGTTTGCAACTGATCAAATTTGATCTGGTCAATTTGTTTCCGCCATTTCCAGAAAGTACGATACTCCTTTGACGTCAATTCGTGAGCAATGAATGGCATGTGCTTAGCGCAACACAAAGCAACTAATGAATTCAACATAAATCCAGAATTTTTTGATGTTTTCATATTTTGACCCACTCAAAGAAATTACAATTTGGATAATTGGTGCAGCCTACATAAGGTTTTCCAGTTGCTTTGTGTGATCGGCCGGTTTGTTTACCGGTACCGCACTTAGGACAGGGCTTTCCAATTTTTGGAGAAGTCTCTGATACTTTAATCCCCGATACTTTTCTGGCAAGCATCAAATTCGCCAATCTAGCCCCTGTATTCAAGTCAGGCTTTCCGTCAAGTTCAGCGAAGGTGGCTTTACAATTGCCATCTGCTTCTCGGTAACGATTGCACCCCCAAAAGAATCCTCCCCTCGGACGAGGTAACTGCCTCAGATATCCCTTCCCGCATACTGGGCAGGGATATTCCTCCGCACTTCGTTCGGACTGTCCTGATTTATTTGACGACGCATGAATCACACCAATTCTGGCTACGGTACCGGTGGCTGATACCGATTTAATAGTGGTGATGGAATCACCTACAAACTTGGCCAAGCTTGCTTCAAATTTTTCAAGAGACAGTTGACCAGCTTCGACCTGTGCTAAAAGCTCTTCCCACAAAGCAGTCAAAGCCGGATCGACCATTGCTGGTGAGACTTTCTCGATCAGGGTAATCAGTGCATCACCTTTGTCCGTAGGAACGATCGCCTTTTTATCGTTCGCAATGTACTCGCGTTTAAACAAACCTTCAATGATGCTTGCCCGAGTGGCATCCGTGCCGATACCGGCTTTTTCCTTGCCCTTCATGATGGCTTTTAGGCGCGGATCGTCAATCACTTTATCAATTGACTCCATCGCCCCGAGTAAAGTACCTTCGGTGTAGCGTTTAGGCGGCTTAGTTTTTAGTGCCTTAACTTGTGCATCAAGGTTAGGTGCTGCTGCCCCGACTTTAGTTTGAGGCAGTGAATCAACGGCAACTTCACTTGTCTCTGCATCATCGAGGTCTTTAGCCTTAGCTTTATCTGCTTCGGTTTTAAGCGGCTCTAAAACCCGCCAACCTTGGCGGGTTGGTGCTTTGCCTGTGACCACGAAAGAATGTGATTGACAGCTGACTTCGATTCGAGTTTGATCGTATTCAAAATCGCCTAAAAACTGCATTAAATAACGATCACGAATGAGTTGATAAATCACTCGCTCATTACTGTTCATCTCTTTCAAAATCACACGCAGATTGGCCGTCGGAATGATGGCATGGTGAGCTGTAATTTTTTTATCGTTAAACGCACGTCCAGCTTTATTCAAAGCGTCTGAAGATTTGATTTGTTCAACCAGACTCCCTAATTCTGGATCGACTTTATTGAGCGCATCAACCACACCTCTTGCTTCTGCAAACATAGATGTCGGCAGATGCTCCGCATCCGTACGTGGGTAGCTCGTTGCTTTATGTTTTTCGTAAAGTGACTGAGCGACATCAAGCACGGTTTGAGCCTTCATACCAAACCGCGCTGAGGCCGCTCTTTGCAAAGCGCCCAGAGAAAAAGGGAGAGGGGCCAACTCACGCTGGGGAGTGGTATCGACTAACTGAACTGTTCCTAGCGCATTTTTAAGGGTGTCCGCAATGGCTTTGACTTTGGCCGCATCCACAATGTGACCCGCCTCATCAAGTAAGCCTTTAGGCTTGACCCAGTTAAAAGGCACGGGCTTACCTTCGATTTCAAATACTGCGTCTAGGTCGTAATGCTTCTTAGGATTAAACACTTTGATTTCGCGCTCACGCCGTACGATTAAGCCAAGTACTGGTGTCTGTACGCGTCCACAGTGTAAAGTGCCGCCTTTGCCTCCGGTACCGAAAGCTTTAGTCAGACTCATTGTCAGGTTCATACCAGCGATCCAGTCTGCACGAGCACGTCCTAGGCCGCGCCAGTAGAGCGGGAGTGTTTTCTCGTTGGGCAATAACTTGCTAAGCGCCTTTTTAATCGAGGCATCATCTAATGCAGCAAGCCAGAGACGATTGATTAATCCTGTGTAGCCCACATGATCCAGTACTTCACGCGCAATGACTTCACCTTCGCTATCTGCATCGGTAGCGATCACTACTGACTCAGCACTTTTGATCAATCTTGCAACAATATCGTATTGTTTTTTAAGATCGGGCTTCACGCCGATATGCCAAGTCGTTGGAATAACGGGTAACAACTTGATGTCCCAACTTTTTAAAGCTGGGTTGTAGTATTCAGGCGGCGATTGTTCCATCAAATGGCCGACACACCAAGTAATGGCCACACCATTGCCGGTCATACACCCATCACCACGAGTGTTTGCGCCTATGTGGGGTGCGATATCTTTGGCTTGTGAGGGTTTTTCACAAATAAATAATTTCATACAGACCTCAATAAAATTCAATTGAGGATTAATTCAAGCAAGTTATTTTTAATTATTTTGGGTACGGTCAAACTTTATTCAGACTGCGACAACTTAAAAAATTATCCTAAAAAATTGTGGATAGCCGCACTCAAATAAATGAGTGTCGCCTATTGAAAAATCTTGAGAAACCTAATTGTCCAAATTTTGGACAATTAGGTTGATTAGCCCTCCGGTTAGTGCTTGCCACAATCTCAAAAAATATTGACAAATCTTTTGGCACCAGTTTTTGTCCTAATCGAACGGTTGACTCTGCTTTGTCAAACTCGTGCAGTTGGTGACAGACAACCCTAAATGCTTGTTTGGCATGTTCTGGTGCGTGTTGGTTAACCCAAGCATTGAAGTCTTCAGCATGACTGGCTATGTAGGCTGCCACCACATAAAAGCCTTGTTCAAAATACTTGTAATCAACTGCTTCAATAAAATCAGGATGTTTTTCGTTAATCATTAGGAGGGGCTCCAGATGGCACAAAAAATACACATTCAAGCAAACATTCAAGCATTAGTTCGGCGAATTGAACACATGGAATTGATGATTAGAGAGTTGTGGGATGTAGTAGACGAACTGGGTGGTTTCCAAGGCGATCACATGGGTTATTCGATGCGACTGATAGCGCAACTGAACCAGCTTACTCAAGATGATCTACTACCCCCATCCTATCCTGAAAATTAAGCGTCGCTAGGTTCGACTCGCCGCTCACGCAAGCGCACCTCGTCAACGCGATTAAGGTTGTGTAATATGTTGTCGGCAGTGATCTGTAGAGCGAATTGGGGTACTCCATCCTTTTCCCAACGTCCGACGGTTAAATGACCCTCTACAGTGATACGCGCTCCCTTCTGAATGGTTTTCATGACTGCTTCAGAAAGACTTTCTTTCCATACGGAGATTTGATACCACTCTTGCTTGTCGGTATCTGAAGTTATTGTTTTCTTCCCAGGATTATCTGGATCATCGACGCGCTTCCACTCATCACAAAGCATAGAGAATCGTACAACATTTGCTCGATCAGTTTTTTCAAGAGAAGGATTTTTGCCTACATTACCGGTGAGAACAATTGTATTTGACATGATAGTTTAGTAAAAAGTTAAGGATTGACAAGCACGTATATGCTAATTATTAGAATAATTTATCTATTTATATGATAAAAATGGTATTAAAAGAGCTCTTTTATTGTTGCTATTAATAAAAACTCTACCCTCTTTCACCTTTTTGGCGTTTTTAATTTCTTGTCTTATTGATGAGGCTCTGGCATTGAGTATTAAACCTTGGGTTGCAAGGTTGATATACCAAGCGCGCATTTCACTGTTAAGCTTTGCTAGTAAGGGTTCAATGTTCTCCCAATGGACATGTTTGCCGCTGGACAATCGCCAACGCAACGCCACTGTTGTGGTGGTGTGCATTTCTAGTAAGAACGCTTTCCCATCTACTTTTTTTGTGGCCAGAGATATTTTTCGCATTTCAGCATAAATTTCTCTATATTTGTTTTCTGATTCGATGATCCAAGCATCAACAATCTCACGCGCATACTCCCGTGAGCTTGAGAACTCAGGGAATGTCGATTGTTCAGCTAGGGGCGCAAAATTATTTAGATCCATGATATTTAATCTTTCAACAATTTAAACTCAGCAACGCCCAATGACAAATCTTTCTGCGTCAAGTTTTTCAGTGAATCAACATCCTCATTAGGTAGTAAACGGGTGTAAATGGGCTTTTTTTGCCCTAAAAACACATTTAGGGGAACTACCCCTAACAATTGCACTGCTTTTTTCGCAAGGACAGACTCCTCTTCCGTGACTGAATAAGAGTCTGGTATGACAATGCCACAGACAATTTGACGATTAACTGTGGTTAAATTTTGTTTTACCATTTGGGTATAAACAGCGCATATCCGTTCGATGATCGAACGGATATTATGAGTTTGCTGATAAATAATTTGCGCGCCTTCGTTAGGATCTAACCCTGTTTTTTGTATCGCGGTACGAATAACCCTCACTAAGTAATCAAATTTAAGGAGTAGTTCAATAATGTGATAACCATAGGGGGAGCGAAATGTTAGAGACAAACTTAAAGGTGCGCTACTACGCAACACATTGATGTTTATCTCAGGTTTTTTTGCTTCAAATTCGCTTATAAAACGATTTATATTTTGCTGCATATCACCTTTTAGAACATCTAATTTACTGATGCTATTGATTAACAAGTAATCTGCATAATGATTATTGGCACCCGTCAATAACCATAATTCACGCAAGACAGAGGCCATCCGAATCATTCCAGTTGCCCTAAAACCAGAATCAGACTGAGAGGAAGTATTTCCAGTGAATACGCGATGAGCTTCTCTCGTATGAACAAATACGCTATCACCTTCAGAAACCAATACCCCAACCTCAGTGCTAAGCACTCTAGCTTTCCGTTCAATTACCGGAACAGGAACAGACGCCGACACAGGCACTGGCACACGCTTATTCAATTTCTCTATTGATATTTTTTTAGAATCTGTCATAAGTTTTCACTCCCTTGATTACATAAATTAATTAACTTTAGAATCTGATAACACCAGCTTCTCAAAATAGCTCCGATCATTGGTGAGCATGGTGCGTAGGGCATCAACCAAAGGATCAGTACGTCCCGTTTGGTTATGCCATATGCCGATGAAATCGGAGAGCGCGATCGTGTTGCTGGAGCGTTGTGTTTTACCGGCTTTTTGCGAAGCTCCTGCTTTTAAGATTGCTTGTAGCTGGCTTTCGTAGTCAGATTTCCAATCTGGATAGTGTTGTGTGAGGTAATGCTCAAAGTATTCAAAACAGAAGGCATCTAAATTCAAAAGTATTTGCGACATTTGATTTAAGCTAGGGGATTGCATCATCTCTTTGATTGCATTTGAAACAACGCATAAGGTCCGCCACTTAAATTCAGCAAAAGCATGAGTGCTATTTGCAAAAATATCATTGCGAACCGCTGTTTCAAAGAACAATAATCGTGGTGTAAAATTACTTTCGTTCATCGTAAAGAATTCATTGAGGTTAGTCATGGAAATACATTTTGCTACTGTTGAGCAAGTAAACACCGTTAAAAACGAGATTGGTAATGCGCTTGAATTGTTAGTTCTTTTGATTCAAAATCAATCTCAATCCGACAAAGGACTGCATTATTTAGATGAAGTCAATAAGCGAATTGCCAAATTAAAGCAGACCATCTAATCCAATACGCGTCCAGCCGCTGGAATTTCCCGCCTGTAACTATTTTTCCACTGAGTGGAATTTCCCGCCTGTAACTATTTTTCCACTGAGTGGAATTTCCCGCCTGTAACTATTTTTCCACTGAGTGGAATTTCCCGCCTGTAACTATTTTTCCAGCCACTGGAATTTCCCGCCTGTAACTATTTTTCCACTGAGTGGAATTTCCCGCCTGTAACTATTTGTCCACTGAGTGGACATTTCACTTCCTGTAACTATTTTTCCACTGAGTGGACATTTCACTTCCTGTAACTATTTTTCCACTGAGTGGACATTTCACTTCCTGTAACTATTTTTCCACTGAGTGGAATTTCCCGCCTGTAACTATTTTTCCAGCCACTGGAATTTCCCGCCTGTAACTATTTTTCCAGCCACTGGAATTTCCCGCCTGTAACTATTTTTCCACTG